>CAZYYU010000157.1:0-7449 GCA_964651735.1 uncultured Gammaproteobacteria bacterium | reverse complement strand
GGTTGAGGGCATGTCATCTCCATGGCGTGCGGGAACGGAGAGCCCTGCAACGGAGCCGAGCGCGGACTGGCCATCGCTGGAGCGTCGGGAGGAGCCCACCGCCCACGACGCTGAGCGCTGGTCGAGAACGTTTGCGGAACTGGCGCGCACCAACCCCAATCGGCTCAAGGCGCTGCGGCTAGTCATCCAGCGCCAGACGTGGCATTGGGTGGAGCAAGTGCGATGGCCTCCCAGCGTCCGCAGGCGGTTGACGTGTCTGCGCAGGGCCTGTATCCGTCTGGTGCAGGCTGCATCGTGCTGGACAACGCAGCGTTGAGGGAGCGGTTCCGCACCGCCACCGTAGTGTACAAGGAGCCTCCTGCGGCGGTGCCAGCGGTTGCAAAAGGTTGCTGTGGCGGTTTGTCTGGTTTCGAATCCAACGCGCGTCCTTGCAGCGGATCGCAAGTGGCCACGCACCAGCTTGACAGTGCTTCGGGGAGACTGCATGGAGGGCGCTGCGTGGCTGCAAAACACTCAGGTTGCCGTCACTGCTGCCTTGTAATCTCTCTCGTCTGCAGCCCAGGAATGCAAGGCCGTGTGCGTGCTGAACATGGCCAACGCCAACACGCCCGGAGGCGGCTATCGCGGAGGTTGCGGTGCTCAGGTGGGTGCTTGCTGTTGGCACGTTGCTCGCGTCACCCCTTGCGCTCAAAGGAGGAGAACCTGATGCGGCGATCCAACTACTTCGAAGCCATCGAGGACAGCAGCGGTGAAGTGCACGGTCAGCGCGTGGCAGCTTCGCGATACCCGCTTCCCGTGCACGGCTGCATCGTCAGCCACGGTTGCCTTGTTGGCTGCTTGTCCTGTCCCTCTGACGGTGGGACAAGGCGTGCTCTTCTTCCGTGAATCCGAGGCAAAGGGATATGCGTTCTGCGCGCAGCCTCAGCAGTACGGTGTGATCGCGTGTGCAGCCCTGAACAGGCCGAGGCTGAGCCGCGAAGGCCGCCTGCAAGACGACGACGCCGCCACGATGCTGGCCAAGATGCGATGCGTGCTGTGGGCTGCGCACGAGCAGGGCTTTGACGGTGCGGCGATTCTGCCGGGGTTTAGGTCTTCTCCAATCTGTTTCCAGGCGTCGTGTTGAGCGCGTTCGGGGTTGGTGCTCTCGTGCTGCAGCTTTCCATGCCAACACTGCAGCACAGTGCGGCGCGTTCCGCAACCCGCCTGACCACGTCGCGTCGCTGTTCCACACGGCCTGCGATGGTGCGACCAAGCCTCCTGTTGCCCCCACTCATCATGCATCGCAGAGTTTGACGGCTGCTTTCGCGCCATCACCTTCTGCATTCTGGAGGACCACAACAGGCACGCCCACTTCCCTTCACAGGTGCTCATCTCACAGTTTGAGCAGCGCCCGCAACAAGGAGGGCAACGTGCTGCCGTTTGCGCGCGAGTTCGCCACACAAGCCATCGACCTCTGAATCACAAGTTTCACACTTTGTTTTCCCCCCAAAAGTGCGTCTTTCTCCGAGCCAAAAAGTCGTTGGCAGACGCGAAACATCATCATCCCCCATTCCCATCTCCTTCCCCCACTGAGATGGCGCGCGTTGCACCGCAAGAACGAAACCCCCACGTTCGTGCAGCAAACCGTTACCACCACATCATCGTCGATGCAAGTAGTTTCCAAAAAAATAGATACAAAATGTCGATAGAATACGAAGATCACTTCTTGGTTGCGCCGTTGCCGTTGGCCTTGTCGGCAGAAGACTGGAACAGCGAAAAGAAGTTTGACTGCGTGGCAAAGTCCGCGGCGGCCTGGTTGCAGAATGAGAAGTGCACAAAACAAAGGGTCGAGCACTGACCCTGGACGGAGCGGTGACGGTGTCGGGGGGCAGCGTGTCCAGCGGCGGCAGCAGCAGCTCGTCCTTGCCCATCCACTGCAGCGGCGACGAGAACAGCCCGTCTGCCTCGTGGTCCAGCAGCGTGGCCGACGGCGGCGGGCCCTTTGGAGCGCGAAGCTGCGCGCTGTGGTGAGAGGGGGACAGCACCGCAGCGGGCCCAAAACAAACCTGCGAGATGAGCGATGTGCCAAAGTCGGGCGTGGAGCCGGCCCCGCGACCCTCGGCCCAGTCGACGAACAGAGAGCGACCCAGAGACCCTGTGCTCTGTCAAAGGGGAGGAGAACAACAACCAAACCGTGGGTACCGGCGTCCGCGTTGTTGTTGTTGTTGCCGACGCTGCTCAGCGGCACGTCTCCAACCACAACGGGAGGGCGCGGCTGCATCTCGCTCGCCTGTCAAAGGGTGAGGAACCGTTCACCAGTAAGAGGAGTCTCACCTTAAAGGGCACGAAGCGCTCGCCGCCGCGAAGCGGGGTAACGTCCTTGACGCCGCGGCCGTCGTGCAGCAGCGCCTCGCCCAACACTGCGGCGTGGGGCGTGCCGCCGGACGTGACGAGCAGGTCACGCGGCAGCAGCGACTGGCCCAGCTGCGCGGGCGGCGACGGCGAAGGCTCCAGGTCCACCAGCGGCGCAGGCAGCAGGAACGAGGAGGGCCCCGACGAAGGCATGCGTTGCAGCGACGGAGCAGGCGCTGGTGTCGCATGGTCAGCAACAACAAATCATGGGAAACAAGGGGTTACCTGGGCTGTCAAGTGCGGGCTCCTGGAACAGATCCACGGGCTGGAACACGCGCTTGGGGCGCGCTTGCGAGGCGGCCGAGATGGCAGTGGGAGGGCGAAGGTCCTGGCGAAAGGCGCGTCAATAACACACCCCTCACTGCAAAAGAAACGCACCTGGAACTGCTGCGGCTGCTGCTGGTAGGCCTGGTAAGGCTGCTGCTGCTGCAAAAGGCTCGTAGTGCCGGCGCGCACCGCAGCAGGCTGCGCCATCAGAGGCTGCACGGCGGGCGCGGGTGCAGAGCTGGCCTTCTGCAGGATGCGCGTGGGCGGCGCAAGCGAGTGAGACCAAGGCTCGTGCGGCGCCGTGGGAGTGGGCGCAAAGGGCTGCGGCCGGAAGTCTGCGGGCTGCCTGCGAGGGTCCTCGGGACGGATCGCAGCGCGCTCAAACGAGGACGCGGGCGGCGCCGTGGGCTTGTAAGGGTGGGCCACCGGCTGGATCTGCTGCAGAGGGGTGGGGTGAAGAACCAACAAACGTGCAACAAAACGCCTCACCTTGCGCGGCGGGGCCGAGACTGCGGGCTGAACGGGCGCGCGCTTGCCCCAAGCGTCGGGAGGCGCGCTCGTAAAGGACGGCGGCGGCGGCGAGGGCGTGCCCTTGGCGCCGTGGTGGGGCTGCTTCTTGCCGTCCTTCTTGCTGCCCTCCTTCTTGTTGGCCGCGCTGCTTTCCCCGCCGTACGGCGACGGCACGCGCTGCTCCCTGCTGCGAGTGGGGCGCGCGTCCTTGGGCACCTGCTGGTGGATGGGCTGCAGCATGTCGGAGCGCGGCGGTGTGCCCAGCACGCCGTCGAGCACGTTCAGCCCGTTGATGGCAGTCCCGCTGCGCACGGCCTTGAGCACCTTGAGCGCGTTGCTCTTGGTCTTGTCGCCAGCGTCAAGCAGCATGCACTCGACCCAAAGCGTGTTGCCGGGGCCGCCCGTGGAAGACAGGATGCGGACGCGCTTCACGTCCGTGCGCGACAGCTCCGCCACACGAGCGCGAAACGAGTTGGTGTCGAACAGGTCCGGCGTAGCCTCCAGACGCAACGACAGAATCGTGCCTTTTTGGTGTGAGCCAAGACACGCGGCTATGTTGCCTCTTACCGAGCTTGTCGTTGTCGTCGCTGCTGGTGCTCTCTGACTCGGCGTGGCTGCTGTCCTCGGACATGCGGCGGTCGCGCTCGCGCTCGCGCTGCAGCTCGGAACCCGACGAGGAGACGCGCGCAAACTTGGGCGGGATGGCCACCGTCTCCTTCACGATGCCAGGCGCCTCGTCCTCCGTGGACTTGTTGTTGGACGAGACGTCGCCCGAAGCGCGGCGCGCCTTCTTGGCCTTCTTCTTGTTGGAGCCCTTGCTGACAGCTGCGGGTTGCGGCTGCGCCGCTTGCTGCTGGGGCTGCGGCTCGGCCTGCTGCTCCGGCGCAGGTGCAGCAGCGGCAACCACGGGCTCAGCAGGAGCCTCGGCGGCCTGGACAATGGCAGTTTCCGGCTCAGCCACCGCCACAGGCGTTGTCACCACGGGCTGCGGTGCCTCTTCCACGGAGCCCTCTTCCTCAGACTCGACCTTGGGCACCGGCTGCTTGTCCTGCACTGGCTCCACGTCCAGGTCGCCCAGCACTTCACGAAGGGCCAGCGAGCCGTCCGTCACACCACCACCACCACCACCACCGCTGCTGGAGGGCGCGACCACAGGCAGCAGCACAGGCGCAGCAGGCTGTAGCAGCCCTGCCACGGCAGCCGCCACCACCACCACAAACGACAGCAGCAGCACCGCACGCAGCACGCTGCTGGCGCGCGCAGGCAGCTCTGGCGTCGCAAAGTGGCAAGTGGCCAGCACGTCGAGCGGGATGGTGGCCTCCACCGGCAGCGCAATGGTACCCACCGACGTCACGAAGCGCAGGTGCTCGTGGCACTGGGCGGCCATGAAGTCGGGCACAAAGTGCACCGCAATGGCCACAGACTGCTGCGGCGCCAGAACCGCGTCCCGCAAACAGGGCGACGCGGTGAAGCCGCGCCCGCTGCACTCGCTGGAGCCCACGTAGGTGCCGCGCACAACCAGCGGCATCGAGCCCATGTTGCACAGCGAGAAGGTGTGGCTCAGGTTGACGACGGGCGTTGGCGCAGCCACAGTGGCCGCAGAGCTGGCAGCGGCTGCCGCTGCTGCAACGCTTCTGGCTGTGCACGCTGCAGCGTGTTTGGGGAGCAGCTGAAAAGCCACCGGCAGCCCCTTGTTGCGCGCTTCAGCACCACCAAAAACACACACACAAGGGCAATCACCTTTCCCTCCGAGTCCACGGTGCCCTTGTGTGTGCGCAGCGGCGGGCCCACGTTGGACGCGCGCATGCGGTACAGCAGCGGGTCGATGCTGCGGTTGAGCGCAATGTGGTACGGAATGGGAAGCTGGGCCGCGTCCAGCAGCCGCACCACGGCGGTGCCGCCCTCGCCCACCAGACTGACGGGCTGGAACAGCGTCAAGTTGTTCTTGAGCAGCAGCATGGCCTCATGCGTGCCCGTGCGAAGGTGCGGCTGGAACGTGACGGGCCCGAAGCGCAGCTCCTCGTGAGGGGCAATCACAATGGGCTGCGCCGACAGTTTGAGGCCACCGCGAGCGGCGTACAGCGCGTCCAGATTGAAGGAAGCGTCCACCACGCTGTCGGCAGTGTCGCCGCTGGTGTTGAGTGAGCAATGAGAGGGAGAGAGACCAAGGCGACGTCTCACATGCTGCCGCCGCTGCCGCTGTCCTCTTCCGACTCAAACACGTTGTAAAAAGCGGCGCCGTCAATGACCACGACCGAGTCCGAGGGGTTGCTGAGCGTGAGGAAGCGTTCGCTGCGCTCGCCGTACTGCGTGAGCGGGAACGTGACCTCGCGCTTGGTGGTCAGGAAGGGCTGCTTCAGCTTGGCCACCACTTGCATCTCGAGTTGCGCCACAATGCTGCCGGGTTTGCAGTCAGTCAGCCCATAACAAAACACCCAAAAACCGCCCTGACCTCGTCTGGATGGTGACGGTGGTGTCGATGGTGTCGCGCCCCGTGTTTCGCAGCCGGCCCCACAGATACTCGTTCTGGTTGTACGCGTCAATGTCGCGCTTGACCAGCCCGTACTCTGTGAGCTGGCGCATGGCGCCCATGGGAATGTAGTGCAGATCCGCGGCGCCCTTGGGCCGGCGCCGGTTGATGGAGTCCTCGATGAGCGGCAGCGGAAAGGGCTCCAGCTTGCCGGGATCGAAGAGGATGGAGGCCAGCGTGGTGTTGACGTGCGGGTCCAGCGTGTGGTTGCGTATGACGGGCACGATGCGCTCGTCGTTGGACCGGATGGACACGATGGACAGCGGCTTGCGGTACGTGGAGAGGCCGCGCACGGCCGCCGAACGCACCACGCCCGGAAACGAGGGCGGGAACTGCAGCAGCCGCGGGAACAGCTCCAGCGCGCCGGCCACGGTCTCGTAGCGCAACACGTACTCCTTGAGCTCGTACGCGGTGCCCAGCACCAGCTTGCCCTGCGTCTTCTGCTCCGTGGTGGCGGACACCTCCACGCTGTAGATGGCGCTCTGGAACTGGCGCACCCACACGTCGCGCCGGCCGTCCACGGCGTCCATGAGCGTGACGGCGCCTGTCTGCGGGTTGTACACAAACTCGAACTTGATGTGCACCGAAGGCAGGTTGCACTCGAACACGTTGATCTTCACGTCGCGCGGGTTGGGGTTGGTCACGTTGAGGCGCAGGCGCCGCACCTCGTTCATGGACAGCGTGCCAAAGTCGATGAGCAGCGCGTCCTCGTCGTGCACGGAAACCATGTCGTCAACGGCGGCGGCCGCGGCCTCTGCGTTGAGGCTGGTGATGCTGCTGACACCGATGTTGTTGCTGTTGCTGTCGTCATCGCCGTCGCTGCCGCTGTTGAGGACAGACTGCTCTCCGCCAAAGACGCTGAACAGCTCCGTCAGCTCCAGCAGCGAGGGCGCCAGCGTGGTGAACTTGGGCACGGGGCGGTGGCTGTCCACGGCGCTGGCAATCTCCTTGGTGACCAGGTGCTGCTCCACGTGCTGGTGCAGCTGCGCGCCCAGCCTGGCCCACGCGGCGGAAGACACCTTGGAAACTTGCAGGCGGCCGTGGAAGAGCCACACCGGCACGGAGAACTCCTGCGATGAGGGGCGCATATTAGCACGGACAAGAGGGGCTGCGCGCGCGCTCACTTTGGCCACGTTGCTGAGCATGGTGAGCGCTGCGCGGTGGGGCCGCGTGACTGCAGGCCCGCGATAGTGCAGCGCCAGACCCGAGTACGAGGTGTTGGGCGCCAACGTGGTGCCCGGCACGAAGCCCAGCACCGTGAAGCGGTCGTCGTCCACGTGGGCCGAGTACAGCGTCACCGGCACCGGGAAGCCGTTGGTCAGCTCCTGGCTCTGCACGATGCTGAGCGAGGTGGTGCCGTCCTCGGCGTCCAAGGTTTGCGCGTCCTCCTGCACGTCGCTGGAGATGATGGAGCTGCTGGTTGTTGTTGTGGTGGTTGCGGTGTTGAAGGCGGTGTTGGAGGCGGCGGGCCACGGCGTGTAGAAGGTGGTGTTGGCCACGGAGAACTTGAGCGAGCCGTGCTGCACGCGCGCCGCGTAGGGCAAGTGCACGGCGGGGTCGATGGGCGACGTGGTCTCCACCACGATGCGGCCCGCGAACGAGCCCTCTCGCAGCCCGCGGAACTCCACCTCGCCCGCCACAACCTCCTGGTTCAGCGGCACCACCAGCCCGTGCTTGAAGTCGCACTTGAGCAGCGGATCAGGCTCCTCGGCGCGCACACCGGTAAGCAGCACCGGCGCAGGCCCTGCAAG
>CAZYYU010000156.1:6394-7456 GCA_964651735.1 uncultured Gammaproteobacteria bacterium | reverse complement strand
GAGCGCTGCTGGCCGACTTGCCGCTCTTGGGGGCGGGCTTGCCGCAGGACGAGCACACCTTGTAGCCGGCCTTGTTCGCGGAGCCGCAGCCAGAGCAGTCCTCGGACGCCCCCAGCTTGAGTGCCAGCTCTGCAACCCAGCAGTGAGCACAAATGGCGACGAGAACGGCGGAACCTGACGTCTCCTCTTTGGGCGCGTCCTTGGGCGGCGGCACGGCCCGCTTGCCAAGCTTGGGCGTGAAAAAGGCCGGCTCCTCCTCGTCCTTGAGAAGCGCCGTCTTGTTGCCGGGATTCGACTTGGCGCCCTTCTTGGGCTTCTGCAGCGACCGGGAAGTGAGCAGCGGCGGATGCGAGCACAAGACAACCTTGGACTCGGCAGCGGCGTCGTCCTCCTCGCTGCCACCGTCTTCCTCAATCTGCGACTTGTCCGCCGACTTCTTGACGGGCTTGGCGTCCTGCTCATCGTCGTCGCCCAATGCACCAACCTTGGCGCCGCCGGCGGGCTTCTTGGGGCCCTGATGGCACGACGATGAGCACCTGCATGCACACCAAGAGCAGGCACAACCTTGGCGGCGGGCTGGTCCTCCTCGTCGCCATCATTCTCGCCGTCCGATCCCTGGGCGGCCTTCTTGCCGCCCTCATCTGCCTTGCCAGGCTGGTTTCTGCGGCGTGAGTGTGGCGCGGTTGACTCAATGGGCGGGTGCTTGCCTTGGCGGCGGGCGGCGCGTCCTCATCGGCATCGCCCTTCTTGGCCTTGGCGCCGGCGTCGATGTCCGAGTCGTACTCGTTGACCGCCTTCTTCACCAGGCCCCTGCAAGGCCCAGTGGTCAGAGCGTCAACAGGCACCCAACGACGGACGCACCAGGACATGGGAGAGCCGCACGTGGGGCACACATGCAGCTTGGTGCTGTTCATCTGGCGGGAGGGGTCACGAGCTGCCCCAGGGAAACGACCAAGAGCGAAGAGCAACCTGGCCGCAACCCTCGCACTCCACCATCTCCTCCTTCTTGGACACGGGCGGCGACTTGCCCTTCTTCATGGCCAGGAAGTCCGCGGCGGCCTA
>CAZYYU010000156.1:3339-6294 GCA_964651735.1 uncultured Gammaproteobacteria bacterium | reverse complement strand
GCCTTGGCGGCGCCACCCTTCTTCTGCGCCAGAAACGCGGCGGCCTTGTCCTCAGCGGTCTCCTTCTGCAGCCGCGGGTGGAGTCAGCGCGCTTGCGCGCACACGAGCAGACGCCATCTGCTTGCCTTGGGCGGCGGTGCGGCGCCCTTCTTGCCCTTGGCGGCCAGCGCGGCTGCCAGCGCGGCCTCCTCCTCATCGCCGTCAGCGTCGGAGCCCTCGCCCGACCCGTCCTCGTCGCTTCCATCCTCGCCATCGTCGTCGCCGTCATCGTCGTCGTCTTGCTGCTTGCCGCCCTTCTTGGCGCCCTGCGTTGCTGTCAGGTCTACTTCGTGGCAAGCAAGACGAGGAAACCTTGGCGGGCTCGGGCTTGGCAGCCTGCTTGGCGGCGGGCTTGCCACACGTGGTGCACACCTTGTAGCCCTCCTTGTTGCCGCCCCCGCAGTTGCCGCACTTGACCTGCGCCGAGGCGGTGAGCAGAGAGCACAGTGTACGCACGAGCGCGCGCAAACCTTGGCACCCAGCTTGAGCACGTTGGCGTCGGATTGCGCCATCTTCGCAGGCTGCGCCGCCTTCTTGCTGGCCTCCTGTTGTTGCGGCGGGTCAGGGAGAAGAGGCTGCGAAGCAGCCGCCACAAACCAGCAGCGGCTTGGACGTGGACTTCTTCGGCGCCGCGGGCTGGTGTTCCTCGTCTTCGTCGCTGACGTCGGCCTTGCCCTGCGGTCCATGAGAGAGCAGCCCAGCCAGCCCACCAACCAGCCAACCTTTTTCGGCACAAGGCTCTTCTTGTTGGCGGGCGCGGGCTCATCGTCAGAGTCCTCAAAGTTTACTGCAAGCAGCAGTGAAAAACACGACCACCAACAGAAGGATGCGCACCGGCTGTCTTCTTCTTGGGCACCACAGGCTCGTCTTCGGCGGAGTCGTCTGCACAGGAGCGCGTCAACGCGAGCAACGTCGAGGCAGCAGCAAAACCTTTGGCGGCCGCCTTGCCGGGTTTCTTGTCCGCTCCCTTCTTCTTGGGCGCAGGCTCCGCGTCGTCGTCATCCTCGGCCACGGCGGCAGCTTTGCCGCCCTTCTTGCCCGCCGCCGCAGGGCCCTTCTTCTTGGGCGCAACATCCTCCTCGTCGTCGGGCTCGGGCTCGGGCTCTGCTGGCATCAGCGCATCAAACAAGGGCAAGAGAGTGGGCCAACCTGGCTTCTTGGCGGACGCGGCCTTGGCGCCCTTCTTGGGCGCCGCGACGGGCTCGTCCTCGTCATCATCCGCATCCACTGAGGCGACCAGTCAGCCGCGGACCAAGCCGGCCAGCCAACTCACCCGGTTTCTTGGCGGGCGCTGCTTTGGCGCCCTTCTTCGGCGCAACGACAGGCTCCTCGTCCTCGTCATCCAGCTCCACTACGGCGGGAGTCAGCACATCCCTTTGGGTGGCGAGACAGACGGAACACACCAGGCTTCTTGGCGGGCGGCGCCTTGGCGCCCTTCTTCGGCGGAGCGTCGTCTTCATCCGCGTCGGCCTCAACTGGCCGCCAAACAGGTCAGAAGACGCAGCAACGACGACACGCATGCCAACCCGGCTTCTTGGCAGACGCGGTCTTGGCGCCCTTCTTGGGCACGACAAACTCCTCGTCGTCTTCCTCCACTGCCACTGGCGAACAAGAGGCAGTTGAGCATCAAAGGGCCGCCAAAACAACGCAAACCAAGCACACCTGGCTTCTTGGCAGGCGGCGCCTTGACGCCCTTCTTGGGCACGACAACGGGCTCCTCGTCCTCATCCGCATCGGGGTCTGCACATGACGTCACCAACACACGCGCACACAACAAGACGCAAACCAACCCGGTTTCTTGGCAGACGCGGCCTTGGCGCCCTTCTTGGGCACGACGAGGGGCTCCTCATCGTCATCCTCCACTTCCACTGGCGGGCAACAAGGCATCAACGGCCCACCTCCAAACAACGCAAACCGAACACACCTGGCTTCTTGGCGGGCGGCGCCTTGACGCCCTTCTTGGCCGGGGCCGGGGCCTGGCAAAGAGCCATCCATCATCATCACAGCAGCCTGCAAGTGGGCGGCAGCGCACCTCATCACCGTCGCCGTCATCAAGCGCGGGCTTGCCCTTGAGCTTGGTGGGCGCGGGCACCTCGTCGCCGTCGTCCGGCTCCACCTTGGCGCCCTTCTTGCTGCCCTTGGCAGGCGCCTCGTCGCCGTCGCCCAGCACCTCTGCAAAGTGCAACTCAGGACGGCCACGCGGCCACAGCCACTTGCGCACCAGAGGACTTGGCCTTGGCCAGGCTCAGCGCCGTCTTGCTGGGCTTGGACGGAATGGGCGGCGGCGGTCCGGCAGAGGCCTTGGCGGGCTTCTCCGGCTCAGTGACGGGGTCCTGCAGGTCGGCCATGAGGTCGTCGAAAGTCTCCTCCTTCTTGGCTGCGCGGAGCGATGAGCAAACACATGCACATGAGGGGCGCGCGCGCGCAACCTTTGGCCGGCGTCTTGCCCTTCTTGGGCTCCTCAGGCTCAGGCTCAGGCTCCTTGGCTTTGATGCACACACGTCAGCCCGGCAGGATGAAGCAAGCAGCAGCCAACCTGGCTTGCCGGGCTGCTTCGCAGCGGGCTTGGCGTCGTCATCCGCCATCAAGTCATCGTACAGCTCGTCATCCTTGCTGGCCTTGGCCTTGGGTTGCGGCTCCGGGCCCTTGCTCGACTTGCTTGCCGTCATCTGCTTGCCCTTGCCGCGGCCCGCACTGGGTCCAGGAGCGGACTTGGCCTGCTGAGGCGGGTCGTCATCATCGCCCACCACAGTCATCATCTTCTCAATGTCCAGCAGCGACATTTGCGTGGCGCCCACGTCGCCGTCCTGCGAGCGAGCTGAGCAAGAGGCGGTGGCGGTGGTGGCGAGCGCACCTCAGCTGTGGACTTCTTGGTTGACGACACCTTCTTGACGGGCGGCGCAGGCTCCTCCTGCA
>CAZYYU010000156.1:0-3239 GCA_964651735.1 uncultured Gammaproteobacteria bacterium | reverse complement strand
GTCCGTGAGCAACTCTGCACGCTGCTTGAGGCGCCCACGCGCGAGGTGTACGCCCAGCTGCTACGCGCGTGTGCTCTCTCGACTGCGCAGCAGCCCAGCATGCCTGCGCTAGTCATGCCGCTTTCACTGTTCGAAGTGCCGCTGCTGGGCCCGACGCACTTTGTGGGCTGCGCCGGCAGTGCGCACGAGGGCGTGCTGGCTGATGTGCTGTTTGACTACGCGACCCACATCTGCGGCGGGGTCAGGGTTGCTGTGTTTGGAGCCGCGCGTTTGACCTGCGCCGCAGCTGCCCTTTCTGGAGCGGCTCTTGCTGGGCCGAGAGGCGACTGCATGGTCGGCAGCTGACTGCGCGCTCATCTGGCGCAGCACGGTCTTGTTGTGGCAGGAGGGTGATCCGCGCCAGCTCCAACGCCTGTGCATGGCCTGCACCAACGGCTACTTCTTGACGATGTACTGCGCGCTGCCTGTGTATGATGCGCGCCTGAACCGGGAGCCGGAGCCGCTTGCACTGGGCAGCGTGGCAGCCTGCGAGCGGCTCATGTGCGAGGGCGTTGACCTGCTGCGCAGCGCGAGCAGCAGCAACTCTGCGCTGCACAAGGCACGCTCCAAGGCGGTGGTGCGTTTCCTGCTGGATTCGGGCGCCGACTTGGCAACCCTGTTCAACGGTGACTGCCTCGCGCCGCCCCTTGTGCTTCGATGGTGCGCGAGTGGCGCTGGTCGTGGCTGGAGCGTGACGAGCAGCACTAGGGCGCTGGAGGTGGAGCCGCTTGCCGCCAAGACGCTGCTCAAACCCAAGACGTTGCTGGAGCGCGGCGTGGACACTGGAGGTGAGAGGGGGTTGGAGGGGGTGTGGAACGCACTCTCAACGCCTGCCTGGGCTCAGCTTCCATGCGGTCCAAGGTCAGCCTGCAGTACGTCAAGCTGCTGTACGACCACCACATCAGCGTGGACCGCAGCTTGTGTGCGATGCCGGCGGTGGTGGTGGGTGGGGGTTTGATTCTCACCCCGCTCCTCCTGCAGTGCACGCGGTGCAGAACGAGCAGATGATGTGCGCGCTGTTGACGTATGGGTGAGGACTCCTTTTGGCTTGTTTTGTGTTGCGCGCTTACCCACAACCCATCAGCTACCTCAAGAAGCCCTCCCGGTACGTCGTTGTCGCCTGTTTGGCAGCTGACGCCTGTCGCAGACGGCTGTGCCACTTCCCCATCAATTGGTTGGAGTGGACGCAGCACAGCCACCGGTTCTTTCGGAGCGCTGTGGTGCGACAGCGCGTGCTGACTGCGCTCCTGTGCTTCAATCGCGTGGCACCATATCTGCCACGCGACTTGCGCTGCCTCATCTTGTGCTTTGCCATGGCCGGCGTCGTGCTTGAGCGGGAGAGCCTTGGATAGGCCTGATTGAATTCGTGCGCGGCTCGAATGGGTCCCCTTCGCGGGGGCGTTGCGCAGACGTTGGCTGTGTTTGCCTTGGGCGCAGTCGCTGGTCTGTGCGTGTCCATGTGGGGTCCGGGAATCGCCTGGGAACGTGGGCACACCGCACCGCCGCCAGAGCGTGCAAGCACCGGCACCACCACTACCGCCCCACAAGGAGAGGAGCTTGCTGGGATCTTCAGGGACGTGCCGTGGTTCCCGCGCAACGCTCCAGTGCGGGTGACGATCAGCACCACGGCGCGCATCACGTCAACAGTGCACGATGCCAAGCGCGAGCAGGGCAGGATGCGGTTCCGCGATGCTGTGAAGCGCAACACCGACGGCACGCAGAAGATGCTGCACGGCGCGCTGCCGCTGCTGGACATGGTGGATTTCCTGCACGCTGTGCAGCTGGAGCAGCGCGTGTACGGCTCCATCGGGGAGGTACGTGCACGCTGCGCACGCGCGTGTCTGTCTGATGCGGCCCCGGGGTTTCTCCAAGGTTGGCGTGCACTACGGGGGCTTCTTCTTGCAAATGGCGCTGGGCGCGCTGCCCGAGGAGCGTCTGTGGGTTTGCGACGTGTTTGATGAGCAGCACAAGAACCTGGACATGAAGTACGCTGGCAGCTTTGCCAAGTTCCGTGGCTCGCTGCGGCGGTTCGGCCTCAACGAAACGGATGTGGCGATCAACAAGAAGTCGACGCTGGAGCTGAAGCAGAGCGACTTTGACGGCGTGCCCAAGTTCCGCATGTTCTCTGTGGACGCTGGCCACACACTGCCCACCGTGTACAGCGACATGTTCGTGGCCAACGACGTGCTTGCTGAGGGCGGCATCGTGTTTGTGGACGACTTTGGACACCACGAGTGGAGTGAGGTGGGAGGGGCTTGGTTGATTGATTCGCTGTGTGGTTGTTGACAGCACGCTGCAGGTGTACACGGGCGTTGCTGCATTCTTCATGTCACCGGACATCAAGCTCGCGCCCTTTTACATGGGCCACAACAAGCTGCTGCTGACCACGCCGTCGCATCATGCACTCTACTTTGACGCTGTCAAGCGCTTCAACCCGCGCCTCAAGACTGGCTTGGGCAAGATGTTTGGATGGCCGCACAGGATGGAACCGGTCCCTGCTCAGTGCGTGCAGTACTGCTAAACGCGGCCGTTGAGAGAGGGGCGTCGCGATGGAGTCTGCTGACCTGCTGCGCGAGCTGGAGTTGGCACGCCACCAGGCAGCGGTCGCGCAGGCGCTGTCAGTGTTGATGGGGCTTGACGAGCTGGACGTGGTGCGGCGCCTGGGCGTGGGCTCGTTTGCGCTCGTCATGGAGTGCCGGCCGCGCGCTGCCTCGCTGGCGCGCGTGGTGGACAAGCTGGCGGTCAAGGTGATGCTCAACTACTACGGCAAGTCGACGCGCACCGTGGCCAAGGACTACCGGGCCGAGTACGAGATCCTGAGCCGCCTGTCGCACCCGCACATCTTGCGCATGTACCGCGTTTTTGGGCCTGTGGAGCCCACGGACGACATGGTGCAGCTGGTGGACGAGTCCACGCGCGACCTCATGCTCAACACGCGCACGGGCAAGCCACTCAAGACCATGGCGGTGGTGATGGAGTTCCTGCCTGCCACGCTCGCGCAGCACATGCGCCAGCACGGCCGCACCATGGCCGCGGCAGAGACGCGCCGCCTGTGCTGGGAGCTGCTGCAGGCGCTGCACTTTGTGGAGAGCCACGGTCTGGTGCACCTGGACGTCAAGTCCGACAACATCCTGATCGCCGGCGACGGGCGCCTGGTGCTGGGCGACTTTGGCACCGCCAAGGAGGTGGACGCGCAGGGC
>CAZYYU010000155.1:3154-7488 GCA_964651735.1 uncultured Gammaproteobacteria bacterium | reverse complement strand
ACACACACACACACACACACACACACACACACACACACACACACACACACCAGCGGCACGTCGCGGATGATGTCGGGATACTTGCCCGTGTTGTCCTCCAGATTGCGGCTGAACACCCGAAACGACTTGGCCAACGCCGCCAGTCAGCAACAACAACAAACAACAACACCGCCAGCGCACCTTGGGGTTGACCATGTGCACCTGGGCGCGCTCCCCGTCGTACTTGTACTCGCACGTGAACTTGCTCTCGCTGAAGCGATCCAGCACCTCGGTGATGCCGCGCGTGGGCTGCGCCAGCATTGGGTGCACCGGCACCCCCGGCTGGATGTGGCATCGCGCGCGCAGCTCCGTGATCGTCTGCAAGTTCCCAGCAACAACAACGTTTGGGGGTCAAGTTGTGTGGTGGCAAAGGGGCAAGAGCGAACCTGCCCGTGTGGGATGTCCGCGGTGTTGAGCAGCACCGGCAGCATGGCCTCGTACGACGGGACCTCGCTGTACACCTCCTTGACCAGCGCCACGCTCTCCTCCAGCAGCAGCTTGAGCGCGGGGCCGCGCACGTCGCCCTCGCGGTGGCGGTTCACCAGCCGGGGCGGAAACGCGGCGTCGGGCGGCGTCAGCACCAGCGCGTGCACCACCGCCACCAGCACGGACTTGGCCGCCAGCCCGATGCGCAGCTTGCCTTGCAGAGAGCGCACAATGTATCTGCAGTGGTGGTGGTGGTGGCGGCGGTGGTTGGCAGCGCTGAGAGGCGGCAACCCAACAAACGAACCTTGATTGCACGCGCTCACTTGAGACGCCCAACAAGCAACCAGCACCACACAGCGCACCTCGTCTCGTTGCCCTTGGCTGCCACCAGCAGCTTCTTGATGATGTTGCGCTTCTCGTTGCCCGACTTGGTGCCGCTCATGGTGGCGATGCTGCGGAAGTTCTTGAACACGCCGGCCAGCGTCAGCGGCGCCGGCTGGAACAGCGTCTTCTGTGTTTGGCGCGACTCCATCGCCACCAGACCCAGGTCGCCGAGCTCGGTGTACGTCTGCTTCAGCACCTGCACGCACACACGCACACACGAGCTTGTGAAGGGGCCACAAGAAGCAAACACCACAAACCTGCAGCGTTTTGCCGCACGTCTCGCCGATGGCCTTCATGATGATGGACTCGCCCACGCCCAGCTCCAGGCCCTCGAAGGATGGGCCCAGCTGGTTCGTGCACAGGTAGATGGCCGTCAGCAGCTCCTTGGGTGACAGCACGATGATGCTGCGGAACAGGTTGGACAGATGCGCGATAATGTGCAGTCGCGACGATGTGCCCTTGTGGTGTTTGGGGGGCGGGGTTGAGGCGAGGAGCACCAGCCACAATACAAGGAGCCGCACCTCGATCTTGGCAAACACGTCTGCGAGCGCAGCGTACGGCACAGGTTGCCCGTGCTTCCAGGACGCGTCGTTGATGGGGTGGAAGTCCTCCGAGGGCGCCGCCACTGTGCTGGTGCCCACGGCCTTCTTCTTGAACGCTGCCGTTCGCGTGGGACTCTGCCAAGAGCAGCTGTCATGCTACTGCGGGCCCGCTTCCCCTCAAGGACCGCTCGCCAGCGGCGCAAGGGGGGATGGTTTTTCGCGCCCTTTCCCACACACTCACCACCGGGGCTCGCTCGTCGTCCCCTTGGTCGCCGTCATCGTCGTCGACGCTCATCTTGTCGTCCTCATCCTCATCCTCGTCCTCGTCGTCCGAGGCAGCGCGTCTCGCCGGAACCGCCGCCGCTGCGACCTCAACCTCGTCGTCCACGGCCTCGTCCGGTGTCTCGGCAAGCTCCACGCGCTCGCGCTTCTTGCTCGCGCCCCACACAAGCTGACCCTGCTTCATGGCCGGCTGTTATTTGGCGGGCCGCAGCGGCTTGCCGCACAGCTGGCAGTAGTTCATGTCGAAGCGGTTGAGGGTGAAGCAGCACGAGGCGCACGTGAGGCCTGACTCGTCCAGATCCTCAGCGTCAACCGCGATGCGAGGCCTCTTGGGTTTGCTGGCGCGGTCCAGGCCTGCCTCCTTGCAGAAGGACGAAATGGCGCGCAGGAACTCGTCGCCGTACATCTGGCAGCGCTCGTAGCCCCAGCCGTCGAGCTCCGCCATCTCGTCCAGCGTGCTGGGGCGCTGGGCCGCCATTTGGTGGATGGACAGCGCGCTGCACACGTGATGCAGCGCCAGCTCGCGCTCAATGGCCAGCGCGCGCGCCAGCTTGGACAGCCTGGCCTGCAGCAGGTTCGCGGTGTCCAAGACTGCTGGCCTGCTTGGAAGCGTCTGAGTGGAGCACCAGCGAGTTTTGGGCGCAGCTCAACTTGGCGCTGTGTAGTGGTCCCAGCGACGTGGTTGCTGGGGCGCGAGCAGCAGCGCGCTTGGCGGAGGGCACGGGGTCCAGCACCATGCGGATGGGGTTGGGCCACGGAACGCGACCCAGGTTGTACACGGAGTAGGCAATGGACAGCTGTTGCTGCTTGAACGACTCCATGCGCATCGCCACCAATCCTGCAACAACAACAACAAACGCAACAGGGGTGACCAGTTTGAATGCCAGGACATCCGACCCACCCTGCGCCACGAGCCCGCCCAGCAGCTCCTTCCACCACGATTCCGGCATGTTCCACACCAAGCCTTTGCCATATGCAGCCAGCTTCTCCAGTCCCTGCAGCAGCCGCAGCCGCTCAGAGGGTGGATGCAACGCAAAAACCCCGCTCGCTCAACCTTGCCACGCTTGTTCTGCGGGAGCTTGCTCAGCAGCACGCCCAGCAGCGTGGCCTGCGTCAAGTCCTTGGTCGCGCTCAGCGCTTGCAACACCACCTGCGCAGGCTCCGTCACGTCCGACAAGGCCTCTGCGCCGCCCATGCACACGTCGCAGTTGCCGCAGCGGGGCTGCGCGTAGCGCTCGCCGAACCGGGACAGCAGCACCACGCGCCGGCACTCTGACGAGTGGCAGTACTTGTGCATGAAGGACAGCCCCTCCTCCGCGGCCTCGCGCGCGCTGCTCTGCTGCTGCTGCTGCTGGATGAAGCGGTGTTGCAGCGTAAAGTCGTCGTCGGACCAGAACATCAGGCACGTGGCTGGCAAAGAGTCGCGCCCAGCACGACCGGCCTCCTGGTAGTATGCCTGCGCAAAGAATTGACTTTTGCGCAACACGCAGCACAGCTGATTCAAGGCGACCTCGACCGAGCCCGGCACGCCCCAGTGCACCACCAGCCGCACCGAGGGGTTGTTCACGCCCATGCCATACGCGACGGTGGCCACAATGACTTGGATCGTGCCCTGCGCAAACGAGCGCTGAACGCGCATGCGGGCATCAGTGTCCATCTGTGCGTGATACGCATCAGCGCGCACGCGGTGGCGCTGCAAGAAGGCTGCATACACGGTGAGAGGCCCACGGTTGCAGCAGAAGCAGCAGCAGCAGCAGCAGCAGCAGAAGCAGCAAAAGTCAACGAACCCGTAATCTCGTTCACGGCGGCCACGGTGCGCCCGTACACGATGACCTGCGCCTGTTCCCCTGCATGCTTTTCGATGGCGGCCACGAGCGCTTCGTAGCCGGCCTTCTTGGCCTTGTGGCAGGTCAGGAACGTGAGGTTGGGGCGGTCAAAGGACGCCAACGCCACGAAGCAGTTGCGCAGGCCCAGCGTGTGCACAATGTCATCACGCACACGTGGCGTGGCGGTGGCCGTGAGTGCCATGACAGGCAGCTGCGGCAGCAAGGTCTTGACGTTGCGCAGCGCCTGATAAGCCGGCCGAAAGTCGTGGCCCCACGTGCTGATGCAGTGCGCCTCGTCCACGGCCACGCCGCAAAGCGCTCCCGCGTTGCCCAATCGCGTCAGATGCGCGCTCCAGTTGGCCAGCTTCTCGGGCGTGACGTACAACAGGTGCAAGCGGCCCGCCAGCACGTCGTCCACCACAGCGTCACCGTTGGAGCCGCCCTCCACTTGCGCCGCGGCCACGCCCTGCGCCTGGAACCGAAGCAGCTGGTCCTCGATGAGCGACAGCAGCGGCGACACCACGACCATGCAGCGCGCCCGCAGCAACGCTGGCATGGCGTAGCACAGCGACTTGCCACTGGCCATGGGCAGCACCACCAATGTGTCGCGTCCGGCCAAGCACGCTTCGATGACCTCGCTCTGCTGCGCCCGGAAGGCCGCAAACCCAAAGTGCTTCTTGAGCACGGCCAGCATGGCCTCAGACATTGGGAGGGCCGGTAAGGGGCGCCTGGCACTCCCCCCAGCGGCAGACCCTCTATTGCTTGTCGGCGGCAAGCGCAGACACGAATTCGATGAGCGTGCGCGTCGGGATGCCTGCGTGAGCAAAAGCATCAT
>CAZYYU010000155.1:0-3054 GCA_964651735.1 uncultured Gammaproteobacteria bacterium | reverse complement strand
CGATGATGATGCAAACCTGTCATGCCCTTTGAGAGCACACCGCGCGGGGCTGTGCTGTGCATCACAGAGGCAATGTCCAGATGTATCCAGTTGGCAGACGGGGCCACGAACTCGTTCAGAAACGCTGCAGCGGTGCCGGACCCAGCCTGGCCAGACGTGTTCGCGTTTGCAATGTCCGCGCACTCGCTCTTGATCCAAAGTGAGTTCAGCCAGCAGCGAGGCCCAGCACGCACCTTCATCAACTCCAAGTAGCGCGGGAAGATGGGCATGCGCCACGCAGGCTGCCCTGCCTTGTCGGACGCGTCGCGAATGGCGTCCCAGCCGTGTTGGTGGCGCGCAAAGCACCCGAACGCAGCGTCGCCCTGCGCGGCTTGACTGCGTGAGTGGCGCGCGCCCAGCAGCACCACACGTGGCGGACCAGGGCCACAGTGATGGCGCCCGTCAGCGTGGCAACGTCGACCACGTGACTCGCGTCCAGGTGATCTGCAGCAAATGAGTCCTTGCAGCGCAGCCCCAGCCCAGCTGACCAGAGTAGGACAGCGCGTCGGCCAGAATCAGGCGACCCTCTGCGTCTGTGTTGATGACCTCCACGAACTTCCCGTTCTTGGCCTTGTACACGTCGCCGGGCCTTGTGGCGCTGTGCAACGTGTCAGCGCCCTCTTCTGGAGCACAATGGCGCCAAACCTCGAGCTCGGCATGTTCTCCACCAGCGGCACAATCACGGACGCTGGGCGGCCTCCGGTGAAACCAACAGCCAAAAAAACCTCGCGGGAGAACGCTCTCACTCGGCACCGGCACGGCCAGCTGCGCGATGCCTGCCAGCGCGGCCACCACAGCAGCGGCTCCAGACTGGGGGGAGGGAACGGTGCATGAGAAGCGCCCAATCGAAGCTGGGTGCCACACACCATGTCGCCCTTCATCAGGTGCATGTTGTTGGCCGTCTTGATGGAGATCCCACCGCTGTCAAACGTCACGCCCTTGCCCACCAGCCTGCCGTCGCACGTGAGGGGCGGCCACCCAACAGCAAGCCAGCGTGGAGCTCACACGACGCGTTTGGCGGTGCTGGGTTTGGGCGGAGAGTAGTGGATCTCCAGCAGACGTGCCGGCCTGCTCGAGCCCGCGTTCACCACCAAGACGCCGTTCATCCCGTTGTCGTGCAGCCACTGCTCATCGCGCACAATCACCTCACAGTGCTGGCGCTCCGCGAACAACGCAGTCACTTCCGCGCAAAACGTCTCAGCGTGCAGCAGGTTGGGCGCCTTGTTCACGGTCAGCAGGATGGCGGTGACAAACCCTTGTCCTCACCATGTTGGCCCAGTCCCGCGCTCGTAACTCGTGACGCGCCAACACCAGCCCGCGATCCCAGCCGGCGCTGGGCTCCAGCGGCTCCACCACCACGTCGCGCGCCCGTGGCGCCTCCTCTCCCGCTGCAGCGTCGGTGCCAGGCTTCTTCAGCTGCCAGCCATTGGCGCTCAGCGTGGCTCCTTCTGCTGCGGCCTGCGGCGAGCCCATGGGGTCAATGACCAGGTGCCTGCACAGTGGGTGAGCACAGCACGCGCGGGCTGCCCACATACCTCGCTCCGCGCTGCACCAGGGCCCGAGCCGCGCCAGCCACGGCATTGCGCACGCGATCGTCCTGTTCACGGATCGTGCTGCCCTCTGCCGACGCAGTCTCCTTCGGCTGCAGGCCCACACAGCACACAGGTCCATCCACGCCGGGCAGCACCTCTAAAGGCAGCGTGTCACGTCCAGGCAGGCAGGCCGCCGTCTCCTGCTCACCCAGCTGGCCCGCGGTGCCCTTCCACCCAGCGTTGAGCAGCTTGAGCTGCGCCGTGAGCGCGGACGCCTCGGTGCGAGTCGAAGTGCCCCAAAAGCCGTACACAAGACCCTTCATGGAGCTCACAGTGACCGAGGCTGCACCAGGGTGTCTCGAGACTGTCCTGAGACCACCTCCGCAAAGACCAACTGCGCAGCCAGCTGAGCCAGACAACGCGGCGTGCAAGGGAGGGACTCCTTACCAGAGATTGCTCGAAGCGCTCGATGGGGTTCACGTTGTCCTCCACCAGCGTGGCCAGCAGCGACTTATGGAAGCAGTGCGTGCTGCCCACCACCACGTGCAGCGCCACATCCTCCAGCGCCAGGCCGCCGCTGCGTGTCAGCGCGTCAAGCAGGTCCAGGCACGCGTTCTTCTCCAGCTTCTGCTCGGCCACGCCCAGCGCCTTGTGCGACGCTGGACCGGTCCAGGGCGTGAGCAGATGCGTGCAACAAATAGTTGAGCGTGGGTTCTACCAGGAGCAAGCAGCGACGACTGCGAGCGCTTGTCCCACGTGGCGCCCACGTTGATGATGGTGGGCCGCACTGCGCCCTGGGCGCAGCAAAGGTGTCAGGTTTGTGCGCTTCACGCGCGCGCAGTTTCGCGCTCACCTGCGGGTCCTCCGCATCCAGCCTGGCCTCAAGCTCGTTGGGGATGCTGACGAAGTCAATGGCGCTGGACAGCTGCTCTCCGTCGCCGCCCAACAGCTTCTGCGGCACAGTCTGCACCGCAGCCGTCAGCAGCGGGCAAAGCGACGGGGCCGAAGAACCACCACCACCTCCTCCTCAGCGCGGCCGCCCACGTCGGGCGTGCGACGCAGCTCGAGCGCCACGCGCTCCTCCTCCAGCGCCGCGCGGCGACGCAGCAGGTCCTTGTGGGTGTGAGAAGACGAGGGAAAGGAGCGCAAAGAACGCCCCACCTCACGTCGTTGGGCGTACTCTGCCGTGACGCGGGTCACCTCCTCCGCCTGCATCCTTGCATCGCGCTGCTCCCACGTCTCCTCCACAGACTTGCGCCTGTCCCTGCGGCGCCTCTGCAACTTCTCCAGCTCGTGCTGCTCCTGACGCAACGGCTGCTGCTGCTGCTGCTGCTGCTGTGGCCGTGGCTTCTGCGGCATCTTCTGAGCCTGCTCTTCGAGCTGCTGCCCCTCCGCGGGCGCTGCCACAGAGGCGCGCTTGCCCCCTTGCGGGGCAGCATCATCATTAGCAGTGGCGGGGGTGCCGCTGGGAGGCTCCACGCTG
>CAZYYU010000154.1:0-7502 GCA_964651735.1 uncultured Gammaproteobacteria bacterium | reverse complement strand
ATGTCTAAAGTTTACAGTTATGAAGATTGTCAACCAGTAATCAAAGAAGCTTTTAAGAAAGCTATTGAGCACTTACAAGAAACCCTTGGTGATCAATATTCAATGAACGCTACAAAGTTTGCTTGGGGTAAGTTCCAAGACTACGTTGAACAGGATATTGAGTTTAAGATGACTTGTGATCGTTGTGGTAAGGTTGACGGAGAGTGTGATTTTCAAGAACATCAAGATTACGGAAACCTGTGTTATGATTGTTACGAAGAAAAAGGTGGAATTGTATGATACTTAAATTCTTAAAGCAACTATTCTGTATTCCACATCGTTATGAACGAGAACTTAGTCCTTTTGATGATGAATATTGGGAAGAGTGTCGCAAGTGCGAGAAATCACGAAAGGTTAAGAAAGTTATTATTTAGGAGATTTGTTATGCAACTTTTATACATTAATGCAGATTTTGATGAAAATGGATTAGAAACTAAGATTTATGATAGTATTGAATCTTTTGTAGAAGATCGAATTGGTATTGCTTATAGTGTTTTAGAATTGGAAGTGTTAGCTGAGGTTGGTGAAGATAATGCGGATGAAGTATTTGTACTAGATTTATTGAAGACAGGCTCACATGAAGGTGAGTGGAGTACAGAAGAAGTTTGGTTAATCGAAGATGGTAAGTTTAAACAAGGTATTTAGGAGCTTCAAATGGACACTAAAGAAATACAAGCTTTGAATGACTTACAGAAAGCGTTACTTTCTATAAACGGATCGACCAGACGTTTGGGAATTAACACAGAAGAAGTTGTTATTGTCTTACCAAGAGGAGATTTTGCCTACTTTAAGAATGTTTTATCTTCAGGTAATAATAGTTTAACTAAGTTCTACATTGATGTTGATGAAGATAGTTTTAAGTTAAGTGGTATTTTGATTACACGTAAAGTTAAGGAGAGTTAAATGGATAACCAACATTGGGAAGTACTAAAGTCTTCTATTAAACAAAAGATGGAACATACACGAGAAGGAGCTTCTAAATGTCACATTCTCAGTGTTAAAAACCAAATGTTGACCAGAGTTAACACATTAGAAGAAATTTTAAGTGTTATGCAAACCTACGAACAATATAAAGAGTATGAGGATAATGAGTTGGAATAACTTATCTGACAGATGGAAAGATTACTTCACTAATATCTTGCACACAACAGCTAAGATGTCTAAAGATGAGAACACAAAGGTTGGTAGTTTGATCATCGATACTAATAGAAAGGTTGTTGTAAGTAGTTCATGGAATGATTTACCAAGAGGTGTTAACCACAACTCAGAACGTAATTCAAGACCTCTTAAATACTTATACACACTGCACGCTGAACAAGGATGTTTAATCAATGCTTTAAGGTTGAATGTAGATGTTAATAACTTAACAATGCTTACAACTCTTGGTTGTTGTCCTATGTGTTCCTGTAGTATTGTGAATAGTGGATTGAGTGAAGTAGTTACACCTGAATTAGATTATAACCACATCAGTTGTGGTGAATTGTATGAACATAGTGTAAACATTCTAAGAGAAGGTGGTGTGAATTGGGTATTTGATAATAAACTTACATTACCTGTTGACAATGGTTAGCTAGTTGTATTATGTTTAGAGAACAAATTAATTAAGGAGATTTTAAAATGACAAACCTACTTCAAGAAACCTTAGAAGTATTAAAGAGTAATGGTAAATCACCAGATGATGTTATTTGGGTAGGCGACAGAGAGAAGAAGACAACGTGGTCTAATTTTGAAAGTATCTCGAACTTTCAGTATGACAGCGGATACGGAGGTAACGAGATTGCAGGTTCTCTTTTAGTGGTCGGAAAAGACTGGTGGTTAGAACGAGGTGAATATGACGGATCAGAGTGGTGGGAATTTAAAGAGCACCCTTCTTGTGAATCAACAGGTTTTACTAAACTTCTAAATGTCCGTGAAGATTGGTACGATGGTTTAGAATGGGAGAACTAAGATGAAAAATAAACTACTAAGCGTTTTTAGTGTATTACTTATATCCTGTCAATACTCACCAGCTTATTCGCAGATTGTAGATAACTCGTTAAACGTAACACTGTTAAACCCAGTTGGTGTTGAGTTGACATTATGTGAATCAATTGCTGAGTTTGCAGAAGATGTATCTAATGCTCGTCAGAATGGAGTTAGTTATGAGGTTGCTATTTCTATAGCTCCTGCACCAACAACACAAGCTGAGAAAGCTATTAAACTTATCTTAGATGAAATTACATACGCTGCTTATCAATTAAATATTGTTGAGAGTAAATATGCTAAAGCTTATTTGAGTAATGAGTTTGGTAAACAAGTCTATTTGATTTGCGTAGGAGATTTCTTATGAAACATAAAGGGTTTAAATTCTTTATTAAAGATGACGAACATCATGATTATGTTAAGTCGGTGTTAAGTTCGTTTGATTTTCATGATGGTTCAGATTGTTATGAAAATGCTAAGGTTGTGACTCTTCGGTATAAGTCCATGCCTATATACTACAGCTACGCTACAACAGATTTAACAATTGACGATTTAATGGAAGCAGATATTGATGATCTTGCTTATTTGCTGGAGAATTAATTAATGGATGTATTTGCGTTATTATTTATTTTATCGTTTATAGTTTTACTTGTTACACTTGTTGTGATGAGTATTCGTAAACGTATTACTTTCAGTAAACTTATCAACAAAGGTAGAGATGGTTTTAAAGAGGAAGTTGAGACTGCTGTAACAATCATATCTTGGGACTTAGCTTCCAATTCTGATCATTCTGTTCAGGGCATATATAAACAAACAGAAAATGGCGTAGAGTTTGTAGATTGTACTTGGTCAGACGAATCTTGGATGAAACGAGAAGTAAACGAAACACAAGAGAAGTGGAAAGAAACTATACCTAAACATTCAACACGTATGAAACTACGAGCTTCTCGTAAACTACGAAATAAACGAAAGGGTAAGAAGAAATGAGTAAGGTTTATGTTTTAACAGCTTCATACTGTGATGACAATTTCACAGAAGGTGTGTTCTCTTCTTATGCTGCAATGCTCACATACCTTAGTGAGAAGTATGACTACACATCTGAAATAACTGGTTTATCAGATAAAGAGTGTGGGGTTTTCGTAGAGTCAACATCACTAGGTTATGGTACAGTTCAATGGGACTTATCTTACGAAGTTCATGACCTAATCGGAGAAACATCTCATAAAACAGATAAATTGGTGATTAAAAATTGATGTATTGGAGAGAAATTTGTTAACTAGACAAGAAAGGTGTTACGCAATATTTAAGTCCTTATACTTTGGTATACTTCCATCTTGGGTGTATGAAAAAGAGTGTCATTACAAGCGAAGTGGTGAGGGTATGGGTATACAGACATATTATGAACACTTGATATTAAATCTGCTAATTGTGAAGTGTCTAATATTTAAGACAGAACACGAATGCACACATAATTTTCATAAAATTAAAATTAAGAGGTGGTTCAGATGGCAATACAAGGTTAAATAATAAATTAGGGGACTTTATGTCCTCTTTTTATTGCTTTATTGAAAATAATGGTGTAATATTGTTCATATATTAAATTTAAGGAGATTTTTATGAGACAAGTTAAGCTTTATACACTAAAAGAAGATGTTGTTGTAGTGGTTGGTGATCACATCAATTTTCACAATTATCCAGACAGACCAATTCATGTAAGAGGTTCTGAGGAATTTATCATTGACGCACCATTCACAATCAAACAAGCTGGCGTAGAACGATATGTAGAGTTTGGTCGTAATGCGCAAGAAAAAGAACATTTAGTTGCTTTTGATCCTGAGATTCGTAAGCTATTAGGAATTAATGAACAGAAATTAAAAGATGAGCTTAATCAGATGAAACGTCTACACGATACAGCTATTAAGACAAATGAAACATTAGTTAATTATAAGAACGATCTTCTAAAAGAGAATGAAGATTTGGTAGAGAAGATTAATGCTTATACATTACTTACCTTTTGGCAACGATTGTTGTTCTTATTTACAGGTAAAATGAGTTAAGGGGTTTATGTATGTGTAATTGGATTTGTGTTAAAGAAAGAACACCAACCAGTAATGAATCTGTTATGGTGGGGTCATTTGATAATTATGGTAACAATGGTATAGCGAAAGCTTGGTTTACTAATGATAATTGGTATTTAGATTGTGATGGTTTACGAGCGACAGATGACCATTGTGTATACCTCGATATGACAGTGACGCACTGGCAACCTTTATATCAACCATTCAAACAACAAATTGAGGAGTAAATCGTGCAGGTAGTAAGAAAGATAAAAGGTTATTCTGTTTCACTAAGAAAACCAAACGTAATAGAATTACATATTGATGGATGGTGGGTTGCTTCTAGTAATTGTTATGATAACCTACAATCAAGGTTGTTTGAGCTAACCCTCGATAAGATTCCATTAACAGAAAGGACTACTAAAGAAGTTATGGAGTTGTACTTTAATATTCAATTATTATTTGATATTGCAAAACAGGAGTTATAAAATGTATAAAGATTTACAATTACCATCAGACTTTCTAATTGATAACCATAAGAGTTTATCTAAAAGACGTGACTTCGAGGACTTATGTGAATCATTAGATGACTTACAACATGAAGCTATGAATTTAGCTTTTCAAGATGGGTTTGATCAAGGTGAATTGAATGTTTTACGTGAGTTTGTTGAAGGTAAGTTAGATCGTGATTATATTTTAGGGATGTATGGTGATCAATTAGGATTAGGAGATGTAGGATGAAATTTATTAAAATTGAAGATAAGGTTAGAGTTTACAAGGAGAATGGTTTTGAACATGGAGATAATGTTGTTGCTCTATTAAGTGGTGGAGAAGTTAGACATGGAACTTTATTCTTTGTTGAGGGGTATCAAACATTATTTGAAGTGCATCTTTTAATTGATTCATGTGCAGGTAGAAGTGAAGATTTGTTTGATGCTATGATTTGTAAGGTAGAGTTGTAATAACACATAAGAGAGATAACCACTCTCTTTTTATTTGACACACATAAATGAAATATGTATAATTGATTTAACTTAAACAAAGGAGAAAACTATGGAACGTATACCAGACTATTTCATAGATAAAATGAAGTATTCAAAACCACACCAATTCATGCAAGTTGGTCGCTACATTTTAATGCGGACACATGAATATCTATTGTATAAGTTACCAGATGGTACTGAAGTTTATGGTGGAGATGAACAAGTATTAATTACAGATTATGAGTCTGAATTACCAACATTCTTACCAGAATACTACAACCCTAAAACGAAAGGATGGGTTGCTTGTCAAGCGGCTAAAGAATCAGACTGGTTGTTCAGTTCCAGTAATATAGAATACGAATCTAAAAGTGAATTTACAAAGACCTGTTATGATAGTACGGATGGTTTTATTGAGTTCGATATTTTGGCTTGGTTACACAAGAACATATCAACTGTATTTAGTTTAGATGAGGATTTCTATTACTATGGTGCTGTTAAGTTTGGAGAGACAGAGTATGAAGTGCAACGATGTTTCGATGACTATGGTAGTGTTAAGAACAGCAAAGAACTGGTAATAGTTTGTAAACGAAGAAACGATGTGTATAATATCACAGAAGACTTAAAACGTTATTTCTCTAAACGGAAGTTACCAACAGATTCTAGGGAAGTTTTTGATAAGATCAAGAGTGGTGAAATGCAACTCGAAGAATTTATGATTTGGGCACGTAACGAAGTATAAACAAAACAAAGGAGACTACCAAACAGTAGTCTCCTTTTTATTTACTTAACTAAATCTTCATCAGAAGTCTCTAACCATCTAAAATACAAATCTCTCATTTCCTTACTAGGCATAATAAGATACATCTTTTCTTTCTTACGGACACTCCCTCTAAATATCCATTGCACCATACTAGCAATAGCATATAACTCTTTATCCAAATCAACACCTTTAGAATGACAGAAGTTCCACAACACAGTATTAGGATTCTTACCAATCAAATACACCAACACAGATTTATGTGAGTAATCATTTGTTGCTCTTGCATCTGAATACAACCAATCAGCACGACTAAACCCTTTCCCTTTAATTAAAGGACGCTTCTTAATCTTACCTTGCTCAGAAACAAAATCCGTATCGTAATCAGTTTTATCATTAGACCAATTAGCTTTAGGGCATGTGATAAGGATGTTCTCTGTCTTTGCTTTTGTTATCGTAACACAACTGGTAATAGACTTTCTAACTTTCTCAACAACACTCTCAACGGCAGAATTTCCCCACCAAGTTTGTGAGTAAGAATAGTTTTCAATATTCTTTAGAGATGGTGTAACAACAACCTCAATACAGTCTTTGATGTATGCTTTCACTTCTTCTGTACTTCGATGTAACTTAGGTTTAACACGAACAACTTCGATGTTATTAATCTTACACCAAGCGGACATAAAACTTCCTTCAAACAAATATGTTAACACCCAAACCTCATTGAAAGCGGATAAGATAGATACAGGATATTCCCACACCAACAGCTCACCATTCACATAGAAGATATACCCAGCTTCACTTAGTTTGATTAACTCCCCAAACTCCCAACCATCGTCAGGGAACAAGTCCTTCTCTCTATGATAGATTAGTTTCAAACTCTCTTGGTCTACACTAAAGATACCTTGTTCAATTAGAAGAGCTAGGGACTTCTTACTAATCCCTCTAAACTGTTGGTAAGCATCTAGGCACTCATCAATCACAAGAACATTATCATATTCTTTAATTAGATCAGAACAGCTCTTATCTAGGTTCAAGAATAGGTTGTGTGTTGCTGAGATATTCTCCCCTTGATGCAAGAGTTCAAGAGAATGACTACGTTTGCTACCCTTAACAGGGATTGGGTATTTAAACTTCATATCTGGTAACTGCTTCTGAATCCTACCACTTAGATACTTGTTAGTCTGATTGCACTTAACACCACCAACCTCAGACAGTAAGGGAGATAGGTATACAAACTGTTTAAACTTATTACTTTCGTTCCACTCCTTCATTTTGTTCAACATCCAGTGAGACTTCCCACTTGACATCACTTCATCAACAAGGTAAATTTTCAATTTCAACTCCTATAAGTTATAAACATGAGGTAAACACCAATACAAAAACAACACCAAAAACCAGTCTTAGAAGTTATGAAAAAAAACTTCCAAGAATCAAGAAAAAAGTGCTGTAAAGTATTGATATTAATAAAGATAAAAAGAGGGGTCTTATACACTACTACTATTTAGATATATAATCTACTACTTTTACTTACTTTTGTGTGTAGTAAAGATAAGTTTAACACAACACCTAAGATATTACAACTAGGTGAACAAATTAAAATACCTAACACCTAAAAATTTATAATCATGTACAAGAAGAAAGAATAAAATTATGTTAATAAAAATATAGTCAACGATACACAAAGAGAACTAACAACAAACA
>CAZYYU010000153.1:0-7515 GCA_964651735.1 uncultured Gammaproteobacteria bacterium | reverse complement strand
GCCGCCCAACGGCCCCCCGAAGGACACCCCGCCCAACACGCCCCCCAAGACTAACACGCCCCCCAACACGCCGCCCAAGACCAACACGCCTCCCACAGACAAGTCTGTGCAGCGTGGCTCGTCGAGTGGCATCTCCAGCGTGGCCGTGGTTGGCATCGTGATCGGCTCCGCCGCTGCCGCTGGTTGCGCCGCAGTCGCCATTGGCCTGTTCGCCTCGGGCGCTGGTGCTGGCGGTGGTGCCCCTCTGTCGGCTAACGGCATGCCTGCGGGTCACACCAACCCCATCTACGAGGCCCACACCAGCGGTACTGTTTGCCTCACGTTGTGCTCTTGATGTTTGCTCATTCCGCCGCAGGTGCTGTCAACCCGATGCACGGATGAAGAGGCCAAGAAAATAGCTTTTTGCAAGTCTGTTGTCTTCGGTGGCGGTCTTGCTGTTACTCGTTGTCATCGGCGTCGGCGTCCAGCAAGCGCTTCACGGCACCAGTGGCGTGGGCCTGGATCGCGCTCACCACCCTGCAATCGATCGAGGGTGGGCGCGAGGGCGAGCCCCAAGCCGCCACTCACTGCACAAACTCGCTCTCGCGCCTCCTGGCCTCGAGACGCTCCATGCGGTGGCTCTCCACCTTGGCCCTGAATGCAGGCAGCCAAATGTCACGTGGGAACGCGGCGCGCACAAGACGATTTCCCCAACCTCGCAAGCAGATGATCAAACATGCCGGCAAACACGAGCCGCGCCACGTTGAGCCCGTAGGAGCGCGTTTCCAGGCCGGGCTTCACCTGGTAGAGAAACGTGATGGGGTCATCGTTGCTTTCGCCCTGCAAGTAGGACAAATGCGCGTTGCCAATGTTGGAATGGCTCAGCGCCAGGTTGCCCAGCACGGGGTAGTGCGTGACGAAGAAGGACAGGCAGTGGATGGTCTCTGCAATGTGCTTGAGCGTCGCGTAGGCAATGGCGGTGCCGTCGTAGGTGGACGTGCCGCGGCCCAGCTCATCAATGATGACGAGGCTCCGGTCTGTCGCGTTTTGCAGAATGTACGACGTGCCCAGCAGCTCCGAGAAGAAGGTGGACCGCCCAGCAGCCAAATCGTCCTCTGCGCCCATGCGCGTGTAGAACGCATCGAACAGGCCCGTGGTGCACTCTGCGCAGGGCACAAAGCAGCCCACCTGGGCCATCACGGCAATGAGCGCCACGCCGCGTATGTACGTGGACTTGCCGCCCATGTTGGGCCCCGTCACGATCATGACCTCGGTGCCGCGCTCGCTCAGCGCACAGTCGTTGCCGATGAAGGTGTTGCACAGCGACTCCGCCACCGGGTGGCGCCCCTGCACGATGCGCAGCACGCGCTGCCCCGCGCACAGCACGGGCTTGCAGTACCCTGCGCCCGTGCTCACCAGCGCAAGCGATGACAGCGCGTCCAGCGTGGCCAGGCCCTGCACGGCAGCGCGAAAGGAGCTGTAGCGGGACGTGAATTCCTCCAGAAACGCGTTCCAGCGCCGCTTGGAGATGAGGTCCGTGGCCTCGCTGTACATGCACAGCTCCAGCAGGAGCGCCTGCGCAGTTGGCGTGATGTAGCGCAGCATCTTCTTGGTGTGCTGGTCCTCCACCCAATCGGCGGGGATGCGGTCCACGGCCTTCTTGTTGGCGCGCGCAATCTCCACCAGATAGCGCCGGCCGCTGCACGTGAAGTAGTTCAGGTCGGGGATGCCAAGGATCTGGCGAATCTCCGCCAAATGCCGCTGCAGCTGCGCCTCGCTGCGCAGCACGCCCGCCTTGGCGTCAGCGATGCAGTGCACGGTGTCGTCGCCCACGGCCACGCCCTCGTCCACCTTGTCGTGCGCCACGCTGGCGGTGAAGATGTTGGCCCAGTCACACTTGCTGGCCGCATCCACGTCCACCACGTCCAGGCACGAGCCAATGTAGGCCTCGAGAGCGCAGCGCGCGATGGTGTCCAGCACACCGCGCACCAACGGCGCCAGCTGCGCATCAGGCTCACGTCCCAGCTCGCGCGCGGCCTGCAGCAGCGCTTGCATCGCCTGCAGCGTTGCGATGAACTTGGCGGGCTTGCAGCGCCGGTGGTAGATGGTGGATATGTCCTGCTCCAAGTCGCCTGAGCGCGACAGAAGCTCGATGAGCGCATGGAAGGGGTGGCTGTTGCCCTGGGTTTGCGGTTGCTGTTGCTGCTGTTGCTGCTGCTGCCGGGGCGGGCCACGCTCCCTCCTGACCACGACGCTGCCCACGCCCTGGCGCAGGTACAGGTCGCGGATGCGCTCCACCGCATCCAGACGGGCCTGCACATCCTCAGCGCGCAGCAGTGGGTTGGAGAGCCAGCCCTTGAGGAGCCGCGAGCCCGGCGCGCTCACGCAGCGGTCCAGGAAGTGGAACAACGTGCCCACGGCGGTCGCTGCAGAGTGCTGCAACTGGAACACCTCCAGGTTGCGCAGGCACTCAGCGCCAAGCTGCGCCGTCAGCGGGCGCCCATCGCTGCCGCGGCCGGCGCTGAACTGGCGCATGCTCTCCACAAGGTTCACCGCGCCCAGCAGGTCAAACTCGCTCAGATAGGCGCCCAGCATGGCCACGTTGACTGCCACGGACTCGGGCAACTTGGCGATGCACTGCAGCAGCGGCGAGTTGCTCGCAAACGTGGTGCGAATCCACTGCCTGGCCGCGGTGGCGGTCTTGAGCTCGGCGGTGCGCGTGACACGCGCGCCCCGTCGCCGTGCCCAGTCTAGCAGCAGGTTGGACGAGGGCGTGGACAGGTTGGCGCTGGCGGCGGCGCTGGGCAGCACCAGCTCCACCGGCACCAGGTGTTCCAGCCGCGTTTCCAGGTGGTTGCGCGCCGCGTTGTCCTCGAACACGTCATACACAAAGTCGCTGGTGCGCAGCGACACCGCCACCATGACCAGCTCGCCGGCTGAGCTCTCAGTGAAGCACGCCATGTAGTCGGCAGCAGCGGTGGGCGTCACCACAGCGTCCCCCACGTACGTGGCCGCGGAGTACACGTCGGTCAATTCGCGCGCAAACAGGCCCTTGCTGTTGTTGCCCTGCTTGAGCGCCGCCGTCTCCGTTTGGCGCACCACGCCCGCCTTGTGGCCGGCCACGATGAAGCGCTCCATGTGGATGTCCAGCCGTGTGGTGGGCACGGAGGCCACGTAAAAGTTCTTGTCCGTGAGGCACATGATGCCAAGCACCTGCGAAGCCAGCACCGCATCGGCGCCGAAGAACTTGTACTGCCAGTCCGTGCGTCAAAAACAAAGGGTGGCTTTGCAGCGTGGCCGCCGCCGCAGGAGCAGCAAGTGTTACCTTGTAACCGCACTCCACGAACAAGATCACGTCTGGATGCTTCTCCTTGACGGCCAGAAACTGCAGCTCGAGCGGCGTGTACTTGACGCCGGCGCGCTTGCGCATGCTGGCGAAAGGCGAGTCGAGCGACACATCGTCGCCAGCAGCGCTGGAAACTGGCTGGGACGCTGTTGCCTCTGCCACATCACACAGCTTCAGCTTCTTCACAAAGCTGCGGTGCGCCTGCTCATCGAACGCAAACTCGGGCTCCGTCGTGAGCATGGGCGTGAGTGCGTCGCGGTCCAGTGTGGGCGCGTACGCAGCAAGCGCAGCTTCCTGAAGCTCCAGCGCTCGGGGCACGGCCGTCCCTTGAAGGCGCAACGCGCTCGCCTTGGACGGAGGCGCCTCTTGGACGTCGTCGTCGTCGTCCATCTTCAGCTCCTGCTCTTCCTCCTGCTCGTCATCGCCGTCGTCGTACAGCACCAGGTCGTCCGCGCCAAACTCCTCATCATCATCGTCGCTGTCGGCCTTCTTCCTGCGCCTCCCGCCGGCGCTCCCGCCACTGCCTTCTTGCTGCGCCTTGCGCCTCCGCGACGACGGCGGCGGTGCAGGCGGGCTTGGGGAGGCTGCCCTGGGGGACGGGCCTCCGCGCCGTGCCTTGGCTGCCGTTTTGGCGGGAACGCTCTGCGGAGTGGCTGGCGCTGCGTCTTCCGGCGCGGACGCTGCCTCGCCCTTGCCAGGCCGGCCCCGGAGGGGCGTCAGAGAGCGCACGCGGGGAGCGCCCACTCCGAAGAACTCGGCCAGGTTGCTCTGCTTCTTGCCGCTGCCGCTCCCAGCCTTCATGAAGTCCAATGCTTGTGGTGCAACACAGAACACAGTGAGAAAGCCCTCTGTCGTGCGGCGCTTCTTCACAGTGCATTCTCCAACCATTTGAGCGCCTCCTGGGGTGGGGGTGGGAGACCAGTCAGCCACACAGCAAGTGCATCACGAGAGCAAGCGAGCGCACCGTCAGACCAGATCCGTTGACCATGGACACGCGGAACAAGCCGCACGCCTTGACCAGCTTGCGGGCCTCCTCCAGGTTGAACAGCTGCTCCAGCTGGGCCAAGTCCACAAGCTTGGGCTTGTCGCACTTGTTGCCCAGCACCAGCAGCACGCAGTTTTGCAGCGGGACGCGGTCGTGTTGGTTGAGCACGGACTGCAAGCCCTCGCGGGCCTCGTCCAGGCGTGCTTCGTCGCTCAGGTCTACCATGTAGATGATGGCCTGCGCCTCCACGAAGTAGTCCTCCCAAATGTCACGCACTGCCTTGTGCCCGCCGAGATCCCAGGCCTTGACGTGCACGTTGCCCAGCTCCAGCGTCTCCATGGCAGGGCGCTGGGTCGGCGTGAACCGGCGCACCTTGCCTTCCTTCATCTCTTGGCGCGACTCCTGTTGAGACAGCCCTGTGCACACGCACCCAACAACAACAACGCCAACTCAACTGTACAGGAACGTGGTCTTGCCCGCGTTGTCCAGGCCCAACAGCAAGATGGTGGCCTCAAGGGTGGTGCATGAGCGACGCCAGGCACGCGCAGGCAAAACACGCGGCGCTCACATCCTTCTTCCACAGGCCCAGGCTGTACAGCAGGTCCCAGAGCCAGTCCAGCAGGAAGGACATGGAAGGGGGGGAAGGGCAAGGAGCGGAGGACGCTCCAAAGGACCCCCTACCGGGGCGTTTTTCTATTGTTTGTGGTCCTGCAAAATGAAGTCCAGTGCCTGGTGTGCGATCATGATGGTTGGTGCGTTCAGGTTGCCTGCACGCGCGCCTGAGGCAGGGAGCAAAGGAAGTGAAGTGCCACGAACCTGACGTGATGCGCGGCATGACGGAAGCATCCACGACGCGGAGCCGGGCGATGCCGTGCACTTGCAGCCTGCACCACAGTGGATGAACAGACTGCAGCACAACCGCGCGCGCCTGCACGCAGCGGGACCTGCTGTTCACCACGGCCATGGGATCGCTGGAAGGCCCCATGCGCATCGTGCCGCACGGATGAAAGGACGTGTGGGACTTCATCTGGTCACCTTGTGCTCAGCGGCAGAGAAGTGCAAAGCCGTTGCTGCTCGTCACCTTGACGAACAGCGCACGCTGTGCGTCCGTGGAGCAATTGCCCCTTGTGGCGGTGGCGAGTGATGCAGCGCACAAGAATGTTGCGACGAGACCGCGCACCATGGGAACTCATCGCCAAAGCTGAGGACCTGCAGCACAAACGGCGCCTTGGCGGCCACTTGCTGGGCGAGCCTCACGGCAGCCACCTGTTGCGCCGCGTGAGCACAGGCGACTTGCTCTCATCGGCGCTCGCTCAGCACCATGGCGTCCACATCCGCGGTGTTGTTGAGGTAGTTGGGCGAGATGAGCGGCGGGTCAAAGGGGCTGCTGCTGTTGAGACTGACGGACCCCACAGATCGCGGATGGTTGTGCGAAGGGCCTGGCCGCGTACATGAGCGAACGCAAGCGCCACAACGCGCGCACGCACCAATCGTCAGCACGTCGGCCTTGGCAGGCAGTTTGGACACGAGCGAGCCGTCCCACAGATCTGCCTGCACGGACACCTCAATATCAGGCGTGGGCTGGTCAGCGCTGCTCTTGTGGAACACGATGTGGTCCACGGAGCTCGACGGCCGCGGGTCCGAGAACGCGGACGTGGCGTTGATGAGCAGTGTGATGGGCGCAATCAAGTGGTCCTGCAGATTCTCGCCCACCCCGCTCAGCGGCACCACAGTGGGGATGCCGACGCTGGCCAGCTTGTGTGGGTCCCCGATGCCCGACAGCAGGAACAGCTGCGGCGTCTTGATGGCCCCGGCGCTCACAATCACCTCCTTCGTGGCCATTTGCTGGTACAGGTCGCTGCTGCCGCTGCAGTAGAACTGCACGCCCACTGCCGCGCTGTTCCTGATGATCAGCTTGGCCACAAGGCATCGGCTCTTCACGTCGAGCCCTGCATGGCGGCGTCAGGACAGGCTGCTCACACCGCGCCACAGGGGTTGCACACCCGCAGCATCGTCAGCGCCCCGGTCGAGCGCGGGCTTGAGAAAGGCATCAGCTGCGGTTGCAATCAGCTGGGGCTCGTTAGCGTGCAACTGCCACACCTGCTGACCATCGCCGGCCGTTGAGCTGTGTGTGTGTGTGTGTGTGTGTGTGTGAGCGAGTCAGTAGCGGCAACGGTCATCGCCGCTGGCCAAGGCAACCTGAGTGAGCTGCGACTGCCCTGCGCAACGTGCAGGTCAGGGGCCTTGTGCGCGCGCACGCACGCCCTCTCACCTGCATACTGCTGTGTGGCTCCGTTGTAGTCCGCGTTGGAGCCAAGGCCCAGCACCGCAGCGTACAGCTGGGCCATGCTGCCGGCCACGGCGTACTGCTCCACGGCGCGACTCACAAACAGCGGACCGTCTTGCCCGTGATATGAGCTCCCGTTGAGGGACGAGATGAGGTTGTGCTCTGTCCGCATAAAGTACTTGAGGCAGGTGGCGTAGTCCCACGTGGAGTTGGGGTCCTGCTGCTGCGCTTGCCAGAACTCGTAATCGGCTTGCTGCACCCACGCTGTCAGCACCGGCACAACCACAGCCAAGAGCGCCAAACACTCGCCTGTCCTCGCACGTACAGCATGGCGTTGATGGATGAGCTGCCGCCCCAAGTCTTGCCGCGCGGCCACGTGTCAGCCCTGGGCGAGCCGTCACTGTGCAGCAGCCCCGACGTCTGGCGCGTCTTGAAGCTCCAGTCCAGCTCTGTTCCCCAGACGCTCCCAGCAGGGGACGAGATCTTTGGGGAAGCCGTGAGCCCGACAAAAATGAGCAGCCCCGCCGACCTGGCGATGCGCCTCGGAGTCAGGCGGTCCCTGCACGGCGTGAGAACGTCGCAACTGACCCGCCCGTCTCACCGCTTCGAACAGCGTCACGGAGAAGTTCAGGCTCAAGCGCGAGGCCACCACTGCGCGGCCATGCAGTCAGCGGAGGATCACGGAGGTGCATTGGGGGAACCTGAGCCCGCGGAACCACCGCCCACGACGATGAAGTCCACGGGAGGGAGCTGCTTGACTGCGACGCCACGTGGGGGTTGGTTGCAGGAGCAGCAACAGACCGCCGTTGCAACTCACCGCCAAGTGCAGGCAGGGCGAAGAGCAAGGCCGCAACCCAGGCGATCATGACAAGCAGCACCTCTCTGTACAAGAACGCTTCATTTCGCAAAAACAAGCAC
>CAZYYU010000152.1:0-7680 GCA_964651735.1 uncultured Gammaproteobacteria bacterium | reverse complement strand
TGGTTGGTTGGTTGGTTGGTTGGTTGGTTGGTTGCAGCTGCCGAGCCAGTCTGTCAACGGCTAACTTGGGTGGCCATCAAGTGGCGTCCCTGTGGGGGACCTGCCGGGTGCGTGCGCAGCGCGATTTGCTGCGACCAAGGCGTGGAGTGGCTGCGCTGCGCAAACGCGGCTCAGCCGAATAAAGCGTGCAACGTGGTTCGTTCAATCAGGCACAGCTGCCAACCACCGCCACTGTCGCCACCGCTGTCGCCGCCACCGCCACCGACGCCGCCGCTGCCATTCACACGCATCGCGGGAAGAGCGCTCAGCGCACCCCGTTGTTGCCCTTGATGCGCTGAGCAAAGACCTTCCAGGCGCGCACCTCGTCCTGCGCCGGCAGATACTCCTCCAGACGCAAGATGACGTCGTCTACCACTTGCGCGGGCAGACGCCGCCTGGTGCCCACGCTGGACTCCACCCAGCGCTCCAGCACGTGGCGCAACGGGCTGCTAAAGTGCAGCTGACGCTTGCGGTCCCCGTCCAGCGACGCGAACATGAGATGGTACAGGTCGAACAGCGTGTTGTGCGATATGTCGAGCCCCAGCAGCAGACGCGCCACCCAGCAGTCGTCGAAGCCCTCCTGCGCCGGCCAACGGAGTCAGCGGGCAGCAGCACCAGCGCAGTCCTCGCACCTGGCCGCGCAGCATCTCAAACGAGAGCTGCTCCAGCAACTTGCAGATGGTCTCCACGGGAAACACCTTGGGCGAAAGAGCACTGCAGCGAGAGGAGTTGGCAGAGGTTTCAAAAGCAAAACCCCCCAAACGCAACCGCTCACCTGAAGCGCGCCACGTTCTCCACCTTGCGCGACAGCGAGGACACGGCGGCGGCCACCGACCTGGACGGTATGAGCCTGCGCTCCTGGTGCACGATGGACGTCCAGATGGTGTCCACCAGCGTGCGCGGGCACTCGTGGTTGGCCGTGTACATGATCATCAGGCACGTCTCCCACAGTTGCAGCGGCCACGCAAACTGGTTGTACAGCTCCGAGATGGAGAAGAGGCCCTGGTTGAGACGCTCTAGCTCGGGCGCGAGTGGGGCTCCAGCCCCGGACACGGACGACTGCAACTCGTTGTAGATGCGGCGCTGGATCGTCGCCACTTCCAGCTTCTCCGTCAGCAGCCGCACCTGTGAAGCGCACAACAAACAACAACAACGAACAACGAACAAAGCTTGTGAAATGGCTGGCGGGTGCGCGCGCCGCCCCCCTCCCACCACCCCCAAAAACCTGGCCCTCTGACACGCCGCGCCCGTCGGCCTGCTTGACGTTGGCCACCGCATGGCCCAGATACAGGATGCGCTGATTGAGGTCGCGCCCGCCCGCCGGAGTGGGGGCCTCGGCGAGCGCCAGGTACGCGGTGGCGGCGTCGGCGTAGCGGTGGTTGGCCGTGTAGTATTCCGCCAGAAACACGGGGTCGTTGGCGCGCAGAAACGCCTCCAGCAGCGGCGACTCCACCTCGGTGAGCTCCGCCAGCTTGCCCGTGGCCAGGTACCAGCCAAACAGGTGCATCCTGCACTCCTCGCTGCCGCCCTGCAGCACCAGGCGCTTGAGGCGGCGGTACAGGTCGACGGCGGGCTCGGCCCACGGCGCGTCTGGAGCAACGCGCGCCAGCAGCCCCTGCTCCGAGGGTGCGAGGCGGCTCAGCAGCGTCTCAAACGCGTCCTCTATGACGGCGCAGCACCGCAGCCGGTCGTCCTTGTCCGCCGGGCGCTGCTTCTCGCGCGACGAGCACGCCAGCATGGCCACCTCCACCACGCCCGCCGTGAAGCCCTGCGCCTGCATCTCGGCGATCACCGCAAACGCGTCCGCAAACGGCAGGCCCGCTGCGATGCCGCGGAACAGCTTGAGCGCCTCTTCCTGCAGCTCCACGCGCGCAGTGTGGTTCTGCTGCAGCCCCGCCTCGCGCAGCCGCTTCACGGCCAGGAAGTAGTCGCGGTCGGCTTGGTTGAAGTACAGCGGACAGTCGCGGCTCAGGTCCTTGCTCATCTGGTCCGTCTCCTCCGTGTAAGCCTTCATGAGGAAGCCCACCAAGAGCTTGACAATGGTGACGCCGGCCTGGCCAGCCACCAGGTCCGCGAACGGCGCAGCCGTGATTTTGGCGTCCGTGGACAGGCGGTCGATGATGGTGACGTCGTGCTCGTTGAGCACGATGAGCATGTTGAGGGCCTGGATGGCGCGGTTCAGCAGCGTCACCAGGTGCGGCAGTGACAGCTGGTCCTGCTGGTTGCGCGTGCGCGTGTGCAGGCTGTCCAGCACGCGAAGGGGGAAGGGGTGCGGGGTCTCGGTGGCCCCCGCAATGCGGCCGCCGCCATCACCACCACCGCCACCACCACCGCCGCCAACTCCGGCCAGCACACTGTCGCCGCCGCCCCATCGCGTTTGCTCCACGAAGAACATGAGGTTGACGAGCGAGTCGCGGAACCCGCGCACCTCCTCCTTGGTGTACACCGTGATGCGGTTGATGGGCACGTGCCACACGGGCGCCAGCAGCCGCGCCAGATACGCGCAGAAGCCCTGGTAGCGCTCCGACGTCTGCTGCTGCTGGCCCAACATGACGCCCACGTTGGCGCCGCCCGCGCCCGCCGCGCGGTTGCCCTTGGGCTCAAAGTGCAGGAACGCCGACGTGGCGTAGTCGCGGATCTGCAGCGTGGCGCCCACCCAGCCCGAGCCGCCGGCCGCAGCAGCGGAGGCCGCGGCTCCGCCCGCGTCCGCGCTGGCCAGATGGGGCGTGTCGGGCCGCTGGCAGGCCAGCATCAGGCACATGGCGTACGCCTCGGCCCCGCTCTTGTAGCTGCCGAAGAAGGAGTGCAGCTCCTGCGCGTCCACGCTGCCCTGCGACTGCGTCAGGCACAGCGCCAGCTGGTCCACGGGCCGACGGCGCTCCACGGTGTAGATGCCGCGATGCGTGAGGCACAAAAAGCGCCGCTGAATAAAGTGCTGCGTGGCCAGCTCGTTGGCCACGTTCACGGGCGGCACCACGGTGGGCACAATCTCGGAGGCGGCGACAATGGCAGGCAGCGGCGTCTCGCCAATAGCCCACGTGGTGCCCGACAGGCGCAGGCACTGGTACGGCTCGTCCACGTTGATGGTGCGCTGCTCCTTGGACGCCGTGTTGAAGTGCAGGCAGTACAGGGGACGCTCCGCGTCGGGCGCAGCCAAGCTGGCGCCGCCGCCGGGCGACGTGGACAGCAGCAGGCAGCCGTATGCGAAGAACGAGGCCTGCACCGCGCTGTGGCTGCCGCGCAGGTCGCGCAGCGCGTTGTCCACGTGCACCACCTGCAGCGTGTACGGCTTGTCCGAGGGGTTGGGCATGGTGGTCAGGTAGATGCGCACGCCGCTCGTGGTCAGGGCCAGCAGATGGAAGCGCGAGCTCTCCGCCGCGGTCACGGGCCAGATGGAGCATATCTGGAACTCAGCCGAGGCTGGGTTGTGGATGCGTTCGCGGCAGATGGCGTCATCCTGCAGGTTGGAGCGAGTGGCACAGCGTTCCAGCGTTTTGCCATCACGGCCGAGCCAGAAGCACTGGATGGTGGACGAGGCTGCCAACGCGTACAAAGTGTTGCGTGAGCGGTCGAAGCGGAGCTCTTGCAGGGCGTCGGTGGTGTACAGGTTGGAGAGGAAGGGAAGATAAGAGCCCTGGTTGTGTATGTGTGAGAGAGCGAGCGGACGAGGCAAGAGCTTTGCGCACCAGCATGCCCTGCGTGTGGTTGACCTTGCGGCAATGCTTGGACGACGAGAACCAGCCCGAGCCGGGCGCCGAGTACTCCAGCTCATACAAGTGCCCGTCGGAGCCGCACATGAAGATGCGGCCTAGAAGAGGGGGTTTCGCGCGGTGGTGAGCGCGTGGGATGCTCCACACACACACATGCGCGCGCACTGCCATATACCTTGCGGCGTGCCCACAATCTGCAGCATGTTGACCTCGTCAGAAGGGATGGACAGGTCCGTGGGCTGCAGCTGCATCTCGCCGTGCACGTCATCCGAGGCGAAGCTGACGCCCAGCACAACAATCTCGCTGCACACACAAAGGATGAGCGCCGGGACATTAACGGGGGTGGGGGGGCCCGCACGCACACTGCCGTGGTCAGCACCAGCAGGTAGCGGATGGTGTCCACGAACACGTCTGGCTTGGGCGGCACCAGGCCCACGCTCACAATCACTTGGTCCAGCCCGTCCCACATGTTGAAGTCCCTGGTGGTGGGCGTTGAGCAAAGACAACGAACGCGCGCGATTGCCAACAGACCTGTCGTCGTCGTACTTCCACAAAAAGACGCGGTTGTCAAACGCGACCCATGCCCTGTGTATCTCTGGGAACAGGCCCATGTCGCACTTGTACTGGAAGTCTGCAACGGGGTCAAAAGAGGCAGGCGCGCAAGTGAAAATGGTCTCGCGCAACTGTCGTATTGCTGCAGCAGCACTGGAGGCAGCGCTCGGTGGCTGGCTTTGGTGAACAGGTCCCCAAAGCCCTCTGTGTCAGCCTGGCGCGACCCTGGCAAACCGCGCAGTCGCTGTGTCGTGAGCGAGGCGGGAAGTCGTCACCACCAACAAAAAGGATCGGTCTCACGCCGGTCGGCGTCCATGCATCGCACGACCTGCGCAGCAGCGAGCAGCAGTCAGCAGACCAGCACCACCAAGGCGCAGCGCCAGGCGCGATGGCGTCAATCACCTCCTGCGCCGCCCGCAGCAAACCACGTTGCTCGTCCGTCATGCGTCTGCAGGAGCGGTGGTGGTTGTGTGAGTGAACCAGACGGGAGGCCGGCGGCTGGAGCGGGAAGCGGTGTGACGAAAGAAACGCGCGCGCGCGGACGCAGCAGGGGATTGAGTGTGTTGAGCCCGCGCCCGCAATGGAGTGGTGCCTCCTTGCAGTGAAGGCTCCCGGTTCCCGACGCAGCAGATGGCGCTAACCCACGGTTGCAGAGTTTGGCCGAGCCGCTGGCGTCAAGCGAGTTCTGCAGGAGACGTCCACGAAGGAAGTTTCAGCAACACGCCCCTCCAACGGCCGCGCGCTCATTTGAAATCACTTCACTTGGCGCCGCCGCCAGGGTGATGCGCGCATTGCCCCACCTGATGCGCTTCGCGGTCCCACTCGGGGTGCGACTGAGGGCAAGAAGGCATGAGCAGCAGCAGCAGCAGCAGCAGCAACAAACGAGCCAGACCCGTGAGTGCCAGACCAGCTTGGCAATGAGAAGTATCACGTCCCGGACATTGAGCTGTGAGAGAGCGTGTGAGTTAGTCAGCAGTGAGCCTTGACGGTGCAGCACCTGGATCAACGGCGAGCGGCGGAAGCGCTTCAACCCAATCAAAATCACCGAGGCGCGCGCGCACTGCTTGCCACTGTCAGGCACACGTGTGCACGCAGCAGGCAAATGGCTGCGCTTGCCCTGGTTAGTCGAGCGCGCGTTGTTGTGAGGGCCTGATTGCGTGCCAGCAAGTCTTCCACTCCGAACACGCCTGATTTGCGCGTGAGGTGCACTCGCATTGGCAGCGGGCACGGGACCTTTGAGCATGCACAATGAGTGGTTGTTGGCGAGAGCGGCCTTGAAGGCAGCCGTTCCATCGCGGCCGATCCCGTTGCCCACCAGGCCGAGGCAGGTGATGGCGGTGTTGCTTTCAAGCGCTGAAGCCAGTGCACAAGCACCAGCGGTGCGAATGGCGTTGTTCTCCAAGTTGATGCTGGTCAGCGTGGTGTTCTGACGCAGTAGCAACCCCAAAAACTCTGCGCCATCGCGTCGAATGTCGTTGCCGCCCAGATCCAGGCATCGGAGCGTGGTATTGCTCTCCAAGGCGACTGCAAGGCGGCAGGCTCCGGCAGCGCCCACGTTGTTGAGCCGCAGATCCAAACAAGTCACAGACGTGTTGCCCGCCAGCGCAGCCGCCAGGTGTTGCACGCCCGGGTCGCCCATGAACTTGCCCTTGAGCTCCAACGTGGCGCAGCGCGGGTCGTTGGCACGCACGAGCGTGAGCCACGGAGGAGGCGGTTCCATGTCCGTTCCCAAAACACGAGCCGAACGACCGAGGACCAACAGCTGGAACCCAGACGCCCAACTCCAACGAGCAGTGGCCCCTCTGCTGAGAGTTTACGTGTCTTCTGACGTGGCCTTGGCACAATCGTGGTTGACAACGAAAGAATCCTTGGCGGTGGGCAATCGCTGAGCAGGGAACGCAAAGGGACAAGAGAACTGACCTCATGGTGCACCACAATGAGCGCCTGGTACCGCGGGTCGTTCAGCACTGAGAAGATTTCCTCCCGCGTCAGGTTCTCCCGCCACATGATCTCCTCCAGATGGTGCCGACCCCGCGCATACTGGCACAGGCGCAAAAAGATGCGGTCCACAGGTGTGTCGGCCCGTGTGATGGAACCTGGGAGAGGCACAAGACGTCGGCAACAAGCAAAAACAAACAAACAGCAGGCAGCAGCGCCCGTCCTCCCTCACCCACATAGGCAGCTTCGTGGGCGTTGAGGGTGGCCTTGGACGCGGGCAGAAAGTTGGGGTCCTGCTCCTCCTCGTCATCATCATCATCGTCACCAGCACCAGCACCAGCACCGTCCACGTCGCAGTTGGGCGCGCCCTTTGCGCCGTTGGCTGCCGTGAACGTCTCCGGCACCACCAGCAACAGATACGTGAAGTGCTGCACCAAAATGTCGCGGCGCAGCATCCACACCAGCACCTCGCTGAACTGCTTGTGCGACAGCGTCAGGTCCGCCAGGTGCTCCTTCACCGAGAGCGGGAACGAGAAGCGCTGCAGCTGCTCCACCAGCGTGAGGCCCGCAAACTCCCTTTCAAAGTGAGCCATGGTGCGCGCCGTGAGTTTGAGCTCGGGGTTGATGACGTAGACGTTGGTGGCCGTCATGGTACACACGATCTTGCCGATGCGCCAGTAGAGCAGGTGCGCAGCCAGTCGGTAGATCTGCGAAAGGTGCATGTTGAGCTCCATCTGCAGGTCCTGAAACGACTTGGAGGGACGGCACACGGAGATGAAGCGCAGCAGCTCCTCGGACGCGCCCTGAGGCACCAGGTGCGGGTTGGTGATGAGCAGCGTCTGGTAGGGCCGAATGGGGTACGGCGGATAGTGCGACGTGGAGCACAAGGACACGGAGAGGTTGATCCAGTTGGCGATCTTCACGGACACCATGCCCGTGGAGCTCAAGCCGTCGTAGACCTGCTTGAGGTCCCGCGCCAGTGCGCTGCACTTGAGCAAGTCCTGCGCCAGCTGCTGGTGCGTGGGGCGCTCGCCTTGCTCGCGCTCCTGCGCACGCAGCCAAGCGTCGCGCACTCGCACCATGCTGTGGCACTCGGTGGTCAGGTAGCCCGTGCGCGCCTCCTCGCGCTGCAAGATGATGACGATTTGCTGCACGATGCGCCGCAGCATCTCCATCCGCTTGGCAGAGACGGAGCGCCACGTGACGGCAAACACCACGTTGAAGCTGCTCAGCGGAGCGAGCGGACCACTCTCAGGCGCGAGGCTGGCAGTGGACGCAGTGGAAGCCAGCAAGACGTCGGCAGAGTCCAGGCTGCAGTTGGCAGAGGCCAGCAGAGAGGTTGCAGACAGAGAGCCTTGATACAGCTGCTGTGGGTGTGGCTGTGGGTGTGGCTGTTGTTGTTGTTGTTGTTGTTGTTGTTGTTGTTGTTGTTGTTGTTGTT
>CAZYYU010000151.1:0-7695 GCA_964651735.1 uncultured Gammaproteobacteria bacterium | reverse complement strand
CCTCCGTGGCCGTGCCCCATAGCGACTACATTCAAGTTTTCAAACAGAGCCTAACCACCCCGACATCAGTAGAGAACATCGCCGCAGGGCTGGAAGCAGACGCCTACCAGACCGGGCTCTCCGCGTACATCTGGGGTTACGCACTGGTGAGAATGGAGCGTGTGGCCCGCGAGTACACGACCGTTCAAGATCCCAAGCCGGAGACGAGTTATCGCGCGCCGCTGAACACCATCGGTTGGGCCAGGGCGCTGGCGACCCCGGCCGCCAAGGACATGCCGACCGCCAACAACGACACGTTCTACATGAGCGCGATGGTCGACCTCTCGGAACCGTTCGTGCTCGGCGTGCCGGACACTGATGACCGCTATTACGTCGTCAACGTCTTCAACATGTGGCACGACCTGGAGCATTACGTCGGCCGGCGTGTGACCGGCACCAAGGCCGGGAAGTTCGTCCTCGTCCCGCCGGGATGGAAGGGGAATCTGCCCGCCGATATGAAGCGGCTCGACGTGACCACGCGGAAAGTGTGGTTGTGGGGGCGGCTGCGGGTCACCCAAGGCGAGGATCTGAAACCACTGCACCAGTTGCAGGACAAGTTCACCCTCCGGCCGCTGAGTCAGGCCGACAACGCGGACTATCGCCCGAAAACGACTGCCTTGCCTCCGATGCCGGCCATCGACAAGGATCCGCTAGGATTCTACCGTCATTTGGAATTCGCCCTGAAGGAAAACGCGGTGCCAGCACGGGACGCAGCCCTCTTCGGTCAGTTCGCCCGATTCGGATTGACGGAGAAGGGCTTCGACGACTCCAAGCTGTCTCCGCCCCAGAAGAAGGGGCTTCTCCGAGCGCTTGAGGACGGCCCGAAAGCAGCCATTTCCGCGCTGGCGACGGCGACCGTTAACCGCAACGGTTGGGGCTGGGCGAACGGGCTCGACAACGTCGGAGCCAACTACCCGCTGCGTGCTCTCGTCTCAGGGCCATACATTGGCGGTCAAGGCGAGCGCGAAGCCATGTACCCGATTCGCTCCACCGATGCCGCGGGCAAGCAACTGACCGGGGCAACGAACTATGTCATTCGGTTCAACAGTCCCCCTCCGGTCAATGCGTTCTGGTCGCTGACCGTCTACGACGCCAAGACGAAGATGCTCATCGAGAACCCGATCCAGCGGTACAAGTTCGGGACGGACACCAAAGGGTTGAAGGTGGAGAAGGACGGCTCGATCAACGTCTATTTGCAGAATGCGAAGCCCGACGGGGAAGCCGCAGCGAACTGGCTGCCCACACCGAGCGGGGAGTTTTACGTCATCCTTCGGCTCTACCAGCCGAAAGATGAGGTGCTGATGGGCAAGTATGCCCTTCCCGAGATCAATGTTCAGAAGTAATCGCGCTTATTCGCTCTTCGGCCACGATGTCACAGTCGTGGCTGAAGAGCGAATTTGCTTCTTCACCTAAGGAGCTTGCCATGACTCAGAAACTTCCAGCTTCTCGCCTTGCCGGGACCATGCTGGTCTTCAGTTGCATCACCGTCCTCGCGCTGAGGAACGATACGATCGCTCAAGACAAGAGGCCCGGCGGTCAACCGCCCCCTGGCGCCAAGCAATCCGTATCCGATCTTGAAGAACAGGTCGCTTACCATCGTGCCTTCGAAGCGGTCCTTTGGGCGATGCCGGCTTCCGCCATTCACCGGTTCCGCGAGGGCATGCTGGAACTGCCCGGCGTCGAAGACAATGTGATTCTCGCGTACTCGGGCACCTTGCGAACGATGCACAAGGCGATCACCGCCAACACTGCGACACCCTACATCGCAGCGGTCTCGGATCTCCGCAAAGGGCCCGTGGTGCTCGATGTGCCCGCTGTCGGAGAAAAGGCCAGTCTGTACGGTCAGATCGTCAACGCCTGGCAAGCCACGATTGCGGGCGTAGGACCGGTTGGGGCGGACAAGGGAAAGGGCGGCAAGTATCTGCTCATCCCGCCCGGGTACAAGGAAGCGATTCCGGAAGGGTACTTCCCCATTCGCTGCTCGACGTATCGCGTTGCTCTGGCTTTCCGTTCGATTCCGAAGCCCGGTGCGACACAAAGCGATGCCTACGCTTACACCAAGACTCTGAAGATGTACCCGCTGGCCGATGTTGCGAACCCGAAGCCCACCAAGTTCGTTGACGGCATCAAGATCCCGGTGTACACGCTGCCCTACTACGACATCCGGGCCATGCAGGACATTCACGACATCATCAGTGTTGAGCCGGTCGACTCGCGCGACAAGGTGATGATTGGCATGCTCGCCTCCATCGGTATCGAGAAGGGCAAACCCTTCAACCCGTCGCCGAAGATAAAGGCGGCCATGGAGCGGGGCGTCGTCGACGCCTACCACTACATGCAAAAGCAGACCCGCGAGTTGCACGAGAAGAACCTCTGGTGGGCCGACCGGAAATGGGCCATGGCCATGGTTCCGGACGAGAATCGCGGGTTCGAGTTCGTCACGGATCGCGCCGTCGAGATCGACAAGCGTGCCGCCGGCTGGTTCTTCTTTACGTACTACCCCCCCATTCTCGACGATAAGGCGGGCACGGTGTATCTGGCCCCGATTGCCGACAAGCAAGGCAAGTCGGTGGAAGCGGGCAAGCTCTACCGCATCCGGGTGCCCAAGGACACGCCCGCCAAGCAGTTCTGGTCGATCACGGTCTACGACAACGCCAACTGGGGCTTCATTGATAACCCGCAGGATCGCTCCGGCTTGGGAACGTTCGACAAGGACAAGATGAAGATCAACGACGATGGCAGCGTGGACATCTACGTCGGGCCGAAAGCTCCCGAAGGGCTGGAATCCAACTGGGTTCCGACCATGGACAAGAAGCCGTACATCTGGCTGCGGCTGTACGGCCCCGACGAACCGTTTTGGAAGAAGACTTGGAAGATGCCCGACATCGAACTGGTAAATTGACCCCTCAACCATCCGAACTCAGGAGCCAAATGTGAGTCTGAAGTGCTCCCGGACGGCGAACTCGTGAAGTGAACCGGGCCCGCACTCACGAAGACCTTAAACAAAGTAAGCCCGGCTCCTCTCGGAGCCGGGCATGTTCAAGCACTCCGCACGGTTCACTGAGCAGGTACGACTTCCGCCTCGTGTTTCGGGCCCCACCCGCCGCCGAACTTGATCTGCAGGTTGAACAGCAGCGAGTGGCTCGCCGCGGACAACGTCATGTTCGCGTTCGGGATGATGTTCACGTTGCCGCTCACCTCGTTTTGGAAGCCGTAGGCATAGCCGACGGACATCGACATCGCCTCGGTCAGGTTCATCGTCGTGCCCACCGAGATCACGTTCTGGATGATCGCGGGGCTCTGGATATTGAAGAGCGCCGAGGCGTTCTTCAGCGGGTTCGTGTTGTACTGGTAGCCGGCCCGCACCGCGACGCGATCCGTGAGTTGGTAGTTCGCACCGACGGCGGCGACGAACGCACTTTCCCAACCGAGCCCGCCGTTCGCCAATGAGTCCCCGAACAACTGCGCGTTCGCGTAGTCGAAGTAACGCAGGTCCACGCCGAGCGTGAGGCGGTCGATGCCGCGCCAGGCGACGCCCCACGAGTAGATCGCCGGGAGCGAAGCTTGGAGCGAGAGCGTCTGCGCGTTGCCGAGGAAGTCGCGGGAGTTGAACTGCCACTTTTCAAGCCACTGCTGGCTGGTGTAGCCGAAGCCCACGTCCAAGGTGTCGGTGAGGGAGTACACGAAGCCGGCGCGGAAGCCGCCGCCCCAGTACGGGCGGGCGTTCGTGGCCGAGAGGAACGTGTTCGGCTGCCCGGGGATGCGGTTCGGCGGGGCGAAGTACGCCGGGTCGAACGACACCATTGTGATGTCCACCGTCGGGCCGACGCCGATCACGAGTTTGTCCGTCACTTGGTATGCGATGCTCGGGTTCAACTGGAACAGTTGCATGCTCGAGAACGTGGGCCCGAGCACGAACTGTCCGAACGGGCCGGTGGGCGCGAGCAGCGGGTTGTTCGCATCGCCGGGGAAGTTCACGCCGCCGCCGCCGAGGGCGAGCAACCCCATGCCGAACGTGAGCGGGCTGTCGTTGTCCAACTTGGAGACGACGCCGAGGCTCGGCAGGATCGGGAAGCCGTTGTCGCTGCGGGTGGTGCCGGAGGCGATGGTGCCGTCGAGCCGCGGGCGGCTCGAGGTAAGCGAGATGTCCGGGTAGATGAAGGCACCGCCGATGCTGGCCTCGTTGCGGCCGAGCCGGCCGATCGCGGCCGGGTTCCAATAAATGGCACCCATCGCGTCCAACGGTGTGGCGGTCGAGACGCCAGCCATGCCGCCGCTCACGGCTCCGTTGCCGGGCAGATACACGCCGGGCTGGGCCGAGGCGAGTGAAGGCAGCATCAAGAGGGCGACACACGGCCCGATCCATGGGCGAAATCGCATGGGAATTCCCCGAGAGTGTTTCGGTTCTGGGTTCAGTATCGGATGGAGAGGTTGCGCGGCTTGACGGGAGTTTGCCGGGATGGGGGCTCTATCCAGTTCTGGCAAAGGAAGTGGACTGATTCGGGACGCGGACTTGAGCGGATTTGACCGATAGAAGACGACAGGTCGTCGGAGTGCGGCCGATCCACCCGCTAGGAAGCATGTGATGTCGCGGAAACGACTTCTGTCCACCGCGTTGGGCCTGTTGGCGGGCTTGGCGGAGGCAAAGGCTCAGGATGCACCCGCGCTGTACCCCGAACTTCGCCCGGCGGCCGCCGAAGCCGCACCCGCGGGCGAACCGCCGCCGTGCCTGGCCTGCGAGGCCCCCGGGCACGACTTGTGGACGCGGCCCACGCTCACCGGGGATTGGGGCGGGCTTCGCCCACGACTCGTAGATCAGGGCATCACTTTCAACGGCAGCGTCACGCAGTTCGCGTTCGGCCTCGGCGGCGGCATCAACTCGCCCCGCATCCCGCCCGTGCTCGGCCAAGGCGACTTGTTCGCCTACACCGGACGCGGCGATTACGGGCTCACCGTGGACCTCGAGAAATTCGGTGGAATGCCGCACGGCAAGTTGCACATCCTCGCTCAGCATTGGTGGGGGCAGTACGGCAACGTCAGCCTGAACACCGGGTCGATCCCGCCCGCGATCTTTCCCGCCGCCTTGCCGCCGGTGCCGAACGACCAAGGCGTGCCCATGCTCACGGACTTCTACATCACGCAGCCGCTCTCGAAGGAGTGGGTGCTGTTCGCGGGCAAGAAGAACGTGGTCGGCACGGCGGACCAGGACGACTTCGCCGGCGGCAACGGCACCCTGCAGTTCATGAATCAGGCGTTTGTCGCCAACCCTGCGTTTCTCCTCGCGCTGCCGTACACAGGCTTCACCGCCGGCGTGATCAGCCCGCGCGAATGGGGCGGTTTCTCCGCGTACGTTTACGACCCGCAGAACCGCACGAAGGATTTCTTCCGCGTGGACGATCTCTTCTCGCAGGGCGTCATCATCGGCGGCGAGGTGAAGCTGAAGACGAACTTCTTCTCTCTGCCCGGCCAGCAGCACGTCGGCGGCATGTGGAAGCACGTGGAACTGACCAATCTCGCGTTCAACGAGCCGCCGCCGGGGCAGTATCCGTACCAGGCCGTGGCCGGCTCTCCCACGCTGTGGGACTCTTACACGATCTATTACGGCTTCGATCAGTACGTGCAGACGTACTCGGAGGATTCGAAGCGCGGCTGGGGCGTCTTCGGCCGCGCTTCGATCAGCGACGGCAATCCGACTCCGGTGCGGTATTTTCTCAGCGCGGGCGTCGGCGGGTACAGCCCGTTCCGGCACCGTGAAGGGGACCAATTCGGCATCGGCTGGTACTACACGGGTTCGAGCACGCAGTTCGGCCCGGTGCCGCAAGCCGTGTTCGGCCCGCGGAACGGCATGGGAATCGAAGTGTTCTACAACGCGAAACTCACGCCGTGGCTGCAACTGACGCCGGACTTCCAGATCCTGCGTCCGGAAGCGGGGGCGATCGCCGAGACATCGTACATCGGCGGCGTGCGGTTGAACGTGATCTTCTGAGACTCAGCATCGGGCCGAGACAAGTTCCGCCGAAGCTCGAGTCGTGCGATTCGCTTCCCGGTTGGGTTTGAACAGGAGTGGCAACACGAGCAGCATCATGAGCAGGCCGAACACCGCGGCGAACCCGAGGCTGTGGCCGACGTTGAACTTCAGGATCGGCCAGAAGGCGACGAACCACACGGCGAAGAGCAGGAAGTTCAGGAGCAGGGCGGTCGCCACCACTCCGCTGCTCGGCACGTGCATCACGCCGGGCCGGGCGTGCATGATGTAGCGGCTGCCGTTCTCCTCCACGAACTTCCGCTCGTTCAGGTCGCTGATGTAGTTCATCGCGCCGGTGCGGTCATCCTTCTTCAACTGGGCCGCCAGCTTCACGGGGTTGCCGCCGTCGTCCTTCACCAGGATTGCGGCGGTCATCGAGTCCGTGTCGTTCACGGCGAACTTCTTCCCGCCCGGTTCCTCCACGAAGCTCGGCGTCTTCCCGCCGGGCACCCGCTTGTACTTCACGGTCGTTTCGACGGGGTTGCCCGAGGCGTCCTTTTTGAGTCCCTTCGAAACCGGGTCCACTTGCCAGCGTACGGCTTGGAACTCGTCGAGGTCGCGCGTCGATTCGCCGGAGAACGCGAAGAACGTGTCGTACTTGCCGGGCGATTTCTTGTCGAGATTCACCCAGAAGGCGAGGAACCCGCCGACGACGAGGGCGGCGATGCCGGCGCGGATCGGGAGGCGGTCCGCCACGTTCTGGTAGAAGAAGCCTTGGGCGACGAGCGACCCGCCCCAGAAGATGCCGAAGAGCGCGACCGCCAGCAGGACGAACATCAGAATCATCAGAGCGGCTCCGCGGAACGAACCCGGAGTATCCTCCGGGCGGGGCCGCGCGGTGTCAACGGCGTGCCCCGTGGGGATGTAGCTATGAATTTTGGCGGATTCGGGGTGCCGCTCGATTCAAGATCGCGCGGCGCGCCCCGCGTGGCGGGATCCTGCTGACTTTCGCTCGCGTTCGTGCGATAATCTCTGGGCACCGGAGAATGCCATGAACTCGCGCCGCTCCTTCCTCGGTCATTCGTTTTCCAGCTTGGCACTCGCGGCATTGCTGCACAAGGACGGCCGCGGAACCGATCCCTCGGGCAAGCCGCACTTCGCGCCCAAGGCCAAGTCCGTGATCTGGCTCTTCATGAACGGCGGCGTCTCGCACATGGAGACGTTCGACCCCAAACCCGAACTCACGAAGTACGCGGGGAAGACCATCGGCGAGACTCCGTACAAGGATGCCCAAAACCCGGAGAAGCTGAAGCTGGCACGCGTCGTGGTGGTGAACGACGCGAACGGCCAGCAGCGGAACAAGCTGCTGCCGCTGCAGGTCGGCTTCAAGAAGTACGGCAAGAGCGGAATTGAAGTGTCCGACTGGCTGCCCCACACCGGCGAGTGCATCGACGACATCGCCGTGGTCCGCAGCACGTTCACCACGGACGACAACCACGGTGCCCAGGCGCAGTTCCACACCGGCCGCCACATGTTGGACGGCGAGTTCCCCACGCTCGGCGCCTGGGTGCACTACGGCCTCGGCACCCTGAACGAGAACCTGCCGCAGTTCATCAGCATGGGCAAGCGCGAATACTGGAACATCAAGGACGGGCACTACCTCGGGCCGGCGCACGACGCGGTGCCGCTCC
>CAZYYU010000150.1:0-7710 GCA_964651735.1 uncultured Gammaproteobacteria bacterium | reverse complement strand
TCAAAACTGCGCACGACGCTGTGCGCGAGGCCTTTACCGTGCTCAGGAAGCATGTCGATGAAGGCGTCCCACTGCCCCAAAACAGGGCACACCCTAAATGAAGGGTGCCGGTGCGACTGCTTTTCCACTTTTATCAAAACCATGCTGCCCCCCTGTGATGCAGCCTTCACAGTTTCAGCGATCCTTTCTCCATGCAAGGGCATTGAGTAGATCGAACAGGGGTTCGGATCGCAACACGCAGACCACATTTTTCCAGCGCTGATTCAGGTAGGAATCGTCCCAACATCCAGAAAGCTGTATGACATCGCCACCATTCGTCTCCCAGTAACAAGTGAAACCAAAGTTGTCTAGCATGTCGGAAAGATCTTCGAGGCTTGAAACGGACCAGTGGTTGACAGCGTGAACTTCAAACTCAAGGGCGCGAATCTTTTTCGCTCCTAATGAGCGCACAAGCCCCAGCAGCACACGGGCATCATTGCCCTCGGTATCGATGGAGAGCCAATCAATGACGCCAATATTCTGCTCCAAAAAGTAATTATCGAGATTGAGAACCGGGATAGCACGGGATGAATCATTGCTGCTCAGGATCCTGTTGATTCCGACGTTTTCCGTCCCAACGCGGGCTCGTGGAAACACCACCCATCCAGGAAGGGATCCCACCGCAGCTTTTGTGATGGTAACCTGCGGAGGAGCGTAACCCAGCTTGGCAAATGAGTTCTCCAAGAGCGCGACGTTCTCTTCCATCGGTTCGATGCAGTATCCGCGGATGTGCAAGATGCTGCTGTCCCCAACGGCAATGTCTTTCTTTGCCCCTGATTGGCAGGCCCCGCTTCCGGCGTTCTCGTGGGTCTTGGCAGTCTGTTCAACCGAGTATGAGTTATTCTGCGACCACATTCGCATCCCTTTCACAAAGTCGTAGCCCTTGTTGCAGCCCACGAACACAAGAGTACTGTCATTGGCTCGCCGCGCTCTGGCATGAAAGGGCAGCCAGCCATCCTGGTTAGGACAGCTGGATCTGAGCGGGTTGCGAGAAAGGAGCCACTTCATCTCGTCCCGAGTGCACTTGTGGGCAAACTCCTTGCGCCCCAGTGGCTCAAGTGCCTGCGCCACAGGTTGTATCCAGGGCTGCACCCGCGCTTCCCTTGCTCGTTCCTCTGGCAGACATCGAGACACCTGAGCCAACAGGAAGCCACACGCAAGCGCGACGCAGAGAGCAACGCCTTGTGCCAAGCCACCCACCATACTGAATGCGTAAACATGCACAAAACAAGCGATCGTTCAACATATGTCCGCCAACGCGGTACCGTGTGCATGTGCGAAACCTCCGCTGCCCACCAACGCCTTGGCTTGCTCCCGGCTTGCGCCCTCACATGGGAATTTACTCGGTGTGGAACTTTCTCCACGCGGACACCTTCATCAAACAAAAACATGCCTAGGCAGAAGGCAGGTACTTGTTCACCAAATTGAGGTACCAACAAATGATGTCTGTGCGATTCACAGGAAACAGGAGGTCCATGAAATGCGCCTTCAAATCGGCGTCCACTCTGCAGGCTCGAGCAGCAAGCTTGAAGGCACTGGCATCACCAAGCCCGACGCAGCAGTAAAATTGATCAACCACCGCATTATACCACCATTCGATGAAATGCGGGTAGCACAGTTTGAGCGTGACCCCCTGAGACTTAAGTTGCCAAGCAAAGGCCTTATACGTCGCTCCGTGCCCATCAATGTCCAGCTGGTACCTGCAAGATGTGTTGGGCTCCAGACGAGCCGTCTCAAGCAAGTGTTTCATCATCCGAAACTGTGCATCATGCTCTGCCACGCGCAAAACCTTGACGTCAAAAAAATCGTCCCCTTGTGACATCAACTTCATCAAGAGCCGTCGGTTCCGAATGACTTCCCCACCAGTCAACCTCCCACGAAATGATACGCAATCACGATTGAAGGAGCCGTTTTTGGCCGTATACAGGTACTTTTCGTCCAAGAAGACATAATCTGGAACAAGTACTCGGGTAGCAAACATCGACTGGCTCTGAGCAAAAATGATTGGATGCTCAGCTTGTTGCGAGTCCTCAAGCTCTTCAAAGATAGAGACGGCATCCTGAATATCAAAGTAGGTGGGAGTATCTCTGCTGAACCAATGGCTCAACCCACATCTCTGCACCCAGTGCTGAAGACGCAACACCCGTATGTCACCTTTGGTCATGTTTGCGCCAAGGCGATACTTTTCCATGCTCGGGATGAGCTCGAACTTGTGCCGGCGCAGGGACCTCTTGACTTGCTGCTCGACTGCATTTTGCCAACTCTTAAATAGTAACTCTGCCTCAGCACGCAAGTTCCTCTCTTCGCGAGCAGCGTTCAAGCTCAAGGCAACACTGGCCACGTTCACCAAGATGAGAGTGGTCACAGCAAGCAGCGCTCCAAGGGTGCAACGAGTAAGAAGCCCCATCACTCAAAGTAATTCGGCTGTTTGGTTTATGTCGTTCTCTTCCCGTCAGGAAAGGGTTATGCAGCCGACTGCTGGCCGTCTGGCTCTCCAGCTGCGCTGATCACTCTCGGCACACGATGCGGTCACCCTCCAGAGAGAAGACATGAGTGCGGTTCGCACGAATGAGCGAGAGGCAGGTTCTGAACATTGCTGAAGTTGGATGAATGAAAGACCCCAGGCCATGGCGGCATGCTGACTGTCGATCAAACGCGTTCTGGCTTTCAAAAGAAAGAGGGGGGTCCAAAGCGTAGGAGACAGCCATCACTCCCATGTCACATGTAGCATTTGGACCTCGTTGAAGAAGACTGTTGACATGGCGCAACCGCTTTCGCACAGCATTTGCTTCGCCGCCAAACATTGCACTTGGAACAGACCACAGATGAGATGCATTCAAATGAAACCAAGGAAAACATGAATCGATCTGTCTTTGCAAATGAAACGCTTCAGGCTCTGTTCTTGGCAGGTACACCAGCACGTACGGGGGCCGTCCAAACTCGTTAAAGGGGTGCCTTAGGCAGAATGAATCAATATCCATGTGCAGCACAAAGTCGAGGCTATGGCTTTCCAGAACTTGCTGGACGCCCAAAAAGCGTGCATTGTAAACAGCTCGTGGGTGTGTGAAGTGGAAAGAGAAGTTCTGGAACTTGACGCAGGACGTTGTGTGCCTCTGAACAAAAACTTTGGGAAGAACATTGTTATGCGCAATAATCAGTTGATAACCGAGGTCGTGTGCTCTTTGATAGTTGATCCAAAGATAAAGAAACATTTTGCGACGGTCACCATAGAGTTCTTTCTCCGAGAACTCACGGGCGCCAGCAAGCACGAGAATGAAGGCCTCCTTTGTACTGCAGTCATGGAGTTGGTCTTGGAGTTTGGGTGGCCAGAGCTCGCAATGGCACGCTGAAGGTGACACTGAGAGCCAAAGGAGGAAGGCGCAACTGCTTAAGAGCAGAGATACAGTCAGCAGCCACCACGCCAAGACCCTCATTGTGCAAATTCCTCCAAGGCCCTGAGAGCTTGAGGCCCACCGAATGGCGAGAAGAAATCCTGCAGCAAACAAGACAAAGGCAGTTGAAAGAGCGGCCTGGTGGGGCCCAGAAGGCACAGCATTCCAACACATCCAAGACTGTTTCAATAACTGGACCTCATCTCCTCTTTTTTAATTCTTTTTCTTGTTTTTGTGGTGGGTCTAGACTTGTCGGCAATCGAGGCCAAACGGCTTGCCAGACGCCCAGCGGCAGTCCTTTCCCACAGTCTATTGCAACTTTTTCGACATGTTGAGGAAAGTTGTTGCACAATCACCACTTTCTAAAAAGGGCCCCAGCCGAGCCTGCGCTGGCCTCAGGATGAATGCAAATAACCGACTCAGCTTGGAAAAGAAAGTGAATCCTGCAGAACATTTCTTCCAAAAAGAAGCCCCGTAATCGATAATATTGCGCAAATCCACAAAGGAAATGTTCAGCTTCAAAGCTGCAAGCCTAAGGTGGGATTCCGTGACTGTCTTTTCATGCTTTCGGAAGCTCACGTTATAGCCATGCTCCAACCACGATAACTGGCCCCATAACGAGACAAGAGCTCGTTGGAGCCTGAAGTAGTCCTGCGTCCGGCAAAAATGCACCCAAGTGCTGCCAACAACATAGCAGAGGTGGTGCCTTTTGGCGAGGTCTTGGATTCTTGGCTGAACACTAGCCGCAGTTCTCTCTGCGGACTCTGCTGACACTCTTGCGCTGTCACGGAGCAGGCTTTTGGCCGCGGTCCTTGAAGAAATTGGTGCCCAGGCCATAGCGTGTTCTTGATCAACCATCTGCGACCAAAACAAGACAGCTCCTCCTCCTGTCAAGAACCAAGCACTGAACGCCCGGTCCAAGGTCAGGTTCCGTGTACGACCTCGCTCAAAGTCCTCCCATGCGGTCCTGAAGTTCGAGAGCCCGTATGCCACGCGAAAGTCCATTGGGTGGCGAATGAAAACATCTGTTCTGGTCTTGAGGATGAACTCATACGTCGACACATTGACACGCTCCAAGGCGTAGTTAACTTGCGCGAACTCAATTGCGCCTTTCAGTCTCTGGCGCCCAAGGTCAAAGAAGGAAGCCACGAGGAACGGCTGGAGCACGTCCAGCACGTGCTGAGACACATCGGACTCGGCACAGTCGAGAGCAAGGACCACGTCGCATGGACTGTGGGTCAAGATCAAGTGCTGCCTAATGCTATACACGGTCAAGTCGAACGTGCGGTACTGGCCTTGAATCACAAGAAGTGTTCTCGGCTCTTGCGACAACACGACCGCCGGGGGCGTGGTTTGGAAGAGCTCGTCGATAGCACCGGTAAAAACAAGTCCAGCAACAAGCACGATAACAAGCACGCTCGCCAAGATTCGTGCGCCAACCATGCCCCTGTTGCCCCTCTCGCTAAACACCCGGTACAAATTCTGTGCTTCCAGCAACACGGGTGTTGTTCTTCCTTTGTTTAATCACCGGGTGAGAGCATCACCAAACTCCTCTCTGCAAACACGACATTTTGCACAGCCACGTGTTTGGAGCAAAACACATCGCGGAACTCGGCTGGGTGGGCGCCAGCGAGGTGGAGGAGAAACCTGCGAGCTTCGTGCGCATGAAAATCCGCGACCCTGGCGGTCACCTCACGAAACGCAGCCGTGTAAACCTCGCGGTGCCGCAAAAGAACGTCGAGATTCCGAGCAATGTCACCGGGCCACGTCATCCAGGGCAAGTAAGGGGGAAGTTGGATGACGGAAAGAAAGTCCAGGAACTTGCTTCCCTCGCGCCGCGCTTCAGGGGACTTCCAGAACCGTTTGTCCTTGTCGCTTTTGACGTTGTCGCGATACGGGTGCTGCAGGTAGAGGAACGGCGTGCCAACGCTGACCGCAATCACCCCAGCGTGCAGCTTGGCCACCACCGCCGCCTTGGCCACTTTGAGCAGCGCAACCAAGTCGGGGATGCTCTCTCTGGAATGCAGCTGGCGCATGAAGAGCCGGCTGGTGAGCTCAGTGTTGTTGATGTGAGCCTTGCAGAACTCGAACACAACCTCGGCAGTCAGGCGATGTTGTGCAAAGTCGCTCATTGCCACCAACACAATGGTGTGCGTGCGCAGCACTTTTCCCAACTCCTCTGCATAAACTTGACGGTTGACCGGAGCACGCCAAAGGCCAAACGAGTCAAACACAAGCAGCGGGTATGCTGGATTCAGCAACTCGGCACCCAGTCGAGACGACACCCAGGCCTCCGCATTATCCACCCCGTAGTATTTGGAGGCAAGCAGCCCAACGTCGCCAATCACAGGAAGCGACTGCAGCATGGAAGCGTAGGGGCCCACCGCAGCCTCTCTGGTCAGAAAGCCGCGCACGCCCCCAGCAGCGAAGGAGCCGTTCAAGACGCTTCCAATTCTCGTGGACATGGTCTCGCTGCGGAAGTTTTGCGGCTGCTGAGTCCCTGGGGAATTCAAGTAAATGGAAGGCTTGTCGCCTCGCACAGCCTGAAGCTCCTTCCACCAGTAGTCGTCCATCACCCAATCCAGCAGAGATCCGCCGCCCCACACGAAGAAGTGGTACACACCGGCCTCAAAGTCAAAGCCGCATTTCTCGCTGCGCGTCACTTGATCTGGCGTTTCCAAATAGCTCGTGCTCACTGGGACGTGCTTCATCTCGCGAATGGCGTCAGCGACCAGCAGGTGCCAAACGTGCGTCACAAGCTCGTCCCCAGAGTTGTTGCGAGGCACCCAAGACATGTGGTAGCCGCGCAGCGAGCGCTTCGTCAGCTGGCTCCAAGGCTTCAAGTTGAACGCGCACTTGTCAAACTTGCTCGATGCGTTCAGTGGCCGTGCGCGATGAGAGCCGCCGCCGCCGCTGCTGCAAGTTCTCTCCCACAAGCGGACCATGGCTTCAGCACCCAGCGGATCGTCGGGCAGCCGCGTCCCCCCAGCAGCGGTCGTCGACGTGGACGTGGACGTGAATGTGGACGACGTGGATGTGGACGAAGAAGGGGTTGTGCTCGCGTGGTGCCTCTCATCCGCCGCCGCACCAGTCTTCTTGATCGATGTCATCAAGGACACAACTCCAACCAGCAGCAACGTAAGCACAGCTGCACGAAAGGGTGACAGAACGCGAGGCCCATCAGCAGCCTTCTTGTGATGCCTGTGCTGCAGCGCCCGCGAAATGCTGAAAATGCCCACACCCACAGACGCGACACTGATGCCGACCGTGGACCGCACAGAGAGGCTGCCAAGTGAGAACCCAGCGAGCAGCACCACGACGACGCGCTTCAGCACATTCACAACGGCGTGCGACAGCGCATCCAGATGCTGCAGCACGGCCAGCGAAAAAGTCGTGTACAAGAAGTGCAGCACAGTTGCACACCCCAGCAGCGCCCCCACGTGCGACACCAGCGTCGGTTGCTCAATGGCTCCCGAGAAGACCATTGCCGGCGCAAGCACGAGGGCGCTCCCTGCATACATGACGAACTGCAGCAGGGGCGCGAGCTCCGGTTCGGCGTCCTGCATGCCCTTCATCAACACGTTGCGCGTGGCAAACGCGACGTTGGACACCATGGCCGCCCCAACCCCGCGAGCGAGAAAGACCGATGTCGCTTCCCCATACGCCGTCAGAACCGATGAAGCTGCCACAGTGACAATCCCCACAGCCATCCCGAGAGACAGCTTCGCGCCGGCGCCGGTGAACCACACCAGCACAGCCGAAAAAAACGGCTCCAGAGCCTTGAGCGTGTGCACCAACTCCACCGACGAGCCTGACAGCGCAAACGTGGTTGCAGCGTTGGCTACCGCGTGCAACAGCACGAGTGCGCACGTTTTTGCAGGCGAGAGGCGTGACAGCTCAGAGACGCGCGTGGAGAGCAGCACAAAGGACAACGCTGCGCCACCGGCCATCGTCCAAAACGTCACGACGAGCGGATCCACTCCCGCTGCCAAGCACAGCTTCGCGGACAGGTTGAAGTAGCCGCTTGAGACCCACCAGAGAAACACCAGCAACACTGTGGCAAGGACGCTCATGGCGGCAAGCAAGCCCCTTTCCCCCTTTTTTCAGAACCACACAACTTGGTGCTCAACTGAAGCCGTCACGCGCTCCTGGTTGCTGCTGCAGTCAAACTCCAGGTAGTGCACGTACTGCTGCGCGTTTGAGTGCACGTTGGCGCGACAGTGCGCCGGCATGCGGATGAGGACGCTGCTTCCCATGAGATTCAGAGCGCAGCCGCGCC
>CAZYYU010000149.1:0-7714 GCA_964651735.1 uncultured Gammaproteobacteria bacterium | reverse complement strand
CGAACAACAACAAGCACGACGAACAAGGGAGGAGTGCACCTGAAGCGCGCGGACGGGTAGCGCAGCAGGATGGGCTTGACGGCGCGGCCCGCCACGAACGCGCCGCGGTGGAAGTGCGTCACGTAGCGCCCGTTGCTGGTGGTGCCCTGCCCGCTGCTCAGCGGCCCTGCACCCCGGCCCCCGGCCCGGTACCTCCGGGAACACCACCACCGGGTTGTCCTCGGGGTGCTGCGCGCGCTCCACCAGCCGCGAGATGACGGCGCTGCCCGAGTTCTGCTCCCTGTCCACCGGCACGCAGCCCCACGCCTTGGCGCACACGCCTGTGGCCCGCACGTCAGCGCTGCCGCGGGCCGCCCACTGCAGCCGCACCGATGAAGGGTATGTCCCAGACGCTGCGCTTGGCCACGAAGCCCAGCGTTGGGAACACGCCCGCCAGCAGCACCACCACGTCCAGGTACGACGCGTGGTTGCTCACCCAGATCTGCGCCGCCCCGCCGTCAACGGCAGGCCCCCGACAACAAACAAACAACAACGCACCTGCGCTCTTTCGCCGTTGGCGTCCCGCGTGCCCCAGTCCGAGTCGGGTGTGACGTGCACCCACATGCCCAGCGAGCCCAGCAGCGCAATCTTGGCCGCCAGGTGGCCCGTCCACAGCAGCCAGCTGCGCCAACCCGTCTGCAGCAGCGCGCGCCCCGCCGGGGTGTCGTCCACGCCGCGCAGGGCCAGCCAGCACACGCCCGAGTACCAGGCCAGCCAGCACACCATCCACAGCGCGCGCAGCGGGGCCAGCGGAGTCATCAACACCGTGCGCACCAACTCGTAGGCCGACGACGTCACGGCCACGTCGTGGCGCTCAAACGGGGCGAAGCGCTCATCCATGGTTCGTCGAACCACGCGGTCAGGCCCTCGGCGCGGTGCACGTTTTTCACTGCGCCACGCTTGAAGCTGAGCCTGCGTGGAGGGGTGTGTGGTCAGTGAGTACACGATGGAGCAGTACGTGGCTTGCCTTTGGGTTTTCACCTTGCCCCTCTCACCGCTCCCCCTCCCGCTGCAGGATCATCGAGATTTTGTGAGCCGCTCCCTCTTGCCCAACCCACGCGCAACCACCCTGCCCTGCGCGTCGCGTCGCATGGCTGGCCGAGCTCGCAGCTTTTCTTCTTCCCCGCCTCGCGGCCTCGGCACGGGCGCGCTTGCTGTCCCCCGCACAACTCGTTGCTGCTTGGCGCGGCGCGCACGGCCAAGCGCACGACGCGCTGTTTTTTCTCTTTTTTTTCGCTCTCGCCTGCTGTCCCGCCCGTTCTCTCTCGCGCGCTGCTCTGCTCGGGGGCGTGCTGGTGCTGCGCGGCCGCACACGTGCTTGCGCTCGCAATTCAAATGTCTGACGCGCACGCGCAGCGCCGATGCCATCTCGGCCTTCATCCTCAAGTCCATCTCCCTGCAAGAGGAGAATGCCGTGCCCGGGCCCGACTTGAGGAAGCACGCCGACGTGGTGGTGGAGACCTCGCACACGCTCATCTCCATCACGCGCGAGGTTGCTGCCACGGACTACAAGGATTTCCCTGGTGCGTGCGTGCTTTGCGCGTCCCTGCCCCCCGGCCCCCCGCCCACTCGCCTCGCCCGCAGACATTCAGCACCCCATCCTGGAGTGCGCTCGCAACGTGGAGAAGGCCGTGGACCTGGTCAAGGAGACCATCAGCATCCTGTACAAGGACAGCGACCGCGCGCGCGGCTGGCGCAAGCTGGTCGAGTCCACCAAGACCATTGGCGAGCAGACGTCGCGCTTGCTGGTCGTCATCTACGGCGCCGAGGAGAAGCGCCTGCGCCGCGCCGGCGAGGCTGCCAAGGCCGCGCTGCGCAAGGCGCGCAAGCACGCCACGCTGCCGCCCGACGAGCTGCGCCAGAAGCTCAAGACGCTGGCCGACGACACGGGCGACGCGTCCAGCAAGACCATGCAGTTCAACACGTTCGTGGGCGGCCGCGTGGGCGCCGAGAGCGACCCCGACCTCAAGGCCAAGCTGCTGCGCGCCTTCAACGACATCAACCGCGAGAACCAGAACCTGGTCAACGAGGCCAACGGCGTCATCACCAACCCCGGCGAGCAGCGCCCGCGCACCGGCTTCGTGGGCACCACGGACAAGCTCATCGACCTGATCGACGAGGTGCTGGGCAACGTGAAGCGCCCCGAGGACCTGGACGCGTACCGCATCATCGAGGACCTGTTCAACTCGGGCAACAAGGCCACGCTCACCGAGGCGCGCCCCTACGACCAGCTGCGCGACAAGGGCCCCTACACCAAGCGCGACATCAAGGAGGCGGGCCGCAAGGTCATCGAGGCCATGGACAAGTGCAAGAAGCACCCGCAGCTCAGCGTGGAGGACGTGATCAACGACGGCAGCATCGGGTCGGCGCGCATCGCCAACTTCTCCGAGATGTGCACCGTGTACGCGTACCAGCCCGAGAACGAGTCGCTCAAGCCGCTGCTGCTCAACTCGTGCGACAAGCTGAACCGCGAGAACGGCAACCTCGTGGGCGACTGCAACGACTACCTCAAGACGCAGAAGAACCCCGCGTCGCTGTCGCTGGACGGCGGCCTGCAGGGCGACGTGGCCGCCATCCGCTCCGCCACCGCCGCCACCGAGCGCGGCGCCTCCGACTTTGCCGCCGCGCCCGGCACCAGCAACTTTGTGCCCGCGGCCAAGGAGATGACGGACGCCGTCAAGGAGCTGCTGCAGGGCGTGAACCACATGGTGGAGAAGACGGGCGACGCCAGCAAGACGGCGGAGCTCACGCAGCAGGCCAACAAGGCCAAGCAGGCGGTGGGCGACGTGGTGGCGGCCGGCAAGGCCGCGCACAACAACCCCAGCGACGAGCGCGCCAAGGAGCAGCTGCGCAGCGCCGTGGGCCAGCTCAAGGCCGTGACGCAGGGTCTGCTGGGCGAGGCCAACGCCGTGAACCAGCGCGCGGCCGCGTCCGGGCCCCAGCGCAGCGCCGCCACCGGCGCGGGCGCCAAGGAGTCGGGCCTGTACACGGCCACGGCGCAAAAGGTCATCGACGAGGTCAACACCATCCTGGACGCCATCGACCCCAAGCTGGACCACATCCGCAACCGCCAGATGCCCAAGAGCATCCCCGCGGACCAGATTGACCGCAACCTGCTGCAGCGCCTGGCCGACGACGCGCTGCGCATGCTGGAGCAGCTCAAGGGCTACCCGCGCTACACGCCCAAGGAGACGGTGCAGGCGCTGCAGTACGCCGTGGAGGCCGTGGACCTGTTCAACGACCGCCTGGGCACCAAGGCCGACGCCATGCGCCTGGCCAAGCTCAAGGCGGCGCTGCAGCAGCACGTCAAGAACATCAAGCGCGGCAACGACAACATGATCAACGACTGCGAGCGCTACCTGGCCGAGCCCAACGCGCGCAACGACAAGGAGCTGCTGGCCGACATCAACGGGCTGCAGGACGAGATCCGCGCGGCCATGAAGGAGCTCAACCCGGGCGACGTGGGCAAGAACCGCCAGAACGGCAACTACTACGCCAACGTGGACCCCAAGTCCATCAAGGAGCTGGGCGAGGCCATCAAGCGCTCCGACGACAAGATCCGCCACCAGATCGAGGACGCCACGCCCAAGGAGCTGGCCGCCGAGGCCAACGACAACATCGGCCGCGCCGACAAGTTCACCGACATGGTGGACTCGCTGGCCCAGGACAGCCGCAACCCCGCGTTCAAGAACACGCTAAACGACCTGACGCGCAAGCTGCGCCCCGCCATCGACCGCCTGGCCGACACCACCAACAACTACCTGTTCGACCCCGACAGCAAGCGCCGCGGCGACGAGCTCAAGGACGCCACCAAGGACCTGGACAAGCTGGTGGACGAAGTGCTGGCCGCCATCATGCCCAAGGCCGAGAAGCCGCAGGGCCGCTCGCCCGGCAACCTGACGCCCGCCGAGCTGCAGCGCCTGGCCGACGAGGTCAAGCGCGCGGCGCAGAAGGTGGAGGACCAGTACAAGACCAACGCGCCCCAGGAGACGGTGCGCGACGCCGTGGACACGGCGCAGAAGGCCGCCAACTTTGGCGAGGCCGTCAAGGAGCGCGCGCGCAACCAGCGCAACCCCGAGCTGCGCAAGGAGCTGGAGCAGGCCGTGGTGGCGCTGGACAAGGCGCGCGACGACGTCATCGACCGCACCAACGAGCAGGTGGCGGACCCCAACTCGCAGCAAAAGGGCCGCAACCTCGAGGCCGCCACCAAGGACACCAAGCAGCGCGTGGACGAGATCATGGCCGCCATCCGCCCGCAGGCCAAGCCCGCCGAGCGCACGCGCTACACGGGCCCCGTCACGCCCAAGGACATTGAGCGCGAGGCCAAGATCGGCCAGGAGAAGCTGCGCCGCGACGACAAGTTCGAGGACAAGAAGCCCAAGGTTTGACTCTGATGCCCTCCCTTTTTTTCTTCTTCTTCTTCTTCTTCTTCTTCTGACCTCTCTCTTTCTCTCTCTCAAAGGACATTGTTCGCGATGCCGAGGACACTGGCAAGCAGCTGGAGAAGGTCTCGGCCATGCTGGAGAAGCTGGCCAGCGACCAGGAGCGCCCCGCGCAGCGCAACAAGATCCAGGGCCTGGCCGACAAGCTGCGTGGCTACAACGACGTGCTCGTGGGCCAGACCAACGAGCTCATCGACAACCCCGACTCGGCCGCCAACCGCAAGGCGCTGCACGACAAGAACGCCGAGGTCGACAAGTTCCTGGACGAGGTGATCCGCGAGGTCAAGCCCAAGGTGCAGATGGCGCAGGGCGACTTCAAGGGCGACCACGTGACGCCGCAGACGCTGGAGGACATGGCCAACGAGGTGCGCCGCGCCGTGAAGAAGGTCAAGAACGACCACGACAAGGAGCCGGCCGAGGCGCTGGCCAAGGACACGGGCGACGCGTCCAAGAAGGTGGACGTGTTCAAGCAGATGGTGGAGAAGCGCGCGGCCATCGACCAGCGCCCGCGCGTGGCGGCCAAGCTCAAGGAGTCGGCGCCCAAGCTGGAGACGGGCAACCGCCGCATGGTGGACGGCTCCAACGACTACATCGCCGAGCCCAACCGCAAGAACTCGGACGAGGTGCACGGCGCCACGCAGGCGCTGCTGGACCTGGTGGACGACATCATGGACGGCCTGTTCCCCAAGGCCAAGCTGACCACGGCCGAGGACCTGGCGGGCCAGAACTTTGGCGGCCTCACCAACGACCAGCTGCGCCTGTCCTACGAGGCGGTGCGCGCCGCCGTCGTCAAGACCAAGGGCTTCCCCAACCACCTGCCCAAGGAGACGGCCGAGAACAGCACGGACGCGTCGCGCAAGGTGGCCATCTTCGCGGAGCAGCTGCGCGCGCGCTCGCGCGAGGACCCGGTGCGCAAGATGGCCGAGAAGCTGCTCAAGGCGTGCAACGACCTGCACGACGGCAACAAGGACCTGGTGCGCACCACCAACTCGTACCTGGGCAACCCCGACGACCCCTTCAACGCCCAGGAGCTGGACGGCTCGTGCCAGTACCTGCTGGACGTGCTGGACGGCATCTGGCGCGAGATTGACCGCCAGGCGCGCCGCCAGGCCGCGCGCGAGGGCGCGCGCCGCAACGTCAACCCCAGCACGCTGGAGGAGATGGCGGAGCGCCTCAAGAAGGCCGTGGGCGAGGTGGAGCAGCACCGCGAGCTGACGCCCGCCGAGCTGTGCGGCAAGACCGAGGACGAGTCGGTGCTGGCGCAGACGTTCGCCGAGATGGTGGACGAGTACGGCAACATTGTGCCGGCCCTCAAGAGCTACCTGCAGGACGCCAGCAAGCGCCTGGTGCGCGCCGACGACGCCATCATCGGCGACACCAACAAGCTCGTGGCGGACCGCAAGGACCCCGCCAAGGCGCGCAACCTGGACGGCTCGTGCAAGACCATGAAGGACCTGGTGGACGAGATCATGGCCAAGATCCGGCCCAAGATCACGCGCGCCGAGGTCGGGCGCCAGAACCTGGGCGCCGTGTCCAACCGCGACATTGCCGAGGCCGCGCGCCAGCTCATCCGCGCCGCGCAGTCCACGGACAAGTTCCGCGACCACAGCCCGCAGCAGACGGCCGACAACGCCACCACCACGTCCAGCAAGGCCGTGGACCTGTACGACAAGGTCAAAAAAGTTGCCGACACCACGCCCAACCGCGAGCTGGCGCGCGCGCTCAACAACGCGGAGCGCGAGCTGCCCGGCGCCAACAACGCCATGGTGGGCTCCGCGGAGCAGTACCTGGGCGACCCCGCCAGCCTGCCGCGCCAGGGCGAGCTGCACGACTCGCTGGCCAACCTGGAGCGCATCGCCAACGACGTGCTCAAGGAGGTGGCGCCCGAGCTGGCCGACCCCAACTTTGACACGCGCGTGCCGCCCAAGTGCACCATGGAGGAGCTGCGCCGCGCCTACGAGAAGGCCAAGGCGTCGCTGGACAAGCAGCAGAAGTTCGAGACGGCCGCGCCCTCCACCACCGCGGACCGCACCAAGGAGTCGGGCGACGACACCAACCGCTTCAAGCTGCTGGCGCAGTCGCGCGCCAAGGACGTGGCCGGCGACAAGGGCCGCGAGGCGGACCAGCTCATCGACAAGCTGGGCAAGGACAACAAGGACCTGTTCCCGGCCACGCGCCGCTACTTTGACGACCCCAGCAACCCGCGCAACGTGCAGGCGCTCAAGCAGCAGGGCCAGGCCATTGACGGCGACCTGGACGCGGTGTTCAACGCGCTGCGCCCGCGCGCCGTCTTCACCAAGGCCGACTTCAACCAGCCGCCGCGCGCCGTGTCCGAGGCCGAGGTGGAGTCGTCGGCCGCGCTGTCCAAGCAGGTCATCGACGAGGTGGGCGCGTTCGCGGGCAAGGACGACGAGCCCAACGCCGAGAACACCACGGAGGCGTCGCGCCGCATGGCCAAGTTCACGGAGCTGGTCTACCTCAAGGCGTCGGACAAGGACATGCCGGCCGTGTCGGGCACCAAGCTGCGCGAGGTGTCGCGCGACCTGGTGGACAAGAACAAGAACCTGGTCAACGCCATGAACAGCTACCTCGACGACCCCAACGACCCCGCGCGCTCCGACAAGCTGCGCAACGCCGTGCGCGACGCCAACAACGCCGTGGACAAGGGCGTGCAGGCCGTCAAGGACGCCTCCAGCTCGCTCAAGTCGTTCGAGGACCAGATCGAGGCCGCGTCGCGCTCCATCCGCAGCGCCGCCGGCGAGTGGGACGCTGACGACGAGATCGTGGCGGCCGCGCTGCGCATCGCTGAGGAGATGCGCAAGCTGGCGCAGGCCGCGCGCGAGATGAACCGCAAGGAGATCATTCTGCGCGCCCGCAACATTGCCGCGCTGGTCAAGTCGGACATCATCGAGTACGCGCAGAAGCGCCGCGACGGGTGCACGGACGGCAGCGTGCGCAACGAGCTGTCCACGGGCACCACGGCCCTCGCGTCCTTCTCCACGCAGCTCAAGATCATTGCCTCGGTCAAGGCCGCGGACTTGGGCGTCAGCAAGGACAAGACGGCTGAGAACCAGCTGGTGGCCTGGTGAGCGCTTGCTTTGCGCGCGCGCGCGCGTGCGTGTGTGTGGCGCTCTTTGCTGACGCCGCCACTCTCAGCTGCCAGGGCATCTCGACCAGCATGCGCCAGACGTTGAAGGCGGCGCAGTCTGCCAAGATCCTGACCAAGAAGTGAA
>CAZYYU010000148.1:2622-7767 GCA_964651735.1 uncultured Gammaproteobacteria bacterium | reverse complement strand
CTCGGGCTCGCTGCAGTGATGCGGGTCGGGCGTGCGTGTGTTTGGGGGGGGGGGGGCGGTGGGGGTGGTGATGGTGGTCGGGTTGGGGCGGGTGTCCAGGCCGTGGTCCGTGCGGTGGTTGCAACGTCGGGACAGGGGCCGGGGCCGGGGCAGAGGGCTGGGTTGGGGGGTTGGTGGGTGAGTGGGAGGACGGAGCGCTTGTCTCCGGCAGCTGCTTGGGGGCTGGGGGGCTGATGGCTGGTGGGTATGGGTTGGGGGCTGGTGTGGTTGCGGCAACGCGGCGTGTGTGCTTGCAGTGCACCGAAAACACGGGAGGTACGTTGCGCCGCTCCTCTCTTGCGTCCAGCACCGATGCAAGCTGTTGGGGGAGCTGGGCCGCAACGACCCCACGATCCGCCTCGTCGCTCCATGTCCGCCCTCATCCTCCACCTGTCCTCTCCTCTCCGTTCCTGCCGCCCTCACTCTCCGCCTCCTCTCGCTGCGCTCTTTTGCTCTTGTCTCTGCTCGCTTCTCGTGCGCCCGCTTCCACTTATCCGCCATGCGCCACAACCACCCACCCCATCAGCCACAAACCCACTCCTTCTCCCCTCTGCACACGCCGCCCGCTCGCTTGCAGCGACGGGATCAACAGAGAACAATGAATTCTTAATAGTCTATGTTGAAACGATCTTGGCCCTCTGGTCCAACAACGGTCAGCTGTGCCAACAACGCGCGCCGTGTTTGTACCTTTGACGGGATAGAACATGTCGCGCTTGTTACTGGCTGACGGAATGCGACTGTGCACGGTGGCTCCGGCCAGCAAGCATGACGCCAAGCACGGCACCGACACGGGCGGCCCCAGCAGCCCCAGCACTGAGAGCAGCAGCAGCGTTGGACCAACCACCACCAAGCGCTGTGCGCATCGCTCACCTGCCACCGCAGCGTTCCACCACTGGATGTGCTCCACGCACGCCACGTCGATGGGGTTGATGGAGTCACCCGCGTCAGGGGGCTGGGCCGCAGCCCACAGCCACGTCACGTGCAGCAGCCCCACACCACACAGCCCTGCGCTTACAAGCGCAAGCCAACTGTCCCCCATCACCAACGCCACGAACACGGGGCTGCTCGTGGCCCTGGCGTCCATGCACTGGTTGACCTTGAGCGCAGCGAACGCTGGAAAAATGCTGTGAAACACTCGCAGCACACGCCGCCGCCGCTGCCAACCTCCGAGAAGCAGCAGGGCCACCATGTCAAACAGCGCAGCCACACGCAGCATGACCGCACGATGTGCTAACATGTCCATGTGCCACACGCGCCACAGCAGCGCCAGCACCAGCAGCACGACCACAGCACAGCACACTTGGTACTCGATGCGATGCAGCACATAGTCGTTGACCAGGCCGTACATGACAAACACCACCAGCTGCAGGCTCACAATGACCACCACTGCAGCAGGCAGCAGGTCAATGCCACACGCGGCGTCGCGCAACACAAAAGAGACCTGCGCGCTGCACCCCAGCCAAGAGCGGCGGGTCCGCGTCGTCGCTGCGCAGCTTCCAAGTCATGGACGCCATCACCAGCTGCAGCAAGCTCAGGAACAGCTGCAAGCTCATGTCCACAGCCAGCAGGAGCGGCCAGCGAGGCTCTTGGCCTTCACCGAGGTTGAACAGGAACAGCCCTGTTGCAAGCGTCATCGTCCACGCGTCCGCCTGCGCAGGCCTCACCGTAGATCAGCAGCCCCGCCACGCTAGACGCGTTGAGCAGCGCCAGCGTGATGGCCACCGCGCCCAGCAGTTCGGGTTGCATTCGCCTCTCAGCGCATGAACCTTCCCCCCAAGCGCAACCCTCTCCACGCCGTTCACTTGTTTTTGTGCGCGGCCGTCAGCGCGTCCATCGCCGAGCACGCGGCCAAGAATGAGCGACCTGGGGCGAGCAGTGCAGGTTGCACGCCTGTCACATCAAACTGCGGCGCCGCCCAGCCGTGCACAGGCGCTGCGCTCGCACGCCGCACAAGGGTGAACTCCCAACGCTTGCACGAGAGCGCGTCGCGCAGCAGCCCCACAAAGCACCGCCACTCATCAGCGCTGAACGACACGCTGCCAGCGCCGCCGCCCCTGCTGCTGCCGTCGCCTTCCACCTCAGCCGCGTTGAGGAGCTGGGCCACGGCGGCGCCGGGCGTTGCAAGATCCGCGGGCTTGAGATTGCACAGCACCCCATGCCTGGCCCGCCCCACGGCCGCGTCCGCCGCACCGGCACCTTCACACACGCCAGTGCGCAACAGCACCTGCAGCCAGCGCAGCAGCCGTGCGCACTCCGCTGTGTCCGCGCACAGCAGCGTGTTGAGGCAGCCGGGCCCGAAGCTGCAGTACTTGGTGTCCACACCGCTGTCCAGACAGAGCAGCACCCGCGTCGAGCGCGGTGTGGCTCGCGCATCACTGGGGCTGGCGTTCGCGACGGCAGTACGGGCGGCCGCCACGCAGCTGCTGCCAAACGGCGTCCTCAGCACTTGCAGCACCGGCTGCACAATGGCCGCCACGCATAGCTCCGGCGTCTTGTCTTGGAATTCAAACGGCAGCACACATTCGTGATCGACACGCGTCCCGCCAGTCGGCAGTCCCAGGCCGCCTGACACCGCGAGCTTCATCTTGGCGTCCACGACTTGCACTTGCTCGCGGCACTGTGCAGCGCTCTGCAGCTGGTCCTCGGGGATCTTGCTCACCAGCTCGGTGCGCACCGTGGCGACCACCGAGTGTACCCGCAGCCGCGGGTCGAACGAACGGTACGTCAGGTTGCGGAACATCTGCGGCTGCAGTGCGGTCCCCACTTGGAAGCGCAACACCGACGAGGGCGCCTCAAGCGCCATGACGTCGCCGTCATCGCCGCGGCCGTCGGCCAAGAAGTAAGTCCACACGCCATCGCCGCCTTCCACGGGCGCCACCGTCAGCAGATACCCCAGCCAGTCAAAGGTCGCGCCCGGTGCAGTGGTGCCAGGCAGCAGACTCGCCAGCGGCACGTACTGGCGCGGCTGGTAAAGGGCCTGCAGCAGCGGGGCCGCGAGTGGCGTGTCCGCTGGCTGCGCCATCCATTGCGTCATCTTGCCAGTGCGCAGCCGCGGCCGCTCGCCCTCCTCGGGGCGCCACTTGCTGGGCTCCAGCCCAAAGACGGTCAGGCGCGCGCCCTCCTGCAACGTGTCCGCCAGCAGCTCCTCGGGCGGGTTGAACACCTGCACCAGCGCAGAGCCCAACTGCGCCGCATTCACACACGCCACCAGCGGACAGTCGTGCAGCTCCACCTCCACAAACGACGCCAGCTCGCGCTTTCCAATCAGCTGGTCTGTCAACTCCGCCAGCTCGCGCTGCACAGCCTCTTGCCTCTGCAGCATGATCCTCTCCCGCGCCTCCAGCACCGCCTCCCGCTGTTCCGCCGTCAACGCCTCGAGCACGCCCGCGCCGTGGCTGAGAAACGCGTGCAGCAACTCATCCGTGCCCAGCTGGCCCAGCTGTTGGCGCGTGTACTTGGGCGTCCGCGCCCGGCGCGCAGCGTCCTCCGCTTCCTGCGCCTTGACCACTTCATGCTGGCGATCTTGCAGCTGGCGCTCCATGTCGGCCTGAAACTTGGCGCGCTTCTGCTGCTCCACACGCTCGGTGTGGTTGGTCCACTTGCCCGTGGCAGGATCTTTCTCCAGCCAGATGAGCGGCGTGCGGCGTGTCAGCACCACGTCCATGCGCGGAATCACGCCCCCGTTGGGCTTGACGGAGCGAATGCTGATGGGAAACGGCAGCCCCTGGTGCAGGCCCAGCTTGGCATCCCAGGTGGCTCGTCGCGTGCCGTTCACCGAGAGCGCCAGGAACGCGCCGCTCGGCAGCTCCAGCGGCGGGCACGGCTCGGTGGCACCCTGCAGACGCGCTCCGTAGATGCGCAACTTCAGCCCCACGCACAATCGCCCCATGGCCAGATGCTCCGTCAGCTTGGCGTCCAGTTTGGCGGGCACGCGGTACCAGCCATCTGTCAACTCGATGGTGGCGAACGAGGCCAACAACGCGGCCGCTGCCTTCTCCTCGTCCTCGTCGGGCACTTCCGGCCTGTCTTCACCCAGGTCTATCACGCGGCTCACAGCCAGCACCATGTAGCGAGACGCGCTGTCGTCACGCTCCGTCACGCGCCGCAAGATGGGCCGCTGGGCGCGGTTCACCTCGCGTTCGTAGCGGTATTTCAGCTGCTTCAACACCATGTCCTTGCTCAGGTAGAGCCCGCCCAGTTTGTCGGGGAAGCACCGCTCCATGGACGCAAGCTTCCACACAATGAGGGCGTAGTGGTTCTCCACCCAATCCAGCGACAGCAGCTCCTCCGCCGCGCCCAGCGCAATCAGTTGCGTCCGCATCCAGGCAGGGCCCACGCCGTTGGGGCCAAACACATGATCACGAGCGAGGGAGCAGCTCATGGCCAGCGTCGCCTCGCGCACACCGTAGCGGTGGTACTCCTCATCAGAGAACTGCCTCAGGCGCCCTGAAGGTCCAGCGAACTCCTTAAGCGACAGGCGCGTGGAGCGGGCCGTGTCCAAATCAAACACGACCACGTGACGCTTCTTGGCTGCAGGTTCAGCGTCGCTGCTGGCGGCACCAGCAATAGCAGTCACAGCGGGAACGGCGCGGCGCGTGAGCGGCTGGTACGGCTTGGTATGCAGCGTCTTCTTCTGCGTGCTCGGAGGTGCACGGCGTGGTCTTGCCTGCGGTGTCTCCTTCTGGAGCAACGTGCTCAGCCGCTTCGCGACGGCCGGAGTCTCCACAGCGCTCCGTGACTCGTCTTGCGACGGCTTCGGCTTATGCGCGCTCCCAAACTCGAGCACCTTGGGGCGCAAGGCCGACCCCGACTCCTCTTCAGGCGCGCTGCGGGCTGGCGTTTGCGCTCCAGCATCCAAGCGCGCAGGAGCTGGATTCGCCTTGGACTCACCACCAGCACCGGCGTCATCGTCATCGTCACCCAGGATGCGGCGCGATTTCTCCAGCGCCTCCTTGGAGATGACGGGCTTGCGGCCTGAGCCAAACGAGAAGCCGGCCTCGCCACCAGCACCGGCGTCATCGTCATCGTCACCCAGGATGCGGCGCGATTTGTCCAGCGCCTCCTTGGAGATGACGGGCTTGCGGCCTGAGCCAAACGAGAAGCCGG
>CAZYYU010000148.1:0-2522 GCA_964651735.1 uncultured Gammaproteobacteria bacterium | reverse complement strand
TTCTCCAGTGCCTCCTTGGAGATGACGGGCTTGCGGCCTGAGCCAAACGAGAAGCCGGCCTCGCCACCAGCGCCACCAGCACCGCCAGCGCCGGCGTCATCGTCATCGTCACCCAGGATGCGGCGTGATTTCTCCAGTGCCTCCTTGGAGATGACGGGCTTGCGGCCTGAGCCAAACGAGAAGCTAGCATCGTCCTGGCACCGAACAGGGGTCAGCTCCGCGCCGCTGGACGCTGCACGAACGCCAGGCGTCTCGCGAGCATGGCTAGCTGTCTCATAAAAACCTCGACGCTTCCTGCCAGAGTCAAAGGAAAAAGAGACCGCGTCTCCTTCGCCGTCCTGAGCTTCAAACGGAGCAATCGCGCCCTGCACTCTGGCTGGAGGCGTGCTGACACGCCCCAGCAGTTGGGATGCAGGGCTGGAGCCCCGCACTGTCGACGTGTCATTAGCTCGCCGGGTGCCAACATCGTCTCCCGGCACCAGGTCCATTCGAGTACGCTTGCTTGGCAGCGCGTCATCCGCTCTGCAGCAAGTGAGCACCACTTTTTTGCGGCCACAAGCAAGCATCTCACTCTGTGGCCAACGGCATGGCCAGAGAAAGCAGCGCGTCCAAGTCGATTTCATCGTCCGGCTTTGCCGTCGACTGCTGGACCGCGAGGACGGTGGTTGGGTGTCGGGCCTGTTCAGACGCGACGGCTTGCTGAATGTCGAGATTCTCATCTGCCATTCGTTTCTTGGTCGCGCGCGTGGTAGCGTCTGCACTCATTGCAACCAGTGCCTCAGCATCGAACAGGTCGTCGGGCTTCGGGCCGCCAGCTAAAGGCACCAAAGTCAGCTGTCTGCATGAAGAGTGCACACGGAACCCACCGAGAGGCTGCACAGGCGGAGGACGTGCGCCTGAAGGAGGGCAACACTGAGCGCGGGATCTCGAGGCAGGGACACCATACGCTGCTTGGCGCTTGTCACGGGCGTGGTCGCATCGTAGAAGCCGCCACGGGCCGCGCGCTTTGTTGGCAGTTGCAGCGTGCTGCCCTTGCCCGAGGCGGGACCCGAGACCAGCGGCGGCGCGTTGCTCTGTGAAGCATCCAACGCGGAGGCGCGCGACGCGGCAAGCAAGGGCGGCGTTGCAACCGTCGGAGCCATGTTGGGTGCCTCGAACCCCAGTGCTGGCGCGGGGGCCGGCTGCTCGGGGGCCGCGCCGCTGGCGGGAAGCGGTGAGGGAAGGCGACACGCGCTTGCCAGCCCAAAGGGCGGCTGTGGCACACCTGCTCTGCTTGCCGGCGGCGGCCAGGCTCCGCCTCAGCACGCGTTCCACCGTGGCAGGAGACGGCTGCGCCATTCCCCTCTGCCTCGTCTCCTCAAACCCCTCCAGCTTCCTAGCGATGCAGCCCCTCCCCCCTTGCCCTGTCTTAGAGCTGCAGTCCAGACTCCAGGGCCGAGCGCAGCCATTTTTCTGCGCGCGCTTCCCGGCGTTTTCCTCGTCGTGCAGAGGCCCTGTCTGCACCCGCCCCCCATCTCCTCGCGGCATTGACGGAGGGCCTGCGGCACCGCCTTCTTCGGGGAGCCTCACCCGTTTCTTGCCCGCCTTGCGCTCCCACGCGCCCCATGCGCGCTCGCGACAGCAAGAGCCAGGTGGCGCTCTGGGATGCCGAGGACCTCAACGAGGGCCAGCTGTTCTACGAGTTCTTGGTGCAGGACATGCGCGACGACTTGCTGGCTCTGCTTGTCGCGCCCGGCCCGGAGCTGTGGCATCCGTTCGTCGTCGAGTGGGGTCGTGCCTTGTCCATGTGTGCAGGCGCGCTCACCTCTCGCCAAGGATGTCGGTTCGTGAAGAGGCGCGCGGCGGGGGGCAGTGGTGGTGCGCCTCTCATTCCAGTGCGCTGCTGTAGAAGCTGCAACGGCGCAGCCACAAGATCGCCGACATGTTCTTGCAGCACGCGCAGCGCTATCTGGACATGTGGGACCAAGTCGTGGTGGAGGCGCAGCGCACCGTGATGAGTGAGAGCTCGCAAACGCCGCTGACTCTGAAGCAGCACGTGCACGTGCGGATGAATGGGTTCTTGCCCGTGTTCTCCTCGCACGGTCTGCCGCGCTCCAACGAAGTGGGCCGCTTCATGACCATCTCGGGCACTGTGGTTCGCGCTGGGAAGGTGGGTCTGCGTTTCAGAGGAGAAGGCATGGTGCTCACAGCACGCGGGCAGGTGAAGCTCGTGGAGCGACAGCGGGAGATGAAGTGCGGCAAGTGCGGGTTCCAGTTCGTTCTCAAGGTTACATCGTGCCATTCCCGGTGGCTTGCTCAAAGCCGCCATGACAGGCGCCGGTGGAAAAGGACTTTAGCTTTCCCGAAGTGCTGGCATGTCCAGGAGACGACGACTGCTCGAGCAAGGTGGCGTTGTTTGTACGGGCCTTCGGGTCGCTCACTGTTTTTGCAACAGGCCTTCAGCGTCGTGGCAGGTTCAGAGATCCACAAAGACTGTCAGGTTCTTGTGTGCTCCACCTTTGGCCGTTTCGCGCCCCTTCACC
>CAZYYU010000147.1:0-7771 GCA_964651735.1 uncultured Gammaproteobacteria bacterium | reverse complement strand
TGCATGGCGCTTTCCTCGCCCCCTCGCCGTCCGCCAGGACACTCCACCCCTCCGCTTGTAAACAGCGCGTCACTGGCAAAAGAACGGCGGTCGTGGGAGGGCCGTGGATCTGGCGGCGTTGACGAGGGCGTGTGTTGCGGGTCCGGCATCGGGCGATGCAGCAGGGGCCGCCGTCGTTACACGTCCCTTCGACAGATGGACGGCCTGCACCTCCGCCCAGGGCGCGGGCGCGGACGATGGAGGCCCCGCCTGTGCCCGCAAGGAGCGAGTGCCGAAGCGCCCCTTCGTCGCCACGCGCCAGCGTGCAGGCCGCGCCCGTGGCAATCGAAGGATGCGCTGCGCCGCGCACCAACCTGAACTTGGATGCAGATGCGCGCCGGCGGCAGCAGGATCAGGAGTACCAGCGTCTGGCGCAGCGCCACGCAGATGAGGAGGCCAAAAGCAAGAAGAAGACCAAGGGAGGCGCTCAGCGTGAGTGCGCATGTTCAGTGGACGCACACGCGCTCAGCCTCTTTTTGCAGTCGCTCTTGGGGTCATCATTGGAGGGCCGCTGATGATTGCCAGAGGCGCGTACCAAGTGGCGACAGCGGATGAGGCGACAGCTCCCAAGGTGAAGAAGAAGGCGCCGCCTGCCAAAGCAGCAACAGCAGCAACTCCGCCGCCCATTCCGCTGCGGCACAGCACAGAGTCACCAACGCCGCCGCCGCTTCCGCTGAGAACGAGCCAGCTGGGGCAGCCTCCTGTGCATCACACACCAGCGCCCCCTCCACCGCCGCCCCGCAGCAGCACGCAGCAGGGGGCGCACTGACGCGCAACCATCGTGACGACGACATTACATTGATTTTTCAAGGGTTCCTTCTGTACGCATCCTCCTTGTCATAGGGCTGCTCATTGCAGCTGTCGACGCGCTTCTTGGCGGTGAGCTGGTGGACGTAGAGGTTCTTGCCGGTCAAATTCAGAGCAGTTCCGAAGCACGTGTTGACCGCGTGAATCTGCAGCACGCCCTCGACACCGCCGTGCACGCGGTGCTGTGTGGCCGTGCAGCCACGTTCACGCGCATCGTCAGCTTGCGTGGACGTGGCGCAGCACGACCAATAGCTTGGGAGATGGTAGCCACGCTTCGTGAATTCGGCGCAGTTCCACTCCTGCTTCCAGATGGCGCACAGCTGCGACTTGACCTTGCCGGCCGGGAGGTTCACGCACAGCCAGTTGAGCGAAGCGTGGCGGCCAGTGTGCAGCCGCACAGAACACGTCTGGAGATCAGCGAACGAGGAGCGAGGCGTGCAGCACAGGGTGCACCACTCCTGGCCCACGGGGACGAGCGCCACCTGCAGTTGCCGAGTCGTGGCCCGAAACGTGGTTTGCCTGTAGCGCGACAGGCCGGTCGGGCTCACCAGGTGCGACAGCGTGAAGGCGTTGCCGAACAGGGCATGCTGAGCATTGTAGGCGCGGCTGTATCGATTGTGGTGGTGCAGCGCCCTCTCGTAGTCCAGCGCCGTCTTGGTGTTGCCTGAGGAGCGCCGTCAGCACACCAACAGTGCAAGCATCGCAGCCTCACCCACAGCCAGAGGATGGTGCACGTCGGCGTCCGGGTACCCGTGGGCCTTGTTGGGAGGGGCGCATCACACAAACGCAAGCCCGCCTGCAGTGCATACCGCCAGGAACTGGATGAACTGCTTCCACAGGTTCTGGCGATCGAGCGAGACACGCTCCGAAAAGAACGTGAACGCGGGCATTTCGTGCAGCTGCGCGCAAAGTCATGAGCAAGCACCGCTTTTGGAAGTGATTGAGAACGCACCAAAGCGACCGGCCGGCCGATGGGCCCCTCGATCAGGATGGTGCAGCGCTCCAGCTTGAGCAGCTCGTCCCTCCACTTGGTGCCCCATCTACGCTCGCGATAGCGCTCCCACACTGTGCAGGCTGAGCCACATCCCAAATGCACAACCAAATGGCGGCGCACCAAAGTTCCATCTAGCAGCCACGCACGCGCGTGTGAGGAGGGCACTGATCGTTTGCGCACGTTACCGCACGCAGACGCGACTGGCAGCCAGCAGGTCCCAGATGGGCAGGCGGTCAAAGATGGAGTAGAACACATGCACGTCGGTCAGGTCGTGCAGCCTGTTGTCGTCGGTGTACAGACGCCCCTGCAACCGGCGCACTGCGTTGCGGCCCAGCTGGAACAGCTTCTCGCCGGAACGCGTTGCAAAGATGCCGTGGTCGCGGCCACTGCCAGGTATGAGGGCCATTCAACAAGAGGGGCCTGCGCGTCGCACCTGTACAGCGTGACTGCGCAGCGGTCATACTTGCCACTCTCGAACAGAAGCATTCCCTGCTTGGACGCTGAGACGGCGCGCCAGCCACAGCACCAGCCGCCACCCACCAGACGCTGATACACCTTGGCGCACCGAGGAGCCAATGTGTGTGCTGGCCGCGCAGTCAGCGCAATGCGCGACGCAGCAACCCCTCACCGCGCTTGAAGGTGGCCATGGCGTTCTTCAAACTGCGCTGCTTGTAGAAGCACGAGCCCAGCAGCACCAGCAGCACCACGTTGTCGGGCTGCACGCACGTCAGGTTCGATTTCCCCCCGTGACCACAAGGAGCAACCTGCTTGTCCAGCGCGGGCTGCAAGTCGGCGATGCACAAGTCATACTGCTGGGCCATGTAGTTGCTCTGCGCGCGCACGTACATCTGCGCCGGGGCATGAACAACGTTTTGTCAAAAACGAGTGCGCACATTGATGATGCTCAGGTCGGCGTCATCCGCGTCTGCCGCCAGAATCTCAAGAGGCTGCGACCCGTCCTCATCCATGCACAGCAACTCCTGCCATGGCACCTCCATCGTTGAGCAGCGATACAGCATCAGCCAGCCAGCCTTCTCACCGGCGACTGCACCAACGTCTCCAGCGGAAAGAGGTGGCCTGTGGCGGGCACGCGGATGGCCTTGAGCTCAGCCTGCTCCAGGGAACGCGCCAAACGGGGCCAGGGTTGCAGCGCCCGACGAAGCCGCTCCGTCCTCATGTACAGGGCGACATCGCGCCGTGCATCGACAGACTGCGTCAGAGGCGACTCTGTCAGCCTCACCTGTGGGTGGTGGGGGGTGAGTGCACGGCCGTCCGTCGCCACGCGATGCCCACTTGGTCCAGCTCCCGACTCGTCACAGTCACGCTGACGCCGGCGAAGCGCAACACCACGGGGCGCTGCCTGAGCTGCTCCCCCGCCTCCAGTGCGCTCTGGTGCACGCACGGTCACTGCAAGGGGCGCAGGGGAGGGAAGGCCGTGCTGACCTGGAAGAAGGCCCGTGCGTCGTGTAACACTGCCTCTGGGTCCGCCTGGCGCTTCCCCGGCGTGTCTGCTGGACTGTCCATCGCGCAGTTCCGACCCCTTTCCCGAGTGCAACGTTTTTCCGCAAGGGGCGGCCCCCGAGAGGCCTGCTCCCCTCGCCGCACCCAAGCTTCGTCGGCGCTCCTGTCAAGGCGCGATGGGCGCCCCGCTGGGCGTGCTGATGCTGCTGTTGATGGCCTGGGCTTCTGCGTCGTCAACCTTCCGGCTGGCCACCATGTCCTTCAACCTCTTTTACGGTGGCCAGGCTCTCAACATGACCACGCGCGGGTGGTGTGTGCCGTCCAGGTGGAAGCAGGGGCGGAGCGCAGCGCCACCGCACGCTGACGACCCGCGCGACCAAGGAGCTGCCGGGGCAACGTGCAGCAGATTGCGGCAGGTGGCCGGCCTGTTGGGTGCTCGTGTGGCGACGTTGCTCAAGGGTTTTGTCAGCCATTACCGCTGCAGGCGCGGACGTGGTTGGGCTGGAGGTGGCAGTGTCGGCGTGTCGCGCAGGCTTTGTTGTCCGACCGCCCCCTCCCTTCCTCTGCAGGAGACCGTGGGGGACACCGCCGTCATCGCCAAGGCGGTTGGCTTCGCGTACCACTCGTCCAGGGTGCACGTGATCAGCAGGTACCCGCTGCTGGACCCGCCGGACAACACGCGCGCAGTGCTGGTGGTGGTGCAGCCAGGCCGCTTTGTACTGTTCAGCGTTGGGCACGCGCTGGCAGACCCGTACTCGCCGTACCTCATCCGCGATGGCGCCAGCCTTTCTGAGGGTTGGTGGCGTTTTCGACTTGAGCGCTGCAACAGCCTGAGCGCGCCACCAGTGCTGGCGTTGGAGACCGCGTTCCGCACGCCGCCCATCACGCAGCTGTGCAACTCGCTGCTGGCCCTGTCCGCGACCTTGAACAGCGCTCCCATCATTCTGGTGAGGGGGCGAGCTCTCGTCTCTTGTCTGACGACGAACGATTGCAGGTGGGTGACTTCAACTCGCCGTCGCAGCTGGACTGGACGCAGGGCGCCGCGCGCTACCGCGGTCTGCGCTTCCCCGTCGACTGGCCCCTCGGTCAGCGCTTCTTGTTTCTGATGAGGGTCTTCTCAAGTCCTTGCATTCAAACAGGCCAGGCGTTGGCGGACTTGGGCTTTGTGGATTCGTATCGCGTCGGTACTTTGTGCTCTTGCGTCGTTTCAGTCGCGCCCCTCAGTGTGATTGTGCAGCCCATCCCGATCCCGTGAGCAACCCGGGCTTCACTTGGACGCCAGGTGCGGTGCTTTTTGTTTGCGCACTGTCTCGCTCAAACCTCCCCCCAATGCAGGTGGCCCCGAAGTCGATCCGCCGGGTGTGTGTTGTGTGTGTGTGTGTGTCTGTTGCCCTTCTGGAGCTCAGCGCGGAGCAGAGGTGATGGACCGCGTGGACTGGATCCTGTACAATGCGCCGGGCGCCAAAGTGCTGGGCTCGTGGACGGTCGGCCCAGGTTGATGTTTGCTGGCGATGTCTTTTTTCCATTGACTCTTCTGTGCAGGCGCCGACCTGCCCGTCAGTCCGTGGCCCAGGTCAGAGGTGGCGTGTCGCCGACCATCACACCGCCAAACACAAAACCGCGTGCAGCGACCATTGGGCAGTGGCCTCGCATCTGGAGGTGCCCACCTCAGCGTTGCCGGCCATCGTGTCCGTCACGCCGCGCGTGGTGCGCCACCCGCATCACGATGTGGTGACGGTGCGTGGTCGCAGCGCTCCGTCGCGCGCAATCGCCAAGTCATGCGGTGGCAGGTGTACTGGCACGGCTGCACTGCAGGGCCCTGCGTGGTGCTCATCGAGCCCGAGGGTGTGGAGCGCGTCGTAGCCGAGGCTGACGGTGCTGTTTGTCGCCGCTGTTGCTCCCCCTCCTTGACAGCGCTCGCAATCTCAGGGCCGTGGGTGCAGTGGAACGCGTCCTCGCTGCAGCTGCAGCCCGGCGCGCACACTGTCTCGCTGCTCAGCGGCGCCGCGCGCAAGGCGCTCAGCTCTGCAGTGTTCTACCACTACTCCGGTGCGTTGTTCGTTGTGCCTTGTGCGCGGACGGTTTGCGTGACGCTCTCTGGCAGGCGGGGCCCAGGCCACGCTGGCGCTGGTGGGCGGCGGGTCCACTGTGGTGAGCGGGCGCCCGTTCCAGGTGCAGGTGCAAGACGCGCCGGGCATGATGCTGGACTACGTGGCGGTGTTCGCGTGCCGCTCGCTGTACGACTGCGACGCGGGGCCCGACTACGACGCTGCCGTGTACACGTACACCGGCGCCATCGTGGATGGCGTGGTGGAGTTCCGCCCAGTGAGAGTTTGCTTTGGAGCGGCGCTTTTGGGGCGCTGCTGACCTCTGGGGCAGCCCTTCTTCATGGAGGAGAACACGCCGCGCTGGCCGCTCGTGCCCGGCTTCTATCGCATGCGCCTGTTCCGCGACGACGACGACAAGCAGCAAGTGGGCGACGACTTTGTGCTCATCGTGGTGGCGCCCGACAGCAAGCTCACGTTCACGGTGATCGCGGTGGTGGTGCTGGCTGCGGCGGCGATGCTGGCGCTGGTGGCTGCCATGCTGAGCAGCAGCAGAGCGCGCGCTGTGCGCCAGGATCCGTATCGCCCGCTGCGCAACGTGACAGTGCAATAATGATGAAACCCATCGAGTTATTGGGGAGGGCGGCCGCTCAGCACACGTGCTTGAGCAGGGCCTCGGTCCAGGGCAGCACGCGCTGCACAGAGCTGTCAGGCCAAGCGCTCAAGGGGGGGCAGGCCCTCGCCTCACCGGCAGCATGCAGTAGTTCCAAGGCACGAGCGCGCGAGGCGGCAGCGGGTACCGGATGTACGTCTGCCAAACGGAACGGGGGGGATCAGCGCTCCCATGAGCAGCGAATCCCGTGATCACCTGCACCAGCAGCGTGCCCAGATCAAGCGCGCTCATGGCATCCAGCGTGGATTGCGCTGCCACACTACTGTGCAGCTCAGCCACAACATCCAAGACACAGCGAGACGCACCCCCGCGCAGCAAGGTCGCGCTTCAGCGTGCCCAGCACCTCGTCCAGCTGCAGCTTCTTCTCATCAGGCAACCTGGTGCACGACGTCAGCAGCGACGATCGACCAAAGACGAGGGCTGCGCACAATCGAAAGTCCTGGGCCTCCTGGCCAGCATGACGTGCGTGAGCTCTGACAAGGGGGGAGCGCAAGACAAGCAAAACCTCGGCGTCCTTGAAGCAGCGTGCACGATACACGATGGAGATGCGCAGGTCGTCGGTGGTGAGGTTGGACACGACGCGGTCATTGCTGGTGATGACCCAGCGCTCGTGGCCCTCGTAGCGCAGCGCGTTGCGCGCCGACGGGGCCAGCACCGGCGGCGCCCGATCGCCGCGATACACCGTGGCCTGCGCGCGACGCCTCAGCAGCGAGGCGTGGGGTGGGCGGGGGGGGGGGGGCAAAGCTCACCGCGTGCACCACTTTGGAGCCGTCCACCACGTTGGCTTGTATTTGGGGAGCAAGCAGTCAGCAACCACAGCCCTCCCCCAAACAAGTCAACCTGACAGCGGCTTCGGGTCCATGGAGCGCGCCTCGCCATTCTCCGTCCAGTACACGAACTTGCCGCCGCGCTCGTCAGTCCACTGATGCAGGTACGCCACCACCTGCACTTGGTCCACGAAACGGTCCTCGAACAGCCCGCTGAACTTCATCACGGCCAGCAGCCACTGCGGAAACTCAAAGCGTGTGGCGCCCCTGGCTCTTGCACGTCACGACGGCGCGCGGGGCCACACCACGCACCAGAAGTACACGCCGTCTGCATGGGGGCTCAGCGGGGTGGGGTTGGGAGCGCTCTTCTTGCGTACCCACATGGTGGGCCACCGTTTGGCCTTGATGGTCGCGTGTGAAGCACGTGCAACACCCTGCCGCGCCGCTTGCCTGGCGTGTTGATGATGAAGTTGAACTGGAACGGATCGAGGTGGCGCTTGTCGCTGGGGCACACGGACGATGCGAGGCGCAGGAACTCGGGGCTCTTGAACAGGTTCAGCAGCACTGGGTACTGCCGCGTTGTCAGCGGCGAGCGCATGCAAGGCACCAACAGCCACGCCTGCTGCAAGTCGAACAGGTACACGCCGAACGAGAGCAGCCGAGCCACCAGCCTGGCGTACGGCTCCTTCAGGCCCTCGTGCCTGCCGGGCGGCCATCTGAGCTCTTTGCCGCACTGCAGCGGACGCACAGCGCACCCGCCCGTCATGAGGTAGTGCCGCCCAATGTCCATGCGGCCGGGGAAGATGCACAGCGTGCGCTTGGTGTTGGGCACCATGAGCGGGTGATCGCAGGACGCGTTGGGCGCCAGCGGCACCGCCTCGCCAATGTGCTCGTGGCGCGCCGTGTAGAAGCGCTGGTCCTCGGTGTTGGTGGGAAGCGTGGTGATGTTGTGCTTCAGCAGCGACAGCAGCGCCTCGGCGTCGGC
>CAZYYU010000146.1:0-7778 GCA_964651735.1 uncultured Gammaproteobacteria bacterium | reverse complement strand
GCAATGCCAACGGCAACATCAACGGCAACCACAACGACGGCAACCTGAACGGCAACCTGAATGGCAACCTGAACCTTGGCAGCTTCAACGGCAACTTCAACGGCAACCACAACGACGGCAATGTCAACGGCAACGCCAACGGCAACCTGAACTTCGGCAGCGGCAACGGCAACGGCAATGGTAACGGCAACACCGGCGGCTCTCACCCCACCAACGGCTAAGCCGCTCCGGGTTTTCGCAGTAAAATTTTTTTGAGAGGGGAGGGCGTCGTGATGGCAAGCGCGAGCGAGTACATCGTGCAAGCCGAGCGGGAATGGCTGATGGCTCGGCAGCTGTTTTTTTTGGAGCGCGCGCGCGGCGTCTTGCGGGGCCTTGGGGACGGCGCGTCGCTTGGAGACGACGCAACGTTGCAAACCCTGGCGCTGCAAGCGCCTGATGAGGTGGTGGCTCGGCTGGACGGCCTGGCGGGCCGTGTTTTTCGCTGCCTGCTCGACGATGCCGAGTGGCAAGAGCTGAGGCAGTCTGCAGCATGCGTCGCCAGTGGGGATGCGGTTGAGGGCAGCCGCTTGCGACTAGAGCGTCAGCGAAGGATTTTGGTGGCTGCGTGTCGGCATGCGGTTCCCCCCGCAGCAGAGCAGCGCGACGAGGAGCTTTGGTCGTCATGCATCGACGAGGTGCAGCGGATGTGTGACGCGTTCGGGTTCACGCTGCGCCGTGGCCGCAAAGTCAAACAGCGGAAGAAGGAGACGACGCGGCCCAAGAGAGGCCCCCAGCGGCGGGAGCAGCAGCAGCAGCAGCAGGAGTCCGAGGAGGATGTTGTTGTGGCGGCAGAGTCGGAGGAGGAGGAGGAGGAGGAGGAGCCCGTTGTCCGCAAGCGAGCCAGAGCCGTTGCGCAACCCGTGGTGGAGGAGGAAGACAACGTTGACGACGAAGACAACGTTGACGACGACGACGACGACGACGACGCTGGTGACGCGGCCTCGTCATCATCTTGCGTCTCTGGCGCAGACGATGCCTGGTCCGCGTCCGCGTTCGTGGATGAGGCGCTCATTCGCCTTGCGCTGCTGCGTGCTCGCACTCAGGTGGAGGAGATGCGCGCGCTCGTGGAGAAGCACAGCACGCCGCAGCTGATTGAGGTTGGCGCCTTGATGCTGCCGGATCCCGGTGCCGTGGACGCGAGCGCCATCCTGGGCGACGCGCGCCTGCTTTCGGCGTGCCTGTCCGAGGACGTGCGCGACGACTCGCTCGTGGAGAAGCTGGCCCTGCTGCAGCGCTGGTGGCGGCTGGTCAAGCGCTGCTATGGCATGGTGGCCATCCTGGACCTGCTCAACGCGTCGCGGAGCAAACAGTCTGTGGCCATGCAGTATCAGGACTTGGCGCGCCAAGTGACCGGCGCCTGTTCGTATGCGCACGCCTTGCGCTTGGCGCGCCTGGGCCGCCTCCTGCAGCGCCTGCCCCGGCTGCGCTACCAGACGCAGCTCACCACGTTTGCCGACTGGTTCCAGACCGTGCCCTCGTGCGAGCGCCCGTTGCTGGACGCGCTGGAGGAGCTGCTGAGCGCCGACGAGGTTGCGTTCTGGGCCTCAGAATTGGAAGCGTGCGTGGCGTGCAGGAGCGGTTCTGCCGGCCTCTGGTGCTGCACCAACTGCTCCTGCTGGTTTCACGCTGCCTGCGCCGGCTACGAAACGGGTCAGCTGTCTCTGAGCCTGCAGTTGCCCGGCGGCCAAACGATCGCGACGCGCGCCCTGTGCACGGGCTGCCTGGAGGCGCTGGAGCTGCAGCACGCCGATGTGGCGCGAGAGACGCGCGAGAAGCGCGCCGTCGCGGCCTTCCTCAACGCGGGCGGCTGCCCCTTTGTGCTGCATCCCGCTCGCGGGGACTGCTTTCGGGTGCTCTTCGACCTGGCCGTGGCCGAGCTGGGCTACGGCAGCTCGTTCGCGGTCTTCTGCCGCCAGCTGGCCACGGAGGCCCTGGCCGGGGCCGGGGCCGCCAACAGCTTCACCGGGCTCCGGCGCCTCGTGCAGTCGCGCAACCCCTCGCGCGACTTGCAGAAGGGCGCGGGCGAAGACATTGACGGGCGGCAGCTGCTGTGCGCGTTTCCCAGCCTCTTCCCCGATGTGTGCGTGAAGCGCTTCGCGTTCGATGACGGCCAGGGCAGCGTGGCCGAGCGTGAGGCGTACGGCAGCGGCGGCGCCGAGAAGGAGCTGTGCTTGTTGCAGTGGGCTGCGATGCCCCACTTTGATCGCTTGATCAGGAAGGTCCCTCGCTCGCCGCAAGAAACCTCTGGCAACTGAGATGGCGTTGATTGACCACCAAAAAAACCGGCTGTAGATAGTGAAAGTTTTTGAGTTTGTGTGTAGCGTTGAGAGGGGAGTGTGCTCGCCGCCGCAGGCAGGGCGTTGATGTTGCCGATGTTGCCAGCTGGGCAAAGCGAAACACTTTTTATTTCATCCCAACTGATACAGGGCGCGCATGTTCACAATCAACGTGCCGTTGGCGCCGATGGAGGGCTGCAAGGAGCCCGTCGGCTCGCAGAATTCCATGGACCACAACTGGTCTCCAGTGTCACAGGCCCAGGCCTGCACGAAGCCGATCTCCTGACAGCCGCCGTTCCCCACCACCGAGGACTGGATGTAGACCACGCCGTCTGCGGAGACGGCAATGGACGCGCCGGTGCCGCTGGCAACCAGCACGTGCCACACAAACTGCAGGTGCAGGTAAGAACAACCAACCAACCAACAATCAACAATCAACAACCAACAAACACCATTCAACAAATCAACAAATCAACAAATCAACAAACACCATTCACCATTCACCATTCACCATTCAACAATCAAACAATCAACAATCAAACAATCCAACAATCCAACAATCCAACAACCAACAAACACCATTCAACAATCTCCACACAACCTTGCCGGTCTGCATGGCGTCCTCGTCCCACAGCGTGAAGTCGCCGTAGTCGTTGAGCACCACCACGCCGCCCTTGGGACACTGCGCCACGGTCACGATGGTGTTGGTGCCCACCGACACCTCGTTGCCCGACAGCCGGTACTTGGGTGTCCCGGTGACGGCGTCGTACACGTACACGCTCAGCTGGTTGGCGGGCACGTACAGGTAGCCCGTGTCCTCGTCGTAGAGCATCTGCCGGTACACCACGTCGTCCCCGATGGTCGCGTTGAGCACCAGCTTCCCCGAGGCGGCGGCAAACTGCAGACGACGCGCGTGCGTGTCAGTCACAACACAAGTTGACACCGCCCCCACCCCAACCACCTTGCCGATGTTGGCCCCGTAGCCTGTCCAGATGCTGTCGTCCTTGGCCACGTAGGTCATGGGCACAGTGCCGCGCATCCTCACGTCGCTGGCCACGGTCGTGTTCCACACTGGCTTGCCCGACGAAGACGAGACGCGCAAGAAGCTCTGCCCACACCAGTATGCCAAGTCGCCCACGGGCAGCACAAGCAGCAGCGGCAGCTCGTCGCACGCAGGCACGCGCCACAGCACGGCCCCGGACTTGGTGGACACGCTGACCAGGTCGTACGCAAAGGGCACGTTGTTGTTGGGCCGATGCTTGATGAACACGACCGCTGCGCTGCCGTCCGCAAGCAGCGCTGGTTGCAGTGGGTCCTCCACCTCGCCGCAAGGGTCAGAGGGGAAGGGCCCGCTCTTGCCGAGGCACACGCGCCACAGCAGCTTGCCGCCCACGTCGTAGGCATACAAAAACTTGTCGTAGCCGCCGATGAAGGCGCGAGCTCCATCCGTGACCGCGAACCCGGCGAAGGAGCCCCTGAAGGGGGCGCTCACGTTGAACAGCGCCTTTGGCTCGGTGCGCAGGCCGCGCGCGTCGTCCCCGCCGCGGGAGGACCGCGCTGCGTTGCCGTTGTCCTGCATCCACAAGCTCCACGAGAGCCCAAGGAGGGCCAGGAGAACAAGACCCCGACCCATCCTGCGCGGCTTTGTTTTGGGCGCACGCTCGAACTCTGCAAAAACGCGGAGCGCGTGGTGGGTCAGCAGCCAGAATGGTCGGTGGTGGTGAACCCAATCGAAGCGCGCGCCCGGCCCCTCTCCATTCAAGCTCCTCGCCTCTGCACCTCACACCATCGCGCGCGCGGGCTTTTGCGCCTGTGGTGTTGCTCGCTTGCCATCCCCCCATCTCGTCTGCGCGTTTGTAGCCGGCGCGCGCCTGCTCGTCGATCTTTCTCTTTTTTTTCGCGCACCACCCCCGCCCTCGCTCACGGCCTGCCCCTCCCCCTCTGGCGCAACACCAGATGTGGCTGGCGGCGTTTCTGTGCGCTTTTTGTGCGGGTGCCCATGCCGTGCAAGCCAACGCTGCCTGGGGCGGGTTCATCGACGCCACGCGCACCAACGGCAACGCCAACGGCATGAACTACCTCAACGGCCAGATCGCGTACCCCGGCGCTGGCGGCCAGGCTGGCATGGGCTTCTACGAGGAGCGAGCAGGTGGGCGACGACCCTTCCATCCTTCCTTCCTTGCTGGCTCACGCGTTTGCAGCTGCTGCGGAGCGCGCCATGGCTCCTGCCAAGGCCCGCTGGGCTGCAGAGGCCCAGTTCCGCGAGGAGTTTGCCAAGGACCCTCGCTACCTCGAGGCGCAGTCTGCGATGGAGCGTGCGCGCGCTGAGAGCAAGGCGGCCAGTGCCGAGTTCGATCGCCTTTTGGCTGACGGCTCGAGCTCGGGCAACGCGTTCAGCGATGCCGCTCGCTCCACGGTCCCGCGCAACTCTTGGGACCCGGCCCCAGTCAAGTCGCCCGAGGAGCTTGCCGCGCTTGAGGAGCGCGCAGCCAAGATGAGGGCGGTATGATCGCGGGGGATGGAGTGTGTTTGTGTGAACCAACAACCCCGCCATCGTCAGGCGTATCAACGGTACGTCGACTCCGTGGGAGCGGCCAACTACAACGAGGGCATCGTGAAACACCTCAAGGTGCGCGAGCGGCGAGTCGTCGCTCTGCTGGTGACCGCTGCTGCTGCTGCTGCAGTCTGGTGCCACGGGCGCAATGCCAACGGATGCCGAGCTTGCCGCGCTCGGGAAAGCCAACAACGAGGCCGTCGGCTTGAGGAGCAGCGTTGCGTCCTTCATGGAGAACAAGTTCAAGGTGAACGTGCCAGCCAAGTTAAGAAAAGAGGCCAGCCCTTGGGCTTACCACTGCTTGCTGACGAAGGACACTTTCTCTCACTTTTAGGGCCGACCCGTACGACTACTATGCCGCGCAAAAGACCTCGTCCGTGGACGTGAACGATTTCATTCGCTCCCAGCGCGAACAGGCCATCCGCTCGCAGCTGGAAGCTATCAAGACCAAGGGCTATGGCAAGCCCTTTGAGTCCACGCAAGTTCAGGTGGGTTTTCTTCTCCTTTTCTTGCCTGGCGTCCGCTCACGTGTGCGTTCTTTGACGACACAAAGGGAGAGGTCGACTCGCTGTTGACCCGCTATGGCGTCAACACCCCTGAGCGGGCTGCCCGCGAGTTCAAGGTTGGGGGAGCGCGTGGCCTGCCCTTTGCTTGCCTTGACCACACGCGGCTTTCTCAAAAAGGCCCTGGACCAAGTTATGCGTCCTGCTGGCATCGAGCACCAGATGTACGAGCTGCAGAGCAAGTTCAAGAACGCTCCCGCGGCTGAGCGCGCCTCCATCCTGGAGCAGATGAACGCGCTGGGGGACCAGCGATTCGCGGTGAGTGCCTCGTGGCGTACATCTGACATTGGCTGACGATGCTGCTGCGCACAGATCGGTGGCTACTACTTGGATCCGCGCACGGACATGTTCAAGAGCGAGATGGGTGGCCTGGAGAAGGAGTACCTCGCCCGCGTCTCGCAAGGCGACAACGCCGGCGCCAACGCCGTTGCACAGCGCATGAGGGACGCGTACAAGGACTTTGGCATGACGTCTCCTTCTGGGAAGCAGGCGCTGCAGGAAGCGCGCTTCGTGCAGCCCGACCTGAAGAGCATCGCGGCCAAGGGCCAAGCCCAGTACGAGACCGCCCAGCGCGCAGCCCAGGAACTCGCGGTAACTCGCTTTTGCCGCGGCGGGCCAGCCTGACTGACCTTCTCGCAGCGACAGAAAGCGGAGCTGGAGACAGCGCAGGGCTTGGTGAAGAACCTGCCCGGTGAGGTGGATGCCCAGCTGGCGCGGCGCGTTGCGCTCCAGGAGCAGGCCAAGGGACTGCACGAGTCGGCGACCCGTAAGCCCGCTGCTACTGTTGCTGCTCCGCTCATTCATGTTCCGTGTCAAGGTGCCGACAAGTGGTGGAACTTCCGCAGGGAGAGTGAGCTGGATGGCATCCGCAAGACCAATCAGGCCATCACCGCCGAGATGGGCGCCATCGACACCAAGGTGGCGTCGCTGCAAGCGCAGCTCAAGGAGGCGCAGGCGCTGTGCGCCTCTCGCGGCTTGAACGGCATCGTCAAGGTGTGCAAGCTGGACCGCATCATGGACCTTCGCCGCCAGGTTTTGCGCTGTCGTCGTCGTCGTCATCGTCATCGTGTTTGCCGACTCCTCCTTTCGCCAGATCGAGGAGACCATTGCACGCAAGGGCGCTTCGGGCGGCCTTCGTGCGAGCCGTGGCGCTGCTGCTGCACGCAACGAGGCCGAGGCAGCTGCAGCAACGAGGCAGCTGGAGCAGACGGGCCGTCTCGCGGGACGTCGCGCCTTCTATGACATTCGCGGCATTCCAGGCGACGTGCTCGAGTCGGGCCGCGCGTTTCGCACTGCCACCACGGTTGGCGGCAAGGCCACGGCTGCACTGGGAGCTGTGCAAGGCTTGTCTCAGGCGGCTGCTGTGGGCCTGGCGGGCTACCACGGTGCCAAAGGCTTTGGTCAGATGTGGACCGACGGCACCTTCAACGGCCACGAATTCGGCTCGGCCCTCAAGAGCGGCATCGACGCCATCACGGGCGGCGTTGGCACCGTGGACGCGGTGCTGGGCGCCGGCAGGACGGTGGGCAACTGCGTCAACAACCACGGCGCCACTGGCTGCGCGCGCGCCGCCTTCGTTGAGACTGGGCGCCTGGCCAGGACTGCCGAGCAGAGCACCGAAAAGTGCTTCAGGCAGCACGGCTTCTACGGCTGCATCGGCAGCGCTGGTCGCGCCACCGGCGAAGGGCTGTGGCACTTTGGCAAGAACGGCGCCGTCGCCCTGGGTCACGCGGCCAAGAGCGTGGCTGAGGGAGCCGGCAACATGGCGACGCAGTCCTGGCGCGCCGGCACTTGGTGCGCGGGCAACATTCGCCAGTGCGCGCACAACACGCAGGCCAACATGGCTCGCGGCATGTCCAACGTGGGCCGCGCGCTGACGCAGCCATGGCAGCAGTGCTCGTCGCGCAACGGAGGCGCTGGCGGCTGCGCGCAGAGCGTGACGCACCAGTGGCGCAATGACGCCATGCAGTACCGCCTGCGCGGGCTGCAGCAGCAGGAGGCTGAAGCGTTGGCGCGCGGCCAATCAGAGCGCGCCTCGCAGCTGCGCCAGAAAGAGGCCCGCATCTCGACCGAGCTGCGCGTGTTCCAGGGCCGCCGCGTTCGCAACTAACAAAAAGAAAGTGTGGGAGTTATTTTGTTTCAGCGCCGCCGAGCCTCTTTCATTCAAGGCGCCACTGGGAGGTTGCCGTTGCCGTTGCCGTTGTTGCTGCCGTTGTTGTTGTTGCCGGTGTTGTTGTTGCCGTTGCCGTTTCCATTTCCGCTGCCGGTGTTGTTGTTGTTGCCGTTGGTGTTGCCGTTGTTGTTGTTGCCGGTGTTGTTGTTGCCGTTGCCGTTTCCATTTCCGCT
>CAZYYU010000145.1:0-7792 GCA_964651735.1 uncultured Gammaproteobacteria bacterium | reverse complement strand
TGTGTGTGTGTGTGTGTGTGTGTGTGTGTGTGTGTGTTGTGTGTGTGTTGTGTGTTGTGTTGTGTGTGTGTTGTGTTGTGTGTGCATCCTTTTCTCTCATCACCTCTTTGTTCGTTGTGCAGAGTGGGCGAGGCCGAGGCCGTGGTGCTGCGCACGGGGCCAGACTCGTTCTTCGGCAAGACCATCAAGCTGCTGGGCTCTGTGGACGACGGCGGCCACCTGCACGACCTGCTCATGAGGCTGACATACCTGGTCACCGCTGCAGCGTCGCTCTTCTCCATGGGTTTCATGGTCCTGCTGCTGGTGCGCCAGGACTACTACAACACATACAGCTACATCACGCTGGGCCCTGGCTCGTCCATTGCCATGTCGTTTGGGCTGCTGTCGGCTGCCATGCCGCTGGCCATTCCCGTCATCACAGGCGCCATCCTCGCGGTGGGTGCTAAGGAGCTATCGGACATTGACGTCATCGTGTCACGCATGTCATGCCTGGAGGAGCTGGCCGCCGTCAGCATCTTGTGCTCGGACAAGACAGGCACGCTGACGCTCAACGAACTCACCATGGAGGAGGTGGCCTGATGGCAGTGATCTGCGCCGCCTCCTCACACTGGGATGGACCTCGGCGCAGAACCCTTGGATTCCCAATCCGCGCTTCACGCCGCGCGATCTCATCACGTTTGCTGCCCTTGCGTCCAGGTGTGCATGCTCGTCTGTGGTTGCGCGCTATCTGCCATTCACGCGATTCCCAGCTGGGTCAAGATGGACGCCATCGACACGTGCATCATGAACGCGCTCAAGGCTCAGACGGGGTTGACGGGTAAGCGGCGGGGTGGGACGCATGTGTCCATCACGACGGCTCTCTGAACAGGCGCCGACCTGGAGAAAGAGTACAGGGTGCACAACACGAAGCCGTTCAACGCGGTCACCAAGCGCACCGAGGGCGAGGTGACACACCTACCGACAAACAACCGCTACCTGTTCAGCAAGGGCGCGCCGCAAGTGATCCAGCAGATTTGCAACGGCGGTCCCGAGCTGAGCGAAGTGACCAACGCCAACGCCAAGCGCGGCTTTCGCACACTGGGTGTGGCCGTCAAGCTGCTGGTGCAGAATGACACGATGGTGCAAGACGCACCCTGGGAATTTGTTGGCTACTTCGCGCTGTTCGACCCGCCGCGCGTGGACTCGGCCAAGGTGCTCAACGTGGCCACCAACATGGGGTTGCACGTCAAGATGATCACCGGTGACCAGCAAGCCATTGCCGAGGAAACTATGGTGCGCCTGGGCATGGGCCACAAGGGTAGGCGGGGGGGGGGCGGACTCGGACAGCAAGGGGATTGTTCCTGACTTCTCGGCGCGGTGCGTTAGTGATCCATCGGGACCAGATGAAGGCCGCCAAGACGCAGGCCGACTTCATCGAGCTCATCGAGAACACGTCTGGCTTTGCCGGGGTGTATCCCGAGGACAAGTTCGCCATTGTGGAGGGCTTTCAAAATGCCAACCACAAGGTGAACGGCGACGAGTTTCGTTCTGCACTCGTGCGCTCACACAATCACCCGCGCGCCAGGTGGCCATGACGGGCGACGGTGTGAATGACGCGCCCGCACTGCGCAAGGCCAACGTGGGTGTGGCAGTGGCCGGCGCTGCTGATGCTGCCAAGGTGAGAGGAATTAGCTGGCCGGTGGCCCTTTGTATGACTGGCACGCGGACAGGCCGCCTCCGACATCATCATTTTGTCGCCAGGTCTGTCAGGCATTATCACTGCCCTCATTCGCGCTCGCAAGATCTTCCACCGCCTCGACTCGTACCTCATTTTCCGCATCGCCGTCTCCCTCAACGTGATGCTCTTCTTCTTTTTCGCTGCGGCTGGCATGCACTTCATTGTGCCCACATACGTCATCGTACTGGTGGCTCTCATCAACGACTGCATCATGCTCTCCATGTCGTACGACTATGTTTCACCTTCGCCGGTGCCCATCGACTGGTGAGCACTCGCGACAGCAATCGCGAACCCGCTGAGCGCCTCTCTGCAGGAACGTGGCTCGCGTCATTGCGATCAGGTGAGATGGTTAATTTGCCAAGCGCTCCCTCACACGTTGCTGATTGTATGCGTCCCCAAGCCTCGTGATTGCTTGCATCAACACCGGTCAGAATCTGCTCTTCATTTACCTGGGCCGGCCCTTGAGCGACGGCGGCGCTCAATGGTGGAGCTATTTTGCTGCGCCTCCCATCACCAGCAACCAGATGATCTCTGCTGTGTTTCTGGAGATGAACGTGTCGATCCAGCTTTCCATCTTCTCGGCTCGCACCGAGGGGCCCTTCTACATCCGTCGCCCCGGAACATGGGTCCTGTTTGCGTTCTTCACTGGCGTGCTCCTGGCCAGTCTCATCGCGGGCTTCTGGACGCTCAATGCTTCGCTGCAGCTGGGAGACGGCGCGCTGATGGACGGCTTGCACGATGTGCGCGTTGTGTGTCTCATCTACCTGTATTGCGTGTTCTGGTTCCTGGCCATGGAGCTGGTGAAGGTCATTGTGTACGTGGTCTGGGAGGCCGTGCAGTTCCGCGAGGTCGATAATGCTGTAGCGCATGCCCTGCTGCTGCTGACCGCTTTCTCTGGCAGCACGCGCACCTCAAGCAGTTCTTCACTGTCACGGGTTACACGAAGAACGTGATGCACGAGCTCAAAGAGGTATGGCCGTGTGATTGTGAACGGCGAGCCCGCTTGAGTGGCTTGCTAGGACCAAGCGCAGGCTGGAGGAGAGCCCATATGGATGAACCCAGTTGAGAAGAAGAGCGAGCTGTGGACCGCTCCGAGGCACTAAAACACACAAGTGTGTGGTCGGCTATGGACCCGACTCGTCGCCGCCGAGCTGTTTGTTTGCACGCGCATGCATCGTTAGGTTTGGGGGAAGCTATTAACATTTCACTGTGTGGCCCAATGACATGGTGTTGAGTGCAGGCACCTTGTGCTCCTTGGACAGAGGCACCTGGATCGCATGCATGACTCCGAAGAGCGCAATCATCAGCCGATGGTACCAGGGAAGCTTCGCGTCTGGCTTCACTCGCGGGTCCTCGAAGACGTACGTGGTGCGCGTTTGCTGCGTGTTGAGGCCGCGCAGTTGCAGCTCGTTGCGAACAGAAGAAAAGTTGACGGGCTGATTGAAACCCGTCGTGATGAGGAGCCGCCAAATTCCAGGCGCCATCAACTCCGCCACGTACATCTCGCCAGGGGACACGCATGGCAAGCGCACCACGCGGATCGTGGTGAGCACAATGTGCGAGGGCAGCGAATTGATGTTGGCGGCATACGCGCGCAACAGCACGGGGATGCCCACTGGCAGCGGCGTGAAGAAGAAGGACAAGCTGGGCACGCGCACAAAGTGATCGTAGCCAACCCACTCTTCGATGGACATGCTGCGCCGCGACATGACGCCAAACATGGCGATGCGTCCGCGATGCCAGACATAGAAGAAGATGGTGACCAGCGTCGTCACCACAAGCGTGAACCAAGCGCCGTGCGGCACTCTGGCAAAGGCGGCAGTGAGAAAACCGAGCTCCAGGAGCATGATCGGCGTCATGATTGCCACGATGAGCACAACCCAGACGTGCCACACTCGATGCATGACGAAGCAAAACAAGAAGGACGTCTGAAACATGATCACTGCCACAGCCAGGCCAAAGCTGTCGGCCAGATTCGCCGAGCGCTGAAATCCCACAACCACCACAAGCACAGCCACGCAGAGCACCACGTTGGCAGCGGGCACGTAAACCTGCCCTTCATGCTCCCCACTCGTGTGCACAATGCGCACGCGGGGACAAATGTCAAGCTTCACCGCTTGCTGCACCAGCGAGAACACGGCCGATATGAGGGACTGCGAGGCAATGATGGTGGAGAGGAGCGTGACCACGAATATGGGCCAGTAGAGCGAGCCAGCGACCATGTTGAAGAAGGGCGAGTTCACCATGGTGGGGTTCACAAGCAACAGCGCGCCTTGCCCCAGGTAGTTGAGCACCAGCGCCGGGAACACAATGGCAAACCAGGACAGGCGAATGGGGTTGGCTCCAAAGTGTCCCCGGTCAGCGTACAGCGCCTCGCAACCGGTGAGCGAGAGCAGGACGAATGATAGAGCCAGCCACCCAGCCACTTGGTTGCGGACGAGGAAGTTGATTCCTAACCATGGGTTAAAGGCTTGCAAAACGTCGGGGGCCATAGTGATCCAATAAATCCCATAGCCAGCCAAGATGATGTACCACAGGATCATGACGGGGGAAAAAGTGTAGCCGATTTTTGCAGAGCCGACGCGTTGGTAAACGAAGAGTGCAAGCAGAACTGCTACCGACATGGGGACTGTGAAGGCGACACCCAGTTGCGGCGCTGGGATCAGGACACCCTCCATGGCGCTCAGTACCGAAATTGCTGGGGTGAGCATGCCGTCGGCGAGCATGGCCCCAAACGCCATGCAGGCCAAGAACACGAGCATTTCGCGGACCCACGCTCGTTCAGAAATGGGAAACAGAAGCGAGATGAGAGCAAAGATGCCGCCCTTGCCCTGATAATCGGTGCACAGCACAAGCAGCACGTACTTGAGCACCACGATCAAGATCAGCGACCAAATGATGAGGCTCACGCAGCCAATGACGTCCGCAGGCGCAGGAGTGGTCGAGATGGAGGTCAGGACGTTGTTGATGGTGTAAATGGGCGAAGTGCCAATGTCACCAAACACGACGCCGAGCGAGGCCCAGGCCAGCGTCAGAAAGGTCCACCAGTTGGATCCAGCGGTGGTGTCTGGCTCTTCCACGAGCAGGTTGAACGTGTCTCTGCCTCCAGCGGCGCTCTTTGTTGCCCGCAACTTGACCATTCCAGCCGACGTCCAAGTCTGGAGCAGCAGCTCGCGGATCGCGTCATCGTGTTGATGCAGCACTTCTGCAGAGGGAGCGTCTTGGTCCAAGGGCACCATTCCCGCAGCAGCAGCTGTTGGCACCCTGTGGACGTCGGCGGCCTCCAAGCCCGCACTACCGTCGACGACAACCGCGGAGGCAGCGAACTCGTGGGCAATCGTGCCTTCCATGTTGCGTGCGGCCCCCTGTACGGGTTGTTGCTTTTCATGGTGTTTTTTTGATGGCCCTGGTGAACACCAGGCCGGGGTTGGCCAGCTGTTCCGCTCTTTCTTCACTTGCTTTGCAGGTCACCTTGAGCGGACCTTGCTTCCAAATGAGCGACGCTGCTTGCTGAACGCCTTTTTCCGACGTACTCCAGGACGGTTCTGGGTCGCAAGGAAAAGGGATGCACGTGCACGGCTGGGTGCAAGCAATGGACACTCAAGAGGATCCGCTCTCTTGGAAAGCTGTTTGGATCTGCTGTGGAATCGAGAGCGCCGAGACGATGCTCGCTGTCCTGCTGACCCATCCGCTTCCTGGGTCCTACGTTCGGGAGTGTGATTGTCTGCGAGCTGCTTTCCTATGTGTGGCACTGGGCAGCGCTGTTTGCTCTTGCAGAATCTGCGTTGCTGTTGGGCTTGTGGAAGAAGGCGTTCGGGCCACAATCGAAAGTGGGGCTCGCTCTGCTCTGTGGCACCCACCTTGGTCGTGCAGCTTTCATTTGCTGGACTCTCCCTCGCGTGCTGCATGTTGCGTGGCAGAGTGCAAACCCAGTCGCGGCCATCGCCATGACCGTGGTTGTGTCTTCGGCCTTGAAACCGAAATTGAGGCACCACTGTAGCAGTGCCGGTCCGATGTGCTGGGCGCGAGGGGCGGAGTGCGAAGAAATAGATTAGCATTCATTGGCTCATGAGGGCCATGTCAACACCACTCCTTTCGCGAGTTCAAAGTGCACACCACTGTCGGCTTGTCTCAAGTAGTGGCACATCTTGACGAAGGTGGTGCATGGCGAGTAAAGAAAGAGTCTTGAAGTGCCAGCGTGCGGTTCAAAGTACGATGCCGGCTCTCTGTGCAAAGCGAACGATCGAGCCACGGACACGCAAGTTCCTCAGGTCATGCGCCAGGCTGATGGGCGAACCGCTAGACCCCCTCCGCGCCATCTACAAGAGGCGCAGCCTCCGGCTCGACATGCAGGGAGAAGGGCTCGGTTCAGTATTCGCCATTCTGGAGGGAGTGAATGCTCCCGTCCGGCGTTGCTGAAGCAGAGGCCCTCCTGTCGAACAGGTGGCGCAGAAGCTGCAGCACACTTGTCTGCTCGGCACTGGTTTTGTCCACCACGTTGAACATCAGAGCGAAGATGTTGAGCATGACAATCACGCCAAGCACCCAAAATGTGACAAAGAAGATGCGCGAGGAGGAGCCGTTGATCAAATCAGCTGCGTCAGCAATCTCCAGCCAGTTGTTCACGACAAGGAGGTAAACGCGCCACGAGCGCTGAAGCGAGGTCGTTTCAGTTGAGCGTGTAAGAGCCGCTCTGGTCATACGATGTGCCGTTGAGCATGGGGTGACCTATGTAGAACTTCCCTCCAAACAGATAGATGCCAAAAAGCTGAGGTAGACGAACCCAATCACAGGCACCACCTGGAGGAACGTGCTGGCGGTGGAACTCAGATTGACGAACATCTTGTGAAACAATGGTATCATGTAGAACAGTCGAAGCTGCAGCATAACAGACCAAACGATGGTCACTCTGCTAGCGTCCCAGATGGTCGGTTGCTGCACGACAGCAAGCGCATCGACCACCACAGCAGCGAGCGCGATTGCGATCTCGAGTTTACGCTTGCGCAGGAGTGCCTTGAGGCCAAAGAAAGACGCATACGCCGCAGTCTCGGTGAGGTACAGAAGCATCAGCGCCTGGCTGGCCCAGAACACCATTTCAAGCGCCTGCTGCGGACCTGGGACGGAGCGGCCAGAACTGTCCAGGTGCCCACGCAGCAGCAAATTGCAAAGTCCAGCAACAGCAGAATGACCGCCACGAGTTTGAGGCTCTCCCGCGCAAGAAGGTCATGCACAACAACAAGGGTTCGACATCACGTGCAGGCTGACAGCATCGGATCCGTTGTCCGCCATGGTGCTGCTGCTGCCGCCGCTGCAGGCGCCACGCTCGGGTGATGCACGTGTCTCTGGGCTTGACGACGCGCGCTTGCAGCACAAACAGTATGTTCTCAGGTTTCTTGCCATACAGCCACGTCCTTCGATCACAACAGGGTTCGTCGGCGTCCAGCAACAGCGAGACGCGCAGGTTCTCGCCGCCATCGCGCTCGCCGGCCTCTTGCACACAGCCGCCACGTGTCCAACCTTTCTCAGCGGGCGTCGCGGTGCACCGTCAGCCCAAATGCGTGGAGAAGCTCGCCGCCATTGCAAAGGATTCAATGCGCATATATGAGGATTGAAATTGCTCTGCGCCCTTGGTCCATGCAGCAACGTGCACGCAAAGAAGTCCATGACCTTGGCCGAGCTGAGATCTTGTAGGGCGTTGCACAGACGGACCGCGTCGTCAAATGACACCATCGCCGCCGCAAGTTGTCGCATCATCCGCCGACCCGGCATTGAGCACGCGGTTCAGCAGCGCCAGCACCATTAGGGCATTCCCGAGGATGGCCTCCATGGCCAGGTCACTAACCCCATCCACCGGGACACTGCACCATGTCACAAACTCGTGCAGCTTGCGTGCACACTCCACCAGCCCCCGGCTGAAACGACCGCGAAAATTAAAGGGACAAACCCCCACAGTGCCACCACTGGTGCCGCCTCTTTAAAAAGTCACTCACCGCCGCCACCGCCGCTGACCAGTTTGAACGACGACGGGTCCTTCAGTCTCTGCAGAATCTCCTGTTGCCTTCGTTTCGCACTGCC
>CAZYYU010000144.1:0-7929 GCA_964651735.1 uncultured Gammaproteobacteria bacterium | reverse complement strand
CACGCCGCGTGGGACGGGGCCGCCGATGAGGGGCACGGCAGCAAGTAGGGGGCCCGGCACGTGCAGCAGCAGCAGCGAATGTAGCGGGCCAAAATCGTGCGCGTTTGCAAGCGTCAGCACGCTTGGAGCGCTTCAATGGAGAGCGCTGCCCGCTTCATATCGTCATTGCGTCATGGCTTGGCGGAGCCAGTCGAAGAACTCGTGCGCGTAGCCTTTGGTCTCCTCAGGCAAAGCCTGCCGCTGTACCAGGTCTGCAATCGTCGCCAAAGCATGAGCGCGTGCCTGATCAACCCCTGCAGCAAAAGTTAAGAGCCGCCACTCTCATTTCGACCGCGGCAGCACCGTCGGCGGTGAACCGCATCCCACTGTTGAGGCCTGCCTCCAACGCGGCCACCAGGTCAGGGTACCTGGGGCCCATCCACGCTCGTGAGCGTAGCCACACAGGCAAGTGCAGCGTCACGCACAGCGAATCCGACGACACCATGGCCCGGCTGACGGCGCCGTTCTCGCAGTCCATGAACACGTCCACCTACCACCAGCTTGAGTGCAACGCTCGCTCACACCAAGTGCCTCACCAGTCCCCAGCCAAACTTGCGCGTCCAGTTCTGCTGGAAGGGCGGCGACTCGGCGTACCTTGCTTTGCGTTTGGTATGCACAAACACCACCACCGCCAACAACAAGAGACGTGCACCTCCAATCCCAGTTGGACAGCAGCTTGTACCTTGGTGCGGACGCAGGTGATGAAAGGTGGAGCGCGTACAGTGCACTCACTCTTTGTCCACGGCGGGTATGGAAATGAAGTCGTCCCTGCGTGAGGAGGCATTGAACAAACCCTCCCCGACGCAAACAAGCCAGGCTACCGATCCGTGCTGCTGTGCACCACCTCCACGCTGCACATGCGTCAGACAATGCATGTTCCCCGCCGGCTGCAGACAGGGCGCCGCCACCTGGGGTCCATCGCCGTGTAGCGCCGGATAAAGCTGCGAACGGTTGAGCAAGAGGCAGGGGCCCGGCTGCCTCAACCCGACCTCTCGGCCAGCGCGTCGCAAAAAGAGTCGTGTGTGAGCGAGGGAAACAGCGACGCTAGGTTGGTGACGCGCGACTCCACAGACGCCACGCCCTTGCTGAGCAGCTTCTCCTTGTGCGGATTCAGCACGCTCTTCAGCACGTCCATGTTCGCCTCGCGCAGCAGCGTTCCGTGGTGCAACGCGTTGCGCGACGTGAACTTGTACGCGTGGCCCGAGATCTTCATGTCCCCGTACACAATGTCGTTGCGTCCCTTGAGATCGGCCTTGATGCCCAGCGCCTGCAGCGCCTGCAGCAGCACGTCGCAGTTGAGCTCCTTGCTGTACAGCGGCTTGGGGCTGACTGTGGGGTGTGTGATGAGGGGACGATGTGGGCTGTCAGCGCCGCCGCCGCCGCCGCACCAAAGCTGAAGTTGGTGTTGCCCAAGTCGTGGTACACGGCGCCGCCGCCGCTGTGCCGCCGTACGAGCGTGACGCCCCGGCTCTCCATCTGGTCCAGGCGGCACTCGCGCCAGGCGCACTGGTTGCGGCCCAAGATCACGCTGCTGGCGTTGCGCCACAAGTACAGCAGCTGCGTGTCAGGCGCCAGCGTGTTGAACAGGTGCGTCTCCACGGCAATGTTCAGGAACGGGTCGTGGCATGCGTGGCGGATGACATGCAGTCGACGCATCGCGCCCCTGCACGCAAAGCGCAAGTGTTGACAGAGGGCCAGCCTCAGTGCCTGGTGTCATTGGGCGCAAGGGCAGTGTGGACAGGCCCCGTCACCGTCGTCTGCTTGGACGCTGCAAGGCGGGAGGTTCGAAGCGCCGCTCCTTGGGCTTGTGCGCCGTGGGACTGCCACAAGGGACCTTCCATCCACACTGCCAAGGAGCCGCGGAGCTCGTCCAGCCTTGCGGCGCCTCTTGCAGCCTCGTCATGCGACAGTCGCCGGCAGGTGCGGGTTGAGGCCTGCCCCCAGCCGGCTGACTGACCAGCGCTGCGTGCAGCCTCCGCGGCAAGCGCTGCGGCCGCCGCCAAGAAGTCGCCAGAAGTGGCCGCAGCGTCGTTTGAGTACGCGCGCGCGCGCGCTTGTCGGTGCGGCTTGTCCCTCACGCGTCCCTGCACGCCAAGGTACCTGGTGAACGAGATTGTGGCCCACGCCATCCGGAGCACGCCCAACATGGAGGTCGCAGCTCAGCGGTGCGGCGTTTGGCTTTTTGGCCGCGGTCTCTGACAAAGAGAGCAGGCTGGAGCTCATCGGCGTAGAGATTGGGAAGCGCATGGCGGAGCGCCTGACAAGGTGTGTGGCTGTCTTTTAGGGCCCGCTCACCCACCGACCGGCTTGCAGAGAAAAGGGCCGGTTTCCCACTGACGTGGAGACGGTGCGGTTCCTGTGCAAGGAGTTCTGGCAGGAGCTCAACGGCAAGACCGCCGACGGGCTGCATCGCAACAAGGTAGACGCGCGCTGCGTGTGTTGGGGGGGAGACGCTGACAAGGGCACTAGAACAACAAGGGTTTGTTCCAGGTGGAGGACAAGACGCTTCGCTATCTGGTGCGCATCTCCAGCGACGCCAACAGCACGACCGGTGCGCAGGGCTGCTGCGTGCTGGGGCTGGCTGACCGCGCCCTGTTGCCAGTGAAGGACGAGGCCCAGCGCTACACCATCCTGCCTTGCGGCATGATCAAAGGTTTCCTCGTTGCCATTCATGAAAGTATTGCCCACCAACCACCTTTCAAGGGGCACTGGAAAGCTTTGGGTACGAGGCGCACGTCAAGTGCCAGATCACGGTGGTGCCTGCTGCCACGTTCAGCATCACCATCAATAAACCGCAGTGAGGCACGACCTCGTCGTCGTCGTCGTCGTCTTGCAGCTGCACCACCAGGCTGGTGTTCCTGCCCAGCAGCGTGCCGCAATCCCCGGCGGCGCTGAACACGGTGGCCGCGTCCTTGGTCACCGCCAGCAGCTTCTGAGACGGGGCCACTGTGCAACGAATGAACGTGGTGTGCGGCGAACAAGGCCAACTCACTCGTGGACACGGACCAGCCCACGCCGGCAAGCTCGTCGCGCGCCGCCAAGAACGCAGCCACAGCCCCGTCCAGCGTATCGGTGGTGCGGAAGCGCCGCTGCACCACGCCAAACGGGCAGCGGAACTTGACGAGGATGCCGTCCACTGCGTGCGCCGTGAACAACCGCCGCCAACCCACCAAACAGCGCCCCACCTGGCTCTGTCTGCGCCAGTTCCTGTCGTTTGGTCTCGCGCTGACGCTGCGCCGCTGCCTGTGCCTCGAGCTTTGGCGGCCAATGAGAAGGGGGGAGCGAGCAACCCCTCACAGGACACCTTGGAGGCAAGCAGCACTCGCTCGAACTCCTCTTGCTCCCTGCGTTCCTGCTCCAGCCGCGCCGCCTCCAGCTCGCGCTCCCTATCCGCCCGCAGGCTCTGCGACGCAGACCTTGAGGCGCACCGAGCAACAAGCATCAGCAGCCGAGCAACCTCCTCGTAGGCCGCATTCTGCTCGAGTCGCACGTCGCTGCGCACTGGGGCCGGTTCCGAGCGCACGCGCTGCACTGCCACGTACTCGCGCGGCACGGCTGCTGCGGAGGAGGTCGCGTCGCCCTGGCCCAGTGGCCTTCCCGCCGCCACGACAGCCGCGGTCGTGGCAGGCTTCTTGCGCGCAGCTCTCCGCCGGCGCTCGGCCTCAGCACCGGGCGCTGAGCACGTGCTGATGTTGTGCCCTGCAGGGCGTGAGCCGACAACGGATGCCACCATGTGTAGCGGCCGCACCCAGGCCCCGGCAACACGTGCAGCGCGGCCCCTCCTCGTCCTCGGGCTCTCGCAAGCGCCGGCCCTCCCCAGCCCCGCTGAACTTGCGCGCACGCGGCCTGCTCCCGTGTGGTGCGGCTGCTTCCGGCTCTCCGTGCGCGTACTCTGCCACGTGCTGCCCTTGGTCGCGGTACGGACAGGCTGCACCCATCTCGCACTGCTTCTTCCTGCGCCTCTGGGCCGTCACCGAGTGCACCTTGCTCCGCATGTGCTGCTGCACGGCGTGCGCCACGCGAACCCCTCTGTGCACTTTTTCACTTTTTGGGCGCAACAGCAGCGCCCCCTCCCTTGAGCGCCTCCTCTTCCTCTGCCTTCTTGTCGGCCTCGATTTGCACCATCAACGCCTGCAGGGGTGGGACTCAGCGTGCGTGCGTGCCTGCAGAGAAACGCGGCAACCTTGAGCTCCTCGTTGGTCAACTTGCGCAGGTCCTGCAATCGTCGCATTCAGCGCAGCCGCGCGCCCAAAGACGGCTCCCTACCTTGCCCTGCTTCAAGACCGCAACCTCCACATTTCCGTCGCCCGACTCCACCACTTCCAGCAGCGCGCGAACCGCCTTGTTGCGCGGGTCAGGGAAAGGCCACGGCCCGCCCCAAAAGAGCACCACCACCTGCTTCACCACGTCGCCCTCCACAGCGCTCTCCTTGTAGTGCTTCTCCAGCCACTCGTTCACCGTCTTGGAGTTGCGGCCCGTCGCGTAGGCCTGCACGAGTGAGCGATGTGCAACACACACCCCCACAAGCCTCGCAAGCTTTGCCTTCCAGCTGGAATACGTGCCGCTGGGGTCCGTCAGCCACAGCGAGGGCGTGCCGTCCACGTCGAAGCCAACCAAGAGAATCGCAATGCCTTGTTTGTGCGCGCCGCAACGTCAGCGCGGCACATCCTCCTCTCCCCACCCCAACTCACCAAAGGGGCGCGCGCCGCCCTTTTGCGTGTACCTGCGCGCGAACATGGGCTCAGGGAAAGATGCCACCAAACACCTCAAGTGCGCTCTCAACTGTTGCTGCACATTGGCAATGTACTTTGCCATGTACTCCACGCTGGGCGCATCCTCCACGGTCAACCGGTAGGACTGCAGCCGCGTCAAGGGGACGCGCGCCAACGACGAACCCCATACCTGCGCCTCCAGCATGGCCTTGTTGATGAGCACACGAGCATCAGCCGTCAAGCCCGCGAACGACAGGGCGATGTGGTGGTCGATCCTTGAAGTGGGGCTGAGGCGGCGGCAACGCACACACCCCCAGCCAGCCCGCGCACCTCACAATCTTCTGCAGCGTTCGGTCCTCCTGCAGCTTCTGTGCAGCCTTCTTCTCAATGGCCAGCACCAGCGTGTTGGTTCCCTTGACGCCCACCTGCGGGCGGCTGGCTCAAAAAAAACGACGAAAAAAATGCCCGGGCACCGCGAGCGAGCGCACGCACCGCAGTTGTTCCCAACCGGACCTGCGTTCCTGACGTGAGGCGCCGCGCAGCCGCAAAAGGGGGGCTGCTCTCACCGCCTCCATGGCGTACTCCACCTGGAACAGGTGGCCATCGGGCGAGAAGATGGTCAACGCACGGTCACTGCAGCGCAAGGCGTCAGCGGCGTCGCATGGCGCGCGGTGAGGGTTGGGCTCGCACTAGTTCGACATGGCTCGTTGGACGCCACGGACAACGATGGACGGACGAGCGACGACGACGAGCGATGCCCACGTGCCACACCCTCCTCCTGCGGCGGCGGTTTTTTGTGCGGCGGCCGACCGGCAAAAGGAGGGCCGCGACCATGGCGACACTGACGAGGTTTCCGCTGGACTTTGACGACGGGTCCCTCGTGCAGTCGTTTCTGGATCCGGCGCGTGGCCCGCTGTTGCGCTTGTCGCTGAATGCCGCAGGGTGGTCCGCATTGCGTCGTGCCCTGATGCCGCATGCTGCCCGTCCTGCCCGCGTCGTTTCCTTCCTGGGCGCTACGCATTCGGGAAAGAGCTGGCACGCCCGCCGATTCCTTTCGTCGTACGCCACGACGCAGGAGCTGCCGCAGGAGGGCGACACTTCGCGCGCCACGCCCACCACGGGCGACTGCCCCTGGTGCGCTCGCCCTGGCCCGGCTGGTGCGCGTTCTGAGAGCGCTGTGCAGGTTCCTGGCGTCTGACGAGGATGGGGGCCGCACGTTCCTCGTGCTGGACCACGAGGGACCCGGTGGCGGCAATGCGTTGCCGCACAACCTCCAGACCACGCTGCAGTACGCCTCGGAGCGCGACCGTGACAGGTGGGTTCCGTGCATGGCAACCGTTGTTGCTGACGCAGCAATGCCAAGGTACTGCGCTCTGCGCCGCCGCTCAGTGCGCGAGCACCTGCCGCGCTTCGCGTATGCATCGTCCGACGTGATTGTGTTTGAGACCACGCTGGACATGGCCAACCACGACGTGACCGAGATGCTGGAGGACATTGGCCGCAGCTGCACCGAGGGCCTGCGCACGCAGCACCGCCCGTTTCTGGTGGTGGTGATGAACAAGCAGACCACGATGCAGGCTCAGGCGTGGCTGGCCAACCAGGAGCAGCAGCTGGCCGAGTGGATGGCGCTGCACAGCGGCCACATCCACCTGAGCCCGTTCTTCTCTGGCGTGCAAATTGTGCAGATGCCGAGCGTGGTGGACGCGGTGAGCGCGAGCGTGGCGGACGCGGTGCAGGGCGTGTTTGTGCGCACCGTGGAGCAAATGCTCGAGCAGCGCGTGCAGATGCGCGCAGCGGCCGGCATCGCCATGAGCTACAACGTGTGGGTGCACGTGCTGAGCAGTGTGCTGGACAAGTTCCATGACGCGCGGGCCTTGCAAGTGGACGAGATTCTGTGAGCGCTCGCTCTTCATCACGTACGACCGCTTTTGACGCGCGCGCGCGCCCGTCTCCAGCATGCAGTGCATTCTGCTGGCAGACGAGGAGCACTACGCGGTGATGCAGAAGCTCGTGCGCCTGCACGACATGACCAGGACGCGGCTGGAGCCGGACCAGATGCGGGAGTTTATGTGCCGCTCGTTGGCCCTGTTCCACGCCGAGGCCGGTGTGTGAGCGTGGTGGAGGGTCTTTGAGGGAACTCACTTGGCCTTGCCAGTGATGCATGGTCGCGCGTCGCTGAGCACGCTGCACCGGCACGTGGACCGCATTCGCGAGGAGTGGCAGGCCGGCGCGTGGTTCCGGCGCTTCGCGCTCTTCCTGCACCGCAGCTGGCCGTGCGGAGCCCACCTTGACGGGCAGCACTGCGAGCTGGCGCGCGGCGCTCACGGCTCGCAGCATCAGGCCACCGGCGGCGGCCGAGGCGACGCCACCGCCGCTGAGGACTGGGCCGGCCCCTTCCAGGCCGCACAGCACCACGGGGGCGGCATCGGCGACGAGGACGACGATGTGGACCGCCTTGCTGCGCTGTGCGTGCAGCAGTATGTGGAGCCCACTCTGCAGTGGGTGCGCGATGCCGGCGGCGGCTACGACGCGGGGCGCATCGCGCTGGCCCGGTTCGCGGCCTTTTCCAAGCTGTCGCCGTGCGCGGATCGCCCCGTGCCGGAGCTGGCGCGCGTGTGCCTGTTCTGCATGGAACCCAGCGAGGTGGAGCTGACGTGCCGCCACCTCGTGTGCTGGCGATGCAAGGCATCCGTGGAGCAGGTCACGGCCACGCAGTTTGAGGGCCCTGTGTTCGGCGTGGACCTGGGCGACACGCGACAACTCAAGTGCCTGGTGGAAGTGCTGCTTCCGCGCTGCAGCGCCAAGGCCGCCGCGGTGCACGCGCGATCGCGTGTGGTGGACAACACGGCGCTCACGGGCTCGGCGGAGCGCATGCTGCTGGCCAGCGGCGGTGATGGGTGGGCCCATGACGGCATCGACTCTGTGGCCGGCAACATCAGCCCTCAAAGTCCCGCCGCAGTCAGCAGCGCTGCTCCATCTACGCCCTCAATCTCTGCAGTGTCCGCTGCCTCCAACCTTTCAACGCCCTCAGTCGCTCCATCTACGCCCTCAGTCGCTGCCGTGTCCGCTGCCTCCAACCCTTCCACGCCCTCAGTCACTCCTTCTACGCCCTCAATCTCTGCAGTGTCCGCTGCCTCCAACCTTTCAACGCCCTCAGTCACTCCTTCTACGCCCTCAG
>CAZYYU010000143.1:0-7934 GCA_964651735.1 uncultured Gammaproteobacteria bacterium | reverse complement strand
GCAGCTCGTCATATTGAGGCGGGGCTCACTGGCACGCACCACATACCTTAATGTCCGCCGGCTCCAAGTCGATGGAGCGCGTGATGGCATTGTACAGGCGGAACACAGAGATCTCGTCTGTCAGGTAGCCGCGCTCCAGAGACAGCGCCTGCAAGGGAAAGAGAGTGAGCGATGGCGACAACGGCGCGGCGGTGGAAAGCAAGCACCTCAAAGTCAAAGGGCGAGTAGTTGTTGGACGAGATGCGGTCTGTCAGCAGGCCCCACCGAATGTAGATCTCAGCCACCAGTCCGGTGCAGTGCATGGACTCCAGATGGAACTGGTTCACGCCAAAGCTGCAAGTAAAATGGGAGGAGGTGAGAGCGGGATGCTTGGCAGGCAGAGCGCCGCAACAACCGTCCAGTGCCGCCGCTCTTGATGACCTCGGGAAGCCACGTGGTGTAGGGCACGTCGCGCACGTCGCGCAAGAACTCCTGCAACATTGCGCGCGCGCGCGCACGTGCATGAGAGCCGGGACGCGCACCACACAAACGCGAGTCACAAACGCGCCTTGAGCGTGGCCATCATGGCGGGCGTGCGCTGCACCACCAGCTTGCGGATGGCAACGCGCTTGTACGACACCAGCTCGAGCTTGGACACGAGCGTGCACAGCTGCACGCCCTTCTTGATGTTGCCGCGATAATCCTACAACCGCGCGTGAGCGCACCGCAACGCAGACCCACGCCACCACCGAGGGAGCAACCGGCCTTGCGGTCCCGCACGTTGGGGTGCGACTCCAGCACCAGCACCACGTTGCCCACGTCTTCCTCGTCAATGTCGCTGGGCACCACAATCATGCCCAGATGCGACCACTGCGACTTGGTGTACCAGCGGATGGTCTGAATGGCGCAAAACAAGGGAAGCGCGTCAGCCGCCCCGGCAACAGGGGAGCACCGACACTTCACCTTGGAGGGCAGGCCGCGGCTCTCGAACAGCACCAGATCACCCGTCTGCAGCCTGCCGCGTGCGCAACGTGTCAACCAGACAAACCACCAAGCAGCAGCAGCAGCAGCAGCTTACTCAGGGGCAAGCTCCTTCCACGTGCGCGTGACCTTCTCGGGAGCGCTGTGCAGGGCCAGCCGCGCCGGAGGTGCAGCAGCCGCCGCCGGCGTGTCACCCGCCACCAGACTGAGCTGCAGCAGCAGGCTACCGCGCTCCTTGGTGCGCTTGTCCTTCTTGTTCACCAGCGGCACCCACACGGGCTCGATGTAGTCGCGGTAGTAGCGCAGGTCGATGGTGGCGCGTCCAATCTGCTGCGTGTGGAAGAAGAAGTCCTTGCTGCGCACCGATAGCACCAGCGTGCGGGGGCGATCCACGTCGCCGCCCAAAGAGAACACAAAGTCCTCGTTCCACCGCGGGTTGACTGTCTTGCCCTTTGAGAAGGAAAGGGGGTTGGAGTGTGGAGCGCCCTGCAAAAAACGCGACCTACCTTGACGGACGAGTACTGCGTGCGCTGGAAGGGCATCTTGAGCACCACGTACGGGTCGCTGAGGCCGTTGGCGTTCTTGGGCGTGAGGTTGCGCGCCTCCAGCACGCGCACACGCAGAAAGCGCGCGCCCTGCGGCTCGTCCACCAGCCGCGGGCGGCTCAGCTCTTGTGCCAGCTCGGGCGGGCTCGCCTCAAGCACCAGGCGGCGGCACGGTGCGTCCAAGGGAGCCAGCCCATCACGACGGCCCGCCGCGCCGCGCAGCTGCAGCGCTTCGTCCCACAGGCGCTCGTGCGGCCACCGAGTGTGCAGCGTGAAGACGCCATCATCGCTGTCGTCCATGCACAGCCTGTAGTCCCAGGCGGCCAGCGCTTGCTGCTGCCACTGCTGCAGAAACGCGGCGCCATTGCTCACGCGCCACGTGTACAGCACCACCAGTCTGCCTGCCTCGTGGTGGCTCATGACGACCGCCGCAGACCCACCATGCAACCGCTCATTTTTCAAGCCTTGCCGCGAGCAGCGAAACCACGTCGACGCCGCCGGCGCTGCTGATAGCAGGAGGGTAGTGGCTGCAGTCCACACCGGGCATGCCTGCGGCGCGCAATGAGCCGAGCAGCAGCAGGAGCAGCACATACACTGGAAGTCGTAGATGTTCTTGAAGTAGGGGCGGTGCAGCTCCTTCAGGTACCAGTACTGGCCGTTTGCAAACATGAACTTGTCGCCCAGCAAGATCTCGATGAGGAAGCGAATCAGGTCCTCCAGCACATCATGTTTGTGAAAGTCCCACCTGCGTGTTTGGGTTGTGGGGGTCACTGAGACGCGACACGAGGCAACGCACAAGCAAGCAGCACTGACGCGACATAGTAGGCGTTGATGCGCTCGCGCCACACTGGGTCATTGTAGTCCACGGCCACGGGCGGCACCGACACAAAGTAACTGATGTAGTCGTGGCGGAACACCTGCGTCGCGTTCATGGTGGCGCCCAGGTCTGGGCAGCGCAGTGAGCGGGTCGCGTCACGCCAGCAGCAGCAGCAGCAGCGCACCGTACAACGCCTGGAAGCCGCGCCAGTTGAAGTCGTAGCAGGTGGAACTCTTGATGAAGAAGGACGTGTTCAGAGGGCCCTGAGGAGTGTGAGCTGCAAAGAGGGCAAGTGCCGCGCAGCACACTCGCCTCCCACTGCGGGATCACGTAGCTCAGCTGGTACTCGGAATACGTGGTGTTGTCCTTCACAGCCCTGCAAAAGGCGAGCTGGATGAGCACGCAACAGGGGCGGCCCAAAGGCAGCGACCATTGCAGAAACCGGTTGAACACGGTGCCGTTGACGGTGGTGGCCAACTGGACGCCCACATTGTAGTACGTTGTGTTCATGCCAGGCTGCAAGCAGTTGTTGCCTTGCAGTGCAATGGCCAGTCAGGGGGGGGGGAAAGAAGCGATGGCGCGCACAAGGGCAGCAGCGAACCTCCGTTGTACCAGTCCAGCTGCACAGTGCCGTTGGGCAGCTTGGTGACAATGGGCAGCGTAGCACTTTGAGGGGGGGCCCAAATGGTGAGCGAGAGTACCAAACACCAGAGCCATGCCCGTCTCAACTTGAGCACTTCGCTGACGGCATCGTACTCCAGCGTGTACGTTTTGCCAGTGCTGCCAGTGCCGCATGAGCGCGCCGCGCAAGGAGGGCACCGCAAGAGGAGGACGCACGCTCGGTTGATGATGCCAAACGCAGTGTGGTAGCCCCCGATGCTCTTGAACAGGTCGCCGAACATGCCCTCGAAAGCAGGGGCTTGCATGTAGTAGATCTGCGCAGCGGGACGGTGCTGAGCAGGGGTGCCACGAGCCACGCCACACGAAACCTCCAGTGCATCCGTGGGCGCCGCGTACGCCTTGGTGATGTCGATGCCGCGCGGGCAGAACACAAAGTGCACGCCCTCGCAGAGGCTGCCAGCACGCTCTGGACGTCAGGGCAGCAGGGAAAAACCACGAGAAGCCGCACATACCCCGCGGTGAAGACAAGGGCCGCAACAGCTAGGACCCAGTTTGGAGCACCCATTCCACCCCAGTGTAAGTGTGCCCCTCTCCCCCTTTGGTGCGGAATGCGCATTCATTTGGAGGCCGCAGCCTGGCGTCCCTGCGGCGTAAGCATGTCAAGTCAGCATGCAGACGGGGCGCAGGAGCGTCACCTCAATCACGTAGTCATAGCGCCGCCTCAGCACTAGCCGGGCAAAGTCCGTGTAGTCCACATCGCGATCCTTTGAGCCGCCCCCCGTACGTCAGCATCACAGCGCGCGCCACAACGCCCAGGAAGCCAAGACCTGGGGAAGACCCGCCTTCTTCAGCAGCTTCTGCACCCACTTCAAGATCTGGGCGGCCGCTCAGCGAAATAGAAGCAAGCAGCAGCCGTCACCATGGCGTTTTGCTTGGCGTGCGCCTCGTCCTGGTTGGTTTCGTAGCGGCCTACCCACTCCTGCCCGTACGGTGCCCTGCAACAACAACAACACAGCGGTGGGTCACGTGTGAGGCAAGCCGCTGCTTCTCACATCCAGTGGTATGCAGGTTGCGCGCCCAGCCACTTGAACATCTCCCGGACCGAGCGCGACTCTGGGTCCTGCAACCGGGGGGAGGGCCTCAGACACTGGCATCACCGCTCGCTGCCAATCTCGTCCAACCTCAATGGGAACCTGTCCATCGCGCTCAAAGGTCTTCCACAACTCTTGCAGCAGGTGCTTCCTGGACACGAGAATGAGCTGCGCTTGCAGTGCGCACCAACGCACGCACTCGTTCTCGGTCCAGTAGGCCTCGTTTTGCCACGTGTGAAGTTCCTGCTGGCGCCGTTGAGGGGGAACGCAGGCCCAGCCGCCGGGAGGAACACACGACGGCGGCAAACCTGCTCATTGAGACGGTCCAGATAGACGCCGTCCTCCACCACGCCGGTACTGCGCGCCTGGACTTGGTCCTTGGGCTGCGGGTTGCTAAAGGGCAGCCTGTGATGCAGCCGTTGAGGGCCGCGGTCCAGCGAGGAGCGGACTCACCCCTTGTCCTTGCCGCACTCCTCGCGGTGGTCGTTCCAGTCGGCCTTCTGGCAGTCCGGACTGCAGTAGCGCACCTTCTTGCACACACCACATCGCTGACCCACACGTCAGAGGCACGTAGGAAGCGCCACACGCCCGCTGCACAACCTTGCACAGCCACACGTCCCGCCGGCAGAAGTCGCAGCGCTGCGTGAGCGGTTGCGCGGCGCGCTGCTTGTCCTTCTTGGCCCCGCCATCCACCGCCGCTGCATCTGCCACAGCCTTGCCGGACATATTGGCCGCCGCCGCCGCCGACCCTCTTTCCAAGCAGAGGGTTCTATCTGATGTCCGACTCTTGGGTGCTCAGCGGCCACGATGCACGCTGCATGCAGGTGGCCCTGAGCGGCGGCAAGGCCAGGTTGCTTTGGGGTTTCGTTCCCGTCCCGTCCTTGTCCGACGCCGCTGCAGCTCGCTGGCAGAGCTGGGCTCCACAGTGACAGTGCCTCCCTTCTTCTGCGTGGCCACGCCGGTAAGCCTCCCTTTTGGTGCAGTGCTTTTGCTGACGCCGCGCCCTAGGCCTTCGTGGCGTGCGTGCACCGAGACGACGCGGTCATGCAGCAGGTGCTTGCGCTGCAGGCTGTGGGCGAGGACTTCAAACGCATCGACGAGCTGTCAGCCAAGCTGCGCGCGTCCGTGGAGGCTCTGGTGCTGCCTGAGGTGCGGGGAATAGGGTGCTGCGTGGCACCCGTGACCGCCACAACCGCAAGGACCTCGTGGCCAGGATCAAGGACGCGTACGCCGCGCTGTGCGAGGAGGCGCACGCCGCAAACGTTTCGGTCGCTGTGCGCAGCTCTGCCACCACGGAGGATACGCAGGCAGCGTCCTTTGCAGGGCAGCATTCGACGGAGCTCAACCAAATTGGTGTGGCGCCCTCACTCGGGCTCGGGCGCTTGGGGGGGCTGACGTTGCCCTGCAGGAAGCGAAGCAGTGCTGGCCTCCGTGAAGAAGTGCTGGGCCTCGGCCTTCAACGCACGTGCCTGCGAGTATCGCAACAAGCAGCACATCCCGCACGTGAAGGCGCTCATGGCCGTGGCGGTGCAGGTCATGATCAACCCCGTGGCGAGCGGCACAGGTGGGAGCGCGAGCAGGTGCGTGTTGCACTCACACGGGCGCATCAACGCAGCGTTCTCCGTCGAGGTTGGTTGTTTGTGCTGCCTTGGGGTCGACGTCTTCCCATCCGCTATTCTGCAGCTGGGCACTGGCTACCCTGGGCTGCACGTTGCTGCCACGTGGGTCAGGGGCTCCCGCAGCCTCCTTGGTAGGTGCTGTGACTTGACGTTCACATGCAGGGCATCGGCGAGGGCCTGGTGAGCGGGGACATCACTGGAGACGAATGGCTGTTCAGCCGTGCAGAGCCTCACCGCTTGATCAAGGTGGCTGCGTCGTCGTTGCGCGTTTGCTCACTTGACTCGCTGCTCCTCCTTGCCAAGCGCACCTTGGGCAGCAAGCTCGCCCAGTACATCTTCAACGCGGGCACGGTGAGTGCTGCATGCAGGGGCGCGCGCACTCGCTGACGACGCGCGATGCCAAGAGCGGCATCGAGCTGGTCGAATGCTCCAAGCCCATGCAGAGCGCCTTCTGCCTCCCGACGTCCATGGCGCTGCAGATTGCGCACGACGTGTTGCGCGTGGAAACGCACTACCGCAAGGCAAGCGCGGTCTTTGCGAAAGAGATTCTTGTGCCTGACTGGAGGCAAGCAGACGCACCCGGACTTTGAGTTTGCAGGTGCCATTGGCCTGTTACCGGTGCTCTGTGTTGTTGACAGCGACGCGCCAGACACGGAGTTCGCTGTCGCGCTGGGGCCGTCAGAAGGTTTTGCACGGTGGGTTCGCAGCGCCGGCCACTGACGCGCGGCCCCTCCCTCCGTCCACCGCAGCGCTGGAGCTGTACTTCCTGCAGTGCCGCCCCGTGGTGAAGATGCACCAGAGCGTGCAGACGGTGGACCCCAAGAGCGTGTTCCCCGAAGACGTCATCGTGACGGGACGCTACGGGCTGATAGGAGCCACGCACGGCGTGGTGCGCGTCATTGAGCGCTTTGAGGAGCTGCTGGAAGGCGTGGAGATCCAGCCCAACGAGATTGTGGTCACGTACAAAACGGGCAACTACTGGAACCAGTACCTGAAGGTGCCGCGTTGTCCCCCACGTTGTCGTCGCGAGCTTACCAGAGCAGGCGTTGCGCGGCATTGTCACCGTGGAAGGCAGCCCCAGCAGCCACCCCATGTTGGTGGGTCGCGAGCGCAACATTCCGTGCATCGTGGGCGTGCCGGACGCGGTGGCGGCCCTCAAGCCGTTTCAGGTGAGCTAAGAGCGGCCCCTTTTGCTTTGCTGAGCGCGTGCAAGTATAGGGTTGCGTGGTGACGCTGGACGGGCTCAAACGCAAGGTCCGTCGCTTGTTCTCATCGTCGTCGCCGTCGTCGTCGTGTTGGTGTTGGTGTTGGTGCCCCCCTGACGCCTGTTGGCAGGTGTACCATGGGAAGCAGCCACTGATTACCGCGACGCCCGCTGAGATGGCGCAGCTGTTTGCGGTGGCGCCTGTGATGCAACTGCAGAGGTGAGAGGAGCGCACGCCCGCAGCGCCACACTCACTCGGTGCACAGCGACGAGGAGTCCAAGCGCTTCCTTGCCAGCTTCAATCGAGGTTGAGCCTTGTTCACGCCCAGCCCACCCTTCACGCCCGCTGCAGGATTCAGCGACGGTGACAAGTTCTGGGTGGCCCTGTGCGAGGTGCTTTGTGGCTGTTTGTGGTGCTCGTGTGCGTTGCTAACGCTGGAGCAGCACAAGCTTGCACCGGCGTGGGCTGGCATCTTCAGCGCCATGCTGCCGCTTCGTGGTGACATCATCGCGCAGCTGAGGCCGCAGCTGGACGTGCAGAAGGCGCTGTGCAACGACGTGCTCGTGAAGGACGGCGTCGTGTACGATCGCATGCAGCCGCTGGCCACCACGCTCAGCCTGTTCGAGGGCATGGATGAACGCGACATCTCGCACCTGCTCGAGCTGCGCCAACAGGTGCAGCGTGCTCTCGCCGCGCAGTGGCCTGATCTGATGGGCTGCAGGCGATGAACTCGTACTTGCAGACGTGCAGCGCGGCCGCCTTTGACTGGACGGCGTACTGCTCTGCGGTGCAGCTGTTCCAGGCCCACAAGTGGCTGTCCTGGTTCTTTCGCACGTATCTGGAGCACCGGCTCTCGCAGCTGGCCAACTCCATGGGCGTCAGCGCGTTCCATCTGGAGCGCTTGATGGAGCAGCACCAGTGCCAGATGGTGGGCGACGACTACGACCTGGCCCTGTACCGCGAGATCAAGCGGCTGGCCATGGTCAACCACACGGAGCAGGTTGAAACGAGGGGCGGGCTTGTGTGTGTGTGTTGTGCGTGCGCTCACGTTGCGATGCAGGATGTGCAAGCGCTGG
>CAZYYU010000142.1:2693-7978 GCA_964651735.1 uncultured Gammaproteobacteria bacterium | reverse complement strand
GCGAGGGCTCGCCTCGTCGCCACCACCGCCCCGCCTGGGCCTTCCCGTGGGGGTCGGGTCCTGGCCACGCAGCAGCAGCAGGATTTTGTTGGCCCCGCTGCTGTGGTGGAGCGCTCCATGAAGGGTGCGTTTGGCTGAGGCCGCGCCGACGTGTGTCCGGCAGCGCATGCGGTTGCTCGTTGCGGCTCAAAAGCAACGCGCGCCCAGGGGCCTGCTTGCAGCTGCTGCACGCGCTGACGCACGTGGCCACAACACGCTCCGAGGTGTGGCGCCTCTTGGCCGCTGGTTTGTGCTCACTTTGCGGGTGCGCGCCAGCTGTTCCTGCAGCTCATCAAGTGCTCTGCGCCCGACTTGCCTCCCGGCCAACTGTACCCGCTCGCCAGTGTAACGGCTGTTGCGGGCGGAGGGGCTGCTCTCAACGCGGCGGCGGCGGCGGCGCAGGAGGTGTTGCAGCTCAGGGGCTGGCTGGAGAAGAAGGATGAGCGCGCGGTGCGGGAGGCGATGGAGCACGCGCCGGCCGACGCGCTGGCCTTCAGGTGGGCTGCTGTGGCCACCCGGTTGCATGCACTGACGGGCGGCTGAAGACTTTTCATGGAGCTCCGGCTCTCAGCGCAGGTGGGAAGGCCCCTGCTTGCAGCGACGGGCCCGCACTCACCACACGCATTCTGGCGCAGCTGCTGAACGAGCTGTCGTCGCTACAGCTGCTGCACCTGACCAACGGCGTCATCCCGCCCGGCCCTGAGCCGGCGCGCTTCGCCTTTATGCTGCAGTTGCAGGTGAGAGAGAGAGAGAGAGTGAGTGAGTGAGTGAGAGTGCTGATTGCGCGATTGAGCAGGAGCAGTTTCAGCGGTGGTCGGCCAGCGGTGCGACGCGTGCCCTCAACGAGCTGATCCACAACACGCCGGTGCATCTGGTGAGGGGCTGGCGCTGCCTCGGTGTCGCTCATCCTCCCTCTCTTGCAGGAGCAGCAGCAGCTGAGCCAGCACGTGGCGCGGCCCGAGCACGTGCGGGTGCTGTGCGAGCTGCTCAAACTGCCGCTGGACCAGCTGCTCGCGTTCCAGGCCACCTTTTGCGGTCTGGGCCAGCTGCCGCTGTTGCGCCTGACGCGCTTGTTGGGTGCGCGCTCTTGTTGATTCTGATTTTGTTTGCTCACGAAACACGGCAGACATTGAGGCTGCGCAGCTGCTGGAGCTGAAGCGGGAGCTGCAGGTGGAGTCGTGGCAGACCAACGCGCTGTTGAAAGGCGTGGGGCCGAGCGAGCTGCTGCGTGTGCCCTTTGCGGACACCACGGGCTTCAGGTTCGCGCTGTGTTGTGTTTGCTTTTAGCCTTGCTCATCACTCACTGCGGCGGGGGGCCAGCCCCCCGACGTCGATTCCCACGCATTTGGCGGGCCCGATGAAGACTTCAATCGGGTCCCTGGACCTGGGCGCGCTGTCCATGGACCTGGGCGTGGACGAGGGCCCGCGTCTGGACGCCGACAACCTGCTGGGCAAGTCGGGCAGCGGGGACGCGCTGCTGCGAGCCATCAGCCCGCTGCCCAGGGGCGGCAGCAGCGGCAGCGGCGGCGGCGGCGGCGGAGAGGGCGTGCACTTCCCCTTCCCGTGCCCGCCGCTGTCGCGCGGTGGCAGCGGGGGCGAGGTTTGGAGGGGGGGGCGCTTTCGTTGTTGTGTTCCCTGGCTTTGATCTTGTCGCTCTGAACGCGGCTTGCGCCCTTGTGCAGCAGGGTGGTGGTGGGAGCGACAATACGCTCGAGAATTACGCTCGGTTTCTGGGCGGCGATGTGTTCAACGTCGGCAACGACAACAACAACGGCAACGACGGCAGCAACAATGGCAACAGCAACAACAACAACAACGTTGACGGCGGCCTCACCGCCATCCCCGTCAGGGCCGAACCGCTGCGCATCAAGCTGAGCACGGCCAAGGCGGCAGCAGCCCCAAGCAAGGCACGTGCTGTGTGTGCGTGTGGTTTGTGGTCTCACCGCGCTGCTGCAATGCAAGGGGCGCACGCGGTCATCGCGCAAGAAGAGAGTGGACGACAATGACGACGAGCCCTTTGAAGAAGCCATGGTGCACGCTTCGTTTGCTCCGCGTCCTTTCCGCTCACTCGCGCACACAAGGACATGGGCGGTGATGACGACGACGACGACGGCGGTGCCGACGATGACGGCGGCGGCGGCGGAGATGAGCTTCCACCGGCAGCCTTTGCCTCCGCGCCCGACGACTATGACGGGTCAGCTTGTCGGGGCGGTGCTGGTTGTGCAGCCGTTCACGCGCGCGCGCATCCACAGCGGCAGCCACTTCCGGCTGCGCATCGTGGTGCAGCCCTCGCCCAAGACCGTGTACCAGGTTGGAGCGCTCCGCCAGTGGCGCCTTGCTCCCTCCTCTCACGACGCTGGTGACGACCACGACTGTGTTGCTTGCAGCGCATCCTGCGCCCGTTCCCTGCTGTCATGCTGGAGGGCGCGGAGCCGGGCGCCAACTTCTTCGTGGACGTGACGCTGTGCACAGGTTCCGCTCGCTCGTGCTGCATGCCTTGCCCGTCACTGACCTCTGTTCGTCTGGGCAGGCGACTCAGAGGAGCCTCTGGCCTGCTTCACGGGCCACCAGAAGCTCAAAATCTCCAACGGCTTGTTCGCCACGTTCAAGCGGCTCAAGATCACGAGCACCACGACGCAGATTGGGTCAGTGCTCTTGATTCGTTTCGTGTGCGCTCAGGGAGCGCGCTGTGCAGGTCGCTGTTTCGGCTGCGGTTTCAGCTCAAGTCCTTCAACGGCACCGCGTTCGCGGACGTGCCTGACGTGGCGGCCTTCAGCAACCTGGTGGAGGTGTTCAGCCACACGCACTACCTCAACAACAAGAAGAAGGTGGCTTCGCGTGTGGGTGCTGCGGTGGCTGACGAGGGGCCGCGTTGCAGGGCTTCAAGCCAGCGCCGCCCTCCATCGTGGACATTATCCCGCAATCGGTGCGCGGGGGGGAGACCACGTTTGCTTGCTTGCGTGCCTGTTGCTCAGTTGGTGCGCTTCCCAGGTGCACGCCAAGGGCGGCTGCAAGCTCGTGTTGCTGGGCTCCAACTACGTCAAGTGCCCGCAGCTCAAAGTCAAGATCGGCACCGTGGAGGTGCCCGCCAACTACCATGAGGCAGGCACGCTGTGGGTCATCGTACCGCCCATGGCTCCCGGTAACCGATTCCTCTCCGCACGAGCGCGCGATGGGCTGCTGACAAGCGCGCATGTTTTAAGGGCGCTACCCCGTGTCTGTGGCCAATGACGGCCTCAACTTTGTGCAGTCGCCCACCTCCATCAATTACGTGTGATCATTGGCCTGGCCTAGCGCCGGTTTGGGCAGAGAGCGCATTCGGCTCGCAAGAAACGCCCAAGTTTCCCGCATCGTGGAGAGGGTGGCGCGTGCATTCCCGTCCTTTGAACCAAAGCACAGCCGGCTGGTGCGTTGAGCGGCGTGCGTTGAGCGGCCGCGGGGGGAAATTCCGTCCTCGCGCGCCGCACCCCTGTGGGTGCAACGGCGGCGCGGCCTCAACCCATGCGGGCTGGATGGCGGCGGTGGCCGCTGTCGCGTTTTTTTCCGCGCATCCACAGCCCCCCACGTCGCGCTGCTGACACCCCCCGCGTTCGCGAGCAGGAGCCATGGCGGAGGAGGTGATCAGCACGCTCCCCAAGGACCTGCTCGACAAGTTCGAGGTGCGCGCTTTTCGCCGCGGGGAGGACCAACGTGTCTGGTGGCGGCGCTCGCTGGGGACGCCCTTCTGTGGCTGGCTTCGCTCATTGCTCTCAAGGCGCTCCGTGAGAACCCCAACGCGTCCCAGGAGTCCATCGAGAGCTTCCTGCGCGAGGTGGACACTGCGCAGAGGTGCGAGAGGATTGGCGCCGCCACGTTCACGCGTGCTGTTTGTTTGGGGTTCACGCTTTGCTGTGGTGCAGGAAGAACGTGCACCTGGAGGTCACGCCCAAGGTGAGCGCTTTGGGTCGCCTCAACGACAGGAGGAGCAAGCTTACTCGCCTCTCTGCACAGTACAACCCGCACTTCCCCAACCAGAACCAGACCAAGCATGTAGGGCCCCGTTGCTGCTGCCGCTGCTTGTGCGTGCACTCACGCGCTTCCTCCTCAGTGCTGGAGCAACTACATCGACTATCAGCGCTGCCTGGTCAAGAACCAGGATGGCGATGCGGTGCGAGGCAGCATCTCCTTGGCTTCTTGCTCAATCGCCCCCCAAAAACAACAACAGGCCAAGCAGTGCTTCGTTGCCAAGGAGCAGTTGCGTATTTTCGGCCGCTCCGTCTGCCTCGTTGCCTCACACAAGTTGCCCCCCAGCGTGCTGTCCATCTGCCCCAAGTCGTGGGTGTCCAAGTGGGATGAGCAGAGGGAGGCCAACGTCTTTGCGGGCGAGTCGCTCATCAGGCCCGCCGGCAAGGGCCACCATTGATGAACAGGCCGCTGTTTGAAAAAGCGTTGGCGCGTGGCACTGCAAGGAGGGGCTCCGCGCACTCTCGAGAGGCTCCAGCAACCTTTGCTGCCAGGCCTTCCTTCGCTCTTGCAAGCAGACCCCTTCGGCGTGCGCAACTCGTCGTCGCCCGCCGGCAGTGCATCCCCGCGTCGCGTGACCATGTGGGCCAGCGACCAGTTCGAGAGGCAGCGCAGCGCCAACGCCGACGTCACGCTCAGCCCCGTTCACAAGCGCGTGGCCAACCGTTTCTTTGGTGCTGCGGCCAACCGGGGCTCGGGCGAGGGCTTCCAGTCGGGCAGCACGACTGGGTTCAGCGCGTTTGGCGAGGCCGCGCCGTCGTCGGGGTTTCAGGCGCCCAGCGGAGGAGGATTCGACGCTGCAGCCTTTGGAGGAGGCGGTGGCGGCTTTGTGTTTGGCGGGGCGACGGCGAGCTCCGCCGCGCAGCCTGCTTCTGGGAGCTGGAAGTGTGCAGCGTGCGAGAACGAGAACGCCGTGTCTGCCAGCACGTGCGACGTGTGCCTGTTGCCCAAGCCAGCGTCGTCTGCGGGCAAGAGTGCCACGCCCTTTGCAGGCTTTGGGGCGCAGCCTCCGTCGTCTGGCACCAGCGCCACGCCATCTGCAGGGTTCCAGGTGCAGCCTTCGTCGTCGGGCGGCACTACAACCGGCTTCACGTTTGGCGGCGCTGCCCCTGCCCCTGCCGCTGCTGCACCTGGCACATGGAAGTGCGCGGCCTGTGAGGAGGAGAATCCGCCTTCTGCCAGCGCTTGCAATTCTTGCCTGGTGCCCAATCCCGCCGCGCCGACGGGCTTCGCCGGCTTCAGTG
>CAZYYU010000142.1:0-2593 GCA_964651735.1 uncultured Gammaproteobacteria bacterium | reverse complement strand
AATCCCGCCGCGCCGACGGGCTTCGCCGGCTTCAGTGGCTTTCCAAAGCCGGCAGCGCCAGTGGCGGCTGCGCCCAGCTCATCGATGTGGAAGTGCGCGGCCTGCGAGGAGGAGAACCCCACCGGCGCCGCCACGTGCAAGGGCTGCCTCGTGCCCAACCCCGCTGCGGGGCCGACGTCGTTCTCCTTTGCTGCGTCCACCGCGCCGCCGCAGCAGACTTGGACGTGTCAGTGCTGCAGCGCGAAGAACGCAGAGGGCGCGTTGACGTGCTCTTCTTGCAAGGTGCGTCGTGCGGCTGAGGCTCCAGCGGCGGCGCCTGCTCCCGCAAACAAGGCCAAGCCGAAGCAGCAGCAGAAGCAACAGAAGCAGCCCGAGGTCGTTGTGGGAGCACCGCCAGCAGCCAAGCCCGCCGCCGCCGCCGCTGCTTCCTCCAGCTGGAAGTGCACCGTGTGCCTCAGCCCCAACACGGCCGCCGCCGCCAAGTGCAACGTGTGTGGCATCGACCGCTCGGCCGCGCCTGCCGTGCCCGTGGACGCTGCGTCATCCTCGTTTGCGCTGGCGCCGCCCAAGACGTCACCTGCTTTCACGTCGCCCGCGGCCCCTGGCTCGTCCTCGTGGTTCGCGCTGCCTGGCGCCGCGGTGCTGCTGGTGTCGGATCGACACAAGCGCGCGGCCGAGCGGTACTTCAGGTGCCCCCTGCTTTCTTCGTTGGTGGTGCTGTTGACCGGGCGTGGACAGGAGCCGCGGCCTCCATGCTGCTGCGCCCTCGCCTCGCACGCCCACCGAGAAGAGCTACACGTCGGCCGACGAGTCAGATGGTTCCTTCAGCGACGTGACGTTCAACGTGACGCCCAAGCGCGGCCGTGACTTTTCCGTGTCGCCCGAGGTGCTGTCTTACCAGCGCAAGACGGTGGTGCGCGGCGCGCCCCTTGCTTCGCCCGTGTTCAGCGGCGGCTGGGAATGCCCTTCGTGCACGCACAAGAACCCCGACACGGCCAGAGTGTGCGACCTGTGCCTCGATCCGCGGCAATGAAAAGCGGCGCGCGCGTGTGCGAGAGGGCCGCCCCATGCGAGTGCAGTCGCTGTCGCGCGCGCTGATCGGCACCACGGCCGCGGTGGCGCTGGGCGTTGGGCTGGCCGGCTACGGCGTGTGGCGTGATCTGCGGAGCCGCGTGAACACGCTGCTGGCGGATGCGAGGCCCAAGGAGGACGCGGCCGTGCCGGACCAGCAAGTGGTGGTGACGCGGGTGCTGCTACGCAGGCCTGAGGGGCACGCCAGCGAGCCGTGGGAGGTGGTTGAGACGCAGCCTTTGGGCAGGCGCGCGATGGCAGCTCAGGGCGAGCCGGATCAGCAGCAGCAGCAGCAGCAGCAGCCTGAGCAGCGGCCAAAGGGGTTGCTGCAGCAGGCCAAGGGGCTTCCCATGGCCACCAAGGTGGTTGTGTTCGGCGCCCTGGTGGCGGGATTCGTCGGCTTCAATGCTTGGTGAGCGAGCACCCCACCCTCGCTTCGACGCACCAGCGCTCACCGCACACGCAAGGGCCGTGCCCAAGTTGCTACCGCGGCGGGCAGCGCTCGCCCTTCCCCTTGGCAGCAGCGGCGGCAGGAATGTGTTTGTGCAGCTGGGTTGCAGCGATGGCGGTGTGCAGCTTGCCGAGGCCGCCAAGACGTTTGGCCAAGTGCACGCTTTCGAGCCACGCTGGTTGCATCGCCGCGCTGCCGGCAAGGCTGTGCGCGGCCTCGCCAACGTGTCCTTGCATGTGCGACCCGGTCAGCCATGGCTGCAGGCGCTGAGTGACGCCGACTGCGTGGTGGTGGGCGCCGACCTCGTGATGCTGGACGAATGGCTGGCCCGCATCAAGGCCGACGCCACTGTGCTGCGCTTGGACGCGAGCGGCACTGGCTACGTCACAGCGCCGCCCACCAACGTTGCGGAGGCCAAGGTGTGATGGAGTGTGCGTGTGCGTGTGTGGGCTGCAAGAGACGCCATCGCCATCGCCCCTTTAGTTGACCTTCAGATGTCGACAATCATAAACACATCGCTCTTGTCCGGCGTCTCGTGAATTTGCATGGCCGAGTACGTGATGGCCTTGATCTCCGTGCCTGGCACGTGCTTGGCCTTGTCGTACGTCTCGCCGTGGCCCACGGCCCGGATTTTCCACTGCTCGCGGTCAAAGTCCACAATCTCCACGCGCTTGCACACGAAGTAGTCGCCGTTGAACTGGAACAGCAGCTCGTCCATGTACGCGAACAGCAAGCTCTCCAAGTCGTGGCCCTCGGCTTCCACCTCCACCTGGCCACAGAACGCACGCAGAACGCGCCGTCAGCGCAACGGCCACCAGCGATGCTGCTTCCAACCTGCGCAGTCTCCTCCACGGCCTCCAGCTCGGTGATGTAGTTGAACATGGCCTCCGCGAGCAGCTCAAACGCGCGCTTCAGCTGCGGGGCCCATGCGTGCAGCTGGATGTCCGCCGTGTGGTCCAGGTACTCGTACCCCGATGACTCGTCGGGCTGGGACCGCTTCATGGCCGTGTGCCCCTCTGAAGGTGCAACCAACAGGCCTCGGATTGACCCTTTTTGCTTGTTTTGGCTTGA
>CAZYYU010000141.1:0-8016 GCA_964651735.1 uncultured Gammaproteobacteria bacterium | reverse complement strand
ACAACAACAACAACAACAACAACAACAACAACAACAACAACAAACAACAACAACAGCGTACCGGGCACGTGCGTGACCACCAGGTTCTCGGGGCGGCCGTGGCGCGGGTCCAGGTCCAGCAGCTCGCAGTCCGCGTCGCTCACTGGCAAGGCCAGACCGGGGGCCACGAGTGAGTGAGGAGCACAACACGAACGTGACACAGCGACAACGAATGAGTGGGGAGCACAACATGAACGTGACACAGCGACAACGAATGAGTGGGGAGCACAAACACAACGCAACGAATGGCGGGGAGCACAACATGAACATGACACAGCGGCGACGAATGAGTGAGGAGCACAAACACATCACAACGAATGCAAGAGGAGCACAGCCCAAACGTGAAAGCAGCACCGCAACCTTGCCGCAGCAGCGTCAGCACGTGCGACGGGCTCAGCTCAGCGTGGGCGCGGCTCTGCACCGCTCCGTGAGCAGCACACAGCGATGCACCGCCAAACAACCCCCCAGTAACAGCAACGCCATGGCCAATGCCAAGCGTACCAGATGCGACTTGATCTCGGGCACCTGTGCAATGGCAAAGTCGAAGGCCTTCTGGTGCAGGCTGACCTCGTCCTTGTCCTTCTTGGGGTGATACTTCTCGTGATGGATCTTCAGCGTCTTGTTGCTGGGGACGCGTTTCGCGCTGAGTGGAGGACGCTAACAGCACTGCACCACGAAACCTGACGCGTTTCACGGTGCCGTTCTTGTCGTTGCAGTACGGACAGTACTTTGCCTTGACAAAATGCCGGGTGAGGCCAGCGCTGGCAGCGACGGGTGACGAGCAACCTTCTTGCAGCGATCGTTGATGAGCTTGAGCAAGTTCCTGCGCCGGAACTGGTCGTGCTGGCAAAGAAGCGGCCCTCAACAAACGGACGCGAGACGTGGTGGCACAGCGCACCTGCACACGCCGCATCTTGGCGCGAAAGTCGGCAACCTCTGCGCGCACAACCAATGTCGGCGAACAGCAACGCAAACGGCGCGCACCTCACCTTCGGGCGTCAGCAGCAGACGCGCGCACTGTTTGCATATCTGGTTGAGGATGGCGATCATGCTCTGCGTGCAGCCAACCGTCAGGGCCAAGCGTGAAAAACACAAAGACCGACCTTGTGATATCCGGCCTGCAAAGGGCGATGTGAGCGGCCGTGCAAGCGGCGGCAACAGCGGCGCGACACTGACGTGGAACACTGGCAGCGCCTGGACGCGGGGGCAGGCATTGAGCGGGGGGAGGGGAGCAAGACGCATCGGGTCGAGTGTTGCGCACCAAAGCAATGTGCCCAAAGTGGCCGTTGCACAGCGCCAGCGACAGGTTGCACGTGGAGCAGTCCTCGTTCTTCAGACTCGTGCCCAGCCGGTAGTCGAGCACGCCGTGCTGGGCTGTGCGGTGAGCGCGCCGCCGTGTGTGACAAGCACCCTGAGGGCAGTACCGGTTCGGGGTCCTGTGCGGCCGTGCGCGTGTCAAGAGTGGCACGCGCCAAGCGGCAGCACCGCACCCGCGAGTCAGGTTTGTACAGCCCGGGGTTGTTGAGCTCCACCACCGACATGCGCAGCGCATCGGACGACTTGAGCAGACCGAACTGAATGCCAGCACTGCAACGGCGCTGTGAGGGGGCCGAGTGACGCGCGCGCGCAACGAAGACGCACATCTTCTTGGGGCGCAGCGACGGCACAAACAGCTCGAAGCGCTCCAGCTCAAAGGCTGGGTTTCGCCTGTCAGGCTGACGCGCGGGACCAGCGTCAGCAGGAGCACCAGGGCCCCGCACGCGGCCCCAAAAAACCTTGGCGCTCCCAGGCTTTTCCCGGTCCCTGCGGGCGTCACCCGGCAGCTCCTCCATGTCGGCGGCCTCGCTCCGCACAGCACACGCGACCACGCGCGCTCTCCTGCTCGCCTGCGGGTCGGTCCAACGCGAAAAGTTCACGCCCTCGTGCTGCTGGTCCTCGGAGCAGTTGCACGCCCTCCCGTCGACCACCAGCAAAGCCCCCACGCAGCCCCCCACTCCTCCTGCGGCTCGCGACTTGGTTTTTTCTTGCCCGCAGCCGCCAAACGCAGCGGGCGGCGGAGGGGTCGCTCTTCAGGCTTGACACGAAAGGAGCACGGTTGGTGTTGCCGAAACAAGCCGTCACCGTGAGCGAACCGAACGAGATGGGCGAGGTCGAATGGAAGATGCAGCAAGAGCTGTTCGCCAACGGCGACAACGGTGCGGCTCCTTGTGCTTGCGCTGCCTGGTTGGCGGGCGGGCGGGCGGGCGGCTTTTGCCTGGGTTTTTTGCCGCTGCGGCCTTCCTCCTTGCTCTCTTGCGGCGCTCTGCGCGGACCTTGCCCGCGCTCTCGCTGCCAAGGCCGGCCGCCGTGGTGCCGGCGCTGCGGACAGTTTTGTGTGGGCAAAAAGGCGGTTGACCGCAGGCGCTGAGCGGGCCACGCCGTGGCGACGCGGCATGCGCGGGCAGCTCGGCTCGGGGCGCTGGCTTCGCGGCGGCTTGTCGTTTTTCTCCCTTTTGCTGTTGTTGCTGCGCGGCGGGCTGGGGGGCGCGTTTGCTTGGGTCCTGAGCTGATCGGTGGGCGGGCGGGACAGTGGACGTGATTTCCGCGGTGTCGTTCAGCGATGATAGCGAGCACGTTGCTACGGGTGACAAGGCCGGCATGGTGGTCATCTTCCGTCGACCCAACGCCAACGCGGAGTACGAGCGCATGGGTACGTGCCACGTCGCACGCAGCTGCGCTCTGCTCACAGCGCCACGCCAGGCTCGTTCCGCTCGCACGAGCCCGAGTTTGATTATCTCAAGGTGCGCGCGGAATGCGCGCCTCGTGTGCGCGTTGCTGACGTGCCACACAGTCGCTGGAGATTGAGGAGAAGATCAACAAGATCCGCTGGCTCAAGGCAAGAAGGGCCGAGCTTTGGCGAGCGCCTCTTGGCTCACCGGCCTGCAGACGCGCACGCGAGACTCCTACATGCTGACGACGAACGACAAGGTGCGGCGACCCACTGCGGGGCGCACGCATGTGGGGTTCTCAGGCCTTTGGCGCAGACGATCAAGCTGTGGCGCTGCGGCGAGAAGCCGGAGAAGAGCACCGAGTACATCAGGTGCAGCGAGCGTTTCCCGGCCTCCTCGTTGCCTGACACGCCATCCAACAGCAACGGGCAGTTGGCTGTGCCCCGGCTCAAGTCCGGCAACAAGTCCTTCTTCGCCAAGCCGCGACGCCTGTTCGCCAACGCGCACGCGTATCACATCAACAGGTGCGTGAGTGGTGTGGCGTGCGGGCGCCGCATGTTCGCCTCATCTGCGCCGTGTCCAGCATCTCGGTGAACAGCGATCAGGAGACGTACATCTCGTCGGACGACTTGCGCATCAACCTGTGGAATCTGGGGTGAGAGGCGGCGACCCTTTTGTTCTGCGCGCGGTCCTCACACCACAGCAGCGTCAACGACCAGTCCTTCAACGTGGTGGACATCAAGCCCGAGAACATGGAGGAGCTGACGGAGGTCATCACCAGCGCCGAGTTCCACCCGACGCAGTGCAACCTGATGATGTACAGCAGCAGCAAGGTGCGCGAAGCCCTGCGTGTTGCGGTGCGGTGCGGTGCGGCTGAGCTGCTGCTGGCCGCAGGGCACCATCAAGCTGTGCGACCTGCGCGACGCTGCGCTGTGCGACGCGCAGTCCAAGACGTTTGAGGAGGAGGAGGATCCCGCCCAGAAGGTGGTGGAGCGTGGCTGGGCGACGCCGCTCACTCCCTTTTGCGCAGTCGTTCTTCTCCGAGATCATCTCGTCCATCAGCGACATCAAGTTCAGCGCAGGTCTGAAGGACCCTCTTTGCGCGCGCCAGTGTATTGTCTGCCTCACTGCATTGCTGCAAGATGGACGCTACATCATCAGCCGCGACTACATGACCATCAAGTTGTGGGACATGGTTCGGCCCCGCAACGACATCAGTGGCATCACTGACTCTGCTCGCTCCGCAGCAAAAGGAGGACAAGCCGCTCAAGTCGATCCCGGTGCACGACTACCTCAAGACCAAGCTGTGCGATCTGTACGAGAACGACTGCATCTTCGACAAGTTCGAGTGCACCGTGTCCAGCAACGCCAACTACCTGCTGACGGGTGCTTGTGGCTGTTTGTGTGCCGTGGTTCCCCTTCATCACGCGCCTTGTTTGCAGGCAGCTACGGCCAGTACTTCTTTGTGTACGACGTCTTGACGGACAAGAAGGTGGCCCTTTCTCTCTCTCTCTCTCTCTATCTCTATCTCTCTCAACCCACAACAACAACAACAACAGGAGCGCATCGAGATTCGCAAGAAGGGCGCCAAGACCACGTTTCGCGCCAAGTTCAACAAGAAGAAGGAGAGGATCAACCCCGACACCATCATGTTCGACAAGAAGTGCACGCAGGTCTCCTTCCACCCGGCCGAGAACGTGTTCGCGGTGGGCGCCGGCACCAACGTGGCCATCTACAAGGCCGCCAAGTGAGCGCAGTCGCCGCCTCGCGCGCCGCTGCGCTGGGTGGCGGCCGCTTGTGTGTGTTGTGCGTGTGATTTGTCGGGAAAAATGAAGTGGAACCCCCGTTTCAACTGCTCTGCTGCTGCTGTTGCGGAACAGATGGCATGATTTATGCGCGTCGTTTGCAGCGAAGTCAAGCTTTTCCGTGAAAGTTGTTATGGCAAGGAGGGGCATCGTAGAGTTCCGCTTTCGGAAGGAGAGAGGCTTCGCGAAGACGTAGTAACGCCGAGGCAACCACCATGAGCAACAAAGGACAGGTCAAGCGCGTGAACATCCCGCGCAGCGTGAAGGATCCCCACTACCGCTACAGCATGCCCGCCATCGAGGCCAAGGTTGCCCGCCGCTGCTGCTTTTTTTGGCGGAGCTCTCCACGGCCCGCTCACGCCGAGACGCGTGGCGGGGGCGGGGGCACCGTGGGGGCCAGTGCGATGTGCCGCGCTCGCCTGGGCTTTTCGCGCGTTTCTCACATTTCTCCGCGCGCGGCCCAGGTCGAGGGCTCCGGCAACGGCATCAAGACCAAGATCCCCAACCTGGCGGGTGCGGAGGCGGGTGCGTGCTGCGCGGGGGCCTCACGTGGCCGGCGCACGCAGACATTGCCAAGGACTTGCACCGCGAGACGGGCGACATTCTCAAGGTGTTCGGGTTCGAGTTGGGCGCCGTCACCATCAAGAACGACGACGCCAACTCGTACATTGTGAACGGCAAGTTTGGCGCCGAGGATCTGGCCGAAGGTTTGCGGTGGCGTGGCGCGCGCGCTCCTTGTTCACTCTCCGCAAGTGCTGGACTCGTTCATCGAGAAGTTCGTGCTGTGCGGATCGTGCCGCAACCCGGAGACCTTCATCGTGCCCTCCAAGGGCCAGGTTGCGCTCGCTGCTTTGCTTGGCAGGCGGTGGCTCACTGCGCTGCGTGCAGGTCAAGCTGCGCTGCATTTCGTGCGGAAACGAGACGCTCTGCGACCCCAAGAACAAGTTGACGGACTTTATCCTGAAGGACGCGCAGCGCCGCAAGCTCAAGGTGCGTTTGTGGGCGCGTCAAGCGCGCGCTCACGGCGCAACCAGGCCAAGCAAGAGGCAGCAGCAGCCGCTGGTGGCTCCAAGAAGAAGGGCGGCAAGACCAAGAAGGCCACGGGCGGCGATGTTGAGGAGGTGGACGACGACAACACGGTTCGCGCGAGTTTGTTTGTTTCTTTGTAGTTGCTGACTCAACGCAACCAGGAGTGGTCTGTGGATGTGTCGAGCGCCGCCGTCAAGGCCCGCCGCAAGGCTGCGCTGGGCGCCACCGACGGTGTACGCTGCCGTGCCTGTGGTGTGGTTGGGTGTTGCTGAGCGCTCGCCACGGCAGAGCGCCGAGGCTGCTCCAGCTGCCAAGACTGCGACGCCCGAGGACGAGTTCAAGAAGTGAGAGCCTTCCTTGTGTGTGCATGTGCGCGCGTGTGGGACAAAGTGATGGCGTGGCAACTTGTTGCTACGACGGTATCCGAATCTGATGAGCGAAGAACTTTGACTGTCTGATTGTCCCTTCATTCCTGCGTTGTTTGTGTTGGGCGGTGCGGCGTCGTGCGTGAGTGCTGACGCGAACAAGGTACATGGCCGAGACGGGGCCGCTGGACGCGGAGCGGCTGCGTCAGCTGCGCGACTCGCTGCGCCTCAGCCCGGCCGAGCTGGCGCAGCGCGTGGCCGCGCACCTCTTCACAGAGAACATCCTCAAGGTCGTCCCTCCGGGCGGGGGTGGGGGTTCAGGGCGACGCTGACGTGCTGCGTGCAGGAGATCATCCCCGCCTCCACGCGTTGGGCCACCTTCTTCGCCGACAACGCCAAGGCCCAGGGTGTGTGTGTGTGTGCGCTTCTTGGTTGCGCTGACACCCCCTTGTGCGCCAGACGAGCTGATCAACGTGGTGGTGCAGCTTGCACTGGCCAAGGCAAGGCGTCTCGCAGCTGCTGCTGTGTGCTCTGCTCTCACGCCCGTGCAGGAGGAGAAGCTGCTCGCGAACCTTGCTACTATCTTCAAGGCATGCGGCGGCGGCGTGCACAGTTCCTCCCCCACTCACGCGTGGCTTTGCGCTGCCAGGGCCTGTACGACAAGGACTTTGTGAGCGAGGATGCGTTCGTCAAGTGGTGCGTGCTCCCTCCTCTTTGGCGGGGCGCTCATCATGACGCCCCGCAGGTACGACTCCGTGGACGAGACGGACCAGAAGCTGTTGAAGGCCAAGCTGAAGCTGGCGCCGTTCGCCACGTGGTTGCGCGAGGCGGACAGCGACAGCGAATGAACAGGGGCCCGCTGTACTTTCTTTTGCGTCACTTCTTGTCGCCCAGCTCGTTGAGCGGCACCGGGGGCTCGCCCGCAGCCTTGGCAGCTGCAACAAGGGTGAGCCAGACCACACACACACACCACCACCAGCAGCAACAACGGGCACCTGCAGCGTCCTTCTTGCCGGCCTTGACCTGACGCGCGGCGAGAACGCCACGTGAGCGAGACGCGCTGCCGCACAAGCACGCACCTTCTTCAGCAGGCTCCTGTCCAGGTACTGTCGCGGGGGAGTGCGTGTGAGGGGACGTACCCATGACACTGGCGAGAAGGCCAAACCCTGAAAGGAGAAGCAGCTGAGCCCACAAACCGCTCAGCGCGCGCCACGCTTACTTGCTGCCCTCGATCAAATCCACCTGCAAAAAACCGCGCCGATGAGAAGCGCGCACGCGACAAGCAGCGGCTCACATCAATCTCGCGGCCGCCTGGAGCGCACAGCACGTCATTCAAGCCGCCTCAAAGCGGGGGACCGCACACACCCACGACCAGCGACGGCCAGTACTCCACTTCCTGCGGAATGTGCTTCACCTGCCAAGAGCAGGCTTCAGCCGCAGACACGAAACGCAGCGGCGAACAGGCGCACCAGCGTGATCTCCAGCTTGTTGTCGTCCGTGTCAAGGCCCCAGGTCGAGTCGTCCAGCGATATCTGTATCGCGGGTGAGCGCCGGTGTGCGCGCGGGGGCCGATGGAGGGCCCACCTTGTACCGCAGCTTGCCCTGCACCAGGGGAGGCTAGCCGCAGACCACGTGAGCAGGGGGGCCTTTGGATCGCGCCAGCAAGCCAACCTGGCCCTTGAGGCCTGCGAGAGATGAGCCGGCGCAGTTTTGGCGGCCTCAGCTCACCCGCTTTGATGCTGTCGCGCGTGATGACCACATCCATGTCGGCGCCTGCAAGCAAACAGGGCTTGGTTTCGCGCGAAAAACACACGGCTTGCTCCGCGCGACCTCGCAGGCCCTTGGGGATGCGCGGAATCGTCACGTACACAGCGTCCTTGTCCTGGTCCCACGAGTACGTGTCCTCGTCCAGCCCGTAGTCGACCACGCCCTGCACGGCGGCGTCTTCAGAAAACCCGGAAGTGGCAACCACGCAGGCCGAGCGCGTACGAAGTAGTTGAAGGAGCTGCGTGGGCAAGCAGGGGGGCACCGTCAGCGACAGCAGCCAGGCGCAAGCGCGGCGCCGCACCC
>CAZYYU010000140.1:0-8033 GCA_964651735.1 uncultured Gammaproteobacteria bacterium | reverse complement strand
GTGTGTGTGTGTGTGTGTGTGACCCTCTGCAGTGTCCTTGTCTGGGCGATCAGAGCACTCCGGCAACTCGCAGCGCGATGAAGACGGTGCGTTGTGTGGCCTGCTCAGAGGTCCCGGCTCACTGGCAAATGGTTGGCGCATCCAGTGCCTCCATTTGGCGCCGCAGAGGTGTGGTGTGTGGTGTGATGTGTGCGTCGGCGCTTGACCGCTCTTTGCAGCCGGTGGCAGACTTTCACGAGGTTGCGCTGCTTGCCCCGTCCACCGCTCTGACGCGAACCGGTGCCCAGGATCGCAGCCTCGACAAGGTTGCAAAGGACGTGGCGGAGATTGGCGCACAGTTTGAGCTGGCTCGTGTTGATATTTGAGAGTAACGCACATCGAAGAACTTCTTTCCGCATCACAATCCGGTTATCAAAGTCTGGCCACGATGGCCGAGATGTTGTCGGTCGAGCCGGCGGTGTAGGCTCCGTTCACCACAGCCTGTGTTGTGCGGTGTGACGATGAGCGCGCCAAACACCGGGCACCGCTCTCAACTGTGGCGCCGCCTTCACGCGCCGCCTTGCACGCAGCCTCGTTGCTCAGCACGTCCCACACCCCTGCACCGGGCACAGTCAAGGGCCGCCCCGCACAGCACACCGCACCGCACCGTCCGAGCCCAGCACGATGAGGTCGTGCTGGGGCTGCAGCTCCCGCGTGACCACGTCGGGCGTGTGCGGAACGGCGGGGCCGTAGAAGAAGTCGCCCAGCGCCCCTGTCACGCGTCACACCACTGACGCGTGTGTGGGAGGAGGAGGCACACTCACGGCTCAGGTTGAGGCCGCCCCCTTTGTGGTCGCCATCGCACGTCAGTGTGAGGCGCACACACAAACGGTGTTACCGCGCAGGTTGCCGGTGGCGTCCACCTTGTAGATGCGCCCTCGCCTGAGCCGCACGCATCAGCCATCGGGCCACACCGATCAACGCAGCCCACACACACCGAACGCCGTAACCAGCCGCCATGATGCGCTGCACACACGACCGTGAGCGCAATAATGAGCGAGGGACAAGAGCGCGGACCACCTTGAGTTCCTCCGGGTCAGTGGGCTTGTGGTCCTGTGACAGCGCCTCAGCCGTGCCGTCACGCAGGCACAGCACGCATCTGCGGTGCAAGCTGTGACCGCGGCTCCCCCATTGCAGCACACCACACCTCGAGTCCCCTGTTGTGCCGGTGAGGCGTGTGGAGGAGCTGCCTCCAGCGAGGCACCTGCGTTAGCGACGCTGATCCGCTTGTGCAACACGTCAACGTAGGCGGCAACAGCGGTGGAGCCCTCGCGGCCCTGTGATGCGTAGTTGGGCAGCGCGCGCTTCTCGGGGCTCTTGCTCCAGTCCTCGCTCCTTTTGCATCCGCTGCATGAGTGTGCGCTGCGCGATGCCTGGCGCCCAACCTGTACGACTCCTCGGTGAGCCGGTACGTGTCGAGCCACACGCGGCCCATGTCCGTGGGGTGCTGCTTCAGCGCGTTCGTAAAGTGGTTCCGGAAGTACTTGGCCGCGCAGTGCGACACGCCACCGCCTGGCGGGGCTGAGCATGACGCGGCCGCAACAAAAAAAACGCCCCAGCCGCACACCTCCGTGCCCGTCGAACACGGCGAACAGCGGCACGTCCAGATCGACAAGCAGCTCATCCTGTGCCATCCATCCAGCGTCAGCACGCATCGCCCCAGCAGCGCTTGTCCGCAAACCTCCTGGTGGTCCCTGCGTCCTGCCCTGGCAGTGAGCCGTCGGCGCCGCAGCTCACTGTCTGACCTTGGATGGAGTGGAAGGACACGCTGGTCCCGCCAAAGGCCACCTGAGCAAGAGCCGTGGGCGCGGCCTGCTCGCACGCACCTCGTGACCCGCTTGGGGCCGACCATCAGCTTGCTTGGCGAAGGCGACAGCCACAGCTCCCGCTTCTGCCAGGCCACGGAGCCCACCAGGGCCAGCACGGCTCCCGCCACAGCCACCTTCCGCATCGTCGTTTTTTTGCAGCAAGGCCGAGGGGTGCTCGCGCCGCGGCACGAGGGTTGTGCTTCCATGGAAGCACATTAGCATGTCGAACGCGTCTTCGCCGTCTCCGCACGCCATCATGAACGCGGCGCCGGACACGGACGACGAGCAGCTGGAGCTGCAGCCTTTGGTGGCGCCCGAGGCCACGCGCAACAAGCTGCGCACGCTGCGCTTCGTGTTGTTCTGGGTGGGCGTGGGCTGCGCGCTGTGCACGCTGGGCGTGCTGCTCGTGCTCCTGCTCGGCTCGCTGGGAGTGGACCAGCACCGCGTGGTGGTGACCGTGTCAAGCGGCGTCAACGTGGGCGTGCTGCTCATGGGACCGGCCGGCTTCGCGCGTGGACAGCTGCGCTTTCCGGTGTTGATGGAGATGCTGCCCTGTGAGCGAGCGCTGCGGCGGCACTGGTCAAGGTGCCCCTTCTCACACTGCGCAGATCGCCAGGGCGACCTCTTCTACACGACGCGCTATCCATTGTGGAGCTACATGGCGCGCAGCGGATACATTTTCGCGGCGGTCGACGTGCCCGGCACCGGGAGCTCCAACGGCCCCACGGTGCCCAAGGAGTACAGCGAGCAAGAGCTGCAGGCTGGCGCCGAGGTGATAGCATACCTGGCCACGCAGCCCTACGCCACGGGCAAAGTGGGGCTTGTCGGTGCGGCGGTGTTGATTGATGCATGTTGGCCCGGCCCCCTCCTTGACGATGGTCGCTGCTGTGGCAGGCAAGTCATGGAGCGCGTTCAACGCCATCATGTTTGCCATGCGCCAGACGCCGTACGTGGCGGCGCTGTACATTGCGCACGGCTCGGAAGGTGCGCTTGCCGCGCGGGTGTGCAGCTGCGTTTTGACCATCCGCTAGACTTGTTCTTCAACGACGTGCACTACACCATGGGCGCCAAGCACTTTGGTACCCCGCGTTGTCTGTTGCAGCGCCGCCCTCACTCCGAGCGCAGACGACTACATCATGGAGCAGACCAATGAGAACGTGATCCCTCGCTCCCCCGACTACGTGCTGACATCGTCGTGGGTGCAGAACAGGTCAGAGCGCGGTGCAGTGCGGTCACACACACTCGCCCAAACGTCCGCTGCTGCAGACTCCAAGCCCCGCCTTGGATCGACGCGTACTTGGCGCACCAAGACCCGTTCTCGCCCTTTTACACGCAGAACAGCGCCAAGTTCCACTACAGCACCATCCGCGTTCCAGTGTACATGGTCGCCGGGCTGTTTGATGAGGTGCGTTGCTTCCAAAGCTTGTGCGTGAAGCGCCGACTGACGCATTATCCAGTACCGCGACTATGCGCTGCGCATCTACGATGGTGTGCGGCGCTTCGCACCTCGTTGCCGGGTCGTTGTGGGCCCGTTGCAGCACAAGTTTCCCTTTGAGTCGGACTTGACCCCGCTGTACGACGACCGGCCGCAGATGAAGGTGCGTGCAAGCAGCGCCTCCACTTGCGCGACTCACTGGCTCGCCGGGCAGGAGTGGTTCGACGAGCACCTGCTGGGCATTCCGCCGGCCGTGCCCGTTGCCCAGGATGTGGCGCTGTACGTGCGGTCCAGCTTTGCACCAGGTCGAGGGCCCATGTCTGCGTTGCCTGTGCTGACGGCGGCACTGCTCGGGGGGCCAGGCTCGCGCCACATCCCCGGCCACTGGATCGAGACCGCGTGGCCGCTGCGCATCAGCCAGAACCTGAGCCTGCACTTCACCGGCGACCACGTGCTGGCGGAGAGCGCCGACGCACCCGTGGCTGAGCACCGGCTGCGCTACCAGCCCAACGTGGGCACGCAGCAGGGCGACGGTGCGGGGGTGTGTGCGCGCGTGCGCGGCGGCACCTCATCATCCAGTGCAGGGTTCTACGGTGTGCTGCCCAACATGGCGCAGCTGGACGCGCAGTCTCTGGTGTACGACTACAAGGTGGTGCAACCGCTGCAGGTCATCGGCTTCGTGGAGGTGTGCTTGACGCTGAGCGTGGAACCGGACGTGGCCGGTGAGAGAGAGAGCTGCTGCGGCGAGTCTGTTGTGGGGGGCCCTGAGCAGGCTGTCACTGTCAGGCGTGGCTCGCTGGGCCGTGCGTCTGGAGGACGTGTCCGCGGACGGCGCCAACTCCACCGAAGTGACGGGCGCGCTCTTCACGAGGTTGCTGTTTGGAGTGTATTTTGTTTGTGCGTTTGTTTGTTTGCGCACAGCTAACAGGCATCTCTCTTCGCCACGGCAGCAAGTACACCGCCGGTCTGGATCGTCTCGTGGCCAAGCAACCAGTGTCGTTCTGCGCACAGCTGCTTTTCACCACGTACACGTTTCCCGGTGAGGCTGTCTCGCGCATGCTGTTGCTTGCTTGCTCACGCCAGCAGCGGGACACGTGTTGCGTGTGGCTGTGACCAACAACTTGTGGAGGGCTTTCGAGGTCTTTGCTTGTTTCGGTTTGCACACCTTTGCTCAGCGCTCGTTGCTGCAGCCGTGTCCCTTCAACTACACAACGGTGCTTCATGTGGGCGCCGACTTGTGCAGCGTCGTGCTCCCGACAGTGCCAGGTCCGCTGCTGCCGCTGCCACTCCCCGCGTAACTCACTCACGACGGCGAGCAGTGGACCTCTCGTTTGCTGTGCCCGCCTTCACTGGTGTCGCGGTTCCCGGGGACGCCTTTGCTGTGCCTGATGCCACGGATCTGGACGACGGGCAGGACCTCGACCTTGTCACGGACACGTCCGTGTTTCACGCCTACCGCGAGCTCATGCTGGTGCAGTCGCACTCCGTGTTCATCGGCCTCTTCTACGGCCAGATGTACCGACAGCCCACGCAGGATCCTGCGGTCACGGAGCTGGAGACGTGGGGCGTGTCCTTGGTGATTCCCAACATTGACAACTGCTCGTCCGGCAATGGCTTGGCCACGGAGGTGGCAAGGTGCGCCTCGCTCAAGCCCGCTCACTCGCGTGCAGCGCTCATTCCCTTGCGGCCAGGATCCCGCTCACGTTTGGCGACTCGTCCGTCGTGCCCACCGCGCAGATACCCAAAGTCAACCTGGACGCGGGGGCCTTCTTCCGGATCCACACGCACGTGCTGTTTGGCAGCAACCAGACGCACTTTGAGCTCGCCATCACGTGGAACGTGTACGACTCGCAGGGGCCTCCGCGCTACGTGCGGCGGTTTGCGCAAAGCTATGTGCGATACTATCAATAAGCGCGAATCTGGAGGGGCCTGTCTGCTGTTGTTTGCCACGCTGGCGGCTCCCTCCTCATGGGTGCCTCGCTTGCGGGCCCGCTTCTTGCCTTGGCGGCGTTCCTCTTGTGCAGCGTGAGCGCGCAAGGCGACTTTGGAGGCAGCCAGCAGGGATCCACTCTTACCACGGGGCCTACCTCCTCTAGCCCACCCACGCCTGCCCCACCCACGACCACGCCGGGCACCACCACGCCGGCACCCGGGCCCGGCAGCGACTGCCCTCCCACGTCCACCACCGTCAATCTGCGCTTCGCGGACCTGTACCACGAGGTGGTGGATCCTGGCTGCTCCAACTGCGGCCCCATGGACGGCTCCGCGCCCTCGTTGCAGCTCGCGAAGCCGCCTCCATCCAATCTGAGCCCGCCGCGCTTCTCCAAAGTGCTGCCCAAATGAAGCGGGCGTCCTTTACGTGATTGTCGCTGCTACAGACGGGCTTGCACTTGCGCAATCCACTTCATCGCGCGCCGCAGCTTGTCCTCCAGGTCCAGCGCAATGTCCAGCGTCAGGCATGTCGGCAGTTGCGGCGACGGCGGCTCCAGCGTGTCAAGCTGAGAGCGCAGCAAGGTCGCTGGCATGAAGTGTCCCGCACGCTTCTGCAAACGCTCAGCCAGCAACGCCTCGCTGCCGTGCAGATGGATGAAGATGGCCTGCGCCCCCAGATCTGCAGCCAGCCGCTCGCGGTAGTGCGCCTTGAGTGCGCTGCAGGCAACCACGCAGCCGCGAGCTCCGTCAAGGGCCAGCAGCGCCTTGGCGTGCGCGTTGATGCGGTCCAACCACGGCTCGCGATCAGCGTCGGTCAGCGCCGTGCCCTGGCTCATCTTGCTGCGTGCCTGCGCGCGCGCGAGGCAGGGTTGCATGAGCAGCCAGGCCCAGCAGTGGCTCAGCGGCTTGCCTCTTGCGAGTGGAAGTCGTCACCCTCCACGAAAGCAACGCCCAGCCTCGCAGCCAGAGCCTGGCCCAGCGTGGTCTTCCCGCATCCTGACACGCCCATGACGAACACGGCCAGCTTGGTGTCGGTCATCTCGAAGCCCTCATGTGTGCACGCGCCACAAAAACCACTGGCAAAAACCAGTCATTGTTGTTGCAACCTTCACAGATCCTCCGTGTCCAGGTCCTCCTTGTCGCCACCAGCAGCGCCGCCCGGACCACCGCCGGCCTTGTACAGGGCCTCCATGATGGGGTTCACAACCTTCTCCAGGGCCTTGCGCTTCTCGTTGAGGTCATCCGTCGACGCCTCAGCGCCGGTCTCCTCCAGCCAGTTAATGGCCTCCTCCACCGCCTTGTTGACCTTGGCCTTGTCGTCGGCCGACACCTTGGCGCCCGCCTTCTCGTCGTCGTTGATGGCGTTCTTCACCTGGTACGCGTAGTTCTGCAGGGGGCGGAAGAGGGGCTTGAGCTGCTGCTTGCAGCCGCCATCCCGTCACCAACGCACCTCAAGACCGTTCCTGGCGTCGATCTTCTCGCGCGCCTGCTTGTCCTGCTCCGCCATCTCCTCGGCCTCCTTGACCATGCGGTCGATGTCGGCGGACGACCTGGCGCCCTCGCGGCTGATGGTGATCTCCTCCTTGGAGCCGCTGCCCTGGTCTGTCGAGGGGGGAGGGCGCCGGGCCGTCAGCGCGAAGAAGCAACCGGCGTGCAAACGGGCGTACCCTTGGCCGACACGTGCAGGATGGAGTTGACGTCCACCTCGAACGTCACCTCAATCTGGGGCGTGCCGCGGGGCGCCGGGGGCACTCCAGACAGCTCGAACTTGCCCAGCAGGTGGTTGTCCTTGGTGAGCGCGCGCTCGCCCTCAAACACCTGGATCAACACCCTGTCCTGGTTGTCCTGCGCGGTGGAGAAGATCTTGGTCTTCTTCGTCGGGCTGGCGCGCAGCCGTCAGCAAACCTGCAGCAGCAGCGCGGAAACGACAGCAGCCCTTCTTACACCATGGTGTTGCGGTCGATCAGGGCGGTCATGACGCCGCCGACGGTCTCAATGCCCAGCGTCAGCGGGATCACGTCCAACAGGATGATCTTGTCGGTCTCCTCGTCGCCAATGATGATGGCACCCTGCACGGCGGCACCAAAGGCCACGGCCTCATCGGGGTTGACACCTTGCAAGGCAAACGTCGTCAGCACACACACGCCAAAAGGGCACACGGCGGGCCCACTCACCGCGCGAGGGCTCCTTGCCGTCGAAGAAGTCGCGCAGCAGCTGCTGGACCTTGGGGATGCGGGTGGATCCACCGACCAGCACAATCTCGTGCACGTCCGTCTTCTTCAACTTGGCGTCCGCCAGCACGTTGCGCACGGGGTCCAGCGTCTTCTTGAACAGATCAATGTTGAGCTCCTCGAACTTGGCGCGGCTCAGCTTCCATTTGAAGTCCTGGCCCTCGTGGAACGCATCAATCTGCGTGGCCCGTCAGCAGCAGCAGCAACACGCAAGCGCAAAACAAGCGCACCTCAATGTCCACTTGGTGCTGCGTCGACAGCGACTTCTTGGCGTCCTCGACCTTGCGGCGCAGCTTCTGCACGGCACGCTTGTCCTGGCGCGCGTCCTTGCCGGTCTTGTCCTTGTACTGCTTCATCAGGTACTCGGTGACGCGGCTGTCAAAGTCCTGCCGCGGCCGTTGAGTGCGCCCAATCCACGAGGCAGCAACGAGCGAGCCAGCTACCTCTCCGCCCAAATGCGTGTCGCCGTTGGTGGCAATGACCTCGAACACGCCGTTGTCAATGGTCAGGAGCGACACATCAAAGGTTCCGCCGCCCAAGTCGAACACCAGAATGTTCTTCTCGGCGCCCTTGTCCTTCAGGCCGTAC
>CAZYYU010000139.1:0-8165 GCA_964651735.1 uncultured Gammaproteobacteria bacterium | reverse complement strand
GGGGGCCAGATTGGCACCAACGCGCTCAACGTGTCCGCCAACGCCATGGTGGTGCGTGGCCACTGTGTTGCCGGGTTTGGATCGCAATGCGGCTCATGGTGCTGGCCCCAGAACGTAACCTTTGCAGGCAGCCACGTCGTCGATATCGGCACGTCAGAGAGTGTCAGCGCAGTGGTCGCTCCGCTGCCTGGCTTGTCTGAGGCCGTGTCAGCCACTGCCACCCAGGCAAGCACGCGGGCTGGCGCTTTGCCCTGCCGTGTCACGAAGAACCTTTGCAGTCTATGCGATCTGGAGCTGGCGTGTCGGCGACAGGCATCGGCATGGCAGGGCGCGGCAACTTCACTTTGTGATCAGCAGTGGTGTGGAGGGTCATGAAGGTGGTTCAATGATTGCTCGAGCACGAGCCGGGCTCCCACTCAGCACTCAAGCCCCGGCCCGCGCACGCGTCATGATGATACTGCAAAAAGCGCGCTGACGCTTCACGCAGGTGCCTTGGCAGTTGCTGCTCCTGTTCTACGCGGGCGGCGTGTACTTTTGCTTCCTTGTGTACGGCATCCTGGTCGAGGACGTGGAGCGGGCCCGTTATGGCCCGGACGGCGAGGCCTTTCACTTCTGGATCTTCACCACGGCCGTGTGCTCGGTGTTCAACTGTCTGCTGGCCTTTGTAGCGCTGCAGTTCAGCTCCACCCGCACGCTGCGCACCGTGGTTCCGCAATCCAAGTGGGCCACAATCGCGTTTCTGCAATCTCTGGCCATGGCCGCATCGCTGCTCTCGCTGGGGTGAGGCGCAGCGTGCCTCCGTTGGGCGCGCTCACGCTGCATCACCACAGGTACCTGGATTTCCCCACGCAGACGCTGGGCAAGAGCGCCAAGCCCATCAGGTGCGCGACGCGCGCAAACTTGCTGTGGCTGAGCGATGACGTTCGCCCCCGGCCCAGTGTACTGCTGGCATCATTCTTCTTTGGAGGCGGCAAGTACGACGGCAAGAAGGCGTTCACGGCCATCTCGGTCTGCGTGTGAGTGTTGATCGCTGCTGCTGCGCCGGCGCTGCTGAGGGCCCCACCGCAGGGGCATCTCGGTGTTCATGCTGGGCAAGCCCGGGGCGCTCAAGGCGGGCGGCGGCGCCCCGGCCAACGACGTTTGGATCGGTCGGCGCCTTTTGTTGCTTTGGTTGCTGCTCTGAGGGCACCTTTGCAGGATACTGCCTGATTCTGCTGTCCCTGTTCTGCGACGGGTACCTGCTGCTGTTTGTTTGCCGTATTTCTTCTACTGACGACTTTTTTCCCTGCGCACAGGTTGATTGGGGGATTGCAGAAGTCGTTTGACAAGCTGGAGGTGGCGAGCTCGATGCTGTTTGTGTTCAGTCGGCTGACCGCGTCGCATCCACCGTGTCAAGGGGAAGCGGCCCACTCCGTACCAGATGATGTTCTTCATCAACCTGTGGTCCGTGCTGCTGGTCATGAGCTACGAGCTGGTGCGTGGCGTCTGTGTGCAACGTGTGTGTGTGACTTGCGCCGCGGAGTAGGCCAACGGCAACGCGGTGCGCGCTGTGTCGTTCCTGCTGCGGTACCCGGCTGCGCTGCTGCCGCTTGCGGGTGTGTGTGTGTGTGTGCGTTCGCTGTGTGCCGTTGCTCGTGCCTCTAACAACCGCTCTGCCAAACACCAACGCCTACAAAAAGGCATGAATCTGTCCATCGCGTTTGGCCAGCTCTTCATTTACAAGCTGCTCACCGACTTTGATCCGCTGACGTGCGCCCTCACCACCACCACACGCAAGTTGCGACGGCTTGCTTGTCCAAGGCGTCGCTGCGTTGCTCACTGCACCACCCCTCCGCGTTTGCCCAAGGTTCTTCTCCATTCTCGCGTCGGTCGTCGTGTACGGCACGCCGGTGTCGCAGACGCAGTGGCTCGGCGTGTTCTTCGTGTTCATTGGCCTGCTGTATCCGGAGCTGCAGGTTGTTGGTGCGAGCCGCCGTTGCTTGGCGCTGACGTTGTGGCGGTGCAGGAGTTCTACGCAAAGAAGTTTTTGGGCCACAAGAAGCACGAATGAAGCTTGTGCATTTGCCTTCCCGTCACTTGGCACCGACAAGATGCCATCTAAGGTCCGCGTCTCGGAGCGATATGATGGGAGGATACGCCCTCACAGGTACTCGCTCTCCAACGACGAGGAGGCTGCGATCAAGTCAGGCAAGGACGAGGCACAGCGACAAAGACGGCGCGCACATGAGGCAGAGTCCGATCGTGGCCGCACACTGCGAGCACATGCCTGGTCAACACACGCAAAACAGCGGGCAAGCAGACCGCACTACCGTGACAGCAGCATGAAGTCAGCCAGGGACAACCGCTCAGCTGCAGAAGAGGCGTCGGCCGCAGAGCCAAAGTACGACGCCAAGAACGGCTCGTAGCTGCGCGCGCGATTGAGCGAGGATGTGGAGGAGCAGGGAAAGCTGGACGTACACATCGCGCACGAGCCCGTCCTGCAGCCAGTGCAGCGCCTGCTCGCAGCCCGCGTCCCAGTCCGCGGCACCGGGGCCGCCCTGCACGCAGCGTGCAATGGCCTCCTGGTTGGCGGGGACAGGTTGAAGAGCGCCGTCCCGTTACCACCAACCAACTCACCGGCAGCTCCACGTGGCCGGGCCCGGCGCGGTCTAAGTACACCGCAGCCAGCTCCGCAGCCAGCGCGTCGCGCCGAGGGGCCACGGAGCGGCGCAGCTCCGCGAGCGCGGCATGCAGCGCAGCGTGCCGCGCGTGCCCGCTCTGCTGGCAGTGGCGCCGAACGCGCTCGGCCAGGTCAGGCGCGATGGCAGCGGCGCGCTGCAGGGCCGCGGCAGTCTCGTTCACAGTGCCCGGCTCGGCGGCGCTGAATGCAACAACTGCGGTCAGCGCATTCATCGGGCAGCAACGTGCGCAGCCTCCGTACCCGGGGCTGCGGACAAGCGTGAGCGGCCCACGCAAATCAAACAACCGGCAGTGACCTCAAGCGCGTGGCGGGAGGCGACGTGTAGGGTGAAGTGGCAGGGGGTGACGCGTATGGCGACGTGGGAGGTGGCGACCCGTACGGTGATGTGGCGGCGTGCGGTGGAGAGCCTGAGCTGCGCCCTGTGCTCGTGTGAGTGCGGGAGTTGCAAGCAGGTGCAAGGCAACATGCCCCTCGGGTCCGAGGTGGGCTCGGTCGACGACTTGCGCGGCCGCAGCGCGCCCCGGTTGTTGTTGAGCAGCGCAGAAGACGACCGCGACCGCAGCGATGGCGTTGTCACCACCTCTGCTGCACCAGAACTGGCGTCCACGCGTAGAGGCTGCAACGGGGTCGGCGATTGCGCTTCGGGCAACGCAGTGGCAGCAGCAACAACAGCAGCGCAAGCATCTGTGCCATGCACGGAGCCGCACTTTGCGCACGCGGCATCGGCGGGGGCCTTGCTGTGCACAGTGTGGCGGCGCGCGATGCGCATGTCCGGGTCCACCAGCACCACGTCCTCCGAGGACGACATGTCGTCGGACGCGTTGCGGGACAAGCGCGTGTTGAAGCTGGCGCGCCGCTGCGCTGTCACCGCGGCCGGTGCGGGGACGGTGGGGCTGGAGGGGCTGGAGGGGCTGGCCGTGCCGCTGCCGTCAGCGCAGCCGTCCGCGCTGCCCCGGCACAGCTTCACAAACGGCAACCAGATGTTCTGCATGAGCTGCGTTTCCACCTCGCGCATCGCCTGATCAAAGTGCGTCAAGTCCGTCAGCTCCAGGGAGCCGTCGCTGCGGGAGCCACGCGCCAGCTCACGGCGTGCACGCGCTGACAAGTTGATCTCCTGCTCAGAGGCCGGGTCCAAGAAGCGGGCCTGCAACGCACGCAGCGCAGGCTCGCGGGTGGCTGCGTCCGCGGCTTTGATCCGGCGCACATCCAACCAGAACTCCACGTTCTCCGCCGCGTACTTGGTGGCCGCGAATTTGAGCACAGCGCGTCGCAGGCTCTCGTTCGTCTCAATCTCGCGCACGTTCTTCAACTCGAAGGACGCCTGGCCAGAATGTTGAGAGGGAGCGTTGCACGCAAAACACCCCAACAACACACCAGGGTCCGGGGCGAGCCCAGCGGCGATGCACCAGGCGAATCGCTCGCAGATGCAGTGACACTACCGGCGGCGACACTTCCTCCAGCACTCAGCCGCGGCAGTGCTGCAACGCGGTCAGCGGAAGAGAGTGGATCGACGCCCATTTCCCCCCTCTCACATTGCGACGTGGAGATGGCCTTGCGCAGCATGGACGGCTCGGTGGAGTCGCGCTTGTCGTCGCGCTTGAAGATGACTGGCAAGCGCACCACGGAGCCCGCTCGATGCACAGGGCCACTGCCGCCGCCGCCAGCACTGCCGCCTGCCTTGTCCGTCACCTTCTCCAGACGCAGCATAGACGGCGAGCCGGAGCTAGTCCTGCCAACTGCCACATCGGCGGTGCCCTGCTGAGACTGTGACTGCTGCTGCTGCTGCTGCTGCTGCTGCTGAGAGAACGACGTTGGGGACGGCGATCGCGGGGGCGACCGTGGTGATGAGAGCGGCGACAGCTGGTTGACATCGTCGCAGCCCACCAACGCCTTGAGAAAGTCCAGCTCGTTGACGATCACGCCGAGCAGAGCGCCGTTCTGCTTGTCGAGCAACGTCTTGGCCAGATTCCTCAGCATCGGTTTGGGCACGCCGCCGCCGCCAGCATTGGGGTGCGCATGCGAGAAGTGCAGGGCCACACGCAGCAGCTGTTTGTACAGAAACTGAACGTGCGCAATGCGCTTGATGTCGACTGCGCCCTTGACGGCCAGGTCGGCGCCCCGCAGGTCCTCACTGATCCACGAGCAAAGAACCATGACGTGCTCGATGCACTCTCGAGCGTCCGCCTTGAGCTGAGCCGCTGGCTTGATGGTCACCGCCTTGCCAGCCTTTTCGCGCCTCTTGGCCAGCGAGATCACCTCGCGCGGCGTGTTGAGCGCCACAATCTGATAGCCCTCCGCGAGGACCATGACAGGGCACGCGCACTCGCTCAGGCAGCGACCTAGATACTCGTCAAGTGCGGTGTAGAAGGCGCCGGACTTCTTGGCAAGGCTGGCCCAACGATCCGTTTCAGACACAATGGCCCGCTTCTTGGGCTGCGAGAACTGCGCATGGTGGGTGAGGCGGAGCGAGTGCCCAGCACACTGACGCGACCTCCAACACAACGGTGTCGCTGCTCGTCTGCCGCGAACAACGGCCGTCAACGACGCAACGCAGTGGCGCGCACCCACGCACCCGCAAGGACGCGCGTTGCCCCATGTTCTTGTGGCTCTGCAGGCGCGCAGCATCCTCGGTCGAGCGGAGGCGAGGGGCGCGAGCTCCGGGGCTGCGATCCAGAGCGGGCCTCGTGACTAGGGCACAACGAGCAAGCACTGCTGTGCGCAGAACCTGCCGGCAGCCGTCGCCCTGGTCACGGGGTCGTCCGCACTTTTCCGGTTCGCTGCCGGGCTGTTGCCCTCGGACATGGCCGCAGCCCCCCACACGCTGCCCCTCAGTGCAGGCTTCAATCTTTCTTCGCTGCTGCTGGGGGCGCCTCGACGGTCAAATATTTCGGGTCAACAGGCCGATGGAGGACAGTGGCCAGCGCAGCCACGCTCATGGCTCCGGCAGCCGCATACATGGTGCTGTTGTACAGGAACGGCGTGGGGTCCAGCGTGCCAGGCGGGCACAGCTCCAGCAGGTTCTTGATGGTGACGCTCTTGGCGGCGATGAGCTGCTCCAGCGAGTCCACGGACGCGCCAAAGCGGTGCAGGAAGCGCTGGGGATCGCAAAGGACCGCCAGGTCGCGAATGGCGCGATGCTCAGCCAGCGTTCGGAGGTACACGAGCGTGTACGGGCCAGCCAGCGCAGCCAGCGTGGAGGCCTGCCAACGAGAAGGTGAACCCCAACGACGAGAGATGCTTGGGCCCTTTCTCTTTCCCCACAAAAAACTCACCAGCAGCATGCGGCCGTGCGTGGCAGTGATGGCCTTGGTGCCAAAGGTGTCGCCCTCGAACGCGGGCATCATCGCGTATGCGGCGCCGAAAAAGCTGTACGACAGCAGCGACGAGCAGTAGAAGAGAGCCAGCGGCGCCACTGTGGGCGACTCGTTGAGCCAACTCACCAGATACGGCACGCTGAGGTACAGCGGGATGGAGCTGAACATCATCAGCAGGAACATGCGCTTGCGCCCCACCACGTCCGACATGGAGGACCACAGCTGTGGCCGCATGAGCGCGCCGGAGAGCGTGAGCGAGCAACGCACCAATCGCCCGCCGAGGTTGGCAGCGCTCATGCTCATCAGGTAGCCGCTGGCAAAGCCCGCCGTGACGATGCCAGGCAGAGCAGAGCCGAAGATATCGCTGGGGGAGGCGCTGAGCCGGCATTTGAACCCTGCAACCACATCCCCAAAACCTCATCATGGTGCGCGCCACGGCCGACACGGCCATGCCCGCGGATGCAATGCCGGCAAATGAGGTGAACATGAGCCAGAACTGCGGCGTCTGCGAACAAAGAGCGATGAGCTCGAGGGCCAGCTGGCGAGCGCAGCCACCTCAAACCTTCATGAGGTGGTCGATGTGCACGTAGCTGGCAGCCGACACCGCAGCGGCGGGGCGTGTCCATCCGCTGGGTGTGTAGTTGACGGGCGCGACGCGATACGAGAGCGCTGCAGTGGTATCGCACAAAGTTGAGCTGCAGCAGCGCTCAAGCGAGGGGATGATGACCTGAAGCGCACATGACGGCGAAGTAGGCCCCGCCCAGAATGACCAGCGTCTCCGCCACGCCGGTCGATCCTGGCAAGCAGTTTCAGCAAGCAGCACGCGGCCCCCCACACCTGCCTCAAGCGGACCTGTGCCCACACAATAAACGCCTTCCGCGAGCGTTTTGCCTGATGGGTTGCAAGCAGTCAGTCTTCTGTGCCAGTCGGTCCATGCCCCCTCACCAAAGGGCGACGCCATCAAGTCGGCCGTGCTGGCAACCACGACCTCTGCTTCCGAGCCATCTGCCAGCTGCGCAAAGCGCTTTCCTGTTTTGCGCGGTGATGAGGTCGATGGACAGGCAGCCGCCAACGGAACCACCTTCACGAGACACCAGCGACACCTGCGACTGCGGACCCAGATACTGTGGGGCCACAGCGAACAGGCGCATCAGCCGGTCTGCAATGGGCGTGGCGACGAGCGCAGCGCCGCCAAATCCCATGATGGTGATGCCTGAAGCAAAGCCCGTCTTGTCGGGGTACCAGGCCATCAGGTTCTTCACGGCAGGCACGTAGCCCAGGCCCAGACCGATGCCGCCCAGCTGTCAAGTGCGTGAGGGACCCTACTTTCGAAAGAGAGGCGCAGGAACGCCTTACAACACCGTAGCCCAAGTACAGCATGGAAAGAGAGTGCATGTACACGCCCAGTCCGCCGAGAGCCACGCCGCCGCCAAACGTCACGGCTGAAAGCAGCCCGTTGAATCTGGGCGACTTGCTTTCCATCCACTTGCCGAGCAGCGCAGCAGACACGCCTCAACAATCAACGCGGACCGTCAGCAGCACCCAACTCCCTTCCAGCCGCTCACCGTGCAGCGCAAACACAGCCGAGATCACGGGCACCACCTGGGACATGCTCCAGTCGTCTGCGGCGGCAGCCACCACACCCAGATTGCGCTGTAGCGACGATCCGAACACAGACCACGCGTACGGCGCGCCTGTCCCGGCGCATCTTGTCAGGTCACCGCCCGCGCAAAGCGCACGCGCCCACCAATGCACAAGTGTGAGGCCACGGACGGCACGATGGCCTTCCAGCGAGCAAAGTTGCTTGTCTCGCGGATGCGATCGTTGGAGAAGAAAGGCGCGCTGCTGGCGCTGCTGGCGCTGCTGGAGTAGGCTGCACATGCGACCACGCGCGTGACAGGGCGCCGCCCAAGCTCGCTCAGCGCACGCCTCATCCTCGGGGGAACCCCTGCGACACGTGGCTTGGGCTGCGAGATTTTCGCGGGCTGATGGGCGTCTGACGATGCGTGGCGGTCGTGGACGGGGCAGGGGCGGCGGCGGCGGCAACAGAGGAGGCTGGGGCCAACAGCAAGTGGACGTGTCGGTGTTCTGGCAGAACCCCTGGGCGCACCTGGAGCGCGGAGCAGGCCTCTCGTCGCCATGTGGACTGCCTTGGTCGGTCGCGCGCCCAG
>CAZYYU010000138.1:0-8218 GCA_964651735.1 uncultured Gammaproteobacteria bacterium | reverse complement strand
TGTGTGTGTGTGTGTGTGTGTGTGTGTGTGTGTGTGTGTGTGTGTGTGTGTCCAGCGCTCATGATTGCGCAGATTGTGAGCGAGAGCCGGCGTGAGCTTGTGGCAGGGCGCGTGTCAGTGTCAGCTCCTGTCAGCTGTCGCCACGCACGGTTCGGTGCTTGGCGGGCCATTTGGAAGGGCTTGACGTGTGCTGTTTGCAGGTACGGAATGCTGCTGTCGGATGCGCTGGTGTTGCTCGAGGCAGCCAAGACCGTGGCAGGTGGCGTTGATGCGTCTGTGATCAGGTCCGCCACTCACTGCGCCTTCTTTGGCTGCAGACGAGGCCAGCTCCGCCGCAGACCGAGCCGCAGTGTTTGGCAGCGGCAACGCCTTCTTCCAGCCCGTCAGGTGCCCGGTTGCCACTTGCAGTGTCGCCGGTCACGCTCACGTCACCGGCCAGTCGCGCGCCGGACAAGGGGCGCATCAAGGCCGCGGACCACCGCCGAAGTGGCGACCTCTTTTTCCGCATGGTGGCCGCCGTGGCGCTGGAGGGCTGCCACGTGCGCATGGTTTGGAGCAGCCGTCTCTCCGTCAGTGAGAGGCGCGTCAGTCAACGCAAACCGGCAGGTGCCCGGCGCGCTGACGTTCACGGTTCGCGACGCTGCAGACGCGCTGTTTGAGGTGCAGCTGGCCCACGATCAGGTGCGTGCCTTGCCGTTGCCATTGTCGCCGCCGTCACAGCCCCCACAATCAGGTGCGTGCCTTGCCGTTACCATCGCTGCCACACACTGACGCTGCGTCGTCAGGCTGCGCGGTGGCAGGACGCGTGGCCGCGCATCGCGTTGCCAGCCTTCGCGTTCAGCGCCGCCGCCGCCGCCGCTGATCTTGCGTCGCCGGGCCGTGGCCAGCCCCGCAATGCGGTGCGTGTCCTCCCTCGCCTGCTTCGCCACCTTGACCCGGGGACGCTGCTCCTTGGCAGGCTGTGCGGTCATCTGGCGGCGCCGTAGATGCAGGCGCTGCTGACGGCGTGCTTGCCTCGCCAAGACCCGCAGTCGCAGCAGTGGAGGAGCAGCAGCCTGACGGCGACGACATTGACGAGATCGCGGCGCTCATGGCGCTGGGCATGTACGACACCGCGGTGGTGAAGCACGAGGAGGCGCCCAACGCGGCGGACGCGCAGTTCGGTGACATGGTGGAGCAGGTCGCCTGGAGCTCGCGTGTGGAGCGCTGGCGCCCTGCACACTCACCGGCTGCCAGGTCAAGCGCCGCGACGGCAAGAAGCGCATGAACTTGCTGGAGCTGTTTCTGCCGCCGCCCAGAGACGTGGAGCGGGAGGTGCAGGTGAGTGCGGTTGCTTGCGGCGGTGCGCAGCGTGGCCGACGGACGCGCGTCGCTCTTGTTGCAGGCATCCTTGGCCACCATGCGGCATCCAGGCTCGTTCGAGGACGCCGACGAGTTTGCAGGTATGCCGGGGAAACGCCGTGCCCCTGTTTGGCCGACGCGGCTGCATTCAGCGCCATCGCCCAACCCGTCTCGGCGCGCCAGCGACGCGCAGTCACCCCGCACGTCAGGTTGCGGGGATGCTTTGCATACCGTGTTGTTCACCACTTCGCAGAGACAGCCAAGAGTTCGCTGCTGTCACCCCGCACATCAGGTTGCCTGCACGCCTTCCCCCCTGTGTCGCTCAACACCCACCTTGCAGAGGCCAGGAGTTCAGGTCGCGTGGATGAGCTGCGCGCAGCCCCATTGTGTTGCTCAACGCCCATCTTGCAGACACCTCCCCTCGCACATCAGGTTTCGTGGATCCTGTGCACGCCTTTTTGCCTCAGAACCCTCATCCTTTTTGCAGGGAACACGCAGTCCCGGCGTCGCTCAACGTTGATGGACCAAGGTCCGGCCACTGGCTCAGAGGCGCAGATGGAGTGCGACGAGGAGAAGAGTCTGAGGGAGATGTTGGCGCAGTGCAAGGTGACGCTGCGCTTCATGGCTTGACGAATTGAACGTATGTTTTTGCTTCACTTGCCCTTGTTCGAAGAGCCCCACAGCGTGTCCCACCAGGACTTCTCCCCAAACTCGGCGTTGATCGAGGCCAGAATGGCGTCGCTGCCGCCGCAATGCGTGAGGCCGCCTGCACCGCACCGCACCGTCCCCGTCATGCGCACCTCACTTCCTGGGCGCTCATCTGCTTGCCGTAGTACTGGCGCAGGACGCCGTCGGGGCCCATCAAGTAGAAGAAGATGGTGTGGTCCACCTGGATCGGAGCAAGCAAGCATCAACACGCCACCGCACGCATGGCTGGGCGGCGCACCAGATAGTCGTCCGTCTCCTGCAGCTGCTCCTCGGTCAGGCCCGTGCTGGAGTACACGCGGTACTTCTTGCAGCAGTCCTGCACTTGCTGCGGCGTCCCTGTGCGCGGCCAAGAGAGTGAAGCCACACGCAAAAGACAGACACGCTCACCCGTGAGCCCCACGATGCTTGGGTGGTACTCCTGCGTGAGGTGAGGTGAGAGCGGAGGCACTGCCGCGCTGCTGCTCCAAACCTTCACGTAGTTGGCCAACACTTGGCACGTGTCCCGCCGCGGATCGAGCGTGATCATGAGCGGCACGACCAAGTCGGCCATGTTGGCGCGCTTGAGATCGTCCATGACCTTGCCCATCTTGATCATCTCCGCAGGGCAAATATCGGGGCAGTACGTGAAGCCTGCAAACGTTGAGAAACCCGGGTGCCCGCCGCCCAGCGAGACGCACCAAAGTAGATGAACATGTACTGCGTGAGCCTGTCAGCCTGGCATCGCTGCATGCAAAAGAAGCGGCCTTCACCTTGCCGCGGAAGTCAACGTCCGTCACGGGGCGGCCCTGGGGGAACGTGTTGAGGCAGTCGCATTACCACCGCCACCGCCGCCGTTACATCGTGCGTGACCAGCGAGAACGGGCCCCCGATGCCGGGCCGGCCCACAGCCTTGATCTCCAGCTCCTTCAAGCGCCGCTGCCGCCGGTACTGGTAGAATCCCACCAGTGCGCTGCCCACCACCGTAAGCATCAACACGCTGAGCCAGCCAATGGGCCCCTGATTCGGGGCGCGTGGAGCCGGGCCAGGAGCGGGCGGAGGAGGCGGAGGTGCCTGGTCCCCTCGTTCCTGCGCTGGAGGAGGAACGGGTGTGGTCGCCGGGGGCTCAGCAGCCGGTTCAGCAGCAGCAGGCGATGGTGTCGGTGCAGCGCCGCCGCCCGACAGCGACCGCGCTCGCAGCAGCTGCAGCGCGGGCCCAAACGAGCGCGAGGCCACGCTCCACCGAGCCCGTGCAAGCCTGCGAAGCAACATCGGCGCGCCGCCCCTCAATCGCCGCGGAAAAACCGGGAAAACACGGAGGAGGGCAGCACGCCGCCGCCGGCATGGGCAGTCGTGGGCGTTGACAGTCGTGGTCTCAGTCTGGACCCTGATGGATCTGCTCGCGGCGTCACCTGCGTGGCTCGGGGCTGCACTGGTGCTGCTGCTGCTGCTGGCAACGGTGGCTGCTGTGCGTCGCAAGCGCAGTGGCAAGGTGGCGCGTCCTTGGACGGCTGCGCGGCGACAAGCTGACCTTTCCGACAGCCCGCTCTGCAGCCCGCTTCAGTCTCCCCGGTGCCAACCGTGCACGCTGCACCTCCCGCGCGACCTGCTGCTCGCAGCCAGGTGTCGGGTTGCGGCTATTGCGCCTCGCGCTCATGGCGGCGCAGTTGGCGGCTGCTGATGAAGTGGAGCGTGCTGCTGCAAAGGTGAGAGCGTACGTGTGCTGAGCCTCCATGGGGACGCTCACGAACGACGCGGCAGGAGCCAGAATCGCAAATCTCGGTCGTGGCCGACGGTGTGGGCCGGCCCGCGTCCAACGAGAGCCTGCCCCTTGTGGGCGTGAAGGTGCGCTGGTTTTCCACCCTGAATCCGCTGCGCCCCCGACGCCCCCAGCTGGCAGGCTCGGATCGAACTCGGCGTCACCGCTGCTGGGTCTCCGAGTCCTGCAACCAAGAAGAAGGGTCTCAGGGGCCTCTTGCAAAGGTACGCTGGCCCTGTGGCGTGCAGCGGAGGGTTGCCTTGACAGCCGGGCAGCGCTCGTCACCGAAAGGACGAATGAACCGAAGTGCAGAGGGTTTCCCAATGGACATTCTCATCACGGGCGGAGCGGGGTTGGAAGCTGTGTGCGCCGCTGCTGCTGCTGTGGGCTCATCCCTTTTGTGCAGCTTCCTGGGCACGTCGCTGGCGCTGGCGCTCCTCAAGGCCGGCCACCGCGTGACCATCCTGGATGATCTGTCGTGTGGGCAGCGCCGCAACGCTGATATGCTCGTGGCCAAGGCAGCTTTTTTGGGCTTGCGGCCGGCCCTTGCTGACGTGGAACGCTCAGGGCGCGCGCTTCGTTGAGGCCGACATACTGACGGTGGAGCAGTTCCCGCACGCTCAGCAGATCTACCACCTGGCGTGCCCTGCGTCGCCGCCCTTTTACCAGCGCGACCCGGTGCGCACCTGGAAGATCTCCGTCATCGGCACCATGCGTGTTGCTGAGTGGGCGCTCAAGATTGGCGCGCGCATTGTGTTCACCAGCACCAGCGAGGTGTACGGCGACCCCCTGGAGCACCCCCGTGCGTTGATGGCGTGGTGCGTGACGCGTGCTCACCGCGCGCCCATCCTTCCCTGCAGAGCGCGAGTCGTACTGGGGCAACGTGAACCCCGTGGGCATCCGCTCGTGCTACGACGAGGGCAAGCGCGCTGCGGAAACGCTGCTCATGGACATGTCGAGGTCGCGCGTGCCAGGCTCTCTTGCGCAGACCTGAGGGGCTCAACAGCGCATCACGTTGCAGGAACAAGGAGCACCCGCTCAATGTGGGCATCTCGCGCTTGTTCAACACGTATGGCCCGTTCATGGACCCCGCGGTGAGCAGCGGCAGTGGCCAGCTTTTGCGCTCGCTGACCTCGCCCAGGATGGCCGCGTCATCTCCAACATGATTGTGCAGGCCCTGAAGGGTCCGCCGTCCTTGCGCGTCTTGGGTGGCATTTTTCTTCACACACACGCAGGGCAGCCGATGACTGTGTACGGCTCAGGGGAGCAAACGCGGTCCTTCTGCTTTGTGGACGACACCATTGCCGGTCTGATGGCGCTCATGGCTTCCAACGAGGTGACTTGCTTGCCGCGGGGTGGTGCGCTGCGCCTGACCGCACACGCTGCTGCCAGACGGGGCCCATCAACATTGGGAACCCCGAGGAGCGCCCCATCAAGGAGGCTGCTGTTGTGATCGCGCGCGTGACGGGCGTGCAGCTGAACACGGTGAACCAGGCGCTGCCCAAAGGTTTTGTCGCTTGTGCGCTCGGCTGCTCGCTGACTGGGCGGCAGACGATCCCTCCAAGCGCAGGCCCGACATTACTCTGGCCCGCCAGAAGCTTGGCTGGGCTCCCACCGTGACTTTCGAGGACGGGCTGGTCAAGACGGTCGACTACTTTCGGAGCGTGGTGGCGGAGGAGCAGAAGAAATGAGACGTGTGTGTATTTGTTCAAGCACTTTTTCGCGCCTGCTGGGGGTCGAACCCAGGCCCCCCTGCGTTTCTCGAAGCGTTTGACTCTCAAAGAAACCGCTGCGCCCGCCGCGTCACGCGTGTGCGTGTATCACGTTGGGCGGGCAACAGCTATCGCAGGGCGCTCTACCGTTGAGCTACAGGCGCAGAACAAGAGAGAGGGAACCAGTCCCACATGAAGGCGCCGCTTTGCTTAAGCTACGAGGGGCAGGCCCTCGGTTGGATTCGCACCAACAACTGCGCCAACACGGGAGGAGGGCCAAGCAAGGGCGGGGCTGAGAGCGCGTCAGTGCAACACCCGCACATCCACAGCCACTCACTTTGAACCCGCGAACCCGAAGGAACGGATCTTAAGTCCGCCGCGATTGACCACTCCGCCACCTTGCCGCCGACCGAGAGTCAGGAGGGTATCGAACCCTCGACCTCTTGCTCCGGAGGCAAGCGCTCTACCACTGCGAGTTGGTGAGCGTGAGGACGAAAGGCGCGCAACACGAACAACGCGGCACCTGAGCTACAGACCCAAAGGGGGGACGGGCGCGGCAGGCCCCAGCGTCAGGAGGGTATCGAACCCTCGACCTCCTGCTCCGGAGGCAGGCGCTCTACCACTGCGAGATGCGGTTGAGAGGGGCGAATCGCGAGTGAGGCACGCGTACCTGAGCTACAGACGCGAATGTGGGGAGGGAGCCAGTCCCACATGAAGGCGCCGCTTTGCTTAAGCTACGAGGGGCGGACCCTCGGTTGGATTCGCACCAACAACTGCGCCAACACGGGAGGAGGGCCAAGCAAGGGCGGGGCTGAGAGCGCGTCAGTGCAACACCCGCACATCCACAGCCACTCACTTTGAACCCGCGAACCCGAAGGAACGGATCTTAAGTCCGCCGCGATTGACCACTCCGCCACCTTGCCGCCGACCGAGAGTCAGGAGGGTATCGAACCCTCGACCTCTTGCTCCGGAGGCAAGCGCTCTACCACTGCGAGTTGGTGAGCGTGAGGACGAAAGGCGCGCAACACGAACAACGCGGCACCTGAGCTACAGACCCAAAGGGGGGACGGGCGCGGCAGGCCCCAGCGTCAGGAGGGTATCGAACCCTCGACCTCCTGCTCCGGAGGCAGGCGCTCTACCACTGCGGCGAAAAAAGATGCGTGAGCGCAAAAGACGCGGCGGGCACACCTCACGCGTCCGGTACCTGAGCTACAGACGCGTGCGAGGCGTTCACGAAGGGGCAGCGCGCGCTCACGGCCCGAGAGCGGGGGAAAAAAACGAGAACCGCGAAGCAACGCCGCGCAAACACGCGACGCACGCACACGCGCGCAACGTGAAACAACGCTGGCAGCGCGCGCGCAACGCGTGAACACAAGGCGGGTCTTAGACGAGACCAAAGTTCGCGAACACGTGCGATCACGCGAGACTGGGGCTGTGAACACACACGCGCACGCGAAAGACACAAAGGCACCACAACCGCGAGCCCCTCCTCGCACAAAATGTTTCCGGGAAAAAACCGATCGCCGCGAAAGGGCGATGAAGCTTGTGCTGGCGTGGCTCCTCGTCGCTGCCTGTGTGTGTGTGGACGCTTCTCCCGTGCGGCACCTGATCGTTCTGGAACTAGAGAACCGCTCCTTCAACCATCTGTTGGGATGGGGCAGTCGCTGGCAGGGCGTCCCCGCGGCCTGGTTGGTTTGTTGCGGTTTTTTGCGCTTCTTCAACCGCTCGGCCCCAGGCGCAACTGCATTCCGCCCAACTCGACCAGCAACTGCCTGTCCGTGTCCTTTGACGCGCACGACCTGGACAACTTCTTCGATCCCGGCCACAGCTTCGTGGACACGGCCGAGCAGATCTTTGGCCGCAAGCACGTCGTCAACGCAACGCATCCCGGCGACATGAGCGGCTTCGCGTGGAACGCAGCCACTGTGCACAACAACATGCCGGCCCCGTTGCGGGCGCGCACCGTCATGTCTGCCTTCACCAACAGGCGCGCGCGCCCTCTTTGGCTCGCCCGCACTCGCTTATGCTCGCCGCAGCACGCTGCCCATTCTCAGCAGCCTGGCGGAGGAGTACGCTGGTTCGTCGTGTCGTCTTCGTTGTTCGTGCCCCCAAAAAGCCTCCTGTGCAGTGTTCGATCGCTGGTTCGCAGCAGTACCGGGTCCCACAGACCCCAACCGCGCCTTTGCCATGTCGGGCACATCCTTGGGTGCGCACTGTGGGTTGCGTTCGCTGCTGCCTCACGCCACCTCGCTCTCCAGGAGATCTGGACAACTACAACGGTCGCACAGCCGCCTTGGTTTGGCTCAAGCCACAGTGACCCCCCTCCTCTTTCGCGCAGGGTACGTGAGCGATGGACGCTGCTGCTGCGCAGCCAAACAGCACCACACAGGCATCCCTGGAAGCAGCCCAGCTACTTCTCGCTGCTGAGCCGGCACAACGTGACATGGCGCGGCTACTACGACATGGATGTGTACGAGAGTGTGCTGGGGGGTTGCTGTGAGGGTCTTGTGACTCCGGCTTCCCGCCACCCAACAAATAGCTGGGCTCTGGGCTACTTCGAGGACCTGCGCCGGGCCCCCGACTCGTGCAACGTGCAGTCCATCGACGCCTTCTTCGAGGCCCTGCGCCTCAACAGCCCGTTGCCCCAGTTTGTGTGGCTGCAGCCGTCCATGCACGTGCATCCGCTGAGGCTGTCGCTCCCTAACTGGCAGCATCCCTGGTG
>CAZYYU010000137.1:0-8229 GCA_964651735.1 uncultured Gammaproteobacteria bacterium | reverse complement strand
TGGGTTCTGTTCGTTGGTCCAGCGTTTGACGGCGCTGCAGTCCGCGACTGTCCGTGCCAGACCTGATGACGTTGCTCAGAGGCCCTGCCACTCCAGGTTCTTGCTTGTTTGCAGTTCTTGGCGGTTTGTGTGTGTGCTTCTCTCACACTTTGCGTTGGTCAGTGGCTGTGTTCGATGTGCGGCCAGCCGAAGGTGGTGGCGGTGACAGCGCCCGGTTTGATGTGGCGCTCATTCGTTTGATTGGCAGAGTGGAAGAAGGGCCATCTGGAGGGCAGCATCAACATCCGGGCCAAGGACGTGGATCTGAAGGCAGCATCGTCTTGTTCGTCTGCCACTCGCACACTCACGTGTTGCTGTCTGGTCAGGCCGTGGACGATCTGCGGCAGCGCAAGGCCGTCATCGTGGTCATTGCCGGTGAGCTGCCAACAACCCGCTGCAAACAAGCTTGTGGACGCTGCTCTTCTCAGCGCCGCGTCGGTTTGCAGAGAAGGGCAACGAGGCCGAGCTGACGAACAAGCTGGTGTCTGAGGTGGTGCACCTGACCCCTTGTGTGGCAGGTGACGTGTTGACGTGCTGTGCAGGCTGCCGTGCCCAGAGTGTGCTACCTCAACGGCGGCATCGACGCGCTCGAGTGGCACCGCGTCAAGCTCAGCACCAGCGCCGTTTGAGCGAGTTTTGCTGAACAATAACACCACCAGTCTTGTTTGCACATCTCCGTCTCGCGAAGGAAGAAGCGGGGCCGCCCGTCTCGAAGGGACAAGCGTGGCTGGCAAAGGCACATGTACAAGCGGTTCACAGCACCACCTGACCGCGGGTATTGGCGGTGACAACGCATCGAACCCCCGCGAACACGCGCACCGCAACGGGCTTGTCCTGCTGCGGCTGCTGCTGCTGCGGCTCGTCACCGGTGTAGGCGCCCTCCAGAATGCGGCGTTTGCGGTACGCGTTGACGCGGTCCTGATCGAAGTTGGAGCGACGCGGGTTCACGCAGTTGGCGCACGTGCACCGGCACGACTCGTCCGTGCACGCCAGATCCTTGTGTTGACGACGCAGTTGAGCGTCTGCGCAGCGCGCAACCACAACCGCAACCGCACAGACCTCCTTGAAGCACAGGCAGCGGCTGGTGCCACACGCGCTGGGCGACGTGCACTGGCAGCCCACGTTGGAGCGGGCTCTGCGCGCAAACAGTGACGCCATGCACACACGCAACACACGCAACACATACCGGCGCAACTGGCGCAGCTCCTCCTTCTCCGTCTCGAACGAGGCCTGCTTCTCAAAGTAGGATCGCGCGTCCAGCTTGTCCAGCAGCTGCCTGCGCTCGCGCTCCTGCCGCCCAATGCCAACGTCAGCGCACAGGCATAGGGCTGCGAACGCGCACCGTGAAGCGACGGGGCCCGTTGGCTGCACAGAGGTCAGCCAAAGAAACCGCACGTCTTGCCAGAGGCTCACCGGACAAGCCTGCGGGGGACGCGCGCTCCTGCTCGTACACGGCCAGCGGCTTGCTCTCCTCGTTGGCGACCTCCTGCACTGGCGGGCTGAGCAGACGCAGCCACGCGGCCGGCCCAAAAACACGCACCCACGAGAGACCGATGGGGTAGGCTCCTTTGCTGGGCGTCGACGTCGCGCCACCTTGCCAAGTCTCGGTCAGCCAGCATAACACACGGCCAACAAAAGGGCTGCGGCACCGTGCGAGACGCGGTAACTGCGTATCTCCACTTGGCCGAACGAGATGCGGCCCTTCTTGGCGGACGGCGATGAGGGCGTGGCGAAGCCGTCGCGGGACCTGCGCAGAGCGGAGCTGGGGCTGCGGGCACGCTTGCTGAGCGAGAAAGAGCCCCCAAAACTTCGCTGGCGCGCACCCACTGCCAACAAGTCAGCCAAGGCACGCATGTTCCAAAAAGGGGCATGCCTAGTGGGCGCCTTGGGTGTGCTAGGCTTGGGGGTGGTGGCCTCCACGTTGTTGGTGGCCGGCTTGCACGCTGCGCCTCTGGCGTGAGGTGACGCGCAAAACCAAGGCGCGCAGCGCACCCAGCACGTCAGGTTCGTCGCTGAAGGAGCCGCTAAAGATGAGCCGCTTGACAGAGGCGCCGTGTGCACGGTCGGCACTCGGCTCGGAGGTCTGCCGAAGCCCGTTGAGAAACGAAAACACGGACAAGCAGCGCACCCCGAGCTGCTGCGGGCTCCAAACCAGCTGGTCCTGCTCCTGCTGCTGCGGTGGGACCATCTCCTGCGTGGAGCCGCGCATGTCCTCGTCGTCCTCGTTGTTGTCCGCGCCTGGCCGCGGCTGAGCAAGCGAGGGAGTTCCACGTCGCACGCGGGCCTCACTTGTGGTGCTCTGCACTGGCTGCTGCAGCAGCATGGCCGGGGAGAAGCTCATGTCGCGGAGCTCCTTGCCTGCGATCGGGAGGCAGTCAGCGGCTTGATGCAGTGGCTCGCCCTCGCCGCCGTGCTCACAGCCACACGAGCACACATGGGGGCCCGGCCCTTGTGCGAGATCCAAAAAAACAGCGAGTATAGCGCGCGCAAAGACGTGCATCAACATCAACAGGCCATGGGCAGCAACCACTGCGGCACCAACCGGCCGCCGCCGAGAGCAGTTCGAATTCTCGTCCGCAGCAAGCGCCCGCATTCAAAACTGCCCGCACCACGCACCCCACCAGCCAGCCAGCCCCACTGACCTACGCTCCGTGGAGGCGTGCGCAGCGAATCAGGCTTGCTGGAACCCGGCGAGCTGAGCACTGGCGCTTGCAGCGCGCTTAGTCTGTGCACGAGCTCCGCCTTGCGGCCAGCAGTGCTCAGGCCTCGCGCGCGCAGCTCCTTGCGCAGGTCCACCACCTTCCAGGTGGCGAAGTTGCTGCCGCTGCTGGTGTACTTGGTTGCTGACATGTTTTGAAAGGCGCGGTTGTCGTGGGGCCTGCGGTTTGAGAAAACCGAACTGGACCTTTCAACCCTCAGAGAGGCAATGTCGTTTTTGCAGACAAAACGACGATTCTCTTGTTTTCGCGATCATGGTCAGTAGTACATCTCCAAGGACAGGCCCGGCTGCAGCGACGTCACTGAGATGGACACCTTTCCGGTGGAGCCCTTCTTGGCGGTGTACTGCGAGCGGGATGACAAAATGGGCTCTCAATCAGTGAGCACGCGCATTACCGGCACAAAGCAGAAGGGGCCGTGGCCCTTCTGGAGATGGAACACGTGGGTCAGCGTTGCGCTGGTGGGAGCCACTTCCTCCAGCACGTTCTTCTCCTTCAGCGGAGCTCTGGCGAGCAGACGGTGTGAGTTGCGCGCGCACAACGAACTGGAGTCGGCGCTCGTGCCTCTGATGCGGCTTGGTCTTCTTGTACAGCCTGACGCCAACGGGCGCGTCCAGCCCGCGAGACTCGATGCGCACCGTGACGCTGAACAGCTCCTCCACGCGGCGCGGCGACGCGTAGTGCAGCACCACCTGGGGGGCCACGCGTCAGGCGTCACACAAGCAGGGGCCCCCTCCTCCTTCCTCACCTTGGGATTGCTCAGGAAGGGCGCGTTGGTGTCGCCCTTCTTCTCGGAGCGCGCCAGCTCGCCCATCTCGGGCGGCCCGCCGGCCGTGGCGTCCGCGAACTCCACCACGATGCCTTGCGTCTTCTCCGACAGAATCTCCTGGCAGCGCACGCGGGACTCGGCGAACACGCCCATCGAGAAAGGCATCACAATCTGGCAGAACAAAGGGAGATGAGAGGAGCACGACGACTGGGCGAGGCGAGCGCGCGCACGTTGGGGTGGAACGTGCACGGCATGATGATGTAGTGGCCCGCCTCCAGCTCCAGACGCATGCACACGTCGCGCTTGTTGACAAAGGTGGGCGTGCCGTCCAGGTCCTGCTCCTGCAGGACGCGAGATGGGGCTGCTGCCAGCCCACACAAGCAACAGCAATACCTTGAGGATGGAGCCGATGGACGTGGCGGCCGCGGAGTCGCGCAGGAAGTTCATGCGCCCGATCTGGCCGCGGTCCATGAGGCGCTTGGTGTTGTTCTCCACGCGGTGCACGTAGCACCCGATGGCGTGCTCATACTGGTCCTGGGCTCGAGCCGCTGAGGTGCTTGCAGTGACAAGGGTGGAGGAACCTCACCTTCATGTGCATGCGGCGGTCGGGCTGGCTCACAAAGATGAACACCACCGTGGGATGCTTGGTGTCCAGCACGTCCAGAGACCACTGCGCCACATAGATTGCTCAGCCCGCGATTGTGTTTGGTTCGGTGCGTTCAACAAAAGACCTGCGGGTTCTTGTTCCACGTGTCCTGGTTGTTCATGCAGCCGCCGGCCGAGAACTCGTCCCACTCGCCCACAAAGTGGAAGGAGTGCCACTTGTGGTCGAACAGACTGCAGCAGCCCAAACCACCACAAACAACAGGGTTGAGCGAAGCGAAGCGAAGCAAAGCCACGGCCACCGAACGAAACCTGAAGCGGTGGCTGTACATGCGCACGACGCTGAAGCGATTGAACTCGCTGAAGAAGTCGTCCATGTCCATCCAGAACACGCCGTCGTCGCGGTCCTTGGCAGGGCAGTCAAGCGCCGCAACACCAAGAACAAGCGCACAGCGCACCTCGTGCTTGAGCTCTTTGCGAAGGGCCGGCGTCCACTCTTTGCTGCCATCTGACCAGGGCCCCTTCCACTCTGCCTCGCCCCAAGGGTTGCGCACTGATGCGGCGGTGCGTGAGAGCGAGACGCATTTGTCGATGGATAGCGAAGCATGCCTTTGATGAGCACCATGCGCTTGTTGCCGATGAGGCCCAGGAAGCCCTTCTCCACGGTCGGATTCTGCGGCAGAGTTCGGGGGGATGGGGACAAAGCGACGAGAAGGCACAACAACAAACCTTGATGGCCAGCACAGAGTAGGCGTGGCCGGCCAGGATGCCGTTGGCTGTGGGGGCCTCGGACTCGGCGCCCTCCACGTACTTGCTCACGCCCATCAAGAAACGCGCTTTGCGCCACTTCTTCAGCGTCTGCAGATGTGCGGCGGTTGTGGCAATGGCTGCGGTCACGCACCGCGAGAGCAACAAACAACACCCTCTGACCTGCTCCAGCACGCCCGTCTCGCGCAACACGCGGTACTTCTCGGCCGTGAGCGTCAGCGTCTCCGCGCCCTCACCCGTCAGGTCCAGCAGCGCCTGCAACGCACCGCCTCGTTGATGACAACCGGCAAACTGCAACTGCTTGCCTCGGCCGTGTTGCCGCCCTCAATGATCTTGAACGAGCGGAACAGCTTGGCGTAGCTGCCAGGCTGGCCGTCAACGCGTCGCCGCCTTGCGATACGGGAAACGGCGCTTACGCTTTCTCCAGCAGCGGAACCCAGAAGGAGTCGGGGTCGCGGCAGTGGCCGAACACCAGGTTGCCGGCGCCGTTGCAGGGCAGGTAGTCGTCGATCACGATGTAGTGCCACGACCCTGCGTGGTTGTGTTGGTGCAAGCAACACACCGCACGATGTGCGCACCCTCGATGAAGAGGCGCACCACGAACACGCCCTCCTCAAAATCGGAGCTGCGAGCAGTGAGCACGAGCCCAGCCAACACGCGCAAGGAGCCGCAACCCGGCAAACAGTGGTCGGATGAGCTCCGGTCGCGTGGCCACAATGGCCATGGCGCCCAGCAGGTAGCAGGTGCCCAGCGCGCCCTGGGGCGCGAGAGCGTGACTGAAGATCGCCCCGGAGCCCAAACAACAACAAGCGTGGCCGCACCTGGATCACGTCGGCGCTGCTGGGCTTCTCGCCGAACAGCGTGGGGCTCTTGGACAGCTCGCCGATGCGCTTCCACTGCGTGACGCCCTTCTCGGGAATGGGGTTGTGCGGGAAGTCGGGGTCCTGCCACACCAAGACTGAGCAGCCACGCGTCGAGGCAGCAGTGCATGCACGCACCGACCACGACTGGCCGGGGTGCAGCTTCTTCCACTGCACCATCTCGCGCACCAGCAGCTTGGCCTGCAAACCCAGCGCGTGAACGCAGCGGGGCAGCACACACACACAGCGCATACCTGCTTCTCGGTGTACAGGCGGCGTGTGGAGATGAGGATCTTGAGCTGGCCTTGTCCCTCCTGCCAACAACGCGCTCAGCCGTCGGAACCGCGACGCCGCCCTCAGCTCCCACCTTGAGAGGCACCCACATCTCGTGCACGTCGTTGTCAAGCCACTCGGGGTCGATCTTGACGCTGCGGCGCCGCGTGCGCGCGTCAGGAATCCCAACACTGAAAAGCAACACCTCACTAGGCGATGCCCATGTGCTTGTCCGCCTGCGCAAGCCGCCACGCTCAGCCTCCCCGCTCTCCCATCCCGCACGCACGATCCTCTCACCAGGATGAGGTTCCAGTCCCACACCGCGAGCCGCACCTCGTTGTAGGGATGCTGCGCCACAGCTCAACCGCGCGCGCCGACGGCAACACCCCCACGCGCTCACCGTCGTCTTCTTGGGCGTGTTGTAGATGTACACCGGCTCCAGCACGATCCTTTGGGACGGTCTTGAGCGGCCGAGCGACGAAACGACAGGCAGCCGAAACGGTACTTGCAGTTCCACACGGGGTTCACGGTGCGCCTCATCGAGGGCGTCTCTGCGGTGAGCTTGCGGTCCTGGCCGATGCTGACGCGCGCGGGAAAGAGTAGGAAAGTCAACACAGCGTAGTCCAGCCCAGCCAGCGCGGGGGCCCCCACGCATCACGGACCTGACTGACACGTAGGGATCGGCGCTCTTGTTGTCCACCGGCAGCAAGTCCTTGCCCTCCACCACCACAACCGTCACGGAGCGATAGGCCATGGTTGGTTGCAAGAAGCCCTCTGCTTCAGCGCTGGTTGATGCGGCGCGGCGGTGCGGCTGGGCCCAAAAAGTCCGCGAGAGATGGAGGTGTTGACGTCGTTGGGCCAGCAGCTGCAGCCCGTTGTGGATGTGGCGCGGGAGGTGCTGTCGCGCGAAGTGAGCAGCGACACGTTCGGGGACCCGCTGCAGTGGCTGTTCCGGCAGCAGGTGCGCGGAACCGCCCCGTGGCCCCCACGGGCGCTTGAGCGCATGACGCCGCACTTTAGGAGACTTTCGGGGCTCCGCCGGACACGCTGCTGCTCGCGGCTCTGCTGGGGGCCATTCTGGTGGCCCTGCTGGTGCTCATGGCGCTGCTGCGCCCTTGTGCGCGCTTGGGCTTCGTTGGCAAGGTGCGTGCGCGCGCCGCGTTTGCTTGGGGCCGCGCCTCATTGTTTTGGGGCAGACGTTCGTGGCGGTGGCGACGGCCTCGCTGATTGCGCTGGCCTTCTTCTTCTTGGTGGCCAGCCTGATGGGCGGCTACATGACCATCATCACCTTCTTTCGCCACGCAACAGGTGGCAAATGCCTGGGGGCGTTGTGCAGGCTGCCCACTCACCACGCTGCGCAGCTGAGACACAGAACGAGCCTGCCATGCAGAACGCCATGCTGTACCTGCCGGCCGCGGGCATGGGGCTCAGCCTGTTGGCCGGCGCGCTCTCCTTTGCAGTGCTGGGCGTGATGCTCGCCATGGCCTACGAATGAAGAAGCGCCATCTCTTTTACTGCTTGGAGCTCACCTGTTGCGCGCATTGCACAAGCGTCAGCAACGCGAGGTTGCGCAGCACAAGCCCCCGCCTCACCGCAGCCGGCGGATCATCGTCGTCCCGGGCAGGCGGTTTCCGCTGCTGCTCGCCCAGCGCAGCCACCAGCGACTCGCGAGCGCGCACAGCCTTGCTCTGCAGGTAGAAGGAGTTGCCCTTCTCCGCTGCCGCCCCAAACACGGCGGTGAGCAAGTCCAGTGGCAATAAACAACCAACAAAAGGACGCACCCGAGTTGGCTTCAAAGATGTGCTCGAAGGACTTGTCAATCTCCTCGAGCGTGGCCGTGTCGCTGACGTTGAGGATCTTCCTGGCCTCGGACACGTTGATGCGAGCTTGGGCTGCTGCGTGAGCAAACAGGACCCAACCCAACAAGCGGCGCAACTGACTGCCGCGGCCGACTGGATGCCCTCCACGTTGATGCGGTGCGAGCTGTCCTTCCACGCCTGGAACAGGGCCCGACCCACGGCCATGCCGCCCGCAGTGACGAGGCGCGCCAGCAGCCGCCAGTGCGCCATGACTGGTTGGGAGCAACCTCTCGGTGGTGAACTCGCTCCCGCTCCACCTCGGTGAAGGGGCGTCCAGCGAGCGTTGCGCGATTCCCAAGCTCACGGCTGCACGCGCAACTTGGGCCACGGCACTCGCTCCC
>CAZYYU010000136.1:2255-8248 GCA_964651735.1 uncultured Gammaproteobacteria bacterium | reverse complement strand
CATTGACAAAATCAACTGATTTGTGTTCGCAACCTCCATTATTGGCTCACGTAGCTGTACATGCGCGGCGGTCCCTGCAGCAACACCAGCTGCCCCGGCAGACCCAGCTCGTCATCTGGCGGGGTTGTCACCCGTCACCCGTCACCCGTCCAGCCGCCGCACGCATGCAACGTACCCTGCGTGAGCGCCAGCAACGCCGCGTCCACGTGCTCCACGCTCACTGAGCGGTCGTTGAGGTAGGCCTCACTGTGTGTGGCGGCGCATTGGCAACGCACACACACACACACACAGGGGCGCGCGCAAAGTACCCTTGGGCAAACTCTTGCGCCGTGAACCGGAACACGCAGTGAAAGCGCCACAAGCCCTCGCGCGTCAGGCGCAGCAGCAGCGCGCGCACACGCTCCACCACGTCGGGCGGGGCAAGGGCTGGCGCCACGCCTGATGACGATGACGATGACGATGATGACGATAGCGGTGCCAGCAGCTCGAACAGCGCTGTGCGCGCGTCTGCAGCGCTGCCCCGGAAGCACACGTAGTCTCCGTCCGCCTTCCACTTTCCTGCGGAGGGGAGGCAGAGCCGGTCGTCCTGGGCCCCAGCCACTCTCTCAACTGTCCAGCAGCCATTGCTCGGCGCCTTGCACTGCCGTCACCGTGGTGCCATACACGCGGGAGCCGCGCCACACGCGCGCGTGCCGGGGCTGTGGGGGTGCCGCCGCGGCCACGTTGCTGAACAGACGCCGCAGCGTGTCCACGGTAGCGCTGGGGAACACCACGCAGTCCATGCGCCCCTGCGGGGTGTTGTTGGAATTCGACATGAGTGTGGCCAGTAGCGCCATGCAGGGCGTCGTGGTGGGCATCAGCGGCTGTTCTGGCAGCGGCAAGACCAGCTTGGCAGAGTATGCAGTGGGGAGGGAGGGGCCAGGAGCCGCGCTGAGCGCGCGTGCAAAAGGTCGCTGAGCTACGCTCTGTCGCCTCGAGCATGCGTGGTGTCCCTGGACACGTACTACCGCAGCGGGCTGGACGCCGCTGCGCCCTCGGACTGGGAGGGGCCTGAGCTGTTCGACCTGGAGCGCGCGGCTGTCGACGTGCGGGCGCTGCGTGCCTCACATCGCTGGGTGCTGGTGGAGGGCATCGTGCTGCTGGCAGGGCCTGCGCTCGCTGCCCTGCTGGACCTGGTGGTGGAGCTGGACGCGGGTCCGGACGGCGCTGTGGCCCGCGAGCGCCGGCTGCTGCGCGATGAGGGCGACGCCTCGCCCTACAACACGGCCCACTACTTTGACACGTGTGTGTGGCCTGCGCACTTGCGCTACCGTGCCGAGCACGCCAAGACCGCGTGCCCCGACACGCCGCGCCTGGTTGTGGACGTGGCCGCGACCACCACGCAGCGGGACGTGCTGGAGCAGGTCAAGCGCTTCGTGCTCAGCGCGGCGCCCGCAACAATGAAATGACAGGGTTATCACTTTTGCGACTCACTCTGCGATCAGGCCGCTGTGCAGCAGCTCCAGAAACCGCGAAATGTCGGCCGCGCCCACCTCGATCACCGAGCTGTCAAACGAGTGAAAGTGCACGTCGGTGCCCGTGAGGCGCGCGGCCTGGTGGAACGAGATGCCAAAGTCGTTGCGCTTGGCGCGCGTGGAGGGCGCCGCTGGCGTGACGCCCAGCACCAGGTAGCTGTTGCGCTCGCGATTGAGCGCGCACAGCACCAGCGGCTTGGACGCCTTGTTGGGCTTCTTGAGCGCCTCCAGCACAAAGAGCGCCAGCCGCGTCAGGCTCTGCCAGTGACAGAAGACGGGCTCGGCGCTCGACTCGTGCAGCAGCCCGTAGCGGAAGGGGCCGTTGCGCACGATGATCTTCTTGAGCAGCAGGTCCACGCCCTCGCGCACCAGCGCCTGCTGCAGCGCAATGGCCGAGCTGAGGCCCTTGCCCATGAGCAGCACCTGCTCCTCGGGGTTCTCCGAGGCGAGTGCGCTGTACGCGCGCAGCAGGTCGGCCTGCCACGTGTCGCGCTCAAACTGCGTGTCCAGGCCACGCCCAGTGCGCGGCACGCCCACCTCGATGAGCGCCGAGATGGCGTGCACGCAGTCGGCGGCGCTGAGGCGCAGCTTGTTGTCCAACGTCTTGACAAAGGACGGGAACGTGATGTCCGCCAGGCCAAAGTCGGACGCGTACTCCTCCAGCTGCCTGGGCAGCTGCTGCTTCATCTCCACGCTCATCATGGCGAAGCGCTGGTGGCACTGGTTGAGCGGAAAGCCCATCTTGGCCAGCAGCTGGTCCAGCCTGCGCCGCCCGCCCTCGGCCCAGATGCCCAGGCGCGTGGCAATCTGCGGCGAGTGGAACATGGACTCGTACAGCGTCCAGTGGCGGTACAGCACAAACTGGTACTCGAAGCGCTCGTACTGCAGCGTCTTGTCGTCGGCGATGCGCGCTGACACGCGCAGCGCCTCCAGGTGCTTCAGGTACTGCTTCACCGAGCAGCGGTGCAGCAGGTAGTGCTCGGTCAGGCCCACAATGGCCAGCCACAGGGCGCGCGGCGTGTCCGCGGCCAGCTGCGCGGCCAGCTCGTGCATCAGGTACGCAGAGCTGGTGCCGTAGAAGGAGCCGCTGGCAAAGTCGTCGCCAAAGTCGCGCTCCGGCGGCGACTCGTCCAGGTCCGCGTTGCCGCCGTCGCCCTTTTGCCGCTTGCTCGGCGAGTCGCGGTCGCGGTCGCCAGAGCGGTCATCCAGGTCGTCGTCGTCGTCGTCCAGCGCTGGTGGCGGCGGTGGCGGCGCCAGCGAGGCAGGCTGCGGGTCCGGCACGTGCTCCGTGTCCGCGAACACCACCACGTTGGTGGCGTTGTGGATGTTGGCGCGATGCACGGGGCGGTGATAGTCGATGACAAAGGCCGCGCGCTCCGTGTCCTGGTCCAGCTTGAGGAACGCAGCCACGTCCACCACGGCGCCGCAGTCGATGAGAATGATGCTGCGGTACTCGGTGGCGTCGAACAGGTACTTGGCGGCCTGCTGCCGCAGATGCTCGTAGCCCAGCACGGGCACCACCGTGTAGCGGATCTGATCGCGCCGCAGCAGAGACTGTCCAACGAAGGCCGCGTTGAGGTTTTGGCGCGCAAAAACCACCCCTCGCCAGCCGCCGCCTCCCCGGCCGGCAACCCAGCCAGAACCCCTCCGCACGCTCCCTGCGGCACAACCGCCAGCCAACGTACCACGAGGATTGTGCAGGCTGCGAGCGCGTCGGCGGACGGGGCTATGAACAGCACCACGCTGCGCAGGAGAGCGTTAGCGGTGGTCCCCACAGCGTGGCGCCCCCTCCCCACAAGCACGACACGCAGCGGCGAGTGCCGCGAGCCACGAGGAAGCGAGAACAGGAAAAGGCGCGCGAAACACGCCCCAAGCAAAACCAGCAGGCCTCCCGCCCGCTGGATGCCCCGCTGCGCTCCAAGCAGCAAGGACTGCGGACTAGCGTCACGAGCGCCGCCGCCGCCGCCGCACCTGCAGCCCGCATCCAGACCACGACGCACGACGAGCTCGTAGGCCGCCTTGAAGCGGCCCAGCGGGATCAGCATCGCTGCCGAGGGGTCTCCCCTCTTGGCTGCTTCGCGGTCACCGCCCCCGCTGCTTGGCCCTTTGGGGCACTTTTTTTTTGACTCGTTGCTGCAGGGGAGCCAGAGGGGTTCGGCGACAGCGCGCGCACAAGCGAAGGAAGCCATGTCCAAGTGCGTTGCGCACGCATTTTGTGCTTTTGTTGGCTCGGGGAGACGCGTGTCTGGGTCGGCGCGCCCCCCTGCTGCTGCTGCTGCTGCTGCGTGCACACAGCGGAGCGCGCACGTCGGTGTGATGGGCCCCCTGCTGCGACTGGCTGGCGGGCCGTCCGCGTGTGCGCTCTGTGGGGGGCCCGGGTCGGCGAGCACCGGGCGCTCTCTCAACCGCGGCACGGCGGCTGGGGCGCTGCGCGCGTTTCTCTCGTTGGGTTTTTGTCTTTTTTTTTTTGCGGGCTCTCGCGCGTCCCCGCACACGCAAAGCCCGCGTGCCGTTGGGTCAGGAGCCGCGTTCGCGCGCATGCGGTGGCCCGCGCGCTGTGACTGCTTTTTTGCCCGCTGTTGCTGCGTGTGCTGCTGACCACGGCGGCCGCGCGTCCAGGTTCGTCCGTTCCAGCAAGTACCGCCACGTCTTTGGCACTGCCGCGACCCGCGACGGCTGCTTCGATCAGATCAAGGGCACGCGCTCCGCGTGGGACTCCAACCACATCGACGCCTCGTCCGGTTCGTTCCGTTGCTGCCTTTCCCCCCGCCGCTGCCTCCTCACTCGACTTGGCCCTCCTCAGAGTACTGGGCTGCCATCTGGGAGGCGTCGGGCGGCGGTGCCTTCGTTGCCAAGAAGCACAGCGATGTCGGCAAGGGCCAGGCCAGCCCCTTCCTCGTGTCCGGCCACAAGGCCGCCGTGCTCGACATTGAGTTCTCGCTCTTCAACCCCTACGTCATCGCGTCCGCCTCGGAGGACGGCAACGCCAAGATCTGGGTGCTGCCCGAGGAGGGCCTCAAGGCGGAGATGAAGGAGGAGGCGCAGCTGCTCAAGGGCCACAAGCGCAAGGTGGGCACCGTGTCGTGGAACCCCGTGGCCAACAACGTGCTGGCCACGACTGGCGCCGACTTTGTGATCAAGATCTGGGACGTGGAGACGGGCGACAGCAAGTTCGACGCTGAGGGCCACGGCAACCTGATCCAGTCGTGCCGCTGGAACTGGAACGGCTCCAAGCTCGTCACCGCGTGCAAGGACAAGAAGCTGCGCACGTTTGACCCGCGCCAGCCGACGGCCATTGAGGAGTGGCACGGCCACGACGGAGTCAAGGGGCCCCGCGCGCTCTTTGCCGGCAAGAACGACTTTGTGGTGAGCGCCGGCACGTCCAAGTCCTCGGACCGCCAGCTCTTCGTGTGGGACCCCAAGAAGCTCACGGAGCCCGTGTACAAGCTCAACGTGGACACGTCGTCCGGTCAGTTCATGTGCTGGTACGACGACGACACGCAGATCCTGTGGGTCGGCGGCAAGGGCGACGGCAACATCCGCTACTACGAGCTGGACACGAGTGCCGAGAAGCTGGAGCTGTTCGAGCTGTCGCAGTTCAAGAGCAACGAGCCGCAGAAGGGCCTGGCCATGGTGCCCAAGCGCGCTCTGGACATCAAGTCGTGCGAGATTGCGCGCTTCCTCAAGCTCACGCCCAAGGACATGGTGATCCCCATCTCCATGCAAGTGCCGCGCAAGAGCGAGCTGTTCCAGGACGACATCTTCCCCGACACGTTTGCTGGCAAGCCCGCGTGCTCGCTGGACGAGTGGGTCGGCGGCGCCAACCCCGAGCCCGTGCTCATGTCGCTGCAGCCCGAGAACATGGCCACCAAGAGCGAGACCGCGCCTGTGGCGTTCCAGAAGAAGGAGGCCGAGAAGGAGCTGACGCCCAAGGAGATCAAGGAGGAGTGGGAGGCGCTCAAGAAGCGCGTCGCGTACCTGGAGGCTGAGCTGGTCAAGAGGGACCAGATCATCAAGGGCCTGGAGAAGTGATTCCGCGGCGGGAGGTGGCCAGCAACACAAGAGCAGGGCTTGCTTTTGGTAAAAAGAGGCGGCTGGGGAAAAGCAGGATTTTTTTGCAGCATCTCGTCGCGCAAGGGCGGCAGTGTGGTGCGGGGGACCTTGGGCTCAGTAGCCGCCTGCAGCCAGCGAGCTCAGGTGCGTTGGAGCAAACGGGGCACAAAAGCGCGGACCTGGAGGGGGGTACTGCTGCTGTACGACGGTCACGGTGTGCCTTGGGGTGTTACACTTGACACAAATCTGGCGCATGGGGCACTTGAGCAGGCGGCGACACACAGGCAGCCACGCACCTCGTGGTGGCTCCAGTGCCCTGCAGCGCAATTCACTGGTCACATGGAGAGCGATGGAGCGACAAGGGCTCACCGCATCCTTTGCAGGTGTGCCCGTGGGTGCGGTGCTGAGACTGCGCTGCTTGCACTG
>CAZYYU010000136.1:0-2155 GCA_964651735.1 uncultured Gammaproteobacteria bacterium | reverse complement strand
GGCGGAGGCGCAGCGGTGTACACCTGGTAACGGCGCGCGTATTAGAGCCGCTGAGCCTCTGCGACTCTGCACAACTCGTTGGCTGCGCACGTGACGGAGGCAGCCAGCAGCGCGCACCAAGTCACCGTGGTCTGGGGCACGTAGGTGGGGGCTGCGTAGGTGGGCGCTGCGTAGGCGGGCGCTGCGTAGGCGGGCGCAGGGGCAGCGTACACCGTGGTGGCGGGTTGCTGCGGCGGGCAATCAGCGGGCTGGCCGCAAGGTGCAGTGCTCGCCACCTGCACGACCACAGTCTTGGCGCCCTGCAGCGCCGCTGAGGCGGACGGCAAAAAAGGAAGAGAAGCTGCACGACGCACTTGGCCTGCTGGGGTTCCGCACTTCGAGCAATGGTAGTGGTGGCTGACGCAGCGACGTTAGCGTGGCGGCCGAGCCCGACCGACCGACGCCAACCTCTTGTGGCCTGCACCCGCAGTGAGGCAACCAGTCAGCTGAGGGGCGGCGTCCCACCGCAAGCCAGGCAAGTGTGGCCGTGGTGGTGGTGGTGGTGGTGGCTCATCGTCAACCCCTCTGAGCGAAAGCAGTGCGTTGTTTGTGGCAGCGCGCGACCGAACCGCTGCGGCCATGCCGAGGCATTGCAGTGGCAAGACGCCAATGTCAGAACTCGATTCCAGCAGATGCAGGCTCCGCGCCCTCCGTCAAGGCCAGCTGAGCGCACAGCTGGCGATACTTGCTGCGCAGGCCCTCGATGGCGTCAGAGAAGGCAGGGCGCGATGGGTCACTCCAGTCAATGGCCGCGAACGCTGTGCGTGGGGGGTTGAGCCAGCGGCGTGCACGCAGCGGACGCACCCAGCTCGATCTGCTCCAAGGTGGTCTTGGCGCGCATGGCCTTGCGTTCCGGCGTCACCAAGTGCAGGCAGGCCGCCACGCCGGCACACGCCCCTTGAGAGGGACGTTGGCGGCAGACGCACGGGCGCCACAAACGAACCGCGCATGAACCCTGCCTCCACAGCCAGCTCGCGGCCCTGCATGTGCGTGCTTCAGGTCCCGCCGCCGCCACCGCCGGGCTCCCGCTGCCACCTTGTCGCGGCCCAGCGCGTGTCCGTCACGATGGCCCCGTGCTGCGCCAGCCGCAAAGCCCTCGTCGCGTCCCTGCGTTACCCACGCGTCCTGCACCATGAGTGCCGCATCCATGGCCGCGTCCACATCGTCCAGCGCCTCCGCCATGGGCTTGAGTTTCGTGCGAACAGTGGGGCTTGCAGCGGCGGACTGGAGCGAGTGTGCGTGGGGAGGAAGCCGACGAGGCCCGTGCCGACCGGGGAGCCACCATGCCGCTCTACGAGTGCGTCTTTTGCGTCGCTTGAGAAGCGCGGCGCCGCCGTGGCGTTGTGGGCGTTGTGGTGGTGTTGTTGTGGTGGGTGTGCTTGTGGTGGCGCTGTTTTCTGACTCCAACCAACCAGGTACTTGCTCAAGTACGCAGCACTCCCCACCCCCAGCCCTTGTGCGCACCTCAGCGCCCGCACCAGGTTCATCATCATCGGGCCGACGGGCGTGGGCAAGAGCTGCCTGCTGCTGCAGTTCACGGACAAGCGCTTTCTCACCGACCACGAGCTGACCATTGGCGTGGAGTTTGGCACCCGCATGATCGAGGTTGGGGCTGTGGGGGTTCACCACACACGCGCACGCCGTCCTTCATCGCTGCTTGCGAGTGCGCAGGTGGATGGCAAGAAGATCAAGCTGCAGCTGTGGGACACGGCGGGCCAGGAGTCGTTCCGCAGCATCACCCGCTCCTACTATCGCGGCGCGCAAGGTACTGCTGCATTGCAATGCAACCCTCGTCAACCAACGCGCACCGCCGCAGGGGCCCTGCTGGTGTTCGACATCACCAAGCGCAGCTCCTTCGCGCACCTGCAGTCGTGGCTGGAGGTCATCGGCGCGCCCCACTTGCTCACCCGTCTGATGTGTGGACGCTACCGTGCAGGAGGTGCGGCGCCAGGGCACGGACAACATGTCGGTGCTGCTGGTGGGCAACAAGGCGGACCTGGCCAGCGAGCGCGAGGTCACGCGCGAGGAGGCGGAGGCGTTCGCCAAAGCCCACGGCCTCGAGGTGTGTGTTGTGGGTGTTGTTGTTGTTGTTGTTGTTGTTGTTTGTTGTTGTTGT
>CAZYYU010000135.1:6410-8292 GCA_964651735.1 uncultured Gammaproteobacteria bacterium | reverse complement strand
CGCAAACGCCACGTCGGCGTACTCCTCGCTCGCCAGCAGCTGACGATAGTCCTGGCGCAGGAGCATCGTCCACAAACATGGCAACGTCAGACGCACACACAAGCACACCTCGCACACAACCCGAAAGACGCGGCGCACACACACACACACACACACATATTGCGAACCTGGATGAGCGAGTTGACCACGTCCGCGGGCAGCGTGTGTGGCTCGCGTCGCACGGGAGCCAGCGGCAGCACGTACAGCTGGCACGCGTTGGCAGCCGCGGCCCCGGCCCCGGCCCCGGCTCCGGCTCCGGCTCCGGCTCCGGCGCCGGCCAGCCCCCCGTGCAGCAGCAGCTGCTCGCCGCGCACCGCCACGCAGTGGTGCCCGTACCGCGCGCCGGGCACGTCGCCCGCCAGACGCGGATGCACCCAGCACACGCGCTGCGCTGCGCCCTCAGCACGGCGCACCGCAAGACGTCATCGTGGACACGTCGCGGTCACAAACAACGCACATCAAAATGTCAAACAAGGTGTGCAAGTGACGGGCTACCTCAGTGTCGAAGACGAACGCACGATTCTGTGGCACCGAAGTGGCACTGCTGCCACCGAACACAAGCATCTCTGCTCCGCCAACAAACAAACAGGCAAGCAGATGAGAAGGTGAGCAGCGCCCCTCAAAACACCGACCTTGGCCGACGATGGTAGCACTGTGCGAGAAGAGCGGCTCCGGTGGCTCCCCTGTTCGTGGTTGGTTTGTTTGTTTTGCTGTTACAGCAACATCACCCACACGACATCCCACAATACCAGTTGTTAGGGGGCACGACCAAGTGAGCGTGCCCGTGTCCAAAACGTGCAGGTCACGGTACGTCACGGAGCCGTCGGTGCCACCAAACACGTACAGCTTGTTCCGGCAGCTGCAACACAGCACATCGTCAACTCCGCAAACCACAAACCACAAACACCACTCACCTGACCATGGAGTGCCAGCCCCGCTTGGCCGGCTTGCTTCCCCGTGTCCGTACCTTGTTGTCGGTTCGTCGACTCGTCACCGCGAACACAGGCTCGCCATACCTATCACGGCAACGTCAGCGGCGACTCAACAACAACACGCAGCATACCTTGGTGCAAGTGCGCTCGGCAGGGTCAATCACGTACAGGTCCTGTCGCGTGAGGGAAGCGTCATCCCACCGTCGGCAGCCCACACGAGGTCACCGCCGCACGTTGAAGTACGACCCGTGTCCATTGTCCCCTGCATCAGCGTCACAACGCCGCCTCAACGCACTGCAAGACACCACCTCCGAACAACCACAGCACGTTGCCCACCGCGGCCGTGGCGTGGGCTCCGCGAGCGGGCAGATCGCACGCACCATGGTCCGCGTCGCGCACCTCAAACGCTGCGGCAGCCACCATCAGCGCCACCAACACCCACTGCTGCACAACCTGCTTCGCTCCAGCGCCCGGTTCCCGCTGCCAGGTCCAGCTCTTCCATCATGTACAACCTGAACGGCGCTCCGTCACGCACGCCCCGCACGAAGGCGGCCACAAGGCACAGACCTGTTGCTGTAGTTGCGCCCCGTGCCGCCACAGCAGACAACAATCTTGCCCGCCACGCAGTTGAGCGTGTGCGCGTACAGCGGCGGCGGCGCAGGACCCGAGCACCACACACGCTGCCACTCCAGGCGCTCTGGGTGCAGCACGAACATGTCGTTGAAGTAGCTGCAAAGCCCCTGAGCATGCGGGGCACGCCGCTTGCAACGGCGCAACCTGTTGGAGCCCGAGTAGCCGCCGTGCACGACCAGCCTGCCCTGCGGCGCGCGCGTTGGCATGCAGTGCACACACAGCGCATCCAGGGCAACCTCGCATGCGTCCGCTGCGGCCCAGCAGCGCGGCTTGGGCCC
>CAZYYU010000135.1:1877-6310 GCA_964651735.1 uncultured Gammaproteobacteria bacterium | reverse complement strand
CATTTGTGTTTTTTGCGCACATTTCGACTGTTGAGGGTTGCATAGGATCGTCGGAGAAGCCAAGGTGGCTCCGCTGGTTGACGTTGGGCCTCCCATGTCCCCTTTTTGCGCAAGGACGCTCTCGCGAGCGAAGCCTTCCCGCGCCCTGGTGCTGCGCGAGGGTGCCAATCTGTGTGCTCACGCGCCATGTTGTGGTGGTGGCTGTCCCCTCCCGCGCGTTTTTTCCCCCGCTTCTTTGGCCGCGTGTGGCCCTCACGGGAGACGGCGCGCTTCGCGTGGTTCGTGTGCCGTGCGCACGCGCGCGCGCGCGTTGGGGCTGCGGCGCTGTTCGGGGGCCCCGCGCTTGCTGCGGTTTCGGGGAACGCTTTTGGGATTGCTCGCCGTGTTGAGGCAGCAGTGCTTGGGTGCTCCCCTTCCAAACGTGCTGCCACACACGCTGCTCCTGCTTGCTGTGCTTGTCCGCTGCGCCTGGTGCCACGTGGAGCAGTTTGCTGACGCTGCAACGCAGCAGCAACAGCAGCATGGTGGACAAGGCGACTGCGCGCATGCTCGTGTACGGCGCGCTGGGCACGCTGGCGCTGGTGCTCATCGTGGCCATCTACGCGATCGCGAGCAAGAACCAGCTGCAGGGAGAGCTGGACCAGCAGCTGGAGGCTCTGTCTCAGCGCGAGTCCAAGCTGGCGCAGGAGCGTCAGCGCCGCGCCGAGGCCATGGCCAAGTTCAGCGAGGCGCAGGAGGTGACGAGGACAAGGGACGGACGGAGTTTTTTGGGCCTCATCTCCTTTCAGGCACTGAGCAGGCGCGAGGAGGAGGCCAAGGACCTTCAGAAGCAGCGCGACTTCTACAGCGACGAGTCCAAGAAAGCCCACGACCAAGCCGACTCGCTTGACAGCGAGGCCGGGCTGCTGCGACGCAAGCTGTGGGACAAGCAGGACCAGGCGCGCATGGAGCAGCTGGAGCACATGGACGAGGAGGCGCTGCGCAAGGAGCTGGAGGAGGAGGGCGCCGAGTTCTTCAAGGACGCAGACGAGCTGGCGCACGAGACGCCCGGCGGCGAGGACGACGAGGACCTCAAGGAGGAAGTCAAGGCAAGACTGTGCGTGGGCGGTGGGGGTGTGTGTTGGCTCACTCGCTGCCAGGCTGCCAAGGAGTTCCACGAGCGCTTCGACGAGGCCGAGCAGAAACTCAAGACGCCGGGCGAGGAGGGCGACGAGCGCGCGCTCGAGGACCTGGAGGAGTTTGGCGAGCAGAACGAGGTGTACTTGGACGAGCTGCAGCGCGACGTCAAGAAGCACGGCAAGAACTGGAAGGTGATGACGGGGTTGCTGCTTGTGCGGTCTTCGTCGTGACCGAAGAGCACCACAGGAGGGCGCGCGCCCCAAGCGCATGGCCGACCTGGCGCACGAGATGGATCTGCACGCTGAGGCGCTGCGCAACAAGTACGCCGAGAAGCGCCTCAAGGCCGACGGCCAGCACCTGGAGGCCATCGACAAGAAGGCTGAGGGCTTCAAGGTTGACAGGACGAGCGCGCGCTCGTGTGTGGGGCGAAGCGCTCATCTTCTTTTTGCCTGCAGAACGACCCCATTGCCAGCGAGGTTGACGACGTGGCGCACCAGCTGGAGGTGGACGAGGACCGCGTGTTGCGCGAGCTGGAGCAGGTTGCTGTGTGTGCTGCTGCTGCGTCCACTCATCCGCCATTGGCAGGGCGACGACGAGGAGGCTGAGGAGGCCGCGGAGAAGCTCGAGGAGGACGCCGAGGAGGACGAGGTCAAGATGGCCAAGCTGGATCAGGCACGTTTGCGCTTGCTTGCTGGCTCATCGTTAACGGCGCCGCAAGGACGTGGACGACTCGTCCATGAGCCCCGAGGAGAAGAAGCAGCACCACGAGTTGGTGAAGGAGCTGGAGGACGAGGTGGAGAAGGCCGAGCACGAGGCTGAGGGCGAGGTGCGCGGTCTGGAGCGCAAGGACGTGCGCCAGGACGCCGTCGGCATGGCCAAGGTGCACGCGGTGGTTGGTTGCTCTGCTGCTGTCGATTGATTGCACGCCCCTCCAGGCCATCAACGCGCTGGCCCACGAGAAGGAGTTGACCAAGCTCAAGCACGGCAAGGCCGTGGTGCACGACGTGAACGAGACGCTCAACAAGGAGGGCAAGCTGCTGGAGGTGATGAAGAAGGGCGACGACCTGGAGCTGGAGGAGGAGCTGGGTGCGTTGGCTGCATGCTTTGCTTGCCGCCCCGTCACACCGCCGCCGCCAGGCGAGGAGCTGGGCGAGGAGGCGGCCGAGACAGAGGAGGATGCGGAGCACCTGCTGGAGGAGGCTGAGGCCGGCGACTTTGACAACCTGGACGAGAAGCTGCTGGACGAGCAGCTGGCCAAGGAGCTCATCGGTGACGAGCCCCCTTTGCCCCCTGTTGCGCGTTTCAGGGGGCTCACGTGACCTCGCCCCTCCGCTGCAGGGTCCAGCGGGCGCCTGGCGCACGACGCCGAGGGCGTGGACGAGGCGGACCGCGACCGCGCGCTGCGCGAGGCCGGCGAGGACGTGGACGCGCAGGCCCAGCACCTGGGCAAGGACGAGGCCGAGCTGGGCGGTGACAAGCTCAAGAAGGACGCGCACGAACTGGCCGAGGCAAGAAGACACGGCCTGTCCACTGTTCTCACGCTGCTTTTTTGCAGGAGGCCGACCAGCTGGGCCGCGCTGTGGGCGAGCAGGCGTGGGACGAGGAGGTGGAGCTGGCGTCCAAGGCGTTCCACGACGCCGAGGAGCTGGAGAAGGAGGCTTCGGAGACGGAGAAGGTTTTCCCAAACTCGAGCTGCAAATGCGCGCTCTCTGACACGCTCTCGCTTCACAGCGCGTCAAAGCCGACAGCAAGCTGTCCAAGGAGGAGCGCGAGGACGACGTTGCCGCGCTGGAGCAGATGCAGAAGGATGCCAAGCACTTGGAGTCGGAGGCGAGCTCCATCAAGAGGGAAGTCAAGCTCAAGGTCCTTCGCCTTTGCTCGTTGCGTGCGACGCTGTTGGCTCATCGCGACTCATTCGTGGAAGGCGGAGCACCGCAAGTCCAATCTGCAGAAGCAGATTCAGGTCTGGCTTCCCTCTTTGCCCTGCGTCTCTCTCTCATCTGCCGCTCCAGGACGCGGAGGAGGCTGCCAAGCGTGTGGAGCAGGCCCATTGAACGTAACTCTTGATTTGGTGCTTGGTTCATTTGGTCATGCGGATGGACAAGGCCATGGCCTCCACGCAGTCCCTGGACCGGCTCAGGGCCGCGCGCGTGTCCTGCGCGGCCTGCAGCTGGTCGCGCTGCAGGCCCAACGTCAGGTGAGGGTGCACCAAACACACCACCGCACTCGCACCAGACGCTGCTTGAGAGCGCGATTGCGCTGCTGCAGCGTGGCAATATCGTCCGCAGCCTTGTGCAGAGCGTCCGTGGTTTCCGTCTGTGCCACCCGGCCATGGGTCAGCGAGCAGCAAACGCCAGCCCAAGCAAACCCCGAACCACACCGCCAGACGCAGCTTCAGCGCCTCACGTCTGTGACCCTCCGCCGCCAGCTGGTCCTCCAGTTGCGCCACCTTGGCCGCGGCTGCAGCCGTGCAGGGTGTCACGGCACGCGACCAACGCACGCAAGCAGCGCACCATCGTCGGCCCTCTGTCGCTCCGCCTCCTCGCGCTCCTGCACAGCCCCCGACATCAGAGCCGATACGCGCCCACGATCTCTGCTTGGACCTGGGCGCGAGAGTGCGCAGCCTCCACCGAAGCTGCATTGGGACTGAGCGGAAGCCAAAGCAGAAACAAAAGAAACCAACCTTGCAGCGTGAGCTCAAAGTGCTCTTGCAGGCGCTGAGCTTCCAGGCGCCGCGTGCTCTCGTGCTCCTTCTCCATGGCGTCCAGGTCGGAGCGCTTGGCAGCGGCCTCCTCTTGCAGTTGCGCCTGCAGCAAGGAGCGTTGCTGGCGCTCCTCCTCCACCGCCCGCTCCAGCGAGGCGCAACGCTCGCGTTCCGCAACGAGCGCGGGCATGATCTCATCTCGCAGCTGTGCAGCGGCGACCAGGGCCTGGTGGCGCTCGAGCTGCAGCTCCTGCTCCAGCGCGGCGCAGCGCTGGTCCACATCAGCCAGCTTCGTCTCCAGGTGCTGGCGCTCCAATGCGGCCGCGGCGCTGCGTTGTCTCTCGCTGCTGAGCGCGGCCTTGAGCACGCCCAGGTCACCGCGTTTGGTGGCCGTCTCAGCCGCCAGCTCCTTCTCCAGACGCGCACATCGCTGGCGCTCAGCTGTGCTCCTGCCTTGCTCGTCGCGCAGCTGCGCGGCAGACTTGTTGCGCTCCACGTGCAACTCTTTCTCCAGACGCGCGGCTTTCTCGCGCTCCGCCACCAGCTCCTTGTCCATCGAGGCGCAGCGCTGGCGCTCCGCATCCACCTTGGTTGTCGCTTGCGCGCGCTC
>CAZYYU010000135.1:0-1777 GCA_964651735.1 uncultured Gammaproteobacteria bacterium | reverse complement strand
TCGAGGCGCAGCGCTGGCGCTCCGCATCCACCTTGGTTGTCGCTTGCGCGCGCTCCGCCGCCAGCTCCTTGTCCAGGCGCGCACATCGCTGACGCTCCGCTGCTGTCTTGTCTTGCTCTTCGCGCAGCTGTGCGACGGCCTTGTTGCGCTCCGCCAGCAGCTCCTTCTCAAGGCGCGCAGCTTTCTCGCGCTCCGCCACCAGCTCCTTGTCCATCGCGGCGCAGCGCTGGCGCTCCACATCCACCTTGGACGCCGCTTGCGCTCGCTCGGCCAGCACTTCCTTCTCCAAGCGCGAACATCGCTGGCGCTCGGCTGTCAGCGCAACGCCCGCCTTGTCGCGCAGCTCCTTTTCCACCGCGGCCGCGCGTTGCCGCTCCGTGCTCAGCGCAGCCTTGAGCACGTCCAGGTCGCCGCGCTTGGTCACGTTCTCGGCGCGCTCCGCCGCCAGTTCCTTCTCCAGGCGTGCGCATCGCTGGCGCTCCGCGCATGTCTTGTCCCGCTCTTCCCGCAGCTGCGCCTCAGCCGTGCTGCGCTCGTCTCGCAGCTCCTCTTCCAGCGCAGCACAGCGCTGGCGCTCGGCGTGAAGTGCTGACAGGCGCACCTCCTCCTCTGCCCCAACGTGCTCCAAAACGTGCTTCGTCTCGCCCACGAATTTGGCCAGGGCGCGCACGCTGCTGCAGGCCTGGGTGTTGGCGCGCGTGGCATTCAGCAGCCGAAACGTCATCTCCTGTGGGGGTTGAGGATCGGGGAAAAGGCAATGCGAGTTCCCGCAGCAACACGCCTTGAGCTTGCCGTCGAAAGTAGCTGCTTGAATGGCCCTGCTCGCGCTTGAGTGCACACTGGGTGTGGTCAAGCAAGGAGTGGAACCAAGAGTTTTGGCGCGCTCTCAGCCGCTCGTATTTCTGGGCCAGCGCCTCTGGCTCCTCGCTGCTCTCGCTGGTGCCCTCGTCCCGCACACGCTTCATGGCCAGACCCTCGAATCGGCAGTTTTGGCACTGAGAGGGGCTCGCCGCGGATGCTCTACGACGGGTGCCGTTGGGGGAAGAGCGTGCGCGATGCAGGCCACTGAACGGGCCCCCTTGCAGTCTGTACGAGGAATGCCGTGCGCTGGTCGAGACGGAGCCTGACCTGATCGCCAACATGGCCAACGTTAGCGCGCTGCTGTGGGCTCGCCTGAGGGACGCGCGCAAGCTCAACTGGTGCGGCTTCTACCGCGTTGCATCGCCCTCGGACCTGGTGCTTGGCCCCTTCCAGGGCGAGGTGGCTTGCGTGCGCATCGCCTTCTCGCGCGGCGTGTGTGGGGCCTCAGGTGACGCGAGAGAGCGGACCAACTGCACCCCGTTGCCAACGCGAGGTTTGCAGCGACGCGACGCGCCACAGTCATCGTCCCCGACGTCAAGCAGTTCCCCACATACAGTTGAGTGCTCATCTGCCTGCGAGGGCAACGGGGGCTCAGGCGCGCTCTCTCCAGTCAGCTGCTCAGGAGACACGCAGAGCGAGATTGTGGTGCCCTTGTTCGACGAGGCGAACGCGCTCATCGGTGCGATCTCCCTGCAACTGCACGGCGGACTGCACTGACGTTTCCCGCGTCGCACAAGGCGTTCTGGACATTGACAGCGTGGCGCTGAACAGCTTCGACGCCGCTGACGGTGTGGCGCTGGAGAGGATCGCGTCCGTGTTTGCGCTGCCCAAGCAAGCACCCTCATCTGCGTCTCATTGAATGCAGCAAGTAGGGGGGCCCGGCACGTGCAGCAGCAGCGAATGTAGCGGGCCAAAA
>CAZYYU010000134.1:5315-8297 GCA_964651735.1 uncultured Gammaproteobacteria bacterium | reverse complement strand
GGCATGCTGCAGCAGGCCATGGCGATCGCGGCGCAGGCGGCTGCGAGCCAGCCGGCCAGCGCCGCCTCGAAGACCGCCAGCGCGGCGGCTTCTGCCGTGACGCAAGCCGCCTTGGGCGGTCTCGGCGGCGGATCCGGCCTCGGCGATGCGGCGGCGGGAGGAAGCGGTGGCGCCAGCGATGGCGGCATCCTCTCCACCCCGCCTTTCGTGCCGCCAGCCGACGCCGGCGGGCAGGGCGGCATTGCCGGTGGCCTCGCCAGCGCCCTGGCGAGCAGTGTGCTCGGCGTCGCCTCCGGCCTCTTCGACCAGGGTCTGAAAGCCGCCGCCAATGTCGCTCCCCAAGCCCTGTTCCAGGCCGGCGGCGCCCCGATGGCTGCGGCTGGCACATCGGCGCTGGGTACGCTGGGGGGGTTATTGGGAGGCGGCGTGCTCAGCCAGACCATCGGGCGGATGCAGGTCAAGAATGTGGGGGTGGCCAGTTCGGAGCATATCGGTACGGCGAAGGTGTCGAATGTCGGGCAGGTGTTCAAGCAGAAGGTCGGTAATGCCTACCATGTCGATGTGGGCGAGGAATTCGTCATCGGAGTCGGCGCTAGTGTAGACGCAGAAGGCAAACCGACACCACCCAAGGCTCTCCTGGTGATGAGAAGCAACGGCGATATCATCCTGCAAGGCGTCAAGCTATATGGCCTTGCCGATGCTCATATCCAGCTTATCTCCGATATGATCGACAACAATCCTCCAAGCATCGGCTAAGAAATCTATCTGGAGGATCTTGATCGTGCCTCGCTTGATCAATCATGCACCTTTTCCCAATTTTCGATATTACTCGTCCGATAACATGGGAAAGGAGTTCGGTGTCGTCATCGTCAAGGGAACGTATGAGTTCGCGCCCTCCGGGCGGCTGCTGCTGGCCGAGGAGCAAGCAGCCTTGGTCTTTACGGATCTGTGCCACGGTGCGGTCAACGTCACCTCGTTGCGATATCCCTCCGATCTGGTGCCCAACAAGCCGGGCACGGACATCATCGTCAATGCCGCCACCTGGGCGCCGCGCGGCGAACCGACCTCTTCATGGACTTGCGGTCTGCGCGTCGAGGCTCGCGACGGCAGTGCCGTTGTCGAAAAGAGCCTGCGCGTCACCGGTCCGCGCCAATGGGTGCCCCGATGGAAGAAGCAGCTGTCGGAACGCGAAACCCAAGAATGGCGCAAACACCGGCGCTGGTTCGAGGCGTGGCAGTTGTCGGAGCCCGAACCGATTTCGCATCTGCCGCTTCACTACGAATATGCCTATGGTGGTCCCAAGCCGATCGGGGAGCAGGAGAACGGAGAATCCATTCTTGATTTCGACTCGCGCAACCCGCTTGGGCGCGGCGCGCTCCACGAGGGATGGAGCGATCCCACAACTTCTCATCCCGCACCACAAATCGAGGCGGTGGGCGATCCAATCAGCGATCCCTACAAAAGCTATACTCCACAAAGCCTGGGTCCGATCCCACCAGCCTGGGAACCGCGTCTGCCTCTCGGCGGCACCTATGACGACGAATGGGAGGAGAACATCTGGCCCAATTGGCCGCCGGACTATCAGTTCGCCTACAACAATTCCGCGCATCCAGACTTGATTTGCAGCGACTATTTGCGCGGGGATGAACGGGTCACCCTTGCCAATTTGATCGCGAATGAACCGACGACGGTGTTTGATTTGCCGGGTGACAAGATCGATCTGGATCTCGTCAGAGCGAATGGCGACTACGACCGGCGAGAAATGGCACTGGATACCGTCTTCCTTGACATCGCATCGGACAAACGACACAGGCGCCACGTTTTCTTGACTTGGCGCGCGAATTTCGAGCCGGCCACGTACGAACACATCCGCATCATTCATCGACGCCGCAACACCGACTCAAAGACGACGCGGGACCGTATTCAGCAAATAGGCGTCAAGCAAAGGTCAGCAGTATGAGCGAGGCCAAGGTTTCGGCGCGCAAGACCCATGCGCACACCATCGTCTCGAAGGGCCCGGACGTGTGCTGGACTCCTCGGGGCAATACCAGGGTCAAAGTCGCCTATAACTCGATCGCCTTCATGGATACGGCGGTACGGGTTTCAACCTCGGTGCGCAACAATGGCGACTATGATTTCCAGCTGAATTCGCGCTGCGCAACATCCACGGGGCACGAACCGGGTATCGACAAGGGGGTACACAAACCCGGATACCTTGGCCCGGCCCATGTCGATACGGCAGCGGACTTCCTCTACTCGGAAGGCTTTGCCAGCGTCAGTCATCGCGATCCGGCCTGGATCAATGGACCGGATATAGGGCCGCGGGAGATACAAAAGGCGCGAGGCGAGGAGACGCAGGACGGGACAGGGGAAGCGTGAGATGGCCGACGATGGCTCAAAATCAAATATGTGCTTTCCAGGTATGTCTGTAGCCGATCTACGCCTGCAAGCTGAGGTTATCAGCCAGGAAGCTAAGTCAAAGAGCGCAAAAATACCTGGCCAAGATAAGACGATTGATACCAACAAGAATGCCAAGGGGGAAGTCAACACCGATTCGACCGAAAGGCCGGACAAGGATGACATATATGATAAATATCAGAGACTAACGGACAAGGCAAAGGCGGCACAGAAGCAGGCTTATTTAGATAGGCAGGCCTACAACAACAAATACAAAGTAGAACATCCCATAAAATATGGCCTATGGCGGTTGGGTGCCGGAGATGACGACGCGGATCAGAAGTACGCCAACGCCGGTTCTTATGACAGGCCCCTGCGTGATTTTTTGGCAGGCCAAGATCAAGCAGACTTTGATCAATTGCAAGAGACGATTAACAGCCAGTCCAGTGGTGGGCTTAGAGCTGTTGGAACTGGGTTTCTTGCTGGTGCAGGCGGCATCGTTGAGTATGATCCGAAAGATCAGAAAGAAATACTAAAGCAACAGGCTGCAAAAGAAGGGAATAATTGGCTTTATGGGCTAGGTTA
>CAZYYU010000134.1:0-5215 GCA_964651735.1 uncultured Gammaproteobacteria bacterium | reverse complement strand
TGGCGCGATTTCCTTATCCCGGGCGCATCGTTCCCGCTGGATGGAACGCGTTACATGGGCTTGAAGCTGCCTATGCCAACACGTTGGCGCAATCCACTGGGCGCCTGCCAAATTTCGGCATTCGACGAGTTCTTCGCTAATCCGCGCCACGGTGAGCTGGAATTCCACCAGGCGGACGGCAGGGTGATCATCTTCGAGCGACCCTTCAATTTCCTGCCGTCAGTCAATATTGCCTACCCGCGCTTTGAATTGAAGGCACCCGCGCTGGGCGAGCTGCGGCTGAAAAGCGGGCGCATCGTCAAGCACTTTCGACAATATGACGATCGCTTCTATCGCCTGGAAAAGATTGAAGATCTCAACGGCAATGCGCTCGTCTTCCAACGTTCGGAAGAGGGGTGTTTGACCCATGTCAGATCCGATGACGGACTCTGCCTCGTATTTGGGAATGATGACTCGGGGCGGCGTATTTCGATTGCACTTGCAGGAACAGACGGATCGCAACTGGAGCTTGCTCGATACGCCTATGACGAGCGCGGTCGAATGCTTTCCGCAGACTGTACCTTCGGCATGTCGGTGCGGTACCACTGGCATACGTCAAAGCCTTGGTTGGAGCGGTGGCATAATCTAACGCGCAGATCCGAAACGATCTTCAGCTATGATGACGACGGGCGCGTCGTCCACACCGCCACTAACGGCATTTGGAACAATGATCGTTTCCGATATGACCGGAAAAACCGGGAGACCGCGTACATTCCCGCTGGCGAGGAAGCTCGAATGCAGCGCTTCCGCTATGACGAGCGGGAGAATGTCACCTCTGAGATCGATGCGCTTGGTGGCACGGTCCATCATCGTTTTGATGCTGCGGGACAGCGTATTGCGACCATCGATGCGAACGGGCAGGAGATCCGGACTTCCTACGATAGTCGCGGCAATATACGTGAGGTCGTCGATGCGGAGGGCCGCAGCGCTGTCTACGGCTGGGGTCCGCATGGCGATCTCGACATCGTCATCGACGGCGCGGGCGGCGTGTGCAAGTTCGAGAACGACCGCTTTGGCAATGTGGTAGTGGCACGTGATGCTGAAAAGCGTGAAACCCGCTTTGAACGCGACGACCGGGGACGCCTGACCAAAATACTCTATCCCGACGGCGGCGAGGAGAGGCGCGTTTATGACGAGTACGGTCGTCTCGCTCAGATCCGTGATGCAAAGGGCGGACTGACGCGTTTTTCTTACGACGTCTTTGGGCGTCTCATTGAGCGCACCGATGAGCGTGGAGGCACTGCCCGGCTGGACTATGAAGCAGGGGCGGGCGGTTTTGCCACGCTCACGCGGCTGACAAGGCCCGACGGCGTAGTGGTTAATCGTCGTTTCGATGCCGAGGGTTCTTTGGCCGCGGTCGTCGATGGCGAGGGGCGGAGTTGGAGCTATCGTTTCGGTGCCTTCGAGATGCTGGTGGCGATCACAGACCCCAATGGCGGTGAGCTATCATTCAGCTATGACAGTGAAGGACGTCTCCTCAGCGTAACCAACGCGATGGCAAGGGTGTATTCATTACGCCGAGATGTTGCCGGCCGGGTCATCGAAGAAGAAGATTTCGACGGGAGAGTGACGTGCTATCGGCGCGATATTGGCGGGCGTGTCGTTGAGACGAGAAAATCTGACGGCGCGCGCCTTGTTTATGGTTATGACAAAACGAATAATATCACGCGTATCGAAACATACGGAGCCAACGCTAAACCGGCAAAAGTGCCTCAGGACGTGACGCGCTTTTGGTATGACGGGCGTGGACTACTCATCAAAGCTGAGAATAGCGCTTCTCTCGTTGAATACGAGCGAGACAGGAACGGGGCTATCGTCGCTGAGACGGTGAATGGGCGCCGGTGCTCGGTCAAGCTCGATGTGATGGGAAGGCGGATAGCGCGCAAGCTCTCCTCGCACGGGATTACCTCTCCTGGTGAGAGCCTTGTCAGCTACACCTATGATCCATTGGGACTGATCGAAAGTGTGACTTTCGATGACCATGCTCCATTGTTCTTCCAATATGACGCATTGGGAAGAGAGACGAAACGTTTGAGCGGAGCCGGCTTTCACTTGGCAAGTGAATATGATGCGGTCGGGCAACTCCTCGAACAAGCCGGCGGGCGCGATCCGGCACAACGCAAGCGGCAGGCAGCGTTCGGGGGAGCCTCTCGCCAGAGCGCTGGTCCTGCCGTGGGACGGCGTTACCGCTGGGACCGGGCCTCTTCACCGCTGAATGTCATTGACGAGCTGTGGGGCGAGACGACCTACGACTATGACGCCAACGGCCAGGTTGAGGCAACCAGCGCCGGTACAGGCACCTCCGATGAGATCCGCGAGCGTTTTTCTTATGACGCAGCGCGAAATCTTGTTGGTAGCGCTGCAGCGGGAGCCGGCAGGCTGCACGGCTTTGGCGAGGCAATGGGCAAGCTCAGCCAATGGAGCATGACGCCTGGCGGGGTTGTACAGCTGGCCAGAGGGCCTCGCGGCGAGAGAGTGGCCCTGACCCATGATGAATGTGGACGCGTAATCAAACGTCAAATCGAGCGCAAGGGGTTCCGGTCAAAGCTTTGGCGCTACGAATGGGATGTGCATGACCGGCTGGTAAAATGCGTTTCATCAGAGGGTGACATCTGGCGTTACGGCTACGATCCATTCGGGCGCCGCGTATGGAAGATCAGAGAGCTCAGTTCCGCTGAGGCGCGAAGCTATGCGGGTCGTTTCCCAGCGCTGATAGCGTCCAGCAGCGTAGTGCCAGCTTATGCGAGCAGTCTCCTGCCGCCCCCTTCTGAATACCGCGGTGGCCTGCCAGGACAGGATGGCGACGACACGAACATCCCTCCCATCGTTGGTGTCGCCTATAGCTGGGATGGCGACGTCATTGCCGAAGAAGCGCCGTTGCGTCTCGACGGAGGTATTGATTGGCATCGCGCGACGCGCTGGCACTACGAGCCAGGTCGCTTCCGTCCTCTCGCGAAACAAGAGGCGCCGCGGCGGATACAAAAGCCGAGTGACACCCGGGAGGACCAATCGGGTCGCCTGCTTTATCTCATCAATGATCATCTCGGCACACCGAGAGAAATGGTCGATGAACAAGGCAGGATACAGTGGGCCGCAAGTTACACCACCTGGGGCGTCCTCCACGGCCTGAAAGTGGCGTTACCTCGACCCGCCAACGATAGCTATTGGGAGTCCCCCGATGCTGGCGATGATGGCGGCAGCTTTGGTAACCAAAGCCTGGGTCTCAAATCGGCAATCGATGATGCGTCATGCGAGCGGCTTTGCCCAATCCGCTTCCAAGGGCAGTGGCACGATGAAGAGTCGGGGCTATATTACAATCGTCATCGGTATTATGACCCATTCACTGGGCAGTACGTCTGTCCTGATCCGATCAAATTGGATGGCGGGGACAGGCCGCAAGCCTATGTCGCAAATCCTGTTATAGACACCGATCCAACCGGACTTGCCTCACGATTTTTGCCTGCCGACGAAGCGGCAGCTGTAAACAGAGCCCTGCTGTCATCGTCGACGAAACCAGGCGGCCTTCGCATGTATGGCGAAGCGGCACAGCGTGACAGATTTGGCGTCTTGGAGCAGGGCAATAAAATGCCCGAGGCTTCAATCGAAATGAACAATGGCCGTTTTCGGAGCATTGAAGTTAAAAATCAAACGCGACCCGACATTGTCCATGCCTTGCAAAAATTCGAAAATGTACAAGCCAAAGGCGCAGCGGCTGGGTACAAGTATGGTCGACACGACATTTTCATCAATCAGAACGTGTTCCGGGAATTTCCAGCGGGATTTGCGAGGGATTCGGTGAACGGTCGGTTGTTGTTCAACGGTACGCCCGTTAATATCGGACAAACGCCTGTCTTCATAACGTCGATGCCGCTGCCCTGACATGTCAAAAGATTATTACCTGCATATTGATTTTCTGAACAAGTCTCGGAAAGAGGCTGTCTTTTCAATATTGAATGGCGCGATAAAATGCTATTCATCAAAAATTATCTTTATTCATCCACCGATGAGTCTGTTTTCGCTTCCAAGGGATTTCAAGAGGCCCAGGATATACAATATTTCCTGCGCTGAATTTCAAGATGGATTCGACCACGTATATCCGGATCCTATGACAGTTAAGGTTGGGAAAGATGGGGTTGAAAATGTATTCAAAATTTCAAAAGGATCGTTCTTTAAATATTTGGATAATTGGAATGAGGAATTTTCTGTTGATGTCGATCTTTATGATCTCGATACCGGAAAGTTCATTTTTGATCTGCAAATCAAGTTGAACGCGTCTAGTTCTCTGTGGTTGCAGCCAAGCAATCTGCAAATCGGATCTTTGGTGGCATTGCTGGGGCCTAGCGTGGAGAAGTGTGGTGTTATAGATTACATCGATATTTTAAAGTGCTTGCTCAAAAACTTGGATTTTGAAATGGCTATTCTTTCCAATGACTTGAACGTGCAGGTGGCGAATGCGTATGCTGTTCTGCTTGGACATGGTGATGCTGTATTGTCTACGAGGAATTTAGATAAGTTTATTCTCATTGATAAAATTAATGGCGACAATGATATTGACGTTTATCTTAATAAAGAAATCTATAAAAATCTGTAGTTTGTTTTGACAAATGATGTCGCATTGACAATTCAGTCTTTTTTCCTGGCTTAAGGCAGTAAGTGCGTCGGCATTGTTCTTAAGGTGTCTTTCGGTCGCTGATAGGAAACATAACCATCTGCATGTGGCCCGCATCCCACCAGCCTTTGGCGGCCAAAACGGCCACCGAGGATGATCAGGCTTAAAAGCGTGGCAATTGCTGGCTTGCACATCGCATGGATCCCGCCTGGAATGAAGGGTTGCCGCCATAGCTGTGCGGCGTCGATGTGAAGCAGCGTGTGACCAGGCCTTGAAGGCGGGCAAATTTGGCTTCAACGGCTACCGGACAGCTGCTTCCGATCCACACCAATAGAGCGGGCAATCCTCATGCGCGGCCCGGCCAGCCTCCCATGGCTGGGCCAGTTCGTCCCGCACGAGCTGCATGCCTGCATTGATCCCTGACGGACTGCCAACCCGCAGAGCGGCCAAGGTTCGTCCATAGACGTCCTTGCGACCATCGCGCTCGACATAGGTAATCTTGCCCCCCAAGCGCATGGGATACATCGTGTACCCCGCGATGTTGTCGCGCTTCGCCTGGGCCACGGA
>CAZYYU010000133.1:0-8353 GCA_964651735.1 uncultured Gammaproteobacteria bacterium | reverse complement strand
ACAAACAAACAAACAAACAAACAAACAAACAAACCCCACAAACAAACAAACAAACCCTACAAACAAACCCTACAAACAAACCCTACAAACAAACGAACAAACCCTGCTTGCGGTTCAGCGTGGCGGTGGCGGCCGCGATGGACGCAAACAGCTCCTCGAGCTGGGCCTCGATCTGCTTGAGCTGCGTCGCCTTGCACCCGCGTCACCAAAAAAATCAAAAATCAAAAATTAAAAATTAAAAATCAAGAAAAATATGGCACAATTGGAGGTGGGCGCCGAAACATGCCTTCTCGAAGAGGTCGTACTTCTTCTCCGGCCTGGACGAGCCCAGGAAGTCGCGGCTGGTCTCCTGCATCATGATGATGCACGGGTTGCTGATCTGGATGCCGAACTGGTCGCAGATGCCCGCCAGCTCGGCGCGGTCCTGTTCCACAGTGCGGGAGAGGAATGTTCACGGGTTTTTTCCAAAAAAAGAGCCAAAAAAAGACAGAAATTCCACCGTTTCCCCCAAAATACGTTCAGAAAAGGAGCCAAAAAGACAGAAAGTCCACCGTTTTCCCCAAAATGCGTTCAGAAAAGGAGCCAAAAAGACAGAAAGTCCACCGTTTTCCCCAAAATGTGCTCAGAAAATGTGCCAAAAAAGACAGAAATTCCACCGTTTTTCCAGCAACAAAAGGAAGTGTTGTGACAAAATGTGTTCACGTTTTCCCAAAAAGAAGAAGCAGAAGGAAGTGCGGCGTACCGTGGACACCAGGGCCAAGTTGTGGTTCTTGAACTCGTAGTGCGAGACGCCGGTCACGGATATGGTGCGAATGATGGTGATGGAGTCGCCGTACTGGTCGGGCTTGTAGGCCTCCACGCCACGATTGCACAGTCTGTGTGTATTGTTGTGTTGGTGTGAATCAGCCACACAACACACACACACACACACACACACACACACACACACACAGGCCCACCTGATGATGATGGTGGCCTTTTGGCAGTCCTGCTTCACGAAGGAGCCGTTCTTGCTGCCACGTTGCGTGAACTGCGCAACGCAGATGTGTGAGAAGTCGGAGCAATTAAAAAATCAAAAAAATAAAAATTAAAAATCAATAAAAATGCGCCCACACCTGTGCCGGGGCCCCCAGACCGATGGACAGCGCCAGCAGCAGTGCACTCTTGCCAGAGCCGTTCTCGCCCGTCACAAAGTTGATGTTGGGCCTTGATTCACAAAAACTTTTTGAGCGAAAATCGAAAAAGGGCAGAGAAAAGAAAAGCAGCGGCAACCCAACCCAAACTCCACAATGAGATTCTGGTGGCACATGAAGTTCTTGACGTGGATCATCTCGATGGTGCCCTCGCGATCGTAATCGCCGCCGCGCGATGATGATGATGATGCGCGGCGCATGCGGCGTGCCTGCATCGCCCTGTACACCGCAACGTCCTCGTCCTGCTCGTCCTGCTCGTCCTCTTGCTCCCGGCCGTCGTCTGAGCGGCCCCCCTCGCCGTCTTGGGCGGCCTTCGCGCGGTGGGTTTGCGATCGACGCGCAAACGAGCAGCGGCCAACCTGCGAGGCACGTCTGCGGCGGGTAGGGCGTGTGACGGTGGTGGCGGGCACTTCGTCGTCGTCGTCGTCGTCGCCAGCCGCCTCCTCATGATCCAGCTCCGGACTCGCCTCCTGCCGCGCTTGGTACTCGTCGTCGCGGTCCAGGCCCCGGTGCCGCCGTCGCAGCGGCTTGGTACCACCGTCACCAGCGTCGTCGTCGTCGTCGTCGTCATCCTCCACGACCACCACAGGCTCCTTTTGGCGCGCGGATCGCCGGCGCTTGCTGGGACCGCCGTCCAGCTCCTCCTTGTCCTTGGGCGGCACCCGCAGCTCTGCCTCTCGCTCGAGCCCGTCGTCGCCATCGTCATCGGACACTGCACGGGTGCTTGAGCAGCGTGAACCCGCCACAACGAAGCCAACAAGACGAATCGAGGCTGCCGCGAGTCCTCAGAGCGGGCAACGCGCTCCGCCCTCTCCGTTGTGAGCCGCCGCCCAGAGCAGGGCAAGCACCAGACCAAGCAGCGGCAAAGCGCGCCAAAAAAACCACACGCAACTTCTCTGCCAAGGAGGGCCTGCAGCCCGTGCTCCTGGCGTCCACGCAGAGAGTTGCCGCGCCGCCCTCTGGTCCGAGAAAACTTTGCATCGCTTTTTCGCACCGCCGCACCCACGGGCGGGGAGGCCCGGTTGCCCTCACTCGGCCAATGCCTCAGCAATCTTGTCGGCGTCACAGACCACGCAAAGCCCGGTCCAGATCTCGCAGCCGCACCGCCCGCAATGCTTTTTGCTGCACTCAGCACGTGGGCCAGCGACGCCACGGCAACGCACCTCGTGCGCAGAGCGGGGATCCGTGTTGCTCTTGCAGAAGCGACACTCGCAGAAGAAGCCGTAGTGCTTGTACAGGAAGGCCTTGCGTTCCTCCCCTCTGCTGCTGTAGCTGCCACGGCGACGCGACGCCACGTCGTCAGCGGGCGACGAAAGCAAGCTCAAGCAAGCGCGCGTGCACGCGCACCTGATGCACAGCTCGTCGCCCTCCTTCACGTCGCGATTGCAGAAAAAGGTCATGCGCTTCCCCTGGCGAATCCGCCACACGTTGGCGTCGCAGGAGTGGTCTGCAGAAGAGTCAGACGCGCACACAAAGTGCCAGCAACAAAGGTGGCAGAGCGCAACTGAAGAAGGAGGCCTCAGGCACCACGAAGCGGCCCAAGTAGTTGACGTCGGGCTCGCCGTCCTCGTTGCGCTCCTCCTGCCAAAAGCCAGTCAACGAGGTGTTGATGGGCATCGGGGGCTGCCCACTTCGCGCATCGCAGCGTCGATGCCTGCAAAACAAGAAATCGTTGGCTAGAATAGCAACAACAAGCAACAACAACGCACCGAACGAGTTGAGCAGCTCGCGCGCGATGAGCGTGCGCACCGTGGCCACGTGGACAGGCCCGCAGCCCCGCAGCTGCAATGCGTTCACCTTGTCAGCCACCCGCGCCAGTCTGCTGCCCCGTCAACCGGCAAAACAGCGCAACAAAGCAACAAAAGGCTTGCACACCTCGCGTGCTCCATGCGCAGCACGCCCAAGTGAAACTCGCGTTCAGCTGCTTCCCTAATGAAGATGCACACAGGGGCGCACTGAGTGACCATCCTGTGGGGAAGACAACAGCAAGTCACCGCTCGTCCACGGCGGGCTCCGCACTCTCCAGCTGCGCCAGCTTGTCTGCTGACAGGTGAACGCAGTGGCAGGGCAGGGTGCCTCTCACCTGCATCGGCGTTGTCTGTGCACAGCGACTGAAAGAAGGCGCTGGGGCGATGCTGCATAGCGTGCCACAGCGTGGCCACTGCACCCACCTCAGCACACAAGCGGTGACGAGACACTGCATACCGGTCAGCACGTCCTCCAAGTCATCGTCTGCAGCAGAGGCAGAGCTCGCATTGAGAGCGGGGGCGCACGATGCAAGCACCCAACCTCTGAGCCCCAGCGACGCGGCCACGGCGCGCAGCACCTCGCAGTTGTGTGTGTTGCGGCACAGCTCCGCGCACCGCTCCCCGCAGCTCCGTGCCTGTACCGCAGCAAAGCCTGCATCAGCAGAGCACTGCGGCCTTGCAGGGAGGCCAGACGCAACTTGCTTGCAGTCGCGGCAGCGCTTGAGGGGCGGCCCGAACGGATCAGCATCCCGCAAGCAGTGCGCACAGGTAGTGTCGTGCTGCCGCCCCTCCCCATTGAGCCTCAGGCACACGCTGCCGCAGCGCGCGGCACCTCGTCGATGAATGTTGCCCAGGCCGTGCAGCGCAACACCACGTGGCCCGCGCGCAAGTCACGCGTCGCCCGCACTCCGTTGCCCTTGCCGGCGATGGCCTGCACTTGGGCGCCTTCCAGCGCAGGAAACCCTTCCATCCCCGACCAAAAAACAAGGCCGTTCATGCCATGGAGCCCACAAGAATGTCGGAGACCAGCTTGTGGCCCGAGCGCACCGTCAGCTCCACGTCAACGCCCTCGCCGTCGGCCTTGCGCAAGCGCGCCCTCACCAGGGCCGGGACGCCGCCCAGAAAGACGCCGCTCAAGAACAGCACGTGCTTGGTCTTCTTGGCGGGCACCTGCAAGCACAATGAGCCGGGGAGGGGGCCCCCATCCAGCCAGAGCAACGGGCGTGCCTTGTCGCTCTTGTCGCACGGATCCATGCCGAGAAACTGGATGATGTTCTTCACCGCCGCGGCCACGTCGTCGAACTTGGCCAGGTTAAACACTTGCTTGGACTCGTTGACCTCGCCGGCAGCCTCCCATTGCTCCTGCAAGGGCAGCACACAGTCAACGCAGCAGCAGGGGCGGCGAAGTGGCGTGCCTGGAAGTTGGGGCAGTACACCTTGGTCATGTAGTCGCGCGTCTCCCACTCCACGTCCTCCAGCTCGTATTCGTCCTCGTAACCTGCAACGGGCTGACCCGTGAACAACAAACAACAACAGCAACGACAACAAACGCGCGCACCGGCGTCGTCGGGGTCGTCTGCCTCGTGCGTGGTCGGGTCCACGTCCACCACGTTGAATTTGAGCGTGGCATTCATCTGGTTTGCAGGGAAGGGTGAGAGAGCGCGCGTTTGGCCGGTGCAACCTGTCTCACCTTGCCCGTGGGGAAGTGGGTGGGCGCCGCGCGCTTGTATACAGTGTACGTGACGGCGGGCGTGTTGTACTTGAGCTCCGTGCACACGATGGACGAAACGAACGTCAGCTGCGACAGCGAGTCGTCCTGGCGGCCAAGCTGAACACTCACTCTCACACACATCGACTTATCCCTCACCTCAGCGTCCAGCGACACGCGCACGTTCTGCGAGGCTGCGAATCAGCACGCAACGAGCCGACGCCCCCACACACACAATCAACCTTGAGCAGCTGGTCGGGCATGGTGGACGTGACGTTGAACTGCAGCACCAGATGCTTCTCGAACACGTGCTTCACGAGCGTCACCACGTATTCCGTCTCCTGCTCAACAAACCCATGAGCGCACGACCCAACAACAAAGCGGTGCACAGACCTTGTCGCCCGCATCCACGGCCGTCGACTTCCACAGCTGCACCAACGAGCAATTGAGCACCAGAGCAAGCAACCACCGCTTGCACAACCTTGCCCAGCGCGGCGAGCTGCGGGATGGCCTGCATCTCGGCCGCGTACACCTCCTGCATCGGTTTGCCTGGAACGAACAAGGCGTCGGTTTTTGGCGCGCGCGCGCGTGTTTGGAGCGCCAAAACAAACGAGCCCAGGGTTCGCCCGAACAACAAACAAAAGCGAGGGCAGCGAGCGGGAGCGAGCAAAACAAACACGCACCGCGCGCCTGCTGCTGGGCCGCGGCCTGCGCTGCAGCCTGGGCGGCGGCCGAGAGCGGCTGCGGGGCCTCGGACACGGACGCCAGCGTGAACGCCTCCTGCGCAATGAGCGAATGAGAAGGCAGTGCATGTGCCCGCGTTTGGAGCACCTTGCCGCCCAGCCCCTGCTCCAGGTACTTGCGCAGCGCCTGCTCCAGGTTCTCCAGCGGGCGCTCCAGCGTTCCGCCCAGCACGCGTGCACGCGTCTGGGCCGCCACCTGTCACGCCCGCCCCAGTCAGAGCCCAGCCAGCAACCAATCAACCCGACGACCACGCACCTTGTCCGCCATGAGCAGCCCCAGGAACACGGTGGCGCGGTCGCGCACTTCGTCGTCCTCGTCGTGCAGGCAGCGCTGCAGCAACACGGCGATGGAGGGGCCCAGCGTGTCGGGCAGCGCCTGACGCAGCCCGTCAGCCGGCGCGCAATTCTTGTTGTTGTGCGTGTGCGGTGCTCACCTGCGCAAACTTGACGAGCGAAGACGCGGCGGCGGCGCGCACGCTCGAGCTCTCCAGAATGAGGCGGTTGTAGATGTAGCGAATGTACTTGCTGGGGTTCTGCGCCTTTGGCCCCTCCTCGCCCAGCAGATGCAGCACCTGCAAGCAAGGCGCGGTCAGCAGCGCAGCGCGAGTCCCCAGCACCACCAGACAGACCTGGCTCGACAGATACGGGTAGTCGCAGTCCTCGATGAACTCGCACAGATACGACAGGCCCTTCTCCTTGGCCTCGGGCAGCTCCTTGATGATGGTGAAGATGGCGTCCACGATGGTCTTCTTGTACGCGAACCCGCCCTCGTCGCGCAGCATCGTGTCCAGGAACGCCATGAGCACGCCCTGCACGCACAGAGTCAGCGCTGCACTGCACCAGCAACAACAGCACAACCCTCATCGAACCTGCTTCTGCGGGAACTTCAAGCACAGGCCCTGCAGCGCTTCCACGACCACTTGCTTGAACTCGTCGCTGATCTCGCCCAGAAAGCTGCTGATCTGCTTCATGAGGCGGTCCACGCTGCTCTCGGAGCCCGTCTTGAGCAGCGTGGTAATGGCCAGCGTGGCGATGGAGCGGTTGCTGTCCGTGACCAGCGTGTCCATGTCCGTGTTGCATGGGGCCACGGCCTGCGGATGCGACTGCGCCACCTTGTTCAATGTGCGCACGGCCGCGAACCGCAGCGTGGCCTGCCCCAAAAAACATGTTGGAAAAACAAACAAACATTGCCACCACCCAACAACCTTGGACGAGCTGAGGAACAGCTGCAGCACGTTCACGGCCGGCGACAGCTCCCTGGTCGTCACGCGCGGCAGCGCGCAGATGGCACGCGCGGCCTCGAAGATCACCACTGCACGCAGTGAGCAACAAGCGCCCCAAAAAGAACAACCGGCCGAACCTTCCGACTTGTTGCGCAGACACGACTCCAGGTAATCGAACAGCGCCGCCACATCGGACGAGCCCGAGTCCTCCGCGATCACTTGGCTGGTCAGACGGATCAGCAGCACCTGTCATGATGGCGGTGAACGCTTTGCAAGACGGACGGGGAGAACTGGACGCACATGAGCCATGGTGGAGCGCAGCGGCGAGCGCGTGATCTTGGACACCAGCTGTGACATGGCCAGCCGATCCTTGTCGCGCAGCTTGGCCTGCAACAAGGGTGCGCGTGGTGCGTGAGCAACAACCGCATCACTACAGAGGAAGCCGCACCATGACGCCCAGCGCGTGGTATTGCACCATGGGCGAGGACGAGTTGAGCGCGTCGGATATCTCAGTGGACCAGCGCTTCACCACGTCAAAGTTGGTGGGGCCGCCCTGTGTGTGGTGCGGTGGGCAAAGAGGGGGAACAGCCAACTTCCACAACCCAAAAAACCTGCAGCAGATGGTAGCCGGACACGAGCGACGCGCTGGCCACGTAGGGCGCCTGATCCACGATGGATTGCTGCCAACAAAGGGTCAGAACAGGCGCGACCCCACTGCTCCGCAACCCAACCTTGATGAGGCGAGCCCCCTGCCCCAGCATGTTGATGTCCGTCAGGATGCCGCACAAGACCTGCGCCGCGCTGTTAGAGAGCGAGTCGCGCAACAGAGCTGAAGCAGGCCCCCACGCACGCGGATGGCGTTGGCGCGGTAATTCTCCACCGGCGACGCCATGTCCTTGGACAGTGAGGCGATGATGATGAGCACGCTCTCGGCCAGAGGGCTCAGCTCCTTCAGCACCTGCGTGTGCGCGTGAGGGCGCTGCGAGCGAGGGGGTTGGCCCCGCGCACCAAATACGTCATGCGGCGCAGCACAACGTCTTGCGACTGGAACAGCTTCGTGACCGCGAAGAACAGGTCCTCGGCCTGACACCAGCAGTGCGCCTTGAGTTCGCAACCAGGCTGAAGGGAGAGCCCACCTCTTGCTTCGTGAAGGTGTCGCCGCGCACCAGCAGATACAGCACTTTGGTGATGAGCTGGATGCACTCGCGGGGCTTGATGGGCGTCTCGTTGAACAGCCGCTTCTCCTGCAACACCCTCCTGGCGACGGCGCCGTCGATTGAGCCAGGGGCGCCACCACGCACGCACAGCCTTCTCACCCCTTGTCCAGGCCACTGAACGGGTTCACGTCGTCTGCGGCGCGCGGGTGAGGACGGCCGCGGCGAGCGCGGTTGTTTGTTGTTTTTTTTTTGGCCGGCGTTGCGGGCACTCCACATGACGCGCCAAAGGACCCCAAGGGCCCACACAAGCCAGGCGCCACAGCGCAGCGCAAACGGGGGGCCTTCCAAGAAAACACCGCGACAACAACAACCCGACGCGCGCGCGCGCTCTCTCTGGGGGGATCGCCTCCGTACCCACAACGGCATCTTCGTCCTTCTTGCGAGAGGCCATGGTGCGCTGCTGCTGGTGGTGGTGGGGCTGCGCCGCGGGGCTCCTGCTGCTGCTGCCAACAACGCTGCGCCAACAACCACGTCCGCCAGCACACTCGATGCCACAGACGGTTGCGTGACACCAACCCTCC
>CAZYYU010000132.1:0-8393 GCA_964651735.1 uncultured Gammaproteobacteria bacterium | reverse complement strand
CATTTGGCCCGTAGCGTGTTTCCATGTGCGTTTTGCGCCGACCACCAGGGCCGACCATGCGGAGACGCGGGCCGCGGCGCAGTGCTCGTGGTGGCGGGCGGTGCTGGAGGCCAGAGTGGGGTCGGCAACAGATGGTCCTGTCCGGGTGAACACGACCGCCGACGCCCAGTTCGCATGGAAAACGAGGGGCTCCAGAGCCCGCAGCCCAGCGTCGGACACGTCGCCCACTGACCCTCCACACCCCGCCAACGACGGCCCGACGCGCGACAATTTGCCGAGCTTTACGCGGCTGTGACTCCGGCTTTCACTTTTCTGCGCGCTTGCTCAGCTCGTAAATCTCCTGCAACCGAAAGACGTGAGCACACAGAGGCTCCATCCCTCCGCTTCTCACCTGCTCCGTGTGGTCAAACGGCAGGTGGTACAAGAACTGTGTCCACTCCGGCACGAGCTCAAAGGCGTAGGGCGTCTTCTGCTTGCCCTGCAGCTGCAACAGCGTGTTGGCCGTGGCCTGGAACTTGCTCCAGTTGATGAGCCCGTCAGGCGTGTAGTCCGCGGAGCCGGCGTCGATGAAGGTCAGGTCGCCCAGGTACGTGCCAATGTAGGGGTAGCACGGCAGCTCTGCAATGCGGGTGGCCTCGCGCAGCAGCCTGCTCGTCGCAGCGGTCACCAGCTTGCACGCAGCCCCCGACACCACACACACACACCCAAAGTTGGACTCGGACTTGGTGAAGGCTGCCAGCTCATCGAACTTGGCCTGCTGGGCTCGTGACAGCGCCTCCCACGTCTGTGGGGTGGCAGTGGAAGTGTTAGCCCAAAAAACCCACCAGGCAGCCACACGAGCGCGACCTTGCGCAGACGGAACACGGAGCTGCTGGTCAGCCCGCCCATGATGACCATGACGATGCCTGCAAGCGCTCGCCGTTCAGGTCCCTGCTCGCTGCCACCGCCGCATCCTCACCGTAAGCGCGGTACTGCTCCTTGCACAAGGCGCCGACGGTGATGAACTTCTCCAGCACAGTCTTGCGGTCGCGCAGATCGCCCAGCTGACATATCTCGAACGAGACCCTGTGCTGCGTTCAAAAGAGGCGGCGGAGCGACGACGACGCACCATCGACTCAGGATGTTGAACCGGCTGGTGAGCTTCACAATGTTGGGCGACAGGCCGCTGTTCTTCTTGACCCAGTTCTGGTTGAAGCACTCGCCGGGCTTGATGGCCCTCTGCGTCAACGCCACAGTTAAGCGCGCAACCAAAAGCCACCACCGCTACGACGCCCACTCACGAAGCACTCGTGCTCGGACATGATGAGCTGCTCCGCGATCATACTGGGCTTGTACTGCGCCAGCACCAGCGGCGCGGACGGCTTCATCGGCACGCGCTCGCTGCGCAACAAGGGGGGCCTGAGACGGGAAGGCGACCAAACCACGACAAGCGGCGCACCCTTTGGACAGAGGCGCACTGCCCCCGGCCTGCACGGCGCGGCGCGGCGTGGTCAACACGAGCACCAATCACATCCTCGCACCCTCCACTCACCCCTGAGAAGCGCTCGCGGATGGCGTTCACCGCCAGCGATGCCGAGTTGGGGAACGACGGCACCACAACGTCGTCGAAGAAGGAAAGCAGCTCGGCCTTCTCACCGTCAGAACGTCCCCCCCAAAAAAGCAGCTTCCACCAACCTTGAGGGCCGCGTTCGTCTCCCAGTCCTCTTCGTAGAACTTGACACACCAGCTCTTGAAGAAGTTGAGCACGCGCACCCACACCACCTTGGACTTGTCCTTCGGTGCTGCGCGAACCGCCGCGGTCACAAACAGTCAGCCTGACTGCACTCTGCACTCACCTTTACAATACATGTACACAAGCCGCCGCAACAGATCTTGCGGGCTCGCAAAGTTGCGATACGAGATGAGGAAGGTGTCGAGCGCCAGCGAGCCCGTGGACTGCATGAGGAACTCCAGCAGCTTCTCCAGCGTGGCAGCCTTGAGCTCGGTGCCCTCATACTTGACGCCAGCCCCGCCCGCTGCACACACACACACACACACACACCCGCCAGTCAGCGGCCACACACGCGTGCCAACATACTCTTGCCTTTGGAGTTGGCCTCGTCAAACGTGAACTGCTCCAGCGCGCGCGTGGCCCCGCCATCCTGCAAAGTGTGGGCCCGTCACGCATACTGCACAAACACACAATACAACAACACACCTCGGACAGCAGCCGGCCCGCCGCGGGGTTGAGCCGTTTGCGCAGCGCCTCCACCTTCTTGGCCACGTCCTCCGGCTCCATCGACGCCAGCACCTCAGCCACGGCAGCGCCCGACGAGCGCGACATCTGCTCCCTTTGTCAGCAAATGATGCAAACAAAACAAAGCAAAGAGCGCTGCCAACAGTACCGTATTGGGCTTCTTGACGGACACGACCGGCGAGCTGGTGGCGCTGCCTGAGCTCATGAGCGACTTCTGCAATGGTGCGCGCGTCCGGTGAGCGGCTGCCGGAAGTGGAGGGCCGCAACAAACACAAACACAAACCTTGACCATGTGGCCGGGCGGCGGCGGCCGCTTGCTCGCTGCGACCGAAGGAGACTCGGCCTCCGCGCCGCCCGAACCCTCGTTGGAGCCTGCGCAGCAAACAAACCCCGGTCAGACCGTGTGCACGCTCGCATCGATCCACTCACTGGACATGGTGTCGTCTGCCGAGGCGGCGCTGGGCAAGTTGGTGGCCTGGGCGCGGTACACGTCCATCAGCTTGAGGCGCGCCTGCACCCAGACTGCACCGTCAGCGGAACTACACAGCCACACAGCCACGACGAGCGTACCTTGAGCTCCGCGTTCTCCCTGGCCATCTCCAGCATCTCGTCCTCCCACTGCTGCAACCCCTCGATGGACAGCACTCTGCCCGGGCTGCTCACTGTGCGCGCGCGCGTGAGCGAGCGATGCAAACCCCGAGGCATGATGGCAGGGTGGAACCTGCGGGGGCGCCTCCCGAGCGCGGGCGCTGAAGCGCCTCCTCCTCCAGCGCCTTGGCGTACAGCACGAGCTGCGCGTTGGCGTCGCGGTATATGTCCAGCTCCGTCTGCAGTGCGCGAAACCGAAAGCGCTCCTGAATGGGCAGCGCTGGCTGCTGCGCCTCATCCGCCGTCGTCGTCGTCGTCGTCGTCGCTGCCACTACACCCTGCTCGCTGCTGGCAAGGACCTTGCGCGGCCCCTCCGAGGGCGATGACGATGACGACGTGGGCGTGCCGGGCCTGTTCTCGGGCACAATGGCAGTTGCCGCTGCAGGCGCTGGCGTGGGGGCGGGGAGCCCTGTGGCCGCTTGCATGGCCGCAATGGCCTCTGGCAACGAGGACGCGTCGATGTGGTCGGCTGGCGTGTGCTCCAGAATCAGCCGCAGCTGGTCGAGGCACCACTGCAGATGGCGCGGCGGCTCACGCAGCAGCGAGACCAGCGAAAACGACTTGCTGAGCTCCAGCTGGTTGTCGGTCTTCTTCGTGACCGCCTCCACCTCCAGCTCAATCTCCGCCAGCTGCCCGGCCAGCTTGGGGCGGCTGAGCTTCTCCAGCGGGCCCGCCGTCTCGGCCTGCCACGCGCGGTACACCTCGCCCAGCTCGTCCAGCGAGTAGCACGACGAGTACAGCGCGCCCAGCTCCACCAGCGCGGCCGGCGAGCGGTGCTCCAGCACGTGGCAGAACTGGCGCAGCAGCGCCGTGTGATAGTCCTGCAGCAGCTTGGCGTTGCGGAACAGGTGCGGCGTGTCCTTGATCTTGATGCGGCGGCTGTACTCGTCCACAATGGCGTACAGGACGCGGCAGTACTGGCGCTCGCGCGCAAACAGCTCCCACACCAGCGAGTCGCGCCGCGACGTGCCGTCGCCCGTCAACGCCACCACGTGCCGCTCCGACGCCGCCAGCCGCCGCAAGCACGTGGTCTGCAGCGCGGCGAGACGCCGCGGTGCCTCCGTGAAGTTGGCGGCGCCGGGCCGCGCGCCCTGGCCCAGCGCCGGACCGTACTCGCCCCACGTCATCACATCGCCCGTGTCCGTCAGCGCCACCAGCATGGTGTCCAGGCACACCACCTGCAACACCGACGCGGAGCGCATCACCACGGCCGGGTTGGGCGACGCCGGCAGCCCCAGCTCGGGCACCGCCTCGCTGTGCCACACGAAGCAACGGCCCAGATCGCTCAGGCCCACCACGTACTTGTCGCAGCACGCCACGCGAAACACGTTCTTGGTGCGCAACTCCTCCAGCTGCGCGCGGACAAAAAAACGGAAACGTCAATCACCACTCACCACCACCACCACCACTTCGCCAGCGTCACCTGAACAACCTCCGGCCTGACGGCCGCAACCACGGCGCCCCACGCAAACACCTGGCCCGTCGAAGTCACGCAGCACGAGGAGTTCTTGCCCGCGCCCACGTCCACCACGTCGGTCAGCGCCGCCAGCGGCAGCGGCTTGGGCACGCGCTCTCCTGCGCCGTGGCCCAGCTGCTTCTTCTCGTCGCTGCCCCACGTGTACACGTTGCCCTGGCTGCCCAGCGCGATGCAGTGGCGGTTGCCGCACGCCACCTTGGTCACCACCTCGGGCAGCGGCAGCCGCTCAACGGCGCGGTTGGAAAACCCAAAGTAGATGATGCGCCCGTTCTCCAGCAGCGCGATGCAAAACTGCAGGCCGCAGCCCACTTGGCGCACAATGTGGCCCTCCAGAATGGGCACAAACACCGTGGAGTCAATGGTCTTGCCCGCGCAGTGCGCCTGCCCCAGTGCGTCCACCAGCACCGTGTAGCCGTCGGAGCAGCCCACCGCCACCAGCCCTCCCAGCTGCGCGTCCAGGCGCGTGGGCGTGCACACGCTGCGCTCCACGCCGGCCTCAGGCCCCAGCCCCAGCTGGTCCGCGGCGTTGTCGCCCCACACAAAGGCGCCCAGGCATTCGGCGTACGGGCGCGGCAGCGGCGAGTCGCACGGGCCCACGTCCCAGGGGTACGTGCGACCAGCGCGCGGCGGCGCCGGCGCAGACGAGGTCGATGCCAGCGCCGCGGAGGGCGCGGGGACAGGCGCCGTCGGCGAAGGCGAGCCCACCGCCGGCACTGGCTTGTTGGGCGGCCGAATCACGGGCTTGGGGGCGCTGGGTACGGCGGCGGCAGCGGTGCTGGAGACCGTGCTGGCCACACCACTGGCTGCGCTTGCACTGGGCTGCGGCGCGCTCTGCGACACGCTGAAGGAGCGGCCATCGCGCGTGCCGCCCCCACCAGCCCCCCCAGTGTTGACGGAGGCCCTGGCGGCGCCCATGGTGGTGGCGGTGGTGGTGGCGTTGCCGGTAGTGGCGATGGCGGCGGTGGTGCCGCTGGGCGCAGCCAGCGACGCCTTGCTGGGACTGGCGGCGCCCTTGCCGCCGATGACGACGGACACCGCGGGCGCCGATTCAGACAGCGTAGAGCGCGCCAGGCCGCCAGAATTGCGCACCCCCTCAGACATCAGGTCCGAGCTGGTGGTGGCGCGACTGACGGCCGTGGCGGGCGGCGCTGGGCGCGGCGACACAGCGGGGAAGCCGGCCGCGCGCGGGCTCTTGGTGGCCGTGCTGCTGGGCGGCGGCGCTTCGGCCAGGAACGCCTTGACCTCCGCCACCAGCAGCATCTCCACCTCACGCTGCGCCACGTCGATGGACTTCTTGACCTCATCAGGCGGCTGCGAGCGCGAGCTGGTGCGTGCCAGCGTTTGAGAGGCGGCGGGCGGGCGGCGGCGAGAATGACACGCACCGTTTGAAGCGCTCCTTGGCCTTGAAGGACAGGGCGATGGACTGCGACGACTCCGTGTCAAAGTACGTGCTCAACACCTGGTCCATGCGCTCCTGTATGGACGAGCTCGACACCTCGTCGCCGGCCTGCACGGCCAGTCTGTGAGCCTTGTTGCACGCGCGGGAGCGGCGCTGCGCCCTTGCCGCCACGGGGACTGCCTTGGCCACACCCGAACAAAAACCAAAAAAAAACTCCAGTGCCCCCGCGACGGCCACTCGCCCTACCTCGATGCGGATGCGCAAGTCTCGCAGCGCAATCCAGAACGCGAGGTTGTGATAGTTATACGAGCGCTTCAGGCGGTCCTCAAACAGCTGCGTCCATTTGCTGTCGCACACGATGCTCTCGAGGTCGCTGCGCACAGACATCCTCGGACGCAAGCGACAGGGAGGGGCAGCCCCTCACGGCTTTTTTGTTTTTCGAAGGCGGCTGCAAACCCATCATCATCCACCATCACCATCAACCTCATCTCATCAGTCCGAGTTGAGTGTGGTCAGGAGCCACGAGATGAAGCCACTGTCGGACAGCATCTGCACGTGTTCCACGTCCGGAAACGCCTTCACCGTGGTCTGGTTCCACTTGCCAAACGGGAGCGTCGCCGACAGCGCTGGCACCGTGCCATCACCCGACACAAAGGTGGTCGAGACGGGTCCTTGGTGAAGCCATTGAGTGCACACAACCTCACGAGCGCGCCAAACCGCTCACCTGATGTGATCTGGCCCATCCTATACACAAACGAGGAGGCTGTTGCGAGTGTGTAAGCACACGCACGCACAGCAAAAATGCGCGCAGGCCCTGACCCGTGTCCACCAGCGTGCCCACCGCCAGCACCACTGGCACGTTGGGGTCCGCATACGACCAGCTGCCAGTGGAGCGGCGCAGCTTGGTGGAGCCCTGCGCCAGGCCCACCTTGTCCAGCAGCGCGCCCAGCTCGCTGGCGCTGAAGTTGGACGCCGTGTTGCCCTGCACCAGGGACACAAGCAGCTGCCACGCCCCCGGCTGCGGCCGCGGGTTCAGCATGAACACAGCGCCAATGTTGGGCCCGATCTCCAGCCCATCGGCACTGCTCACAATGGGAATGCCAAAGTCGTAGCCCGACAGCAATGCCTTGGTGGCAATGGGCGCCCCGGCAAAGGGCGCGGCGCATGCAATCCACTTGTGGATGTAGGTTTGCTGCAAAGGCCGGGGGAAAGCGCATGAGCAGCGAGCAACGCCTCCCACCCTATGTGAGGCAACCTTCCACGACTCGGTGACGAACTGCGTCAGGAAAAACTGCGCCAGCAGCCCACCGTACGAGTGCGACACCAGAATGGCTTTGCGGCCCGTGGCCTTGACGGCACTCTCGATGCTGGCCTGCAGCGCACCCCAAGTGTCGTCCAGGTCCTCGGGAATCAGCCTCCAGTCAAAGGGCACGCTGTGTGTTTTGCGCCAAATCGTCACTGGGCAGGCATTGCGCGCACACGCACACGCCTACCCAAAGAGCGTGTCGTTTTCGCGGTATCCAGCCTCCAGCAACGCCTCCGACGTCAGGTCCCAGTAGCGCGTGAGGCGGCGCGTGATGAACGTGGCGTTGTCCAAGTAGTTGATGCCGCGCAACCCGGGTGGCACGCGCGTGTACACGCCACGCTTCTCGTGCCATCGCCCGTCCGACGCAAAGTCCATGGAGATGGTGTTGGCGAAGCAGTCGAACAGCACCGGCACCAGGTTCGTGACACGGAGCCACACGCGCTCCCAGTCCATGGTGGATGTGCATATGGGCTGCGGGTGCGGCTGCGGCACGTTGACCAGCCGCTGCTCCAGCACCGTGCCGCCGATGCCGGGGATCTAAAGCGGCGCTTCTCAAAAACGGGCACCGGCGAGCAGTGCGCTCACCAGCCACACCGGGTGCGCAGCCGCGCGTGGCCCCCGTGCCGCGGCAAAGCGTCGTCCAATGGCGCGCGCGCGCTCCAGCTCAGCATGGTGCCGCCGTCGCGCTGCCGCCTCGTCGCTTCCCGCGGTGGACGCTGAGCACCCGCAGGCTAGCAGCACCGCCGTGACCACCAGCACCACCGGCCAGCTCCGCGGCATCCGGGCTTTCCGCTCCTCCTCCTCGCAGTTACGCTTTTTTCAAACCCGCAACAAGCTGGTCCAGCGGCAGGCTGAGCACCTCCTCGTTGCCCGCAAGGCGCACGATGGAATCGCGAGCTGCCCACTGGCCGCGCAGGTAGACGTGGTGCGAGTTGCAGTGCTGCTGCCGCGCATACACAAGCGCCTTGACCAGGGCCGCGAGATCTGCGCTGTCCGGGAAGAACTCGTCCATCAAGCTCACTTCCTGAAACTGCATCACCCACGCGTGAGAAGCGGCCGATCTCCCCACGCCCGCGCGCACCTCTCCGGACATGAGCAGCACGCTGCCGTTGCTGTCGCTGAACTCTCGGGCACGGGACTTGCTCGCACGCTCCTGGATCTTGACGCGCAGGGCGTCGCACGCGCTGGACAGCGGCAGCAGCACATCCGTGTTCTTGGAAATCTTGAAGTGCTTGGCCAGCGCTTGCACATCCTGCATCGCAACGTGAGCGCACGCACAACACACACACAAGCCCGCCCCTCGTTTCAACCTGCTCCGTGTGGTTGA
>CAZYYU010000131.1:0-8400 GCA_964651735.1 uncultured Gammaproteobacteria bacterium | reverse complement strand
TGTGTGTGTGTGTGTGTGTGTGTGTGTGTGTGTGTGTGTGTGTGTGTGTGAAGGCTGCTTGCTAAAGGAAAGGACGTGCAAGGTACAAGACCAAGTTCAAGGACTACCCGGCCAATCGCAAGGCCATCATCCCGTTCCTGCTGTGACGAGGGAACAAAGTCGTGTTTACTTCTTGGCCTTGCCCTGACCGGCCACGCGTGCAATGGCGGCAGCCACCTTGTTGGTGGTTGTGTTTGTTTGTCAATGGAAGAAGGAGCAGCAAGGCGACGGGAGGCAACCTCCTCTGGGTCGCCGAGGTAGTAGTGCTTGATGGGCTTGAGATCGGCGTCGAGCTCGTACACCAGAGGCACGCCCGTGGGGATGTTGAGGCCTGTGTACGCGCGCACGCAAGTGTGTGAATGTGTGTGGGTGTGTGTGTGCACAGTGAGCGCTTTCAGTGAAACCGAACACGCACCGAGGATCTCGTCCTCGCTCATGTTGTCCAGATACTTGACGAGCGCGCGCAACGAGTTGCCGTGAGCTGCGACCAGCACGCGCTTGCCACTCTGTCGGTGGCGGCGTGAGCACGCGAGGACACCCAAGCACGCGGCTGGCCTTGATCTGCGGCACGATGGTCTCGTGCCAGAAGGGCAGCACGCGAGCGATGGTGTCCTGGCCAGCGCTGGCACGTGACAAGGGCGCCAAAACAGGGCAGGCGACAAGCAGCAGACCTTGAGCGACTCGCACTTGGGCAGCTGGTCTGGCGTCAGGCCCCTGTAGCGCACGTCGTTGCCTGCAGAGGCCCATGAGAGGGGGGGGGGTTGCACGCGAAAGTGGGGTCCTTCGCACCAGGATATTGGGGATCCGTATCCGCCAGCGCTGAGGCCTCAGGCATGATGCCAAACGAACAAACCACCGACGCGCTCCTCACCAGGCGGCGGGATGTCGTACGATCGACGCCAGATGAGCACCTGCTCCTCGCCGTACCTTGGAAAGGCCAAGTTGAGCGCGCGAAGCTTTGCCATTTTTCTCAACTTGGCCGCCGTTTCCGCTGCCGCAACACGTCAGCCTGGGTTGCTACTGCATGGGAGCTCGATACCCTTGTTCAGGCCCTGGAGACCGCCGTAGTGGCGCTCGTTGAGGCGCCACGTCTTGGTCACGGGGATCCACATGAGGTCCTTGGCAAGCGTCGCGTCAGGCGTGTGCCCTTCACACCCGCCGACGCCCGAACCAGCTTGTCCAGCGCGACCCACAGCGTGCGGATGGCTCGCTTGAGCACCGACGTGTACGCCACATCGAAGCTGGCGCAAGCGGCGTCAGCGGGCGAGCGCTTTGCCCCGTGCGTGCTCCACTCACGTGTAGCCCTCCTTCTTCAGCACCTCGCCCGCACTGCCGGCCTCCTTCAAGCCCACAGGCGACAGGTCGCTGTCGTACCAGCCGCAGAACCTTTGGGGCGGCCTGAGGCGCGCAGTGCCAGGGCAATGGGGGGAGAGCCGAGCCTCACTTGTTGAGGTCGTTGTACTCGCTCAGCCCGTGGCGGAGAAACACCTGGGAAGCGACACGTCAGCAGACTGCGCGCGCCCGCCCAAGCCCGAGCCGCACAATCTTGTAGGTCGTCATCCCTGGTGGTGGCGGTGGTGGTGGTTGAGCAATCACACCAGCAAGACGGGAGTCTGAGACACACCACCCCTCGCAAACTGACGCATCATTTCTTTTTGGACAGCGTGCGCTGCTTGTCGGCGCCTTCCACGAGCTTCTCTTCCACGGGAAGGCCCTTACGCCTGCGCGCCTCGTCCAGCAGCTGCCGGGCCACGTTGGTGCCCATGCAGCCCACGTTGTCGCCAAAGTCCTCGAAGTCGTCAACCGTCTGCCCGCGCTCTCATGGTGAGCATGCGCCGGGCTGGGTGGAGGGGCCGCGCGTTGCTCTCCTCACCTTGGCCGCAAGAAAGGGGTCCATGTCCAGCAGCTTCCAGCCGTGCAGCATGAGGTAGATGGAGGCACCCCCAGACGTCTCCGCGATCATCTCCTGGTACAGGCCAAAGGACTCGCGCACCGGCAGCAACGCCCGCAGCGTGATGATGGAGTGGTCCACGTCGTAGTCCTGCTGGAAAATGTCCGCACGCCTGCGACCCAGCACGGTGGACACCTTGCCTGCAACACCAAAGGCGTGAGCACGGGAATGGAAGAGACGGCGTCACTACCCTGGAACTTCTCCGTCGTCCTCACGTCGCACACGTACGTGGCCTCGTACAGCCGCGCGGCCTTGTGCAGCGGTTGAAGCGGGCAAGCACAAGACGACGAATGCAACCCCCCACCTTGGACAAGAACGCAGAACGCAGCGCATCGCGCACCGTGACGATCATCTGGCCTGACAGGGGCCCGTACGGACTCTGCACAACCGTTCAGCCAAAGAGCACGCACGGCACATGTGTGCTCGACCTGCCGCGACGTGTCGTTGATGGCGTTCACGTCAACCTCGGCGTTCACAACCACAAAGCACACTCCCATCATTGGCTCCTCGCACAGCGGCCCTGTACGTGGTGGGTTTCCAGCGAGGAACACGGAGAGAGACGCGAACCTCTCGACGATGCCAGCGAGAAACCGCTCTCAATGGTGCCGTCCAAGTCGACCAACACTGCGTTGCGGGCAACCAAGTCGGGTTCCAGCGTCCGCCCCTTTTTGCAAACAGAATGCGTTTAGAGGGATGAGAGAGAACATACGAAGAGCAGCCGAACCAGCTGGGCGGCGTCTGGCGTCACGGCTCGATTCCACTGGAACCGCAGCGTTTTGCGCGACTGCCACGTCTGGGTGTCGGAGTAGTCCGCGATGCGATTGAAGATCATGTTGCAGCCCACGCCTGCATTGGTGCACGGGCATCAAAGAAAACAAAGTGAAGGGGTGGGGGCTGCCGTACCGCGCGGTCCGATGGCCCACAGGTACGGCAGCATGTTGAGCCACTTGGTGCCCGCCGCAGCCATCTCGCGCTCCAGCCCGTTGCGAAACGCGTCGTCGTGTGAAAACTCCTGTCAAAAAGGGATGGCCCCATTCAGCAACAGCAACAACAGCGCGCGTAGCACATTGCCTTGGCGTCCAGCAGCACGTCCACGCGATCTGCGTGCCGATCCAGGAACTCCACCACGTTGGCAGGCAGCGGCCGCGCCTGCACCGTGAGCGTCACCGTGCGGTCCGCCGTGGACTGCGATGTCACAGAGTGAGGGAGCATCCACCGAGACGAACAGAGAACGAGACTTGCCTGCACGCCCACTTTGAGCTCCTCGTTGCGGCCCGGCTCGTTGCTGATGGACTCGCGGAACGGCACAATGGGCGTGGAGGCCTCGATGTCGACGCTGGAGGAAAGCAAATGGGCAAGAGCAACAAGCAGCGCCTCCTGGTGCTCACCGTGCGTAGCGCTCCCGCAAATCTCGCAGGCACAGCTCGAGATGCATCTCGCCCGCCGCGGTGAGCAGATGCTCCCCAGCCTGCAAAGATGCTCGTGAACTGAAACAAAAAGCGGCAACAACAACAACAACAACACACACCTCGGTGATGGACACGCGCACACAGGGGTCGGCCTGGTTGAGCAGCTCCAGACCCGCCGCCAGCTGCGGCAACTCGTACGAGTGCTTGGGCTCCACCGCCACCTGCACGATGGGATGCGAGGCAGAGGGCATCACCGAGAAGGGCGTGCAAGCCAGACTGGAGCACAGCGTGGCCGTCTTCAGCACCAGATGGCTGATGCCGCCGATGCCAAACACGTTGCCCTGACGGAGCGAGCAATGAACGAGACCGACGAAGAAATGGGGGGTGGGCGGCAAACGCTCTCACCGCGCTCACGCTGTCCATGGGCTCCAGGGCGCGGCCCATGAGCAGGAACAGCTGCTCCACGCTGACCTGCTGCGCGTATCGCGTGGGCTGCAGCGGGTCGTAGCGCGCGCCCAGCAGCCACACACGAGCCCCGGCGCTCAGCGTGCCGCTGAAGATGCGGCAAAACGCCACAAACGGCTGCGCTGCAGCGTTGTGGCTGGGGGCTGCCTCCCCGATCAGAGGCTGCTCCGCTGCTTCGGGCACGAGCGGTGCGTGCTCCCTGTCTTGCGCCTGCCGCACTCGACGCTGGGCCTGCACCAGCGCGCCAGGATCGTCGGCGGGGAAAACCTGTCAATCGGTGAGGCGCTACCAACATCACCAGCGGCAGACAGCGACCTTGGAGATAAAGGCGATCACGGGGCCCTTGGCGTCGCAGCGCGCCACTGCGTCCAGCAGCTGCGCGTGCTCCGCGGCCAGCGCAGGGGGCGCGTTGGGCGCCAGCGGCGTGCACAGGATCCGCACCCGGCTCTTCTGCGACTCCACCGGGTCTGGCAGCTGCTCCACCGCCAACGCCAGCACAGCCGTGCTCAGCGGCAGCCAGCGAGACAAGATGGCGCCCATGAACACGTCGCGGTCCTGCGTGCGCAAGTCGCGCGCCGGCACGTTGATGTTGAGCACCTGGAAGATCTTCTCCAGCTTGCCCATGTCCTGCCATGAAGGCTATGAGCGCGGCAGGAAATGGAAAGGGGAGACGGAGAGCCACCTTGGCCAGGCAGGCTGCATACACGTCCCACAGCTGCTTCACGCACAGCTGCGCAAACATGGGCACCAACGTGCCCTCGGGGTTCTTGGTGGTGACGCTCTTGCCGCTGAGAAAGTAGTCGCCCCACAGCGTCTTGAGCAACACGTCGTGCTTCATGCCCAGCTTGACGGCAAAGAGGCGCGCAAAGTCGTACAGGCTGAAGCCCCAGCCGTGCACGGCGCTGGCAAACACGACGTTGCCTTTGAGGGGAGAGAAGAACTCCTCAGCCACCGCGGCAGGACCGGCAGCGGCTGCTTCAGGGGCGGCCACAGCGGGCTCGGCCTCGTGCTCGTCTCTCCAGAGCAGAGCGCAAACTGCGTTCACGGCGGTGAGCACCCCGCGCAAGTGGTTGTAGGCCTCCACGGGCGTGTAGTTGAGCTCCAGCATCAGCCGGTCCATCTTGTTCAGCACCAGCACCGGCTGCATGCAGCAAGGGCGTGAGGAGGCGCAGCAAGGAGAGCCGCGAGCGTCAGACCTTGACGCCCTCCAGTCTGGCTTGGCGCAACACGGACTCTGTTTGGATGCAGACGCCCTCCACCACGTCCACAACCACGAGCGCGCCGTCTGTGACGCGAACGGCCGTGCTGACTTCGGATGAAAAGTCAACGTGGCCTGTGTGTGTGCGTGCGCGCGGTGGAGGAGCCGGCGTCAGAGGACGAGTGGTGCATGCGCGCGCTGCTGCTCACCAGGGGAGTCGATGAGGTTGATGAGGAAGGGCGCGGCGGCTGCGGTGCCCGTGGCCCGGTCCGAGTGGTTGTACAGCAGCGAGATGGAGCTTGACTTCATGGTGATGCCTCGCTGCGCCTCGTCGGGCCTGCTGTCCATGTACCGCACCTGAAGGAGTGCCAACCGGTTGGTTGGGGCTGTGAAGAAAACGCCGCGAACAACCGACCTTGCCGGCCAGGCGCTGGCTGATGATGCCGTTGGACACGATCAGGTTGTCCGTCAGCTGAGCGTGGGCCACGTGCGTGAGAGGCGGGGGTGCAGCAGCAGCAGCAGCAGCGAACCGTGGTCTTTCCATGGTCTGCAGGGGCGGACGCAGCGCGTGAGCAGTGTGTGGAGGCCCCGGCGGGGGTGCAGAGATCAAGGAAGGGGCACAGTTGCCACGCACCCACGTGGGCCAGCACGCACAGGTTGCGGATGTGGCTCTGGTTGCCCTGCAGCGCAATCAGCTCCTGCGGCCGCACAGTCACGCTGGCCATGGCTGATGGCAACGCTGGATGAGGATGCGTGCAGCGCAGGAGCCCTCCACGCCGCGAACTGGTAAAACACCACCAAAGAAGAGGGCCGCAGATGTTCGGCAAGCTGCTGCATGCGGCCAGTTCTGAGCTGACACATCACGCGCACCACGAGTCGCCGCCGCCGGCCCACCACGGAGCCCACACACGCGACGCTGACCCCGCAGCTGCTCCTGCTCCCGTGCCCGCTTCGCCCGCTGTCGACACTGCGGCTGCGCCGGCCCCTGTTGACGCCCCGACCTCCACCACGCCTCCGCCGCAGCAGGTCTGGCTTCGCTGCTGTGTGGGCAACCCCCGCCCACGACCCCGTGCTGCAGGATGCTAGCCCGCCGCCCCCCGGACACAGCACACACCACTTCAAGGAGGAACTGCAGGCACTGGCGGCGCACGCCAAGCTGCGCGACACTGGCTCTTTGACGGCGGACTTCAAGGCCATCGCGGCCGACGCCCAGTCGGACGAGCAGGTGAGGCAGAGCACGCGTCAGGCCCATGCACTGAGCGCGCATTGTGCAGGTGCTGACCGGCGTGGCCGCTGGTTGACGTTCGCTCACACATGCTCCAGCTCATGGCGCACATCAAAGTGGCTGCCGGCCACCTGAAGGACCGCGACACTGCTTCCCTCAAAGCTGGTGCGTGTCTTGCGCCCTTGTTGGCCAGCCTCACGACGCACCGCCAGATGTGCAACAAATCAAAGCCGACGCGGACTTGTAGTCAGTACACGCATCAGTCTGTGTCGCTGGCTACGTAGTAGGTCACGAGGCGCTGTTCCACGGCGACGGTGATGATCATGACGCCGATCCAGTCTTGCCAGTACGACGAAAGCGGTGCCAGCGTGCTGGGATCGCTGATGACGTAGTATTCGTCAGCCCCCTTCATCAACTGCACAGGGGAAAGGTGCCAATCACACAGGAGATGAAGCAGCAGCTGCACCGAACCTCGAGCGTCTGCTCCACGGCCCGCGCTTTATCCTCGGGAGATGGGAAGGGCTGGCCGTAGGCTGGGTGATGGCTGGCAAGGCGCCGCAGCTCTGCCTCCACTCTGACAAGCGGCATTGAGAAAGAGGTCGCCACCAAAAGAGCAGCAGCCACCCGTCAATCCCCGCTGGCGAGTCGACGACCTCGTTTTGGAAGTGGGTGGGCACCAGCCGCCCCACACGGGCAAGCGCAGCGTTGAGATCCTGCAGCGTGTCGAGTCTGCTGGCGCCTGGATTGGAAGCGGTGGGGAGCAGAGCCCGCCTTCTCACCTCATGTCGCGTGCAAAGCGTAAGGCAGCGCACTCTGGGTAGCAGTTCATGCCAGGCGGCGAGGCTGGCAGAGGCACGCTGTCGTTCACGCACACAAAGCGCTGGCGGCGGGCCCAGCGCCAGCCCTCACGAAGGTTGTCGCCCAGGTTGACCGCGGAATGGATGTCAAAGAGCGTGTGGCCCAGCCAGTCGCTCAGGGAGCGTCCTTGAAAGTCGTGGACCTGCCAGTCGCGCGCCCAAGCTGCAGCCCAAACGCTGTCCCCGCCGTGCACGGCACCGGGTGACCTTAGCAGCGAGCGCAGCGCCTTGCACGTGCCCTCAAGCGCGATCAAGGCCTGGCCGCCGTGCGCAACGGCAACGGCGCGCGTCACAACCAGCGACAGGTCGCGGCTCAGCGTGTCCAGGCGATACATGCCGAGATGATAGGGTAGTCCGCACTGCGTCACCCTCCCCGGGCGCGATCGATCTCGGGCGCTTGGGGGCCGCTTTTTTTGGGAATGGACTCGACACGCACCACCGCGCAGCAGGATGCCATCGAACAGCCTGGCTACACCTGCCCAAGTGACTTGAAGGAGGAGCTGGACCGCGTAATGGGGGGCGGCGCGCCCGGCGACTGCGCTCCCTCAACGTCGGTCTGGGCAGGGGCTGCGTGGGCTTCTGGCTTCGGCCAACGGTGTGGCAGCGTGGCACCCTGGGATGGCGTTGCTGACCCGAGCATGCAGCCAAGGACGGAGAGGAGGGCTGGCAGTAAGTGGGTCCTGGCTGTGTGTGGTTGTCGCTCAAGGCGCGCAGATTCGCGAGCAGGAAAGACGGCGTGTCCATATCCTTCAGGAAGAGCGAGGAGGCAGACACGACGCTGCACTGGTGCGTTGATCGATTGGTTTTGGTTTTGTTTTGTGTGAGCGTGGATGCAGTTTTCGCGGAGCAGGCATCATCGACGCTGCGCCCCAAACAGTGGCCGACGAGATATGCAAGGCAGACCTTCGTCAGTGGGATGGTAAGAAGGGGGAGCCTTTTCGGCAGCCGTGACAAGGCGTTGGGCAGCGCAACTCAAGGCAGCCAAACGCGTTCGGGAGATTGATGCCCAGACCTTTGTGGTACGTCGTTGGTTGGTGTTCCGTTTGCTCAGGGATCGGTTCAGGTGCACCACGAGTACGCGGCGAAGCGGTGCCTGCTCACCATCCACCGCGACTTTGTGTTTGTGCTGCATCGCCGGAACCTGCCCAACGGCGACGTGCTGGTCCGTGTCTCTCTTGTGTGAGGCCTCCTTTTGGCGCTGAGCCTGCAAGCAAGGTCTACACGACGTCCAAGCTAGCTCCTCAAGACGAGGTTGT
>CAZYYU010000130.1:0-8530 GCA_964651735.1 uncultured Gammaproteobacteria bacterium | reverse complement strand
GTGCAGCCCTCTGCTGGCGTCGCTCTTCCTGCAGCGCGTCCTGCAGCAGGTCAGCAGCAGCGGTGTGATGAGGGCTGCTGACAAGCACCTGTGCAGTGCGCGCCTCTTGCAGAGCTGCCTCAAGCTGGGAGTCGCGCTGCTGCAGGCGTGCACGCAGCTCATCGCGTTGGCGCTGTGCCTCCTGCTGTGCGAGCCGCTGAACAGCAAGATCGCGCTGTGCTGCCTCACGAGTTGCACTGTGCACACTCAGCTCGTGCGCCAGCGCTGCCTGTGCCGCCTCCAGCTGTCGCCGCAGGTCCTCCACAACAAGCGCTGCAGGTGTGCTGCATCAGGCACTGTGAAAAGGGAGGAACATCATCACCGGTCGCCTGGGGACAGCAGGTCATCACGCTGGCTGCTGCCAACAAGCAAGGAAGCAGGCTCACTGCAGAGCTGTTGGAGACAGCCGTGGCTTGCTGCTCAGAGTGCGTGAACAAGGCAGAGGACCAGGCAATGAAGCACCTGCGGACGCTGCCACGCCACTAATTACTTGGCTTTGCATCAAGGTCAAACAGCTCACCATCTCTGCCTGCCGCACTGCTTCAGCCCACACCTGCTGCTTGCCCTGCCGCTCAGCAAACGAAGCAGCTGTGTACGTGGTGCCGCTGATGACAAATTTGCAGTTGCGGTCTGCTCCAGCACGAAGCAGAGCAGCAAGGGTGGGCGCTGGGCAGTCCCAGCGAAGTGCATAGCCCAGGGGCATCAACTGCTCGCATCAGTTGAAGACTCAGCAACGCAAGCAAACAGTACCCTCTGCAACAGAGCGTGTCAAGCAGCAAACAGTTTGGCAACCTTCCTTACACGGCCCTGTTCCCAGCATCAGCTCCAGCTCCATGATTGCCCCCTCCCCGCCGCTTAACCAACCTGTTCGCATGTATGAGCCCTGTCCACGTGCCACGACACAGGCGTTTACATCCTGACAGCAGTGGTCAGCCCTACACACACAAGGCAGCGTAGCGCCACTCACCGGCTGCAAGCAACGTCACTCTTGCTCAGTCTGACACTGGATCCACTTACATGCTGAAAAAACACTGTCAGGCTCGAAACGGCCCTGCCATCACTTACTTCCTGCCCCACCACTGATGAAGCAGGCTTGTTGTGCAGACCAAGGCAGAAACCTACCCACTGAGCACGAGGTCAGCTGCGCTTCTCACTGTGCAACAAACAACTCACAGCCACTTCGTTGGGGTTGGCATTGTGCTCCAGCAGCACGTCCACGACGCGGCCAGCCTTGCAGGGAACCAGTCAGCATCACTGCGCAAAGCCCACACTCCAACCCAAACCTTCTTCCACAGTGCTCGGCCCAGCGGTGTCTGGGCTTGCTCAGCCACAACCAAAACCATTTCCATCACGTACCCACTGCACAACGTCAAGCAGGGGCCACCCTGTGTTGCAACAGACTCACTCTCTGTCCGCACGTCACATGGCCACCAAAAGAACACTGGAACCACTCACCGCCTGCACCGCGCTGCTTCAAACGCCCTTTTCACCCACGCAATACCCGCCTTACCCCCTACACTCCACGTGCGTCATGCGCCGCCGCCGCCCCGCCGCCGCCCGCCACGAGCACCACTCACGTCCTTGCACAAGTTGTCAGCGCCGCAGCCTTGCAAGCTCCGCCCAACTCACTGGCTGCAAAGCACGTTCAGGGCCGCCCCCTCGCCAACGACAGACTCACAGCCTGCGCCCCTGCTTCAGGAGCCGAGCGCAACCAGCGCCGCGCCCCGCGCACCGTCTGTACAGGCGCGCCCTCAGCTGTGCCCGACGCTGCTCTGCAACTCCAACCCACCCACTGCGGCACGGCAGGCAGCCTGCGTCAGCGTTTCCTGCAGCATCGCCGCGCGCGCGCGACAAACCGTGTCGTTGGGCTTGAACGTCCCCCTCTGGAGCAACCTGCGCAAGACGTCCTCGCTGTCGTCCTCCACAGCCTTCACCCACGCCGGCTGCGCTGCTGCCATGAACGCCGCTGGCCCTCAAGCCGTTTTGCGACATACTTTAGTGCGGCTGAGCCAAGGCCTTCTCGGCCAGCTTGGTGCCCTGCACGCGGGCAGCAATCTTCTGGAAGGCCAGCTCTCTGCTGGTGGACGTGTCGTCGGCAAACGGCGAGAAGCCGCAGTCGTCGCACGTGCCAAGTTGCCCGACAGGGAACTGGGAATCGCGAACGACACGCACCACAAAGTCCGCGACCTGCTCCGCAGTCTCTGCATGCGGCGACAGCACGTCGATGACCCCGACAAAGATCTTCTGGTGGGGCTGAACGTGCTGCTTGATGAGCGCCAGCACAGCGGCGGGGTCCTTCTCGCTGGCGAGCTGGAAGTAGAAGCGCCCACACTTCATCTGCATCAGGTCGGGGATGAGCTGGCTGTAGGGGACGTCAGCTGAGTGCGTGGAATCCTTGTCACCACCAGGGCAGGTGTGAACGCCAATGCGCAGGCGCTCAGCGTCCGAGAAATGGTCGAGCACGCGGTTGTTGAGCTGCACAAACTGGCGCAGCAGCCCCAGCGACGGGTCAAGCTTGACAGACAGGCGGCCCTCCGTGAAGTCAATCTGCACAACGTGGGCTCCGGCCTCCAGGCACTGGCGAATGTCCTTGACGCACTCGCTGACCAGGTCGTTGAGAAATGCCTCGCGCGAGTAGTCCGGAAGCGGGGTGGCCGGGTAGATGAGGCTCAACGCAGAAGCAGCAATGACTGCCCTGTTTCCAGCTGCAGGTAAGAGCGCTTGCGCGGCAGCAACAAAAAAAACGCGTAACTGCTTCAGCTGCGCACTCGTGAGCTGCTTGGCGTGGCGCAGGTAGTCCGCTGCGTAGCGAGCGAAGCGGAAGGGTCCCGCCGTGAGCACGGGCAACTGGCGGACGTGGCCGTCCACAAACGGAATGCGCACGCCGTCTCCAGCCAGGTTCGAGAGGCCCGCAAGCGGGTAGCCCACGAACGAGGGCTTGCTCTGCTCGCCGTCCGTGATCACGGGACTCCCGGTGGCCTCGAACGCGCGCAGTGTCTCAAGCACGGCAGCGTCCGCGTCAAACGCACCCTCGGGCCTGGGCACGGAGCCAATGGGCTCCGTCTCGATGTGTAGCGACTGCATGCTCGCCCCTGAATCGCGCGGCTTTTTGTGAAATGCTACTTGTACTGGCGCTTGTTGTCTTTGCTGGCCGTGGACGACTGATACACGTCCTCGTTGGACCAGGCAAACTTGTCCTTCTTGAGTCTGCGCACAGCAAAGATGAGCGTTTGTGCCAAACATTGCGTGCACTGACCGTTTGGGCTGGGCTGGCTCCGCTGCCTTGATGGGCTCCTCCTTCTGAGAGACAGCCACCCAGTCAACGCGACCCTATTGCAACAGCACACCAAACAAACAAAACAAACCAAACAAACAACAAACAATTCCCGTCACCGCATGTGTCTTGAACTTGAGCGATCCGGCCTTCTTCTCCTTCTTCTCCTTCTTCTTCTTCTTTTTCTTCTTCTTGCCATCATCGCTGTCACCACCGCCACCGCCGCCATCCGAAGCAACCTGCTGCATTGTCAGTCAACGTTTTGCCAAAAACGTGCGACAACCACAACCTTGTCGGATTCTGGAAACTCCAAGTGGGCCTTCTCGCGATCCTCATATCTGCAAGCTGGTTGAGCAAAAGAGGGGCGAGGCACCAAAGGAGGGGGGACGAGCGCACACAACCAACACGGAGCGCAAGCCCAGCGCCTTGTACTCCAGGTCCGACAGCATCTGCAAAGAGGAGTGAGGCGACAACGGACCAGGGAAGAGGCTGCGTGCCTTGCAAAAGGACATGATGGGGTTGACCCAGCGCCGCCGCTCCTGTTGACGGCAAGGATCAAGACGAAAAGACCGAGAAGAATGGTCAAACCTTCAAGATGAAGAGCGCTTCACGAAACAGCAGCCTGCCAAGCCATGGGTGCGAGCGCTCCAGCAAACAGCAAACGCACCGCTCCTCCACAATGAGATACGCCATGACAAAGGTCGGGGCGCGCGACACGCCGCTAAAGTCGTACACCAGTGCCACGCAGCCCTCGCGCTTGGCCTCGGCCAGGAACCCCACCACGTCGTCCCAGTACCGCGCCAGGTCCTCCGTGGTCGACTCAGACACCTTCACCTGCTGGTACTTGGTGACGGAGCATGTGGGCTTGGGCACGTCCTCTTGCGACGCAGCCGTTGAGCAGGAGGCAAGCATCCAGCAGCGCAAGCACACCGGAGCAGTTGAGAACGTAGCACGCGGGGCGCTCCAGGAAGAACGCGGTGTTGGAGTAGCAGTTGCCGCCGCCAATGTACAGGAAGCCGGGCACTATCTCCGAGATGGCGTCCAGGTACGAGTCTTCCATGGCGTTGCGCGACCCCCTCCGCGATTTCTGCGGCGTTTGGTTGTGCGGCTAGGGGCTCCCTCCAGCAAGCGGTCGGGTGCTGCCTTTGGGCCTGTTGCCTTTGGAGCTCCTGCGCCGAGGACAGCCATGAGCGAGGGTCGAGTGCACACGTTCTTCGACGTGGCCATCTCGGGCCGCAACGCCGGCCGCATCGTGTTTGAGGTTGCAGGGCAGCGCTTGCGCCGTTTTTTTCGCTGCTTGACGCGCTCTGTCCGCACGCGCGCGCGGCTGCAGCTGTACAACGACGTGACGCCGCTGACGGCCGACAACTTCCGCGCGCTGTGCACGGGCGAGAAGGGCGTGGGCGCGTCGGGCAAGGCGCTGGACTACAAGGGATGTGTGTTCCATCGCATCATCCCCGGCTTCATGATTCAGGGCACGTGGGGGCTTGCCGCCGCTGTGGACGCTCACGTGTGGCTTGTAGGCGGCGACTTCACCGCTGGCGACGGCACGGGAGGCGAGTCCATTTACGGCGAGACCTTCAAGGATGAGAACTTCAAGATCAAGCACACCAAGGTGCAGCAGCGAGGGTTCCGTCCCCCAAGTCGCTCACCCGCGTGGTCTGCAGCCTGGGCTGCTGTCCATGGCCAACAGCGGGCCCGGCACCAACGGCTCCCAGGTTGCAGGCTTTGCTGCCCGCGTTGCGTGGGGAGAGCCTGACGGTCCGCTCAAACGCGCAGTTCTTCATCACCGTGGCTTCCACGCCGTGGCTGGATGGCAAGCACGTGGTGTTCGGCGAGGTGGTGGACGGCATGGACGTGGTGAAGACGATGGAGAAGCTGGGCCGCGACACGGGCAAGCCCAAGGCACGGCTGAGCCATGTTTCAGCGGTTTTCTTTTTGACGGACGGGGTTCCCAAATGGCAGGCGGAGATCATCATTGCAGACTGCGGCCAGATTGTGTATCAGGCAGCGCAGCAGTCACACGTGCAGGTTGGCTGTGCTCTATCTCTCTATCTCTCTATCTGTCGTTCACGCCCTTTTGCAAGGGAAACAAGCCGCAGATGCCCGTGCCTGCCGCGCTGCTGCAGCCCTCGATTGAGGTGTGTGGTGCTTTGTGCAGGCTTCGCTCATTTGATGAATTGCTCCTCTTTCCCTTTGACCAGGACGCCACCGTCATCCCCGACAACAAGAAGCCGATGAGCGAGACGGAGATGCGTGTGCGAAGCAAGGCGCAGCAGGCACGTGTGGCTCATGCAGGCAGAGCTTCTGCGCTCACGTTTTTTGTGTGACCCGCAGGTCTGCGTGTTTGCGCGAACAAGGGCCATGCTGACACACACAATGCAGGGCTGCGACACCGCCGTGTACAAGGTGGACCACCTGAACCACCAGTTCCAGGCGTGTCAGTCGCTGGAGGACATCAAGGTCATCAAGCCCAAGTGCGCCATCTTCGTGCGCCTTCTGCGGCTGCTGGAGCCGTACCCCATCGAGAAGGTACTGCACGACAAGCAACATCATCATCAGTCACGGCTCCGCTCTGCTGACGCTGCGCAAAGGGCGCCTCCTACGTGCCGCGTCTGCACACGTACGTGGATGAGGTGGTGGCTGAGTTCCGCATTCGCATGGACCAGGTGAGGTGGCTCTTGTTGATGTGTGCTCTTTTCACGCCCTTCCTGGCAGGCTGCGTGGAGGCTCATGTCCAAGTTGACGGCGCTCAAGTTTTTCGTGGGGAAGAACACCTTCTCTACCGTGGAGCAGCTCAAGACCGCCACCGTGTCCATCCAAGAGGTGACGCCGCTGGCAGCAGGCTGCGCGCGCGCGTTGTCACCTCTGTTCCTCCCCCCTCGTTTGCAGGTGCTCGCAGAGCTCAAGGACGTCAGGTGGGGGGCCCAAGAGAGGCTCGTGCTCGTCTCACCAAACCCAATCGCAGTCCCGAGTCCTTCCTGCAGTAAAGGAGAAAAAGTCAAAGAAGGGCTTGTGGTGCACGCATCTCGCGGGGATCCGTGCCCGAGAGAGAATGGTGCCACTGCTGCTGCTGCTGCTTGCTTCCGTCGCAACGGGTCTTGTCATCAACGTCAATGGCAACAAGCTCGTGGACGGCGCTGGAGCCACTCTGTCACTGCGCGGCGTGGACCGGTCGGGCTTCGAGTTCGCGTGCGCTCAAGGTGCCGCGTTCCGCATGTTTCCGCGCTTTTCCGTGGCTCAGCGCGAGATCGAGCCACTCGATGCCCCTTGCCTCGCTCTGGGCCCGCATGTTGCTTCAGGCTTCCGCGCTTCCCCCGCCTGCCCTGCTTGTTTCCTTGTGTTTCCGTTTCACGCCACGCATCAAGGCAACGGGTTCAGCGACGGGCCCGTGGACGCGGCCAGTGTGGCCGCCATCTCTGCGTGGAATGTCAACGTGGTGCGCGTGCCGCTGAACGAAGCTTGCTGGCTCGCCCTCGCCGGTGTCAACGCGGCGTGAGTGCCTTGCTTCCTGCCACTCGTTGCTCATCTCGCGAGAGTGCAGCTATTCGGGCCAGAACTACATCAACGCGGTCAAGTCGTTCGTGAGCGTGCTGCACAACGCGGGCATGTACGTCATCCTCGATCTGCACTGGAACGCCGTGGGCCCCGGCTCGCCGCAGAGCCAGCAAGTGAGCGCAGACCAGGAGTACTCCTCGGCCTTTTGGACCAGGTTGGAAGGCTTGTTGCTCCGGTCCCAGCTCATCCGCTCGCGCAGCGTCGCCAACACCTTCATCAACGACACCGCCATCATTTTCGACCTGTACAACGAGCCGCACGACATCACGTGGCCGTGCTGGCGCGACGGCTGCACTGTGAACGGCTTCAACGTGGCGGGCATGAACGCGCTCATCCAGGCCGTTCGCAACACGGGCTCCACAGCCCCCATCATGGCCGGCGGCCTGGCGTGGGCCAATGACCTGTCCCAGTGGCTGGCCTACAAGCCCACGGACCCGCTGAATCGGCTGATCGCCTCGCACCACAGCTACAACTTCAACGCCTGCATCAGTCCCTCGGTGCGCGCGTTTCGGCATGCGCGGTTGCAGCTGACCTGCCCAGCCAGTGCTGGAACAGCGTGCTGCTGCCCATTGCGCAGCAGGTGCCGCTTGTGATAGGCGAGCTGGGCGAGAACGACTGCGCCAGCACGTATGTGGAGCAGCTGATGACGTGGGCCGATGGCGTGGGCGTGCACTACCTGGCGTGGACGTGGAACGCGTGGTCGTGTGGTGGGGGCCCGGCCCTCATCACGGATTACGCCGGCACACCCACGGCGTTCGGCGCCGGCGTGCGTGTTGTTGGTTTTTGTTTCGTTCGTTTGCTCATCTTGTGCTTGCAGGTCAAGGCGCATTTTCTCAATGCAACGCCATACACTGGCACGCTCACCACCGGGCCCACCACCGCGGCGGGCAGCGTGTCTGACGTGTGGGTGTACAAAGGTTTTGGAGCGAGGCTTCTGTCAAGACTCTCCTGACGCCCCACCCCGCTGCAGGCGGCGCCTTCCAGTGGTCGCAGGACTGGAACTGGTCATCCACCATTAGCCTGACCGATACCAGCGGCGGGCCCACGGATGGTCCCTACGACATTCTGGTCAACATCACTGGCTCTTGGGGTGCTGGAGCGCGCTGCCCCTGTTCTTCATCTGTCTCACTTGACGTGCAGGAGCCATCCAGCCTGTGGCAGCATCCACTGGTGGGTGTGTGTTTGCGAACGTAGCAGCGCTCTGACCCCTACATCCAGTGACCTTGGCTGGGCTGCAGTACCTGACATTCGCGATGAAGCCCACCGTGACGCCGCAGCCGTTGAGCGTGTACCTGAAGCAGGGCTCGGTGCAGTCCTCCAACGTGGGCGTGGATGCGTACGCTGTGCCTGCGCCGCAAGTGGGGCAATGGAGCACCTACACTGTGCCGCTCAGCGTGTTTTCGTCCTCTGCCGTGGACTTGTTCGCCATTCAGGTCCGTGTTGGAGCGCGCGCTAGACTCGCTGTCCCAGCTGACGCTTTGTCGCCTTTGCGCAGGACCAGAGCGGCAGCAGCAGCCGCGTGTGGTACCTTCAGGCTGTGGGGTTCGTGGGAGCGCCCACCACGTCACCTGCGGTGCGCTGCTCTGCGTGCGTTGACTGCTTGCTCAAGCCGCTCTCATCAGACCACTGCGGCAACCACGACCAAAACAACGACCGCCG
>CAZYYU010000129.1:7186-8560 GCA_964651735.1 uncultured Gammaproteobacteria bacterium | reverse complement strand
CACGGTGGCTCCGCGCTGCCCTGGCAACCCCACGTGGCGCTGCTGCGTGAACTGCACGGCTGTGCGGCGCGCAACGGACCGCGTGGTGCAAGGTTGGAAGGGGGTGTGGTTGGTTGGGTTGTTGCTGCTGAGCGGTGTGCAGTGCCGTCAGGCTGCACTGGTGTTGCTGGGGCCTGAAGCAGTTTGGGGGCGTGCAGGTGCAGCGGCGGCGGATGCGGTGTGCTGATTGGCGGCAGGCCCACACCATGCACGTGGTGCGCATGATCTGGCTGAGCAACTTGCAGTGTGTGGTGGCCGGCAATGTATTGGCTGCTGCAGCGAGGTGGCGGGCCGTGGCGCACGAAGCAAGCGAGTGGCGCGCTCACAGCATCGCGACGTCTTCTGCGTGATCGCTGTCAGAGTAGGCGATCTTCCAGTTGTCGCCGTCTTGGTCAGCTGCCCAACATGGCGGCCGCGTGAGTGAGTGAGCACCACAGCACAGGCGGCCCCACTCACCGCCCTCCATCACGTGCCACTCCTGTGCAGCAGCGCCACTGAGCAAGACACCGGCATCCCCGAAGAGCAACGCACCTCTCCGCTGTGGTCGCCGGCCTGGAAGTCGGAGCCGTCATCCTCCTCGTCGTCGTCCTGCAAAGCAGACGTTGGTCCTCGTCGCAGCAGGCCGCGGCTCTGCTCACCAGCATGAAATCACCCATGTCGTCGTCAAAGTCCTGCACAGCCCAGCTCAGAGCCCAGCACAATGCGCAGCTCCAGCCACCTCCTCCAGGCCCAGCAACGCGCCCTCGTCATTGCCGTCACTGCGCCGAGAACGTCACTTGACACAACACACACGCGCGCGGCCCTGCGTACCCCAGCTGCGGCCCGCCACTGCCCGACATCTCCTCTGCAAAGGTGCCGGTCAAGCGGTGGAGCGCGCCCTCACACGGCGGCTGACCGTGCTCCGGGTCCAGCGAGAAGAGCGAGGCCTCATCCTCGTCGTGGTCGCTGCCCAGATCAAACACAACATCGTCGGCGCCGGGCAGCCCTTCGCCGTCGTCAAAGTACTGCGACGAGGGGTCCAGCCCTGGTTTGGGGAGGGGGCCGGTGAGAGGGCGCCACTGCAGCCGGCCGGGCAGCCCTACCGTGCAGCTCGTTGACCCAAAAGCGATAGTCAGAGAGCACACGGTCCGCCACCAGCTGCGCATCGTCGGCGCTCCACGGCACCGCGGCCACGTCGCACACCACCAAACTGCCTCACAGGTGAGCGCGGGCAGGGCTCAATCCGCACAGGGCACACCTTTCAAGCGGGATGTTTCGCAGCCGGTGCGTGCCCACGATGGAGCACTTGGCGAGCACGCCCCGCCTGTCCTCGTTGTCAAGCACCTCCAGCACAAG
>CAZYYU010000129.1:0-7086 GCA_964651735.1 uncultured Gammaproteobacteria bacterium | reverse complement strand
CAAGCACCTCCACAGCGCTGCTGCCCTCCTCGTCGGGGTCAGTCCAGGTCGCCCTGAACGGGAGCTGCAGCATCTGGATGGCAGAGCTCAGCCACAGCAGCGGCTGGCGATCCCTCCTGCCAACCTCCTGCGCGAACTTACGCCATGCCAGTAGCTCTTCCACCTGGCAGTTGCCGCGCAAGATCTCCGCCACACGGAGCCGCTGGTCTGCGAGCTGCAGCACCTCCTGCGACTCGGTGAGCGGTGGCGGCGAGCGAGATGCTTCGTGCCTGCGGGGTGCGCAGGGGGGCGCGGTGCATGTGGCGGCTGTGAGCCCACGACGGCAGCGGCAGCGTCGGCCGGAACGGGTGCATCTCCTCCTCGCTGGGCCTGGAGGGAGCCGGTGCCATCAGTGTGCGCATCATGCGGCCTCCCACGCACACTGGCCGCGAGGCGCTGCGCTTCGACATGTCTGACGAGCCCCTCCGCAGAACGATGTGTTTTTCATGTTGCGCGCCCGAGGGCTCAGTGGGTTGGGTACGGGGTTGGCCACGCCCAACGTCACTCTTTGGCTTGCACCAGAGGAAACACGCGCCGTGACTGCTGCAGCTTGGCCCGCACCTGGTTCGCCTGAGCACCAAAACGCGTGGTTGGGAGGTCCTCACCAGCGCCTCCACCGCGCTGAGGCCAGCCAGCGTGCAGTCCACCACCGGCACGTCTGATGGCGGCAGCAGCGCGGCGCAGTGCGTGCCAGACAGCACCACGGCGTGAGCCCCGTCAGCCGCACACGCCCGGCACGCCTCGCTCACGCTCGCCACCACCTGCGGTTCCAAGTCAGAGGGCAATGAACGGATTCCCGACACCCCCCAACCTTGGACTGAGCTGCGTCCGCCGCCACTGTGACGATGCGGATGGAGCGCAGCTGCTCCGCCACCTGGCAGGAACGAATCAGCGCCGCCGCGCCCATAGACAAAGGGACTCTGCCTGCCACCGCCGGGCCAGGTCTCGCAGCAGGCACTGCTCCACGGCAGTGTCGGCAGCCGGCGCTGCAGCGCTGCCCGCATTGGCCGCCGCGGCCAACGAGGGCGTGGAAGCACCTGACCGCGCACAGCTGTCAGCTGCTGCTGCTGCTGCTGCTGCTGAACCACACGCACCTTTGGCTGGCGATGGCGGGACGGCGGCGCTGCTGCTGCTGCTGCCGCTGCTGTGCGACGGCTTGCCAGAGTCCACCACCACGTGCACGATGGAGTAGCTCGAGCCGTTGGTCAGCAGCAGCGCCTGGCTTACGGCGGGGTAGAAGCACCCGCACACCGTCATCTGCACGCCTGCAAACGCGCGCCCGTGATGAGGCAGTTCGCGTGCTCACACCCAGGCCAACCTTCGCGCGCCACATCGACGCCCACATCGAAGATGGAGTCCACGAGAATGGCGTCGAAGCCGCTGCTGGACGCGCGCACCAGCTCCAGCAAGCCCTGCGTGGCGTGGTGGTGGGCCGAGCGCGAGCCCAGCGTGGCAGGCGCCTGCGGCACGTTCACCATGGCCATGCTAAAGTCGGGCGACGCATTGTCAAACAGCATCTCCTGGCATCGCGGGACGGGGTCAGCAGACGCGGCTCCTCCACGGTGCAGCGCAACCTGCGCGTCGTCCAGGCCGGCCACGCTGGCGGTGGGGCTCACCACCATGACCTGCCAGCGCTTCCACACACGGCCGCCCTTCTGCATGGGGGACGGAGGTTCGCGCTGCCAGGGGGGCCAAGAGCATGGTCAGCGCAGGGAACGGCGTCTGCGGCGGGCCAACCTCGACGCTGTTGACCGTGGGTTTGCTGGGCGTCTTGCGCAGAGCCATGACGCAGAGGAGGCTGGAGAGGCGCAGGCCCACCACGCGGGCGCGAAAACACAGGCGGATTTTCTACAAAAACGTCACTGCACCGGCTTGTGGTAGTCCCACTCCCACAGCAGCGTGTCGGCGCTGTCGGTCCAGCCCTTGACCTTGGCCGTCAGCGCCCACATCATGGCTGCAATGGAGGTCAACGGCGCGGCAACATGGCGACGGGCGGCCACGAAACCTTTGGTTGCCTCGAAGTCGTCGCGGTCGTCGTTGTACTTGTACTTCTGCGTATCCGTACATCTGGAGGCGGCGGAGCTGCAGTGGTCCGTGCCCTCACACAAGCCCGGAAGGCACACCACTGCACGGCCGCGATGAGCGCACGAGAACACACAACACAACAGCACACACCGGCAGCCACGTTGCGGAAGATGCCCACTTTGACGCCCTGCATCCTCAGATAGCTGGCCAGCAGCTTCTGCACACTGCACGGACGCGTGAACCAGTCCTGTTGAAAGAGGAGGGGCTTGACATGAGAAGCGTTGCACAACACAGCACAGCACACCAGAGCCGGCGGCGCGGCAACGGCGTGCTGCAACAGCGTGCCGTTGACCAGCATCGAGTAGAGCTCGGCGTAAGTGGCGCAGAGATTACGCGGACACACCACTGCGTGCACACGCAGTGTGAGGGGGCGGGATGCTGGGTGTGTGTGGTGACCTGAGCCCTGCGGCAGCCCGCCCCAGCCGTTGCGTGACGGCAACCACACCATGTTGGGCTGCAGCACGATCATCGGTGGATGCGGCGCGAACCTGCACTGCACTCAGCAACTCGGCGCAGTGCTGGTGCACGCCGTACCACTCCAGGTCCGGCCGCTGGAAGTGCACGTACTTGTAGCGGAAGCCCTGGTCACGTTCCCTGGCCTCAACACGCCGCCAACACACGTCGACCCACCGCAGACCCAACAGGCTGCCGGCGCTGTACGCGTTGTGCGGTGACCGCTGCCCCGCGCCAGTCAGCACACCCATACACGCGCCCAGCAGCCGGACCTGGTGGCCGTGGCCCGGCGGCTCCACGTAGGCCCGGCCCTGCAGCGGTGTGCCGTGCATGGCGGCCGCGAACGAGTCCACCGCGTGTTGCGCGCTCCACTGCGGCTCCAGATGCACGTCCACGACGTGGCTGGACGGCAACGCGGCCCGCACCTCAACGCCGGCCCCGTCAGCGGTGGTGTGGGTATGAATACGAGCAGCCAACCATGTCCTCGGTGGCTGTGTTGCTGTCGCCGCACACAAACACGTCGGCGTTCATCTGCCGGGCAAAGGTCAGGCACGCACACATACACACGCAGAAGGCTGTGCGGGTACCGGGATGATGACGTAACGGCTCAGCGCCGTGCTCACACTTGGCACGGCACTGTCAGACGAGGGAGCGAGAGCTCTGGGCAGCACTGACCGGCCGTTCATGGCCTGCAGGCCCTGCAGACGGACGCCGTACAGCACCAGGGCGAACTCGTGCGGCGGCACGTGGCTCTGCTCGCTGCGCGCGCCGGCTGTGAGCGGGGCCAGCAGAGGCAGCAGCGGCGCACGCACTCGGAACGCAGCGGGGCCAGTGTGGCGGTCCAGGGCCGCTGCACCGTCAGCCGCGCTGTGTTGGTGGCTGTCAGTGCACGGCACAACCCGCCGGCTCGGCACTCACGCAGAGTGCTGCGGTTCACTTCCGCCAACGACGCTGGCAGCGGTGAGCACGTCTGTGCACTGCACCTGCACACCACCTACCGGGCAGTGTGAGCGCAGCAAAGGGCGCGGCGGTGTGGGCTGTGGCGCTGAGCGACGTGACGGTGACGGGACTGTTCGTGCCGCTGAGTTGAGTGCAGCGCCACACCCCCAACAAACGAACCCGGAGGCACGAACACGTGTCCGCGGCGTGGCGGGCAGCCGCCAACTGGCGTACTAAGGCCCGCGTCAGCCCACACCACAGCGCCCACCGCCACAACCTGTCTGGAGAAAGAGGCTGTGAGACGAAGGACGCGCAGCAAAAACGCGCCCCCTCATACTGGTTGGTCACCGCCGCCACCGCCACGAGCAGCACGAACACCACCACCAGGTAGGCAACGCGCGCCCAGCCCTGGACGACGGTGCGTGAGCAGCGTCTGAGGTACAGAAGACCAGCGCTCACTTTGGCGTTGCGTGGCGGATTCTGGATGGTGAAGAAATGCTTGGCCGACGTGGTGAGCGCGCTGCGCGAAGTGGGGGTGGAGGCAGAGGTCTTGCGGGCCGTGGCGGGCCGCAGTGCGCTGTGACCCAGCTCGGCGTCACCCACACTGGCCGCGTACGCCGCCACGGCGTCGTTGGCGCTGCTGCTGAACACCTGCAGCGCCGCGGTCAGTACGCTTCCCTTCTCAGTGGCCGCGCACCTGACGCTGCCGCAGCGCTCCTGCGCCGTGGCCTGCACTGTCGTCGCTGCCGCTGCCGGCCCACGACCGAGAGCGGCTCATGCTCAGCGCGTCCACCTGCGCAGCCTGTCACCACCGCCAGCCAGCCACACCCCCGCAACACACCGGCCAATGGTGAGTCACCGCGTCCTCCTCTTGCTGCAGCACCGGCGTGAGGCCTTGCTCCACGTCGACGGGTTCGAGCGGTGGGGCGTTGGCGGGGAAGCTGAACCGGCGCCGCACCGCATCCATCGCGCTCCGCGCCAGGCCCGGCCGTACATCCGCTGCTTGCTGCGAACCGCTCCCCCGTCGCTCTCCATACAGCGGCGTCGTCACGTCAAGGTGTCCGTCCTCGTCCTGCGGCTGTTGCGCCCCGCTGGTCCGTCGCTGGCCCCCCAGCACCGTCGCAGCTTCCTCCCAATGCTCCTGCTGGGCCGCCACTGCAGAGGCTTGGCGAGCCACGCTCGCTTCCCCCAGTGAGGCCGTCACGGGCAGCTGCGCGCCACCCTCGTGGGCTGCGGACGCGGGTTCCCCAACGTCACCGCCACGCTCGAGGGCCTCCTCCCTCTGCGCCGCAGCCGTCACGCCTTGCTGGGTGTGACTCGGGCCCATGCCCTGCGCGGGCGTGCTCATCGGACCCTCGCCATCAACCGCGCTTTGCGCGCATTTATCCCAGCAACGAGAAGGAAGGGCCTTGCTTGGTGGCTTCCCACGGGCTGGGCGCAGCGCGGCGGGCCTCCTCCTCCAAAAGGCGCGCGTACACATCGGGCTTCTGCGCCGCACCAGTGAGCCACAGAGCCTGCCTGCTGCCTGCTGCTGACCTGCGTTTGCAGCGCCTGCCTGAGCCGGGGGCCCAGCAGAGCCTTGTCCTTCTCGCTCACACCCGACACGTGCTCGGGGCTGTGCGTCAGGAACCGCATCACGCTGTGCAGATTGGACTCGGACACGTAGTTGTGCGTGATGGCGATGGACGGCTCCAAGTTCAGCACAATGTGGAACCTGTGCCAGGCAGTGAGCAGTGCGGCGCGGGCTGCAGTGGCGGCCACTGACCAGCCGTGAGGCACGTAAATGATCTCGCCGGGCCGCTGCACACACTCCAGCACGGGAGTTCCTAGCTCCTTCATCTGGGCGTAAAAGTCCACGAACCACTCCACGGCCGACACTGCGCGTCACGCCACACGTCACGTCACGCCACGCCACGCCACGCCACGCCACGCCAACCCGTACCCGGCGTCGCCACCTGCCCGTAGTCCGAGTCGGGGATGACGCCGGGAATGGACGTGTGTTTGGGGGCCAGTATCCACTTCTTGCGGCCGCACAGCACCGCGTTCCAGGCGCTGGTGCCGTTTGGGTCTGCGGGGCTGCACGTCACGCCAACGCACGCATGCATTCACACACGTACCGATGTGAAAGGCGGAGCCCGAGCACGGACCGCCGGCGATGAGCCACTGGTAGTCGGGCCGCTGCTCGCCCTGCACTCACAACATGAGCGCCACACCCATCGCCACACCACAGCCTCACCAGCAGCGAGAACAGATCGCGGTCCTGTGTGAAGAAGGGCGGCACCTCGTACATGCCCTGGAACGGCGGGTACTTGGCGGTGTAGCGCTTGTCGAACAGGTACAGCGGATCCTCATCCATCGCGTCGGCACACATGGCCCAGAAGCTGCCAAACGCCATCTGGTGATCGCCCACCTTGACGCACGCAAGGGCTGAGAGCGCGTCTTCAGCAACGGCGCACTCCCACCTTGAACTTCATGTCCGCCACTGCTTGCTTCCAACTCTCCAACTGCGTGTACAGCGGCCAGTTGGCCATCATGCCCGTCAGGATCACGGGCCGGTTGGGCTTCTCGAAGCGCCGCACGAAATCGTCCACCGTGAGCCGCTTGCAAAGTGGGGGGCCTGAGCGACACGCAGCACCGCAGCAAAGGCCCGCACCAGACCCTGCTCACGCGGCACTGTGTCCACGCCCAGCCACGCGCGGTTGAACTGTGCAGTGGCGCACACCCACGACTTGTTCAGCAGGTCGCTGTACAGGCCCTGCACAGGGAACGGGCGGTGCTGGCGGCCGCTGTAAGTGTCACGATAGTTGCCCCGCCACGTCCAGTCGCCACCGCGCTCTGTCAACAGCAGGTCCTTCCACAGCGGCTCATGGTCTGCATACACGGCCAGCGCACGCGAGCATTGCGACAGCCGGGCCAGATCGCGGGCTCCGCAGCACGCCAGCACCGACAGCAGCGTGGCGTCATCCAGCGCTGCCAGCGCGCCCAACCCCTGGCCCCTCACGTCGCTGCGTGCCGGTCAAGCGTGGAACACGCGTGCAAACCACGCCACTCACACTGCGTCGGCCCCGTTGGCCTCCCAGAAGTTGCCCCAGGGCCGCACCCTCCACGGATGGCTGCTCACGAGCTCCTCACGCTCATCATCCTCCTCTTCGCCCTCGTCGTCGTCGTCGTCGTCGCCGTCATCAAGTCGGTTCCTGCTACGCTTGGACATGGCGCAGTTGGGCAGGGGTCTGCTGCGATGACTGGGCCCGGCTGCTGCTTGCTGCGACGACCCTTGTTGTTTTGCAAGTTCCGAGGGTCTCGTGGGTGGCAAGGGAGCGGGTACGGGACGCTGCTGCGGGTCGAGCTTGAGCCGGCGACCTGGCGGGAGGCCTTTGTTTTGCGGGAGCCCTGGCGCCGGCCGTGGTCTGCACGAGGCTTGCTGTAGGGTTGCCTCGGACCTCGCTGGATCGGCACAAGCCCTTTCTGGCCTTGTTCCGGGTTTTCCTGAAACGCGTTTCAGCCGTGGTCTGCGTGTGGTCACGTGAGCTTGTGCTGACGTGCTGCTGCGCAGTGATGGCCGAGTGGGGC
>CAZYYU010000128.1:7685-8591 GCA_964651735.1 uncultured Gammaproteobacteria bacterium | reverse complement strand
TGCTGCGTGGCTATGGGGCGTTGTTGGTCGCGCAGTTGGCGGTGCAAGTGCTGCAGCTCGCCATGTGCGGCCGTTGGGCGTCTGTGGACCGCTGGGCGTTCCGCTTGCTGGGCTCTTCCCCCGACTACCGGGCCATGGACCTTGAGGTGTCATCAGCCTCTGTGGCGTTTGCACTGCTGGCAGTCTGGCTGGGATCGGGCGGCTCCGCAACAGCCGCGCTTTGCGTTGCCATGTGTCCTGCGCGCTTGGTGGCCAAGGTGTATGCGCGCTCGCGAGGTGCGGGCCTCAACCTCTACTGGGTGCGTCAGCGGAATGGGCTCGTTCTTGCTGACGCGGCGGTCCGGGCAGGGCTCGCGCCGGTCGGTGAAGCTGCTACCCAGGCGCAGCAGTGGTTGCGACCTCACTCAGCATGCAGGGTGCTTGCACTTGACGCGCACCAGTTCTTGCGCAAGACTGAAACCGACGCCTCGTGGTGCGCTCCCGTTGTGCCCTTTTTGCTCCGCGCTGACGCATGCCCGCGACAGCATGATTTGGCGCCCGCACATTGACGTGCCTCCCTTGGGCGTGCGCCACTGGCCCTTTAGCAGCGATGCAGACACCGCTGCTGTGCGCCAGGCACAGCACGTAGCGGCCAAGGAACGGCGGTCGGCGAGCCACGGCGCTGTCTTGTGGAAGGACGAGAAGCGCAAGTGAGTGTGCTCCTCCATCGGGCAAGGTGATCCTCACACTGGCGGGCAGGGCCAAGACGGCCCGCAAGATGGCGCTGCGCGCTGCCGGGTTGGGAATGCGTTTGCTGTCGCGCACCAAGCGCTCACGGAGCTGTCGCAGCACTGTTGAGGATGACGAGGATGAGGATGACGCTGCTGCGCTCGTCTTTTGAACGCGGCCCCCATTCATTCGATGACT
>CAZYYU010000128.1:0-7675 GCA_964651735.1 uncultured Gammaproteobacteria bacterium | reverse complement strand
TCTGCTGCCAGGGGTTGTCCACCTCGGAGCGGCCCTCGAGCGGCATGATCAGCATCACTGCAAAGCCACCGTCAGCGCTCAATACACAAGCCTGCAGGGCACTCTTTGCCTGAAGTGCCGCGGGCCACCACCAAGCCCAGCGAGCGCGTCTCATCCGTCAACCTGTAGGGATCCTGCGGGTCGCGCAGTGTCTCCACCGCGTCGTCCAGCACCAGATTCACCAGCGTGTCGTAGCCCTGCCCTCTCCAAGTTACTGAAAGCGCGGGCAGCCTCTCAGCCCCCAACCTTGAGTGTGCCCACCACCTCGCGGCCACCCACGAACTTGACGATGACCTGGGCGGGCGCGGTGAGCGGGCGTTGCGAGCGTGCAAGAGCGACAAAAAGCGGCGCACCTGCTTGCCGACCCAGCGCTTCACGTCGTTGTTGCTGTTGTTGCCTCCCGAAGGGCCCGCGCCCTTGCTGGGCTTGCTCATGGACGCCTCGCTCCAACCAGCGCGTCCGCCTTGCCTCCCCCTGCTGCTCCCCAAGCGACTGCACGGCACACTCAGCCCCACGGGATCAGCCCCTCCGAGTTCGTGTCAAGTGAGAGGGGCGCTGCATGCATGGATGGCCCTCAGCAGGACACGTCCGCGCGGCTGAGGGTCACGGTGCACGACTACCTGTCCGTGGGACGTGGGCGCTGCAGGAGCGACGCCAAGGTGTACGCTGAGTGCCTCTCCGACACCGCTGCGTCCACCGGCTCCAAATCGGAGCCCTGCCGGCGCTACGGGGTGTGACGCGGCCCCGTGCTCGCCCCACCCTTGCCCAGGCTGATGACCGTCTCTCCGCAGATGGCGTTCGCGCACTGCTTGGTGCAGGAGTCGTGCCCGGACCAGTTCGACGCGTATGCCACGTGCGTGGAGACCAACAAGCCTCGCGGTCGCAAGGAGTTTGTGCGGCAGAAGTGCCTCGACCCGGAGCAAGCTCTGGAGAAGTGCATGGCGGAGAAGATGAAGGGGCTCCACTGAATGCGAGCGCGTGTCTTTATCTGGCCACCGCGTCCTCATCAGAAGAAGGGCAGCAGCGGCAGCATCTTGTGGAACACGCTGGCGTTGACGGACTTGCAATCGGCAGGCACGTTGAAAATCGTGGACCCCAGTGGTCCCAGGCCCGCGGTGACGTTCCACAGCGTTTGCTTGGCGAAAGCGGTTGGGTGCTCCGGCCCGTTGCCATTCACAATGGCCACGTCGTTGGCCATCAGCTGGCATGTGGCGGCGTCCACGGTCTGCGTCAGGTTGTAGCCTCCGTGGCCGGGCACGAACAACGCACGCTGGTACACGTTGGCCGTGGACGAGGGCAGCGCGATGGTTGCAACCTTGGCTGCGTCGGGGAAGCAACCAAGCTTGGCCTGAGGAATGCCGAGTTGGAGAGTCAGGCTGAAACATTGCCAGCCCCCCACAGGCGCGTCATACCGCAGCCACGTACTTGAGCACCAGCGCAGGCAGCGGTGACACTTTGTAGCAACCGACAAGGCCGCTGTACACTGCAGCCACAGAGTTTGGCGCGTCGAAGATGACAGTGCCCGCGAACGGGGTCAGGTTGCCGTTGTTGTCTGGGGGGCGGGAAGTCAACGGCGGAGCGCGAGAAAAAGCAACAAAAGGCCCGCAAACCAGCCACGATGGCGAACCCCGAGTCCTTCACTGCGAGCCTCTGGTTGACGGCGTCTGCCACAATGGGTCCGCGTGCAGCCCAGCCCGCGGCCTTGCCCGGTCCCTCCACGCCCGGCGCAGTAAACACGGTGATGGAGTGGTGGCCGTGGAACGTGTCCAGCGTGCAGCAGCCCTCCGCCACCGCGAGCAGCACAGTCAGGAGCAGCAGCAGCATTGGCGGCGACCCTTCCGTTCCAAAGGCTTTTCACTTGGGCTCAGCTGTTGCAGGCGCGTGGGCTGCAGCCTCAAGGATCCGAGCGCAGCGGTCGCGGTCGCGGCTCAACGTGGCCTGCCTGCAACTGTTCCATCAGCAACCGAGAGGAGGAGGGGGGCTGACATTCTCGGCTGCAACCTGAACTGATCCAACACTGCAGGCGGCAAGCTCTCAAACACGCTCAATCCTGGAGCAAGCTCAGCCTGCCAAAGAAAGACCAAAGGCAGCAACAGCGGCGCACCGCCAATCATGCCAGACCACGCGAGCGCCACATGGTCCGCCAGCACGTAGGCCATGAACTCGTACAGCTGTGCCACGGTGCCGGGGTTGTGCTCTGACAGGTCGTTGATGCGCTCGCGCGAAATCTCGCGGATCTTCACGCGCTCCGGCCCCGCCACCAGCGTGCAGGAGTGCGGCGTGCCGCGCAGGAAGTTGGCGACGCCAATGCGGGCACCGCAGTGCAGCGTGCTCACGTCGTCCAGGCCCTGCCCCAGTTGAAAGTGCAGCGTGCCCTCCAGCAGCGTGAAGTACGCGTCGTAGTACTTGCCGGCCTCAAACACCTGCGCGCCGGTGTGTTGGGCGACGCAGCAACGCAGCAGCAGGCCAGTACCACAGAGTGCGGGGCGTGGATGCGGTCAAGGAGCGCGCCATTCCCCTTTGGACGTTCACGCGTTACGCGTGCAAACCCTGCACCGGCAGCGCTCACCGTTGCCGCTGTCTCTTCCACGTGCAGCAAGTCGCCCCGTCCATTGGACGTGCGTGCCTGCGTCGCGCGCTGAGATGGCGCCACCTGCGCCAGCAGCACGAACAAGCACCTCGGCTTCGATGCGCGTCTTCACGTCAACCGGCTGCAGGAAGAGCTTCTGCACGGTGCTGTGCATGTGCATCTCAATGTCCTGCACGCTGTGAGATGGCCGCCCTCAGCGACGAAGCAAGGCCGCCCCCATGCCTTGGTGATCTCCACGCCCTGCAGCGAAGGCCCGTACAGCGTGCACGACGCCATCACGCTGGCACGCTGCATGGACGCCATGAGCGCGCGCAGCACGCCGTGGATGCCCGTGCGCGCGCTCAGCGTCTTCTGCGTCTCCGGCCGCGGTCCAACCCGGGTCAGCGTCTCACCCTGCCCAATTCGCCGCGTTTGAGACGTCATCTGCTTGCTTTGACTTGCTCGCCCGTACCGCTTCGAGCAGCTTGCCGGCGCCGCCAATGGCTGATGCCTGCGGCGGGCCGTGATTGTTTTTTGCACGCCAGCAAACAAAAAGTTGGGGCGGCTCCTCACTTCGACCTCGCGGAACACCAGCACCAGGCTCTGCTTCGGCGGCTGCCCAAACACGGCCTTGCCGCTCTTGACGCTCATGCGCACCACATGGTCAATGGGGAAGCACCAGTCCTCGGCGCCGGCTTCGTTGGACGTGAAGAAGATGTGCGTGGCGTTCAGCACGACGGTGCCCAAGTGCCGCGCACTCACTGGGCCCTGGTCCGGGGACCGTCACTTGGTGGCAAGAACGCCAGCCCAGCAAACGTGCCTTGCTCTTGCACGTAATGTCCGGAAAAGACTGGCGGACCGCTGTCAGCAAACACGGCGCCGGCTGCTCGCGCACAGACCAACCTCCATGTTGACCATGTGGGACAGATCCACGTCAAAGCGCTGCGAGACCATGGTCGCCACCTCACGCTTCAGCATGCGGCGTCCCGACGCTGCGCCAGCCACCCGCTCAGCACCAACCATCAATCCATCAATCAAACAGCCCACCTCCTTTGCGCAGCGCCTCGCGCAGCAACTGGTCGCCAGCCAGCTGCGCCCACTGCGTGTAAATCTGCGCCAGCTCACCCGCCAGCTTGACGGCGGTGGCAGCCCAGAAGCGCCGCGCCAGAGCTGGGTTGGACACCAGGTGGTTGCGGAACGCGTCCACGCCCAACTCGTACAACGTGCACTGCCTGGTGGCAACCACCTCCTGCAGCAGCAGGCAGCGGGGATGTTCAACAACCAACAACCAACAAAGGGTGGAGCACCTGCGTCTGACGGCCGTGGCCCAGCAACGCGTTGGTCTGCAGCAGCGTGAGCGGCGCACCCAGCGCAATCTCCGTGCCCAGCTCGTGGCCGTCGTTGACAATGGCCACCTCGCCGCTGACCAGGCGGTACATGCAGTCGCCCACCGCGTCCTGCTTGCCCAGGCGCTCGCTGCGGCCCAGCGTCGTCTTGGTGCCTATCTTCTGGCACACGCGCGTCCAGTCCTCGTCGGTGAGGCGCTGCTTGGCGTCACCCTCGAACTTGTCGGTGGCCGTCACCTGCTCCTTGAGGAAGCGCGATCGCAGCCGGCGCACCCAATCGGCCACGGCGCGCTTGCACTTGCGGGCGATGCCCTTGAACAAGAAGGGGAAGCGGCGCCCAATGGGCACGACAATGGTGATGTGGCACAGCACCGCCAAGAACGCGGTGCGCATGGCCACGGTGGCCATGTCCCACAGCGGCAACAGCAAGTACGCCACCGCGTACAGCACCAGACCGCCCACCACCGCCACGGCCGTCAGGCGATCGCCTCGCCGCAGCGCCGTCTCCAGGCGCAGCAGCCTCTGGCCGGCCTTCTGCAGCCGCAGCTCCCAAGCAACCTTGTTGTTCTTAACGATGAGGGAGACAACAACAACAGCAGCCTCACCAGCTTGTAGGACAGCGGGTCCACGCGCCCGTACTTGAGCGCGTCGCGCGCCACTGCGTCACCAGCGTCAGGGCGCTTGCTCGCCTTGCCCGACAGAGACCACGCACCCTGATACTCGCGCAGCATGCCCTTGGCGTCCAGGTCGTCGGGCATCTCGCCAGGTCGGCTGCCCACCACGCGCAGTATCTTGAAGGCCACAAACAGCACCACGCCGGGCAGCACACGGCAGGACCACCACAGGTACAGGCTCGCCACGAAGAACAGAATGGTCAGCCCCGGGTCCGTCCAGTCCGTGAGCACTGAGCGCACGTCGACGACGAGCCAGTAGATGGGGCGCAGCACCGTGTACAGCAGCACCCAGTACGCTTGCAGAATGGGCTTCAGGTGCTGCAGGATGGCCGCGATCGCTGTCTGCTCCTCGTTGGCGCCCTCCAAGGGCACGCGCTGCCTGAGATCCACGTTGTGGCGCTCAAAGATGCGCCAGAAACTGTCCTCCGTGCTCTGGTCGACGTTCAGCGACAAGAGCACAAAGCCCTCCTCCACCCAGTCGCTGTCCACGGCGTGCAAGCCGAACAGGCGGAACTGGATTGGCTCCGCGGCCAATTTCTCCATGAACACCTGCAACGACAGCGTGGCCAACGTGTGCTTGCGCACTTCCGCGCCCAGGACCACGTCGCACGCCTGCAAAGAGTCACGGCGGGCCGCGCGCGCGCACACACAAAAGCCCGCGCACCATGAGCCGCAGCTCGAGCAGCTGGCCCTCAAAGTCGGGAGTGAAGACAAAGGCCTCGTCCCAGTCCGTGCGATTGCCGGTGGCGCCGTGCGAGGTGCTGCGCTGCTTCTGCACCACCGAGCCGTCCACGCCCCGCAGCTTCAGCAGCCAGAAGAGGCGCTGGCCTGGCAGCACGCCCACGTTCTGCACGCGATGCACCACCACCTGCACCTGGGGCCGGCTGAGGGCCGGGCTGGACGAAGCCATTTGCGGCGGCTGTGCGGTCTGCTGCTGCGCCGCCTGCCGCGGCGGCTGCGTGTTGCGCAGCCGATCAGAGTCCACCGACAGGGGCACGTCCGGCACTGAGGCAGCAGCAGCCGCTGGGGACCTGGGACGAGGGCGGTCCCCCGTGGTGCCGGAGCGCAGACGCGGATGCAGGATCTGCTTGATCTTCTCCATCGTCTGGCTGGCTGCAGAGCAGACGGATGGGACAACTGCGTGCCCCTCCACTCGTCTTCCGTGTTGTTGCGCTTCATTCGTTGTTATTCGTCGTTGTCGCCGTGGACGCTCGGGAGGCAAGCTGCGCCCTCAATGCAGCTTTGCGATCCATCGCCGAGAGAGCAGGCGAGTTGTTGGTGGAGCCAGGGTTGGACACTGGCTTGCGCGGCGGCACAGGGGGCTTGGCGGCCTCCTCGCCCCCCGTGTTGTTGGCGGCGCTGGTGGTGCGAGGCGGAACCGCGGGTCTGGCTGGCACAACGGGCTTGACAACAACAGGAGCAGCAGCGTCATCGGCGAAGCGCGCATCGTCTGCTCCCGACGTCGACGCAGTCGTTGCGGTCGCCGCTCTGGGCTGCAACTGCGTCACTCTGGACAAGCCCTCTCCACGCCCACCCGTGGGCACGCTGAGCGCCACGCTGAGGCGCCTGCCCTTGCGGTCCGCGGCCGCCGACGAGAGTGACAGCGCGTCTGCAGCCGTGAGGCCACCGCGTCCACGACCCGATGGTGCACTGGCCTGCAGGCGGGCCTGGCGAGCCTGCTCCAGCACCGAGCTGGTGCGCGACTTGTCCCCGTCGGCAGGCGCCTCGCCTTGCTGCTGCTGCTTGGCCTTGGCGGCGAGTGCCTTGGCGCGCAGCAAAATGTCCTCCGCGCGTGCACGCGAGGAAGACGATGCAGCCGATGGCGCGGCAGGTGATGCGGCTGTTGCGGTCGTGGGCGGCGCCGATGCAACGCTGGACCGCGACGCCAGCTCTTCCAGCGCTTGGCGCTCCTCCTGCTCTGCGCGACTGGCAGCCTCGGCCAGGGCCACCTCGCTCTCCAGCCGTGAGCGCTCGCGCGCCCGTTCTGCTTCCTGCTCCACGCGCTGCTCGCGCAGGCGCATGTCCGCCTCGAACTCCTGTTGCCGGCGGCGTTCTGCCTCGGCATCCAGCGCGCGCCGTCGCTCCTCCTTCTCCGCTTCCAGCTGCTTGCGCTTTTCTTCGCGCGCCACCTCCTCCAGCCGTCGTTTCTCGGCGCGCTTGGCTTCCTCCAGGCGCTGCTGCTCTGCGATGCGCTCGCGGATCTGTTGCGATTTGAGACGCGCAGCAGAGACCGCATCCGATGCAGGAGCGGCCACAGGAACCGAAACCGGCGCTGCCACAGCGACGGGCTTGGCCGGCAAGGGCTCCGGGACGATGCGCGGCGATGCAAGCGAAGCGGGCGCGCCTGAGCCCTCGTCCCCCTCGTCACCCAGATGGTCCTGCATGGGCGCGGTGACACGTCGGGGTGACGGCGCAGGTGAGTCAGCCGGGGCAGGCGGCAGCGGCGGCACGTCGTCGTCGTCGTCGTCGTCATCGTTGTCGTCCTCATTGTGGGCTGTGCTGCCAACGCCCTGCAAGGCAGCGCGAGCGGCAGCCTTGGGTCCTCTGGCCACGAATGCAGCAGGGACTGCGGCGTCTGTAGGCCGCGGTGATGCAGGGGGCGAGTCCACCGGCGCAGGTGGCAGCGGCGGCAGCACGTCCTCTTCGTCGTCCACAGCGCTGTTAACGGTCTCGTCAGCTGCCGCTGCTGCCGTTCTGGGGCTGTCGGCTGGCGCAAGAGGCAACGTTGGGAGATGGCCGTCACCATCGCTTTCTGCACCGGCCTTGTGCACCTCCAGCTCTGAACCCCCTCCAGGCTGAACATCGTCCGGCTCTGCGCCCACACGCGGCGATTGCTGCGGCGAAGCAGGAGGCAACGGCTGCACGTCGTCATCCTCATCAACGGGCTTCGGATGTTGCGGCACGTCCACACGCGGTGACTGTTGCGGCGAAGCAGGAGGCAGCGCCTGCACGTCGTCGTCCTCACCAACAGGCGTCGGACGTTGCGGCGCTGCGTCCACACGCGGTGACTGTTGCGGCGAAGCAGGAGGCAACGGCTGCACGTCGTC
>CAZYYU010000127.1:0-8856 GCA_964651735.1 uncultured Gammaproteobacteria bacterium | reverse complement strand
AAATGCTGACCGAACGACACAGTCCACGCGATCAGCTGGCGCGCTGGCAGACACGTACTTGACAAAGGTGTCCACGCCAGGCTCCACAAGGGCAACGGTCAGGCAGTTGGAAAGCGGAGTGGCGCTCAGCAGCTCGCTTCCATCAGATGAGTCAATCATGCAGAGGTAACCTTGGGGGGGAGGCACGTGTGAGCAAAGACGAGGAAGAGGCAAACGCCAACAACCTCCGTGGGCAGAATCCCACTGGCCATCCGCGGCGGGGTCGCTGAGACACATGACAACCTGAACCGTGTCGCCGGTGACGGTGGCGGCGTCGCCGGAGTTGATGGGGTCGTGCAGCAGCGTGTAGTGCTGGCCGCGGACGAAGCGGCGCACCTCCACGCTGGCAAGGCTCATGTGCACGCCGACCAGCTGCTCCGCCCAGCGCAGGAACGAGGAGCCGCGCAGCAGGTCGCGCACCTGCTTCAGGCTGCCGGAGGGGTTGGAGCAGCGCTGGTAGTAGCGCACATGCAGCGGGCCCGTGTCGTGCCACGACTGCTGCACAAACTCCTGCGTGCGGATGACGCCGTCCGCAAAGAAGGAAGAGCACGCCACGGCGCCCCGCTTGCGCATCTTGCGCACCAACACCTCAGACGGCGCGTGGTACAGCGGGTTCACCAGCTCAGACACGCGGTCAGACGCGTCCTGCAGCGGCGCGAGCTCTTGCAGGGGCGGGAACAAGATGGGCTGCAGCTGTGGCTCATCTGACGGCGGCCCGTGAAACCAGCCCTTGCGTGCGTCGTTGAGCAATGCTGGCCGCAACCAAACGCAGCCTCACCGAGACAGCGACGCGCGGCATCTTCTCCGTGGTGACCTCCTGCACCGAGTGGAAGGACTGCGCCGACACTGAGAAAAAGGCCAGCGTGGACCACTCAGGCAGGAACTGGATGTAGCGGTGCGGGTCCGGCATGCGCGTGATGGGGTCCGAGTAGTAGCAGCGCAGATGGCCGCCATCGGCCTCGCTCCAGCCCTTGGGCGTCAGGTACAGGATAAAGGCGACACGGCGCGTGCTCTCACGATCATCGTGCGCAAGCAGGTGCGAGCCGTTGGAGTAGAAGGTGGCCGACATGTCCACCTGGTTGGTGAGCTCAATGCCCGTGACGGCGCGCATGAAGCCCAGCATTTGCTCGCTGTACAGCAACTCAGCCAGCTGCTTGATGACTGGCTCGCGCTCGCCGATGGAGCGCAGGTCCTCGCTCTGCATGAAGAGGTACAGGTCGTTGGAACGCGGTTCAAAGGTGGCCTTGGTGGCCAGCGCGTCGTACACGTCCTCCAGGAACGAGTTGCCGAACACGTCCGTCAGGCGGATCACCGGGAACGGCTTGGCGGCCAAGTACTGGTTGCGCAGCGCCAGCCCGTTGGGGCGCGACACCACGGCGTCGTTCAGCGGGCTGGCAACGGTGGGCGGCGGCGGCGCCACGGACGCTGACACCCAGGCCAAGTACGCGGGGTTGCCGTGCGCGCTCAGCGGATGGCTGATGACCTCAGGCACCGCGTACGGGTGCTTGGCGCAAACCAGCGCCGTCACAGCGTCCACCAGGCGCGTCTCCGTCTTGACCAGCATCAGCACCTCAGTGGCGTGCTCCAGCTTGCCCTCCCAAGTGAAGAGCGAGCGCACTTGGGGCACACGCGTCACGCACGCCGCCAGCCGCTGCTGCACCAATTCCGTGGACAGCGCGAGCGCCACAGCCTCGTCAGGGGCCGTCACGTACACCAGCGACAGCGGTGCTGCGCTCATGACCCTTGGAGGAAATCTCAACACGCTGTCAACCACGACAAGGGGGCGTGTGTGCACCGCAGAGCCCGCAGGCATGTGCCGCAGTTGCCATGGGCCAAGCGCCGGGCCAGGGGTCTGCGACGAGGGACCGGCACGAGCGGCGCTTTCATCCCGGCCGCTGTTGAATGGGTTTGCGCTTCGCGCGCCATGTCGGACCTGTGTGTGGACCTCGCCACCCGCCCTGAGGACCAGGTCGCCACGGTTGCCACCGCAGGCGCCGCTTCTTCCACCGCCTCTTCCTCCAGCGGCCTCGCCAAGCTGAGCGGCGCAAGGACGCTGAGTGGCTGGAGCTCCTGGCTGGTGCTCGTGGCCTGCAGGTGGGTTGTTTCGCGCAAAGTGGACAAACCCGATGATGACGTGGCCTTGCAGCCTGGCCTTCTTCGGGTTCACAGCCGGAGGCGACCCGTTGAGGGTGGTGGAGGTGGACGCACAGCAAGGCTTCAACATGAGCGACGCGCAGCTGGGCGTGGTGTTTGGGCTGAGCTACGTGCCGGGCATCGCATGCGTGGGCATCGGGCTCATCGTGGACAGAGTGGGCGTGTCCTTTTGCGTGGGCATGTTCACGGCGATTCTGCTGCTGGGCACCATCCTGCAGGCTGTGTCCGGTCAGGCGATGCTTGGCGGGTGGTTTGGGCAGCTGACGCGCGCTGCAGCTTCCATCTCCTCGTACCCGCTCCTTCTGGTGGCGCGCTTGGTGCAGTCCGTGGGCTCCGAAGGCAATGCTGACGCGCGCTTTTCGTCAGCTCTCACTGCAGCGAAACCAGGCATGTTCCTGTGCCACGACGCGTTCCTGACGCTCTGGTGGTCGCACGCACTTGCCTTTGGCGTCTCGTGCTGGATCGCTGTGAGTGCTTGCCTCCTTTGTGGCAGCCGAGCTCACCGTTTGTTGCAGAGCGAGCTGCTGGGCGACATCTTCTCGTTCCTGGCGCTCCCTTCCATGGCCACCCTCAGCGGCTGGGTGGGGGTGTTCTGGGCTGGTGTGGGCTTCGTGGGCCTGTGCTGCATCGGCGCTGCGCTGCTGACGGCCAACGAGCGCATCGCCGCACCCAAGCGAAAGCAGCAGCAGCAGCAGCAGAACGCCACAGCAGAGGGGTCAGAGCCTTCTTTGTCTCGCGACCCTTGCTCACTTGCAAGCCACAGCGCAGCGTACTCTCCGCGGCTGGCGCTGCGCTCTTTCCGCAGACCGTACTGGGTGGCCGTGCTGCTCAACCTGCTGCTGTTTGGGCTCGAATGGTATGAGAGAGCGCGCGTGTGTGTGTGGCGCCCGTTTGATGCGCCACAGGACCGAGTACAACTACGCCGTGGACCTGCTGCACCGATACTTTGACGTGGTGAGTGAGCGGCTGTCGGACGCGAATTGTTGACGCTGGGGGTCCCACCAGGACGCAGACGTTGCGGCAAAGCTCGTGGCAGTGAGCCTGGCAGTGGCGCTCGTGGCAACGCTCGGCGCAGGTATTGCCGCAGCTCTGTGCCTGCGCTGCTCACCCACGCAGGCGCTGTGCTGTCCCGCCTGCAGCACCGCTCCAACCTCAAGGTTCTTGTGGTGGTTGCGCCGGCCGCCGGCTGCTGCTTCACGCGCGCGCATCAGTTCCAGGTGGCCGTTGCCGGGGCCGCGCTGCTCTTCGTTGGCAACCTGGTGATGCTGCTGTGCCCTGGCCAGGCGGCCGCCATGTACTGCGGGCTGGTGCTTCTGGGCCTGTCCTACGGCACCACGTCGAGCGCGCTCTGGGGCTCCATGGGCATGTACGCGGAGCGCCCCGAGTGGCTGGGCCTCGTGTTTGCCATTCCGTACTGCGCCTTCAACTGCGGGGCCCTGGTGTTCTCCATTGCCAGCGGCGCCCTGCTGGATCGCATGTGGGCCGTGCTCACGCTGTGGTGCTGCATCAGCGGGCTGGCAGTGGCCGTGGCGCTGCTTTGGCTCGGAACCGAGTGCAAAAGCGCGCAGCAGCAGCAGCACGAGGTGGCCACCACACAACCGCCTCCCGCGCAGCCAGTCGTGGTGGCATGAAAAATGTTCTCTTAGTTTTTTGGTGCTTGCTTCGACATCCCGTCTTGCAGAGGGGCGTGCTGCAGATGGCGGACTGAGCGACGAGGCGCAAAAAGGACAAGCAAGGGGGCAACCAGCGGCCGCGGCAATGGAGGACGGCGGCGGCGACGGGGGCGGCTACGTGCGCCTCAACGTGAAGCTGTCGACGCTGCTGCAGCTGGAGACGGGGCGCAAGTACGTCGAGTTGGAGGTGCCGCTGAGCATCAACTCGCTGGACGTGCTCGATCTGCTGGTACTGTCCTCGTGTGCTTGCCGGACGTGGCGGTGTGCGTGACGCAGCGTGAGCGCGAGCGCTTTCTCGCCGCGGGAGCTTTGTTTGCGTTTCTCTCGCTCGCCTGGCGGCGCGGCGTGGCTTGTTCGTCGGCCACTGCTGCAGCGAGCGAGTCTTGCGCACGGGCGTCGGGGGCTCGTGGTGCTTTTTTGCTTGTCTGACTGCGAACAAGGCCGAGGAGCTGCAGCACGAGATACTGTGGAGCGACTACGCGCTGTGCGTCTCGTCGCGCGCCATCGACCAGGTAACGAGGGCAGCAGAGAAGCGCGTGGGGGCGGCTAACGCGTCAAAAACGAAAGGACGCCGAGGATCCGCAGGCCGTGGCGTTCCGGTCGCGCCGCAAGGTGCTCAAGCTGCGCGAGAACAAGCCGTTGTCGCACTACCGGCGCATTCTGGAGTGAGGAGAGCCCTTTTTGGCGTCACGTCGCTGAGCGCGCGCGCTGCGCAGGAACTGCACGTACATCAACCTGATCGACACGGCGTCATTGGATCGCACAGGTGAAGGAGGGTGTGGGGCAAAGCAGGGCTCGTTGGTTGACGCGGTGCGCAGCGGGCGAGGCGCAAGAGGGGCAAGACGGCGAGGTCAGTGTTGAGCGTCTGCTTGTTGGAGCGTCACGCAGTGAGCAGGCCCAGGCTCCTGCAGAGGAGGAGCCGCTGCCAGAGAAGCCGTCGCCGCGCATCAAGGCGTTGCCGCAGCTCCCCGCGAAAAAGAGTGCGCGCGTGTTGCTGCTTTGCGTGTTGCTCAGCGCGTTGCGCAGCAGGCAGCGGCAGCATCTCCAGAAGCGCTGCGCCGCCTGCGGCGTTGAGCAACTCGTCGTCGTCCATCGTTGAGGTTTTTTTTTGTTGCGTGCTGCTCGCCTGGAGCTGCACTGACAGCACTGCAGGACGATGATGCAGGCAGCGCGCCTGTCGTCATGTCGCGTGCCAGGCAAGGCTGTCACGCGTTGCCTGCTTTGCTGACGGCGCAGCGCTGCCCGCAGCCCCGGGCCTTCGGGCACGCCAGCTCGGCGCACCAACCCCAGCAAGAGCGACGCCTCAGCAGGTGCGCGTTTTGGTGGCCATGAGCTCGTCTGTTGACCCGCCGCAGCTGGATTGGGAGGAGGTTGGGTGTCTGCCAAGACGCCGGACGGCTCCGGCCGCCAGTCGGTTTCCACCTCGGTGCGCCGCTACATGCGTGCGGGCTGTTTGCGTGCGTGCTCACCATTGCGCCTTTGCAGGGATCGTCGAGCGGCCTCAAGGTTGGTTGCAGCGGCGTCGCCTCAAGTGCTCTCCTTCACAACAGCCGCCACCCAAACCAGGGCATGTCGCTGAGCCCTCGCACCAACTCCTCTTCGAGCGTCAACAGCCCCGTCTTGCCAGTCAAAATAACGGTCGTGACGGCCCCCCGTCCCTCTTTCGTTGCGCTCACTTCCCCACTCAACGCCAGGCTGCTACGGACACCGTTGGCCGGTCGTCGGGGTCGCCGGCAGTGGCGGCCAAGTCCTCTGCGCAGGGCAACGCGGTACCGACGATGCGTTGCCGTCCACACGCCGCACACTCATCTGCGGCGGCAGGGATGGAAGGCAGCGTCTGGCGGTGGCTCGGACACTCCTGGCACGCTCAAGAAGACGAGCGGCAGCGGCACAGCGAGCCCGTCAACGGGTGCGTGCAAGCCCAGCCTCGGCTCGTTGGCTCACCGAAGTGCAGACGCTGTGCGGAAGCCCGGGCTGGCGGCGCTGCTGGCGGGCTCGGACGCCACGTCATCTTCTGCGCTTTTGGGCAAGATCCGTCAGGTTAGCAAGCCGCAACTGGGACCGTCTTGCTTGCTCTTCCTCCTCATCTTCTTTGTCCTCCAGGTCGGAGACACGGCGTTCATGTCGATCAAGTTCCACTTCCCCCCAACGTTTCCGGTGGCTTCCAAACTGCTGGAGGTGGATCTGGCCGACACGCCTGCCAAGGCATGCCACGCTGGCTGCAGCGGGCTTCTTGTGGACTTGCTGACTGCGCGACCCCACACAGGCCATCAAGTTTGTGGCGGAGCGCCTCAAGTTCCCCATTGCCACCAACGGTCAGCTCCTGCATTCCCTTTTGCTTTGGGGGCGGCGGCGTTTGTTGACTGTGGGTGCAGGCATTGCGCTGCGCATTCCCGACGAGACGCTCAACAAGAATGCCGCCTGTGTCGCCGCCTTCAAGAAGGTTCGTGGCCGCGCAATGACGTGCTTGGCGCGCGCTTCACACACACCTCCAGTCTGGCACTGCGCCGTTTCTCGACATGAAGAAGTACCGTCTGGCGTACTACCGCGACCTGCTGGCGCTCACGCCGTACGTGGACTATGTGTACCGCTTCGAGCACGAGAAGGAGGAGGTCTGCACTTTGAGGGACGGGCGAGCAGACTCCTGACCGCTGTTGGTGCAGTCGCGCAAGGACCCCAAGCGCAAGTCGGAGGCGTTGGAGCAGCTGGTGCGAACAGTTTGGGGCGTGTTCCCGGCGTTGACGTGTGTGCTGCGCCAAAAGGGCGATTGGATGTGGTCGACGCCGGACCGCACCGGAACGTTGAACCGGAAGGAGGGCTCTGCCAACGCGGGAGACTGGCAGCTCAACTACTGTGTGCTTCAGGTTGTGCGGGGTGTCAACGCGTTTGCCGCGCTCTCAACGGCCGCCGGTTCAAGGCCAACATGATGTTCTTCTTCAAGGACAGCGCGAGCGCGGGTGCGTGCTGCTGCTGCGTTGCGTGGGAGCGGCGGCCTCTCACCTGCTCCACTGCAGGTGCTGGGGGAAAGCCGGAGGGCGTGGTCTTCTTGAAGGGTGCCGAGATTGTACGGGCTGCAGTCCGCGACACCCCGTGTATAAAAGGTGAGTCTGCCTGGCTTTGGCGGCTGGCTGACGTTGTTGTGCGCGCAGTGACGGAGAATTTCTTCGGGTGAGCCTTTGCTTTTGGCGAATCGCTTTGACTGGCCACCAGGACCGAGATCGTGCACTTCATCGCTCAGTCTGGGGTTGAGGATCTGGGCGCGTGGACCGCTGCGATCCAACAGGTGCGGCCGAGCCTGTGGGTTGGGGCTTTGCTGAGCGCGTCATCAGGCCGCGGTGACGGATTCGTCCGCGGTGGCGGTGAGCAAGGTGACGCGCATTCAGGTGCGTGCGATGGTTGGGGCCGTTTGCGTGCACGCGCTCGCTCATGGCGACGGACCTGGGCCAGCGGCGCAAGTCAGTGGATTACGCAACGCTCATCACGCACGGTCAGGCTGCTTCGTTCCTCCCCCCGTCCCTGCTCTCAACAGGTGCACCCGCAGGAGACCCGCACAAGGTCTACCACAACTTCTCCAAGCTGGGCGACGGAGGATACGCCACTGGTGAGCCGGCCGCGGCGCTGTGTGCTCGCCTCACCGCGTTGCAGTGTGGCGCGCGTTTGATCAGAACGAGCAGCCGGTTGCGCTGAAAGTGATGGTGCTCAGAGTACGTGCCTTTTGTTGCCATTGCACGAATCGCTTACTTGGTGCAGGACTCCAATCTCAAGAGCATCTTGGAGGAGCTCGCCAATCACAAGAGTGCGCCCTCTTTGCCGGTGCTGTTTGCCGCCCTCTCACTCGTCTGCAGTGATCGAGCACGAGAACATTGTGAAGTTTTACGCCGCGTGAGAGTTGCTTCTCTTGTTGCTGCTCGCGCGTCTCATCGCTCCTGCGTGCAGCTACTTTGAGATGCAGACGGGCTCCCTGTGGGTGGCGCTGCAGTACTGCGGTGGCGGCACGTTGACGTAAGCGCTGTTGCGCGCGCACCTCCTCCCCACTGCTAAACGGGCTTGCACAGAGACCTGTGCAAGGCCCACTACCCGCTGCCGGAGCCGTACATTGCCTACGTGTAAGGAGGGACGGGAGGGCAGGCTGCGCCGCACACTGAGCCCCGGCACAGGGCCAAGTGCGTGTTGTCTGCGCTGTCGGTGCTGCATGAGCGCAATCTGGTCCACCGTGACATCAAGAGGTGGCTCGTTTGGGGAGACCTTTGGGTGTCCTCTCACCTCTTCCCAGCAACAACATTCTGCTGGGGGACACGCCGGACCAGGTGCTGGTGTCGGACTTTGGCCTCACCGTCAAGACTGAGGTGCGTCTGCTGGTGTTTTGTCTTGTGTGTCTTCTCTGAGGTTGCTTCCTCCTCCTCCTAAGGACGCCAACGACCCCACCAAAACCACCGTTGTGGGCACACCGCTGTGGATGGCGCCCGAGATCTTCCAGGTTCGCGTTTGTTGGCGCGCCGCCACCCCTCCTGCTCAACGCACCGCAGAACCGCATGTACCACCCTGGCGTGGACATTTGGGCGCTGGGAGTGGTGCTGATTGAGATGGTGGAGGGCCGGCCGCCGTACCACAAACTGGGTGCGTTTTGCAACGACGGTTGCTGGTGCGGCTCTCATGTGCGCGGCGCAGATCGCAAGGAGGCGCTGAAGCAGATATGCACGCGGGGCTGCAGCTTCAAGGAGCCGGAGAAGCTGTCGGAGGACTTGCAGGACTTTGCAGCGAGCTGTTTGGATCGCAACGTGCAGCGGCGCGGCAACGCTGAGCAGGTTCATTGTGGGTTGGTTGGGGCGGGACGTTGCTGACGGACGCACCAGCTGCTGGCGCACTCCTTCATCGCCACCGCCAACCCGCGAAAGAAGCCCAAATGAACGCTTCAGTTCTTGAGCATGGGGCTCACGGGCCGGGCGGGAACATGTGGGGCTGGCGCGGGTTGTGCACGCACTGCGCCACG
>CAZYYU010000126.1:6354-8884 GCA_964651735.1 uncultured Gammaproteobacteria bacterium | reverse complement strand
ATCCCAAACGTACAGAGACCCCTTGTCGCCGCGGTTGCGCACAGCGATCCACACCGTGTCCATGGAGCCGCGTTCCAGGCACACCACTGCGCGGCGCACACAAAGAAGGGTTGAGCAAGCAATCCTCCTTTCCACCACCCCTCTCCAGGCCAGACCCTCTCCTCGATGAGGAACGTGCAGCACCGTGCGCAGCGTGCAGTGGGCTGCGTTCATGACGCGAACCTGGTCGTCGCAGCCCAGCAGCACGGTCCAGACGCCGCGCAGCTCCATGGCGGCCATGCAATGCACGCGGATGTTCTTCAGGCTCAACTTGGCGCCCTGCAGCGAGGCGGCGTCCCACACAATGAGCTCGCCATGCGCGGTGCAGCTCCAGATGCGGCCGTCGCACGCGCGCACCATGGCCTTGACGGAGTGGCGGTGCGCGTCGTCCCCCACCAGAGTCATGGCCAGGCCGCCGGCGCCGCTGTGGGCCACGCGGTACACGCTTCGCCCAGACCCCACCCAGGCCACGCCCTTGCGCCCCGACCAGCAGGCGCACGTGATGGCGGCGGGCAGGCGCAGCTCCGCCAGCGGCTCGTTGGCCAGCGTCAGCAGCTTCACCACGCCCGACGCGTTGCCCACCAGCACCGAGTCCAGCAGCGAGGCCACGCACGTCACCTCGTGACGCGGACTCAGGCGCTCCGCTGACGGCGAGCTGCTGGCGTCGGCCTTCTTGCGCACGCGGCCGCGGAGGGAGCCCAGCAGCCCGTCCGAGGGCACGCGGCCAACGGCGGAGGAAGCGGCGGAGGAGGCGGCGGTGGCAGAGAGAGGCAGCGACGCAGCGCCAGGTTCAGTCCACAGGCGCACGGTGCCGTCGGTGGTGACGGTCATGCAGCCGCCGGGCATCGCGGCCAGACCCACCAACTTGCCGCCCAGCACGTCGCGGCGCGTCACGCGCGGATGGTGCGACAGCGCAAACGAAAGCAGCAGGCCCGACCGCAGGCCCACAAACATCTCGCTGCCGCCGCCTCCGCAGCACAGGCCCTGCACGCCGCTGTCCTCCTGCTCGAACACCGCGCGCAGAGCACTTCGCCGCGGCGGCAGCAAGCGAGCTGGCGCAGAGGCAGAGCGCGCGACGACGCCGCCCCCCTGCTGCTCCAGACGCTGCACCACGCCCGACATTGGCGGCCGCAGAGACGGATCGGACTGCCACAGTTCCGCCAAGAGCTGTCGCAGCCACGCCGGCACGTGCGCTGGAATGGCAGGACGCAGCCCCTCCACGGCGATGCGGCGGCTCCAGTCTGCAGCATGCACCTGTGTTTGTGCGCGCGATTTTGGGGGGAAAGAAGCAACACACACGGTTCGCGAACCTTCCCAGCCAAGTCTGCGAACGGCATCTGCTCCGCCATGACCGCGTTCACGACCAGCGCGTATGCGTACGCGTCCACCCAGGGCTGCGCGCGATGCGGCTCCCCAAACTCGGCCTCGGGCGCCACAAACTCGCAACCCTCGCCCTGCACGTCACGCAGACGTTCCAGCTGACGCGACAGGCCTAGGTCCGTGAGCTTGGCGCACGTCATGCTGCCGTCCAGCGTGAGCACCACGTTGCTGCAGCACAGCTCCACATTGGTCACGGGCGGCTGCTGCGTGTGCAGGAAGTGCAGGCCACGCGCCAGATCGAGCGCAATGCGCAGGCACAGGGCGGGCGTGGATGAGGTGGCGGCCGGCGACGCGCCCTGCCAGATGAGGTGCGACTGCAGCGCCGTCATCAGGTCCACCGAGCCGGGCGTGTGCTCCATGACCAGCCGCGGCGGGGCCAGCAACAGGCCCAGCACGCGCGCCACGTTGGGGTGCGATGGCAGCGCACGCAGCCGCGCCACCTCCTGCCGGAACGCGGGCCACGCCTCGTGCACCATCTCCGACAGCAGCGCTGATGGGGGCGGGCCGCGTTTGCTTGCGGGGCACAACTCGCGCAGCAACACTGGCTGCCCACCGAGCAGAGCCGGCCTCGAGGCAAAAGCATCGGAGGAGGAGGAGGAGGGCTCTTCGCGCAACGAGGCAGCGTCGAGCACAGGCACCGCGTCCGCCGACAGCGCATGCAGCAGCAGGGACGCAGGCACACGCTCCGAGCCACACTCATACGTGGCATCGTCGCCCAGCACACTCGCCACGCAACGGCCCACGTCCAGCAGTGCGGGCTGCGCCGAGGGCGCGCAATGCGGGCAGGCCACCTGCAGCCGCCACGGTGGAATCTCGTGCCGGACGCACGCCGCGGCCACGAGCGAGGCGCACTCCTGGCGCACCAGCTGCACCAAAGCCCCCTGCTGCGCGCCGCCGTTGCTCTCGATGCGCAGCTGGCGCTTGCTGCGCTCCGCTGTGATCTGACACAGCGATATCGAGGTGGACTCCGTGTCCCCCACCACCACGCAGTCCGTCCACGCATCCACCACGCGCGCCCGCCGCTGCAATCGCACCACCAGACGCGCAAGCAGCCCCTCGGGCAGCAGCTCCCACTCATACACGCAGCACAGCCGCCACTTGGCCTCCAAGT
>CAZYYU010000126.1:0-6254 GCA_964651735.1 uncultured Gammaproteobacteria bacterium | reverse complement strand
GACGAAGAGGAGTGGCGTTCGCGGAGCATGCACGGCACCAGCCAGCAGGCGTCCGGCACTCTGGCCACAGCCAGGTCCCACTGTTCGAGCACGCGGATGTTGCCCGCAATGGCGTCCTCCTTCCACACCAGCGACAGGCGAGGGCGCGTCACCAGCCCGTCGACCACGCCGCACACAAACGACACCACGTCCTTGAACAGCGCCGCGAGCCACTGCGGATCCGTCACGACGGCGCCGCTCACCGCGTTCACCATGCACTGGCCCGCGTCCTCCAGAAACTGGCACGCTGCCACGAGCTGCGCGTTTGACAGCGCTGGCATGCGCGCCTGCAACGCGTGCCACTCCAGCTGGCGTTCGGCCTTGCGTGCGAGCAGCAGCGCTTCCCACACCTGCACGTAGCACAGGGGCACGTTGCGCGGACCCAACCCGGCCAGGCCCACGGCGCGGTGCAGCGCGCTCTCCAGCGCGTCAAAGCCCGACCCCGTCTTGCAGCTCAGCGTCACCGTGGCCACCACCAGCCCGTGGTCGTTGAGCTGCGGCCTCAGTCGAGCCCACGCCGCCTCCTTGTTGTTGTTGACGCGCACACCGTGAGCTTTCCCACGCCGGCCACCAACGACGACAAAGGGGAGCGAACCTGGTCTGCCCTGCCCGGCACCGCGTCGGCATGCGTTGCCACCACCACCAGGCGCATGGCGCTGCGGGAGTCGCGGGCCAGCTGCGTCGCCACCGCAAGCCAATGCAGCACGTGCTCTTGCGAGGCGCGATCATCCAAGCGCCACACCAGCAGCAGCACACAGCGCGGCCCCAGAAAGAAGTGATGCGTGGGATAGAAAACCTCGTCGCCGCCAAAGTCAAAGCACACCAAGTCCGCCGACGAGCCCAGCGCGAACTCGCAAATGTCCACGCCGTTGGTCGCCCCCAACCCCTGATAGGAGGGGCTGCGCTCCATCTTGATGGCCCCAGTGGAACGCGCCAACGACGGCGACGACGAGCCCAACGAGCTTGACAGGGCGGCGCGCAGCCGGAACACCATGTGCGACTTGCCCACGCCGCGCTTGCCCAGCACCGCCACCTTGGCCTTGGTCCAGCGCACGCGCCCGCCCACCTCCGTGTCCGAGGCGTGCTGCAGCGCCGCCGCCACGCCGCCTTGCAGCACGGGCTGCGGCACCGTCGTGAGCGGGTTGCCATCCAGCTTGAGGTGGGTGAGCTTGGCGCAGCGCGCAAGCCACAGCGGCAGCGCCTGCAAGCCCCGGTTGGAGAGGTCCACCGAGGTGACGGAGCTGCAGTCGGCTCCAGCCTCGGCCAGCACGTGCAACACAGCGGCGTGGCCCTAACGGGGGACATGAGCAGCAGCAGCAGCAACAACGGCATCAGGGACCTCATCGCATGCCACGGCCAGTGGCGTGGTGCCGTCCGCGTCCTTGACATCCAGCTCCACGCCAGGTGCCAGCGCCAACGCAGCGGCCACCGACGAGGCGTCGCAGTGCGCCGCCCAGTGCAGGGCTTGACGCTCACACTTGTCTGCGGAACCCACGTTGGCCCCGGCACCCAGCAGCAGCGCCACCACGCCCGCTGCATTGCCCATGGCGGCGGCATGCAGAGGCCGGCGTCCGTACTGTGGCGATTTGTCAGGGAGGCTGGCCGCTGCAACGCCACAAGCGATGCAAACCTTATCGGCAGCCTCGACGTCAGCCCGCGCCTCGAGCAGCAGCGCCGCAGTCTCCGCGGCATTGAAGCGGGCCGCGAAATGGAGAGGCGTCCACTGCAGGCGACGGTGCATGAGGGCAGCGCGAGCACGCCACAGGGCACGACCTGCTCGCAGTCCGGCGCATCCAGCCGGCAGCGCGCCTGCAGGAGAACTCGCGCGGCGGACACAGCGTTGTTAAGGGCGGCCTGGTGCAGCGGCGTGCGCTCATACGTGTCCACAGGATCCAGTCTACGAAGCACGCACGGCCGTCCCGTCAGCTGCTGGGGCGCGAAGCAAAGAGCAAAAAAACCTCGCTCCGTGGCCCAGCAAGAGCCGCGCGGCCTCTGCACGGTTGTTCTGTGCAGCCCAGTGCAGCGCGGTCCAGGAATCTCCGTCGTGCTGCTGCACGCAGTGGGCATAGGCCCGGAGCTCGGCCAGGTCGCCCTTCTCGGCAGCTGCGAAGATGGACATTGGGATGCCTGCCTTCCCGAACTGGCGTCGGCCCACTGGCAAGCTCTGCACTGAACCCTCGACAAAAAAACGCGGACAAAGGGCAGCATGGGCAACGCCGGAGCCCAGCCTGGGCCCCCTCCCGCACCGCACGTGGACCTGGATGAGGCCGGACGGCTGGCGCTGGACACTGCAATCCCTGCTGGACCTGTGGACGGCGTTGTTGGCGAGTGGCAGCTGCTTGACGTGGGTCCGCCACGGGGCGCGGCCTTCTTCTGCCCTCCAGGCGCGGACAAGAGCGTGCCGCTCCTGGTGTTTGCCCACGGAGCTGGCGGTGCATGGACGGGTGCGCAGGCCCTGCTGGGCGAGCAGGCTTTGCTGCGGGGGTTTGCTGTTCTGGCATGCGAGTCGCGGAGGTGAGGCCATCGTGCTGCTCGCGTTGCTGTGTCCTGAACGCGCGCATCCAGCCCGCATACGTGGGGCCCTTTCTTGTTCGGTTCGGAACGCACTCTGAGGCACGACACGTCCTACTTGCGGAGGATGCTGGCGCTCGTGCTTCGGGACTATCCCTGCCTTGACCGGCACCACATTGGCATGATGGGCTTTTCCGATGGCGCATCCTTTGCGCTCTCCATGGGGCTGCTCAATGGGGACCTGTTCTCACACTGCATGGCGCTCTCCCCAGGCCGCCTCACTCACGTTGCCGACCACTACCGAACAGGGGCTCTGTGTGGCGTGTACGTTTCGCATGGGATCCAGGATGATGTGCTGGATGTCCGAGAAACGAGGGCCATTGTCGAATACCTGAGGGAGCATGGGTGTGTCGTGCGTTGTGTGTTGTGTCCATCGCTCACCGCGTGCAGCAACATCGATGTGGTGTTTGCAGAATTCGAAGGAGAACATGTGGTGCCTTCGAACATTTTGGAGGAAGCTCTTTCGTTCTTTCTTGACAATGTCCAGTGGAAGGACATGTAGGATCATCGGCGTGGTACGCAACGTGCTGTGCGGCATCCCGAAAGTGTCTCAGACTTCCCCATAAAAGGCCTTACTTTTTGCAGCCGCACAGGTGCTCGTGTGGCCCCTCCCGCCGCCGACGACGACGACAAACGACGAAGATGAGCGTGGAGGGCAGCGGCGAGGGCGAGCGGGAATGGCTGCGGCGCGCTGTGGCTTTGGGCGTGCGCTGCGACGGGCGGACGGCGCTGTCGGTGCGGCCCACGGTGCTTGAGACGGGCGTGCTCATCAGGTGAGGGCGGAGCGCGGTCGTTGCATGCGCTCAGCTGTTGCCATGGCAAGCACCTCGGGGTCCGCTCACGTGCGGCGCGGTCGCACGGAGGCTGCGGTTGGCGTCAAGCCTGAGCTGGGCGAGGTGCGGCGGCGGTACCTGGCCGCAAGGCGGGGGGGGGGCTGATGGGCTTGTGCAGACAGCGACAGGCGCCATTTGTGTGCACGTGGATTGTTCGGGTGCTGCGGCGGCCGGCGACTGGGACGGGAAGCACACGCGAGAGTGCGAGACGGTGCTGGCGCAGACGCTGCAAAAGGCAAGTGTGGCAGCAGCTTGCATGGGGGTCGCCGCTCACGTTCGCCGCGCGCGCAAGTGTCTGGCCGCTGCGTTCGACATGCGCAAGCTGGTGTGCGCGCCCATGTTGGCCTGGACGCTGTACGTGGACTGCGTGGTCATGAGCGACGGTGCTGCAGAGCATGCTTGTTGTGTTTTTGCCATCATTTAGCGACCAACACAGGCGGGTCGCTGCTTGACGTGCTGTCGATGGTGAGCGCGATCCGTGTTGCTGTAGCAACGTGGTGTGACGTGGGGATGCAGGCCATCAAGTGCGCCCTCACACAGCTGCGTCTGCCCCTTGTCACGCCGCGATCATCCGGTGAGAGCAAGCTCTTGGTCCCTTTGGTCTGACACGCATGGCAGCGCTGCTGGGCAACGCACGCGGCAAGGACTTCACGGTCACGGACGACCCGCACGACTTTGTGGCCCTTGACGCGAGCGATGTGAGCTTGGCTGGCTTCTTTGTTGTTGTTGTTGTTTGTCAAACGTCGCTCGCAGGTGCCGCTGATTGTGACGGTGGCGTTTGTGGAGCAGCACATGGTGCTGGACGCCAGCGCGGCCGAGGAGGGCTGTGCACTGGCCCGGCTGCATGTGGGCTTCCGGGGCGGCGACGTGTGCTGCATGCAGGTGACCCTCGCCCCGCCAAGGGAAGAAACCGCTCGCGCTGACTGCAACACGCGCAGCAAAGCGGCGCCATGGGCGTGGAGCCTGCTCGCGTGGCGGCGGCCGTGGCGACGGCCAGGCAGGCGGTCGAGGCGGTGCAGACGTCGGTGGCGTCCGCGCTGCAGCTGGAGGCATCGCAGCAGAGACCCAAAGCCTTTGCAATGTAGCCTTGTCTTCGCTTCACTTTCGCAGACCGCGCAGATCGGGGTCGGTGTACATGCAGCCGTGCGGGATGCCGTCGAGCGCGTTGAAGCCCATGTAGATGGCGTGGTCAAACGGGTTGTACTCCTGCAGCGGCCGTGAAGGAACAGGCGACGGCGACACGACGAGGCCGCCGCTACCCAGGCGTGCACAGAGTCGCTGCATGTGGGATCTTCGCCGTTGGAGGCGCTGCACCGCGTTACCAACAAAGCCAGCGCACGAGCAAGAGCGCGCCATTACCTGCAAGTGCGGAAGGAGCGGTCGTCGCCGTTCTGGTCCCACACCTCCTGCGTGGGATGAGCGTAGGCCGGGAGCAGGGGCGCGCTCTGCGGCGGCAGATGCGGCACTGCCACGCACATGAATGGGGAGGACGAGGCAAAGGGGAGGGAACCTGGATCGTGCTGCGACGTGACGCGCCACAGCGAGGCAATGGGCAGCTTGGGCAGCCACTGCACAAAGGCCGGGTTGCCCACGCGTGGCCCCGCGAACGAGTGGATGTTCACGGTGTCGCCCGTGGACGCGGCGTACAGCACGCCGCCCAGCACGGCCAGGCCGCCGCCCAGCGAGTGGCCCGTGAAGAGCACGTCGCAGTCGGGGCACTGCTGGCGAGCCTTGCGCACCAGCGCCACCACGGCGGCCGTGGAGTTCACTGCCAGGTCCAGGAAACCCTCGTGCACCTGCACGCCCGCCGGCGCGGAAGGCATCGGCGTCTGGGCAAAGGTAAAATCCTTGATCCTGCCGTGACGAGACACCATCAAAAAGCGCGCCCAACAACGGCGCACGCACCAGCCAGCCCAGTTGTCTGCTGTGCGGGTCAGCACAGTGCACCGAGCCAGGCACGCAGCACGCACCGGTGCCGCGGTGTGACACGACAATGGTGGAGCCCTCCACGATGCCCACGAAGCCGAATCCCACGCTGCCGTCACTGCCAAAGTTGCCCACCCACCGAAAGCGGTGCGGGAACTGCTTGCACCTGACGAGACGAGAAGTCAGAGAAAAGCAAGGGCAAAACAGGCGGGCCTGACCAGTAGCAGTTGAAGGAGCTGTTCACGGCACCTCCGCAGTACGCAGAGAAGGAGAGCAGCAGCAGCGACTGGCTCTCTGCCTGATTCCACGGTTGCGGATTGCGCACAGCGTGGGCGCTGCCCACGGCGCTGCCCAGCACCAGCAGCACACCCAACAACAGGACGACCATGACCCCTTCACTTGCGGACTTGAATCTGCAGCGACAGCTGGAAGTTGACGTCCTCGGGCGCCACGTCAAGGCGGTTGGAGAAGAAGTCGATGAGCGAGTCCACGGGCTTCAGCGCGTACCTTTTGCTGAATGAGCACCAAAAACGAGGGGAAAAGGGAGGACGCGGACAAACCTCCGGCGTGCAAAGCGTGCCAGCTCCGCCAGAATGGCCGCGATGGCCTGGCACTTGACCAGGTTGATGCGGCCACCAACCCGGGAAGGCAGCTTGTCCTCCGCAAACGTCAAGTCCGTCAAGTACAGGCCCAGATAGGGCTGTGTGTTTGTGCCGATGAATGCACATCGATAAAAAGAGCAATGCATACCAAACAGGGCCCAGAACACTGTGCCAGCCTGGTCCGGTAGTTCTTGAAGTTGGAGCCCGTTTGTACCAGCTCAGTCAACGCAGCCCAGAGCTGTGAATGGTTGCGTTGAGAGAGAGAGAGAGAGAGAGAGAAGAG
>CAZYYU010000125.1:0-8948 GCA_964651735.1 uncultured Gammaproteobacteria bacterium | reverse complement strand
TCATCGCCTTCTCCGCACCGATTGGCCTTCTACTGTGTGTTGGTCGAATACAGATGATTGACGCCGACATTTTCTGTCGCCGGGTGGAGGGCCTGTCGGCTGCTGCGACTGCCACCTCCCAGCGGCTCGCCCGTTTGTGTCACCTGATCGCTGCAGCCCGAGCCCCACCCGTTGCGCGCTACAGCCATGAAGCTGCCCACCATTGATGCGCTGACCAAGTACGTCATCTGGTTCGCACTGGTGGACTTCCTCTTCTTCTTTTATGCTGGTAAGGCAAAAACGCACGCCGCTTGCGCACCGCGGCCTGACACGCGCATGCCAGGCTACCCGGGATTCTCGAGCAACGCCGCCACCATCGTCACGGTCTTCTCGTGGCTCTCCATGGCGCTGCTGTTCGTTTGCCTCACCATGGTCGTGAACGGCTACCTCATCCGCCGCGAGCTGCTGGTGTACTTCCTGTCGCTCTACGTGCGCTTGTTCGCGCTGGCCTTTCAGCTGATCGCGCTGGGCATTGGCGTGACGCACAGCTCGACCATGGCCGCCGTGTTCACGTGAGCCTGCTGCTGCGGCGTGGCTGCACTGTGGTCCCTTTTGCTCATGGGCCACGCGCGCAGCTACGTGACGCTTGGCCTGCTGCTCGTGGCGGAGCTGGTTGTCTACGGGTTTTTGCTGGTGCAGCTGGACGACATCTCCCAGGCGACCGCTGAGGAGGTCCCGACCGACATTGAGGTGGTGGTGCACAAGTGGTGCTGCAAGACGCGCGCGCTCACTTCCCCCCTCCCTCAGGGAGCTGGCATTCTCACGCGGCAGCTGACTGGAGGCATCTCCTGGACCACTGCGGTGTGCCAGTTCTTGCTGGTGTTTGTGCCGGGCTACGGGTGAGTGGTGCCGCCAATGTGGGTTGCTTGCATTGACGCATCCGCTCGGCAGGCCGCTGCTCAAGCTGGGCGCTGGGAAGAAATCGCATTGATGATGAAGAGGGCACGCTCTGCAGGAGCAGTGGAGGGGGGAGGTGCCAAGGGGCTGCTGGACGTGCCACTGGACGCAGTGGGCCTCATCGTGGAGGAGCTTGTGCGTGGCCGGGCCGCGCTGGCCGCCATCCATCTGCTGAGCACGTGCCGCACGCTGCATCGCTTGAGCGCTCGATGGGACGAGCGGCTGCGCGACGCCGTCATCGTGCATGAGTGGCTGAGGGACGATGAAGACGAGCTGTACTGCCGCCTGGCTTCCAGCATCATCGCGGGCACGGCGCGCTGGTTCGAGTCGGGCGAGGACTTTGAGAAGCGCCGCAGGCAACGTGGCACGGTGGGGGGCCGCGCGGCGGGATTGACACGCCTTTCTTTGCAGCCTGCACGCGCTCTTCAGTGCCTCCCTGAACCAGTTCGGCTTTGGGACGCTGCTGCCAGGTGACCACCCGCAGTACTCCGGCGACCCCGACCTCGGCCAGTTCCCGGACGACGTGTACTGCAAGCGCCACCGCACGTTTTTGCTCCGATGCGAGTGCGCGCCCGCCGTGACTCCCAGCTGCGCGTGTTGCTCTGCGAGCCCTGCGCACTTCCGCATGCCCAACGACCTGCACTTCTGTGCGGTGTGCCTCATGACGCGCAGAATGCTGCTGGGCATCCGCTACACAGTGGCGCATGAGGTGGCGCCGCAACAGGGCTACGGCGCCATACGCAACAACTTCAGCGCCCGTGAACTTGGCTGGGACGACCCGCCGTCTGAGTACGAGGAGGAGAACATGGCAGCGCGCATCAACGCCCACGACGTGCGCGACCAGAGCAGCGGCCCAGGCCCCGTGCTGCTGTACAGCGCGCAAGGCGACGCAAACTACTACATCTGGTTTGCAGAGCTGTCTCCCGAAGCAGAGGAGGATGAGGACGATGAGGATGAGGATGAAGACAACGATGATGAATATTGAAAGGCAATCAATTTTTGTTCCCCAGAAGCAGCGCCACAGCAGCCAGCACGCTGACGTAAACAAACAAAATGACAAGCGAGCCCAACGCCGACACGGCCAGCGTGTTGACGTTCAGGTTGACAAGACCTGGGAAGCCAGTGAGCACATGACGACGGAGTGGCGCCCCTCTCCCTCACCGGTGGCCACGTTCGCCACCAAGAACACTGCAAGCTGGTTGTCCGAGACGCTGCTCACGATGCGTCCCGGAGAGGCTCGCAGAAGACTGAGCACGAACAGGACCTTGCCGGGGCGTGAGGGAAGGGACGCCGCAGGACCCCCTCCACTTACAAGTGCGTTGCTGCACACGATGAAGCACATGTACGCGATGTTGGCCAGCCGTCGCGAGGCTTGCTGCACCAGCGTGTGGCTCAGGTACGTCAGCACCGCAAAGCAGGCAAACAATCCCTTGGGGACCGCCAGCGATGAGCGTTGCGCAGGCACACACCAGCGCCTTACAATGCACGCCCTGCTGTCTGACGCCCACGATTTGAGGGCCACGCCGCACAGATAGATGCACACGAAGCCGGCGCAGCTCAGAATGCCTTCTCTGTTGTGCTGCGAAGCACGGGGAAGTTACGACACCCATGAGAAACGCTCGCGATGGGCCGTACGCTGAAGAAGGAGTCGCGCTCGCCATGCAGCACAAAGTGCAGCACGCGTTGATCCAGCAAAAGCGCCTGGTACGCGGCCGCCAAGCACAGCGCAATCGCGGCAACGGTGCGTGCAGAGCGCTCGGGGGCTTTCACTGGAGGCCGCTGTGGTCACGGTGGTGGCAACAGTGGAGGCGGCTGCGGCTCACCCAACGTGAGGCCCACAAATTGCACCACGGCCAGCGTCATGAAAAAGTTCCAGTGCGTGCCGTACCTGTTCGCTGACAACGTGAGGGCACCCCCCTGCTACTGCGTGGCCCATGACTCACTCGCTGACGTGCTGGTGGTAGCTGAACGCCGTGGTCACGGCGAGGCGTCCGCAGCCCAGCAGCAGAACCTTCCACGACTGGCCGCCGCCCGTGGACTTGGCGAACATGCCCGACGAGAACACGAACAGGCCCACGCTGCACAGCAAAGGCGCTCTCAGCGGTGGAGCAAGCGTGTGCTGGCGTACCCGGCGTCCATGAGCGAGAAGCCAAACTCCTCCGTCTTGGCAAACCGCCTGAGGAATGGATGTGTGGGGGGCGGGCGGGAGCGCGCTGCCAGAGGATGCCCACCTGGGAAACGACGCAAAGTCCACGGCCAGAATGCACACGCACGTGAAGAGCATCATGGCGCCGCGGTACGCCGTCAGCACGGCACGTGGGGCGCTGGGCGCTTGAGCACGTCTGTGAGCTGGCACCAGCGCACGATGCCCCAACCCTGTACCAGCCGAGCTGCGCGTCCACAGCAGCAGCGCAAGGCCGCACAGCGCGAGCGGAGTGACCACTGGAGGCGATGGGTGAGCACGCGGCTTGGCTGTGAGCTGGCGCGCGCCCAACCATCTGCGGCGACGGTGCACAGGGTGCACAGGGCCCAGCACACGGCCACAAGCTCCACGGGCCACGACGAGCGCGCATCCACGACAGTTCCAAGCAGCGCCACGGCCAGCAGCACGGCCCACACTTCCCACGCCGTCGACCCCTGCCCGCCCGACACAAACTGCTCCTTGGCCGCGTTCATGTTGCCACCATCGAGGCAGCAGGCCCTCTCAGTCTTTTAGCGATTGAGCTGAACGTAGCCCCGCCTGCGCGCTTCGATCCACTGCCGCAGGATGACCGCGTTCTTGCCCGTCACGCCAAACACGAGGAACAGCCACGTGCCGAACCCGCCCAAAGCGATAATGTGCAGCTTGCGCGCGTGGTGAGCATCAGACACATGCAGCGAGGGCACCCCTATCACCTCAATCAGCACAAACGTGTCCGTGCCGGCAATCGCGTTGAACAGCCGATGCGTGAACATGGCGGTGAAGAGCAGGAAAAACACAATGGCAAACAAGAGATGTCGCTTGAGCCCCTTGCAGCACGCACTGAGACAAGAGGCCAACGCGCGCCGCGACAACACAAGGTACCTGAACCCAGAACGCGCGACGATCGTGCACGTACAGCCGCAGCCAGCACACCAACGTCACGACACACACAAACATCATGGGTCCGTAGAAATACGCAATCTCCAGCCAAGGCTGATTGCCTGTCGCGCCGCCCTGTTGGTGAGTGCGCGACAGCATGGTCGTCCACTGCACCTGCAACCCAGCACCACATGCCCCTGAAGCCGTACGAGCCCACGCCGAATTCGCCCAGTTCCAGGCTCAGCAGCGCCACCAGAAACGCCGCCAGCAGCAGCGCGTGCTGACCGTAGTACAGGAAGCGCGTCACCTTGTGCGAGCCCTCCAGGTCCTTGAGCATAACGACCACGAACAACGTCAGCACAATGCCCAAGTAGTAGATGACGCAGGCAAGCGCAAAGAACTGGATCAGGAACCCCTGCGACTGACACAAAGGCACGGACGCCTCCAGCGCCTCGTAGCCAGCAGCGGGCCCGATCAGGAGCGCTGTGCTCAACCCAAACGTGGACAGCGCAAAGCCCAGCACTCCAACGTGCGGAAAGCCCCGCTTGAAGGCGGCGTAGAACAGGGACAGCAGCACTGCCCCCATTGCGTCAGCGGGCCGAGGCAGCGGGAGCCGCCTTGCCTGACAAAGCCAGCGAGAAGCCGGCGAAAACGCGGAGCGACACGTCCAGCGTGATCTGCGTGGCGCCCCAGGGTGGTGCAGTAGCATTGGCCATGCCAAAGTCAGCCATGGTGCAGGGAAGCAACGAGAGTCCAATCAGCGGCAGCAGCAGCAGTGGCGGCGCATGTGGACGCGACAAAGCCGGCACATTGGCTGATGCTGCTCCGTAAGTCGGCGGCCGGCCGGGGCCCTGGGCAGATGTTTTTGTTTTTGTCGTCAGGGCTCGCAGCCCGCAGCCCGCCATGCTGTTGCTGATGATGCTGCTGATGCTGGTCTCCACCCTGGACGCGGCGGCGGCTGCCACGGTCACGCTGGATTGGTCCACACCGTCTGCCGGCTCGCCGCTTGTGTACCCTGTGTCCGTGTACGTGTCGGTGGGCGACACGCTGGCCTTTGTGGTGCCGTCGGACGCCGCAGGTTCGCTCCGCGCCCCGCCCGAAAAAAAGCGACTGACGGCGCGACAGGGACTGCGGAGGGCGTGGCGGCGGTCGTGGACCTTGCCTCTCGCTTGCCCGACACCCAGCCGGGGGCGGGGGCATTCACGCTGGCCTGGACGGCGCCGCAAGATGCGCCGCTCGTGGTGGTGGACGGCTCCATGGTGGGGCGCGCGTACCTCATCGTGGACAACGTGGCCGGCCACGCCGCCAAGACGGGCCAGGTGGTGGTGCGCAGCAGGAGCGACAGCGTGGTGCCCATCACGAGCGCCAACGGCTCGGCTGTGAACCCGGAGACGCTGTCGCTGCACGTGGATGTTGGGGACCTGGTGGTGTGGCAGTGCCCCACGTGCTCGCTGGTGGACCGCGCGTGGATCGCTGACGCCGACGGCGCCGGCAACGTGTTGCCTTCTGCGGGACCGCCTTTTGAGATGGGCCCGCGGGCCGCCGTGTACGCTCGCTCCTTCAGCCAGGTGGGTCGACGGGAGTGGGGTTGCCTTGCGAGGGGGGCGCTTGTGACGCTACGGGCAGGCCGGGCTGTACTTTTACATGTCGCCCACGCTGCCCGACGTGCGCGGCGTCATCACGGTGGGCGTGCCCACCAACGCCAGCGAGCTGCTGCCGCTGCGCAACGCGATGCTGCAGTGCCAGTGCGTGTGGCCCGACCTGCCGTGCCAGGGAGAGCCGCTGTATCCGCCGCAGCCAAACACGACCTCAGGTTCGCGCAGCTGCCTCGACGTTGCTCTTGCTCTGACCGAGAACGAGTGCAGTGGCCACCCCGCCCCCGCCCACAGTGTGCCCCAACTGCGTTCCGCCCGTGGACGGTGCTGCATGTCGCTGTTAATGGGTGTGTTGCGCTGACCTCGCGAACAAAGGGTTCCCGGCCGGAGTGCTCTTCGTGTCAGCGGTCTACGGCTCAAGTACGGTTGTTGCTGAGGGAGTGTCTGCGCTGCACTCACAGCTCCTCCGTGCGGCAGACTGCCCGCCCAACGACGGCTCTGCTTCGCTGCCCTTCCGCTCCATCGGCCGCGCTGTGTGCGCTGCGTCCGCGGGCACGCTCATCGTGGTCACCATGGATGGCACGTTCTACGAGGTGCCGTATCGTTGGTCTTCATTGTTGGGCTGCCCCCCGCAAACACACAAGCAGGACATGCTGGAGTGGCACAGCTGCGCGTCGTGCGTGCACTTTGTGCTGGAAGACCGCGCCGATAACTCTGAGCTGGGCACTGCGACGCTGCTGAGCGGAGGCCTCGTGTACTTGAGAAAGGTCCGCATTCCTCTCTCCGCGGCACATCCATCCACGTTCACTCGTCTCGGCGCGCGCAGGACGCCCCGGACTGGGCAGGCAACGTGGTGAACCTCAAGTGGTTCAACACCGACCGCTTCTCGCAACTCGTCAACCGCACCGGCACTGCCTCTGCCATCCCTGTGTCGTTTGCGTCGCGCAGCAGCAGCAGCAGCCAATGAAGGGGTGCTGTCTCATTTATCGCCGTCCTCCACCAACTCGAGCAGCCCGAAGTCGTCGAGCGCCAGCAAGAAGGCGGTGCGCAGCTCATTGTCCAGCGGCACAGAGGACGCGAGCACCTTGTCGTGGGGTTGGATGAGGGCGCGTGATGGCGACGAGCAAGGCAACGAACCGCGTCCCGCTGCGTCTGCAGAAACTGGAGCCCAGGCAGCATCTCAACTGGCAGCACCTGTTCGCGGGCCAGAGGTTGTGAGAGAGAGAGAGACGACGACGACGACGCAATCGAGGGCACTCCGAACCAGCTCGTTGGGCACTTGCTCGTTGGCCGACGCGTACTGCGACATCATGTGCACCGAGGCAAAGTTGTTGTGGCAGAAGGAGCCGATGAGCTTGTCCTGCGGAGAAGTGAGGCTGAAGAAGCAGCAGCACACAACACAAGCACGATGACCTCGCCATCCTCGTTGGTCACGGCCCACAGCACGTGCGCTGCGGGACCCAGCCGAACCTGGTGTGCATGCAGTCAGCTGCGTGCGTGCAAGGCGAGAGCACAGCTGCCGTGCCTTGCAGGAGCCCGACGACAGTGCGTCCAGCACCGCATCGTCGTCCTCGTCATCGCCGTCTTCCTTGCCTTGCTCGACAAACTGCAAGCGCATGGTCCCCGCACCCCCCTGGCCATCAGCGCCATCGACGTCATCGACGTCATCATCGTCATCGTCATCATCATCATCGTCGTCGTCGTCGTCCTCGCCGCCCATCTCGTCCATGTTCTCCAGCATGAGCTGCTCGTGCTGCAGCCGGCCCTCCGTCAGCTCCTGCACGGGGGGCAGCCGCGCACGGATGAAGCCATGCGTCAGCGTGTCCACCGCGCTCGCCACGTTCACGGCCTTGACCGTTTCCTGCCGCTCTTGTTTGAGGCGTGGCACACGCGTGAAGGGAGGGGGAGCCGCCCAGACCTCCAGAAGTTGCTGCATCTTCTGCGCAAATGCGGTGCGCTCATCTTGGCCCGTGGCGGCTGCCAGGGTGCCGAAGCGCGCCACTCGCAACGGAAGACCTCGACTGCGCTCGCTTGAGGGAAATCAGGGGCTGAGACGAGGACGTTACCGCAACTCCAGCGAGTCCACAGCCAATGCGTCGAGTGCCTGCTCAAAGGCCGCGCGCAGCAGCGTCTTGGGATTGTGCTTCTGGTACGTGGACAGCGTGATGTGGTGCGACGGCGCTGTGCCCGTCACGGCCTGGTGCACCCAGCCGCGCGGGAAGTACAGCAAGTCGCCCTCTGGCAAACAAGGGCGCTCTTCAGCACACGCACGCACATGAGGCGCGCGCCATCGCACCTTCCACGGTGACCTCCGAGTGCAGCTTGAACGAGGCCACCTGCTCGGGCGTAAAGTCGGGCGAGTAACTCTCGGCCAGCGTGTCGCGAGCAGACGGCGGGTCGTAGAGGCGCCACCTCTGGCCAGTGGATGAGCGTCAGGCAAGGCTGCGGTGTGCACGCACCTTGCGGCCCTCCACTTGCAGGATGAACACCTCCACGTCGTCATAGTGGGCAGCAAGCCCCTGGATCGTGTGGCAGTGAGCACCTCAAGCCAAGGCGCTGCGGGTCAAGCAGCAACCTGAGCGTGGCTGGGCGTGAGGTAGCTGTTGGCGCCCACCAGCGTGCCAAACTCGTCCTCGAGCGAGCTCATGAGCCGCGCCAGCGGCAGGCAGTGCTGCTGGGGCTGGAACACTTGCAGCGTGAAGCCCTGGGCGTCGTGCGCATCCCACACCTGGCGCGCGAGGTGGGTTGAGCCACGCAAAAGGCAAGCGGGCGCACGCACTACCTCCTCAGGGGAAAGAGTCAGGGTGCCGTCGTCGCCCTCCATCATCATCTGCTCGCCAAGGTCGTTGCCGTCACCGCCATCATCATCATCGTCGTCGTCGTCGTCGTCGTTCTCGGGCTCCTCGAGGTGATGGTGCGGAGTGGGCCGTGTGAAGCTCACGCGCTTGCCGTCCACAACGCGGCAGATGTTCAGGTCGTCTGGGATGGCCAGCAAGTCCTTGATGGCCGTGAGGCGTCGCAAGGAGGAGCGCGACGCGGACGCAAAACCTTCTCCTCAAAGGTGCGGCGGATGTCCTGCGTGGTGAAGACGTCGGCGTAGAAGGCAGCATTGCGGCGCGAGATGTGCAGCGGCTTCTGCTCCCAATGCCTGGGCTCGTGAGAAACGACGAGGAAGACCGCATGCAAGCGTCGCTCACTCGCGCATGAACTGCTCCACCGTCATGGGATGCAGCAGCCATGCCAGACCCAGGCAAGCTGCGCCATCCTGCTTCTCCTGCTGCTCCTGCTGCTGAGGCGCGTCCACGTCTATCGCATGCTGCTGCTGCTGCTTCTTCTTCTTCTTCTTGAGCTTGTCC
>CAZYYU010000124.1:7652-9032 GCA_964651735.1 uncultured Gammaproteobacteria bacterium | reverse complement strand
GCTTGGAAGACTCAGACCCTGCTGTGGTACGGGCCGACGGGTCGAGGTGGATGGGCCTGGTGGCTCAGCGCGGCATCCCCCAGGCACCCGGACAAGAGGCCCGACGACAATGGCAGGCGCTTCCTGCGCATCAGGGAGGCATGGGCCACGCTGCGCGACGTGGACAGGCGGCGCGCGTATGATGACGGCCGCGACGTGGGGCCCCGCAAGAACGTCGCCAGCGTGGGCGTGCCCAAGGCTCCACAGGTGGCGGAGGAGGCTGCGCTTGAGAACCGCGCTTTACGGCGTTTGCAGTGCACCGTGGAGCTCACGGGGAGCAGCACAGCAGTGCGTGTCGTGTTCACGTGCCCAGAGCGCGAGGAAGAGTGCTGCTCGGTGCCGCACGCGGTTGCTGTGCACGTTCGCACGCTCGCACTGGTGCGTCACAAGGAAGAATTCCTTCTGGTGCCCTACGAGCAGGTGGTCATGTGCGGCACGCTGAAGGACCCCGTCGTGGTGAACCTCGTTGAGGGGGTGGCGGGGACTGTTCGCGCCGCTGCATGTCAGGCAAGACGCTGCCCGCGAACGGTGCGCAAGCGGCTGACACGCGCACGCAGGTGGAGGTCACAGTGCTGGACCAGACCACCGGCGATACCTCGGATCCGCGTGAGTCCTCCCCCTTCTGCAGCCTGGTGGCTAGCGCCTGCTCACCGTGTGTGCAGTGTGCTTGGAGACGTTCCACGAGTTTGAACATCACCACGCAGTGATGCTGTGGACATTTGCTGTGCCCATGCTGCTGGCGCTGACGCACACCTACCCTGACATGCCGTGGCGCTGGATGGGCACGTTTGAGAGGTGGCGCGTTGCAGGCGTCAGGTCGTGGCGCGACATCTGCGGATGCATGCCCAAGGCGTTTCTGGTGAGCAAGCGGTTGTTGCTGCCGCTGCTGCTGCTGATGCCTCGCCAAGGACTGGATGTTCCCGGTGGCCCCGCTTTCGTTTGCCAACGACCCCGACGCCCCATCTGAGGCGCTCTTTCGGGTCAGCGGGTGGAGGGACCGCTGCTGCACTGGCGCTCACCGCCGCGCCTGCACCAGGAGTGCTGGGCCATGCAACGAGAGAGGATCCAGCGCTACGCCGCCGTCGCGATCCAGGTGCACAGCAGCGTGTTGTTGAGGCCGCCCTCAGCGCAAGCACGCCCACCAGGAGCAAGTGAGAAATCTGCGCGGCTGGCAGCGGCGCCAACTGGGCGGCAAGGTCGGGGTTGTGCGCCAAATGCGCGCATCGTCTTTTCACCTTGTCGTTGTTGTTGTTGATTGGCGCAGCTGGACCAGCTCACGGTCGAGCTGGAGGGCCGGATGTTGGCGGAGGCCCAGGAAGAATTCAGGGTCTGGCCAAGCTT
>CAZYYU010000124.1:0-7552 GCA_964651735.1 uncultured Gammaproteobacteria bacterium | reverse complement strand
CTGCAGCGCAGGTTTCTCGCACAAGACCAGACTGTCATTAACGTCGCTCGCGGTGGTGGCGCCAAAAGGCCCAGTCAGGTCGGGTTTTTGCTCGCTCGCTCGTTCCGCCAGCACTCAACGGTCGTTGCGCAGCCCAAATGCTTCCAATGCAAGCAACCCAAACCAGCAGACGCCTACAGCGCCAGTCAGCTGAGGAAGGGCCACGAGCGCAGATGCAAGGCCTGCCTGGGCCACCACTAATCGATGAAAGCTTTTTTCTTGCAACAGCCACAGCCCGGCTCGTGGATAGCGCGCGCGCGTGTCATTCGGACTTTGGCGGTTTCCCCACGTCAGTCCTTCCTGTCCCTGTCCTTGTCCTTGTCCTTGGGCTTGTCGATGGAATCCTTGGGTGGCTCGGTGGCGCTCAGCACCTGAGCCACCTTGCTCAAGATGGTTTCGCCCGCGTTGAAGTACAGTGTCGCGCCCTGCCCGCAGGGGCCTCAGCGTCGACGGGCGGGCGAAAAACAGCGCCTGACCTTCTTCAGCGTTGGATTGCTGAGGCGCAACACCACCATGTCTTTCACGTTGATGCCGGTCACGCGTCGGAGGCCCGCCAGCGCAGTGCTGAAGGTAAGGCACTCGAAAAGCATGGAAAACAGCCCCATGGCCTCGTCGCGCTGCGTGTGCGTGCGTGTCCTCTGTCAAGCAACGAATGCCCAAAAAGCCCCTCGGCACGCGAGTTTTCATTGCGGCGCCGGCTCGGGCGGCTGCGGAACGGGCGCGAGTGAGCAAACATGTGCATGGACGTCGCGCGCTTGCAACCCCCCAACCTGAGGCGGCGTCCAGTGCAGGCACTTGGCGTCAATGTTACGCGACTGCTTGCCCATGTGCTTCTGGTGCTCCTCCAACACCTGCGCAGGCGGAAAAGGTGAGGAAGAGCCGTCTGCTGCTTGCGGCGTGCACGGGGGGAAACCTTGGGCGTGATGGAGATGATGTGCTGCCCCTTCCAGTACTTGATCAGGTTCAGACTCTGCAGCGTCGCGATAATGTCCTGACGGAGCCTCAGCGCGGCAGCAGCAGCAGCAGCGAGAGCGTCGGCCGCACCTCAGTCTTGATGGACGTCATCTTGCTCAGGTCGCGGATGGACAGCGGCTGCGACGTCCTAACTGAGCTCGAGACTCAGATCACAAACCCCAAAAAGTCTCACCCCCTTCTTCTGCCGCAGTATCTCCAGCAACTCCGTGGTCCAGTACGAGCGAAACGAGAGGTAGCCCAAGTCGGAGAGAGGCTTCTCCGGGGTGCCCACTTTGCCCTTGTGTTGCGCGGTCAACAAGCAACCGGCGCCAACCCTACAAAGCCTCTACCTCGGCCTTGCTCAGCTCGTACGCAAACTGGATCAGCATCTTGCCATAGCCCTGCGGGGGTGCTCGTGTTGAGCGCTTTGTGTGAGGTCAAAAAGCAAGCCAAAAACCTTGCGCTGGTACGGCGGCAGCGTCAGGATGCACGCCAGGTTGTAGTCGTCGGGCGAGTTCTTCTCCTGCTCCAACGCGCTCGTTCAGACAAGAGGCAGCAGCGCACGCACCCACGCTGCTTGCAACCACCTTGCTGAAGTAGCCCACCACGTGGCAGCCGCGCGTGTCACACCTTTGTTTGGAGCGCTGAGCAGTGCTCGTGTCACGCTCTCGCTCTCACTCTGTCATGATGTAGAACAAAAAAGGCTCCACGTCGTAGTACAGCGTCTTGTGGTCCAGGAACAGCTTCGCCAGTAAACACAGGTTCTGGCAGTAGATCTTGGACTTGGCGCCGTCCACCTGTTCACGCCGCAACGTGAGCGAACCAGGCAAGTGGCGCTGCCGCTGACCTCAAACACGGACAGCGTGTCGTGCCGATAGATCTCGTTGCCGGGCGGGTGCTTCAGCTCACACTTGAGCTGGTGGCGCTGCAGCGTGTTCTTCCGCTTCATATACTGTCGCAAGGCAGAGTCAAAAGCGGAACGATGGAGCGGGGAAACAAAAGAGCGCCTCGCCTTCAAACAAAACTCGCACATGAACAACTTGTCCACGTTGGCGTACTCCTCCGGGTACGGACTGCAACACACGCACGCTCGCTCAGAGTGGCGCGTGGCTGCGGCGGCAACGCACCTGAAATACCACGTGTCCACCACGAAGCGTCCCAGCTCAATCTTCTGGATGTTGCGCACTTTGGTCACCTCCTCGTGCTCCTTCTCGTGCTCCACAAACTGCCGCGTCGGCGCAGCGTGAGGACTGGCTGGCACGAGCGCTGAGGCTTACCGGCTGCGCACGAAACACCTCGTGAGCACGGGCAAGCAAACGCGAGAGCCTCAGCACCACCTGGCCGCCGAGCGCCTCCTGTTGCACGCGCGGGTGCTTGTCAGACACTCATGGCCTTCAACCGGCCCCGCAGCACCTCAGCGCCGCGCTTCTTGCCCGACGACTTTTGCGCGGTGGCTGGTGCGCGCGAGACGCGTCAGCAGAGGACTTTGCGATGCAACGCGCACCTGACTTCTTCTTCTTCTTGCTCTTGCGCTCTGTCAGCGTCTCGGCCTTGGACGCATCCAGCCGGTCCTGCGCGAGGCGTGTTGGGCCACGCACGCACACACACGCCGGCGGCGGCGGCGACTGCACCTCCGACACCCACTCATCCAGACGCTTGTTCCCTGCGGTGTGCGGCCTGTCAAGCGGGACTGCGTGCGGGGCGGGGCGGGCTGCACAAAAAAAGAGCCGCGCGCGCCCCGCGAGCACACTCGGCAGTTGCCCTTACATCCAATGTAGTGCACGTAGTACTCGAAGGCGTCGGGCTGGTCGGCCTTGGCGCGCTTCTCGATGATCTCCGCATCGCGCGCCTTGCCATCCCGCCACTTGCACAGAAGCTGCACGCCGGGCCCTAGTTCAGCCATTCGGCTCACCCTCTACCTATTTTGGGTTTTTTGCGTAAACGGCCGCAACCTTCGTCCCACTCCTGCTACGGGGCTTGCAAACAAGTGGCGTGGGGTGGAGGGTTGGCGTTACGTGTGATCCACCGGCTTCTCTGGGATGCAGAACGTCAAGTGCGTCGTCGTGGGCGATGGAGCCGTCGGAAAGTCGTGCCTGTTGATAGCCTACACCACCAACGCCTTCCCTGGTGCGTCCCGGTGCTCCCTTTGTCTGTCCGTGCTCAGCGCGGCCCGAAACAGGCGAGTACGTGCCGACAGTGTACGGCGCCCTCGCTGGCTGGCCTGCTGCTGGAGCTCACTCCTTGCCTGGTGCAGCTTCGACAACTACAGCGCCAACGTCATGGTGGACGGCAAGCCCATCAACCTGGGCCTGTGGGACACCGCCGGCCAAGAGGACTATGACAGGCTGAGGCCTCTGTCCTACCCTCAGACCGACGTGTTCCTCATCTGCTGCGCGGTGGACCGCCCCACGAGCCTGCAGAACGTGCTGAGTGCGATCATGCCCCCTGCCAAGCACGTTTGGTTCTTACCTTTTGTGCTTGCAGGCAAGTGGTACCCCGAGATCACCCACTACTGCCCCAACGTGCCCATAGTGCTGGTTGGCACCAAGTGTGACCTGCGCGAGGCGCACAACGCACAGGGCAAGACGTTTTTCACGCAGAAGGAGGCCGAGGTCGTGGCGAGGACCATCGGCGCGGCCGCGTACGCAGAGTGCTCGGCGCTGACGTCCCTCCACCTGAAGGCACGCGCTCGCCCTTTCCTCCCTCACCCATCGCTCACGCCGCCCAGTCTGTGTTCGACACGGCCTTGCGCAGCGTGTTGGCTGCCCCTTCCAGCAAGCAGCAGCGGGGAGGCGGGTTCTGGTCGCGCTTCTCCAAGAGCGCATCCTCCTCGTCCACCGCCGCCGCTGTGACCGATCCCGAGCCCGTGATGCCGGTGCTGCCCAAGGGTGCGACTGTTGAGTGGGACGTTCCCCTCTCACACAACCGCACGTTCCAGGCATCCCTGTGAGCGCGCTGCACGCCCCATTGTGCGCGCCGCTGACGCCAGCCTGCGCTCAAGGCGCCGTGGATCTACCCGAGCGAGTCGAAGATCTCCCAGGACTGGGGACGCCTGCTTGACAACCCCGAGTTCAGGTGCGTGTGCACTTGCGCGTGCTCTTCTCCTCCTCGGCTCACGGCCCCGTGTGCTCAAGCGACGTGCTCATCGACGTGAACCAGACGACGCAGATCCACGCTCACCAGATCATCCTGGCCTCCAGGTTCGTTCTTCCATCCATGGCCCGTCTCCAACCAGCCCACGCGCGCACACAAGCTGCAAGGTGTTTGCGCGGCTGCTGCACACGGCCTGCGCGGAGCCCGAGTGGTACGACTGGGCCGCGGTGAACGGTGGCGCGCTGCCCCTGTTCCGCTCCGTGGCCCGCCGCCCCGACGGCACCGTGCTGCTGGCCATGGCCGACGGCGTGACCAGGACCGTGCTGCTGCGCGTGCTGCAGTTCCTGTACACGGGCCACTGCGCCATACGCGACGCCAAGGACAGCGTGGCCGAGACCATGGAGGCGGCGGAGCTGTTCGAGCTGGAGTTTCTGTGCGGGGGCCTGTCTCTTCTTGGTGATTGTGCGCGCTGACGCTGGCCGCGGTTCAGGCGCAACACGTGCCAGAACGTGCTGGACAACGCAGTGGAGTGCGTAGCAGCGCGTTCCCCATTGCTCGACCTCACGCGTGCAAACGACGCAGGCTCAACCCGTCCATACAGACGTATTGCACGGTGATCGGACGTTGGTGGGTGGGCCGCTTCTCACCGCCGCTGGCATTGTGTGGCGCAGGACATGACGGCGGAGCAGATGCGGCAGTGGTACTTGGAGCGCAAGCAGTTGACGGACGTGAAGGTTGGATGGGAGGGATGATGGGGATGGCGCTTCACGCTGCGTGTGTGGTTTGCAGATCACGGTGGAAGACGGCGCCGAGAACGCGCACGAGACGTTTCTGGTTCACAAGAGCGTGCTGGCATCGCGCTGCGAGGTTTATAGCAGACAGCCAAGCAAACAAACGAGGCAGCCACTCACGCGTGCACGCAGGCCCTGCGGCGCATGCTGACCAACACGTCGTTCAGCGAAGCCAACAGTGCGGTCAATCTCTTTGTGTTGCACCGCTTCCTCAGCCCAAACACAAGGCGGCGACATTGTCATCCGCGAAACGAGCCCTGCTGCGTTCAAGTCGTGAGTTATTGGTTGGCTGCGGTGCAAGCTTTTGCAGTGCTGACGCATGTGTTGTATGTTTCTGCAGACTGCTCCTGTTTCTGTACACGGAGCACACAGACCTCGACAACAACGAGAACGTGGTGGACGTGCTGCAGCTGGCCAACATGTATGGCGCGGAGCGGCTGCTCACACTGTGCGAGCTGTACGTCAGCAAGATGGTGGAGGCCGCGACAGCGCAGGACATACGGCACCAGGTGTGCTCTGCGTGTTCGTGGTGCGTCGTGCTGAGCGCGCGTGCCGTGCCAGGACGAGGTTGACCTGATAGCGTTGCTGAGCCTCAGCACGCAACTCGGTGAGTGAGAGGACGGGTGTTGGCGTGCAACCGCGTTCACGGTGCTGCGGTGCGCAAGGCGCCAAGCAGCTCGAGGCGTTCCTACTGCACTTCTTCTGCGTCAACTACGTCGCCGTCTCCCAGGCAGGCCCCCGACGCTTCTCTGCCTGCTGCTTTGTTTGGGGGGGTGGCACCTTGTCTGACGCACCGCACCAGCGGGAGGACTTCAAGATGCTGGAGCCGGAGCACGCAAAGTGACGCGCGCTGTGCGTTGCGTGGTGGCTGCTCACAACCCTTGCTCAGGCACATCGACGAGAACCAATGGCCGCCCAAGGCATACTTTGAGAGCGTGGCGCGCTACGAGAAGGAGCACGCAGGTGCCGTGCCTTGCCGTTTTGTTCCTGCAACCGCTCACTTTGAGGCGCCGCAGCGTGGGCGAAGCGCACCGGCCAGAAGGGCGAGGGTGGGGGCTTCTTCGCTCGTTTGCTCGGCAAAGTGAAATGAGGCCGGGCCGCTTCAGATTTTGGTCCAGCTCTGAGGGCCTCCCGCACAACCATGTCGTCGTCCCTCATGAACTTTGCCCGGCGCATCCACAAGCCCGTGCTGCGCAGCAACATCACCTTCTTCGGCTTCATCCTGGCTGGCGCCGTGGTCTCGGAGCTGTTCTTCGAGAACCTCACCAACACCATCTGGAACCGCGTCAACCAGGTCCGCCGACACGGCGCTGGCTGCGCTTGCTCACCCGCACGCAGGGCAAGTCGTTCGCGGACGCGCAGGCGAGGATCAAGAAGAGCGACTGAGAGCCGCTGTGCTCGTGGTGCAGGGCCGTCCCTGCGGGCGCTTGCGGTTGCTTGCCCCGGAAACTAAAGCTTCGCGCGCGGGAACTTGCTTATTTGCTCGCGGTTCGTGCATAGGCACAACCTGGGACACCAGCGCCACGTGAGGCCAAGGCGCGGCGAGCACGTTTTTTCCTCTCGCCATTTGACGCGACGCGCCGACCCGATGGGCTCAAGCGAGACGTGGTGTTCGGAGGGGTGAGTTGGAAAGCGCGCTTGCGACGACGATGAGCGAGGGGGCTGTGCTTCTTGTCGGCTTCTTTGTTGCCTCCTGCACGAGCGTCTTGGTCGTGCTCGCTTGGAAGGCCCTAAGCGCGCGCTCGGTTGTGGATGACCGCGCGCTCGCGCGAGCCGCGCGCGGTGGGGAGGACGCGCGCCCGCGCACACGCAACAACAACAACAACAACAACAACAACAACGTGCAACGCAAGGCTGCTGCGCCGAGGCCCCAAGTTGCCCCTGCTGCACCCGCAGCCAACGTCCAGGTCGCGCCCAAGGCCGTGACTGCCAAGGCGCGCCCCGACGCGGTTCTGTCGGCGCAACGCATGGCGGCCGTGCTGGGCGGGCAGCGGACGGCGCCGAGCGCTGTGGTGGCTGCACCCAAGAAGCCGCAACGTGCCGATGCGTCGCGCGCCCCGAGCGCAGCCCCGGCCGAGGCCAAGGCGGCCACCAAGATCGTCAAGGGCTGGCAGGTTGTCACGTCCAAGCGCGAGCACAAACCGGCAGAGAGCGCTGCACCTGCGTCCGCTCCTGTCGCCGCGGAGGTTGCTGCGCCCCCCGCCGCCGCAGCGCCTGCTACTGCTGCTGCTGCTGCTGTTGTTGCTGCTGTTGCTGCTGTTGCTACTCCTCAGCCCGGTGGGTGCCCCTTTTCTGCGCTTGGGCTGGCTGACGTTCGGGCAGCTGCTGCCGCGCCTGCTGCAAAGGCGACTGTGGAACCTGCAGCTGTGACCAAGGCGGCGCCTGCGCCGGTCAAGGAGCAGTGGGGATCCTCTCCCATGCCCACGGAGCCCCCGTATTCGGCTCCTGACGATCGTCGGCGCCGTGAAGAAGCGCACTGGAAGCGCAAGGACAAGGATGCGGCCAACGCCAAGGCCGAGACGCAGGCGGCCAAGGCTGAAGCTGCAGGTTTGCGTGGGAAGAGGTGGTTGATCTGCTTTTCTCAATGCATTCAGTCCAACCACGCTCTGTGGAGACCGGTGCCGCTGAGAAGAAGGCCAAGGACGAGGCTGACCGCAAGGCCAAGGAGGCTGCCG
>CAZYYU010000123.1:8671-9041 GCA_964651735.1 uncultured Gammaproteobacteria bacterium | reverse complement strand
GTCACCAGGCGGTAGCGCAGCACCCACGTGCCGGGCCCGATGCCGTCCACGATGATGGTCACGTACGCAGTGGCGCACAGCGGCGCGGGCTGCGAGTTGTCGCACACCTGGTACGGCAGCGAGTCGGAGCCCACGAAGCCCGTGGCAGGCGTGTACGTCACGCTGCCCGTTGGGCCCACGCTGGCGTTGGCTCCTGCAACGTTGGGCTTGGCAAGCAGCGTGACGCTGGCGGCCTGGATGGGCTGCGCGCCTGGCACGTCGTTCTGCAGCACGTTGATGGTCACGGGCGTGGAAGCGCCTGTGTGTGTTGAGTCGTCGTTGGCGGTGGGGCCCACGCCGTTGATGGTGACGGTGACGTTGGCCTCGGCGC
>CAZYYU010000123.1:5473-8571 GCA_964651735.1 uncultured Gammaproteobacteria bacterium | reverse complement strand
GTTGCTTGAGCCGAGTCCGCCACTGCCACTGGGCCCGCGGCCTCCACCGTCACGTTCACGTTGGCGCTGCTGCACAGCTGTTGGCCGTCACAGATGCGATACGTGTACGAGTCAGGGCCGTAGTAGAACCCCGCTGGCGTGTACGTGATGATGCCGGTGATGCTGTCCACCGCCGTGGTGCCGTGGGCAGCTGCGTCCGTCACACTCAGCGTTGACACACTGAATGCGGTTGCGCCTTGCAGGTCGTTGTTCAGCACGGCCGTGGCAACGGGCTGCGCCTCGGGCGTGGACACCACGTCATCCACAGCGGTGGGACCGTATTGCGCGCCCACAATCACCGTCACGGTGGCGTTGGCGCACAGCGGCGCGGGCTGGCTGTTGTCGCACACTTGGTACTGGAACGAGAAGGGGCCAGAATAGTCAACTGGCGGCGAGTAGCGAAACACTCCAGCGCCATTGTAGGCCACCAGCGCAGACGGCGCGCCGCTGCTGCTCACACTGGCCGGCGCGAGAGGCTGCGCGCCTGGCACGTCGTTTTGCAGCACGTTCACGTCCACGGGAATTAAATAGGCCGTTGACGCGGCGTCGTCGTTGGCGGTGGGGCCCACGCCGTTGATGGTGACGGTGACGTTGGCCTCGGCGCACAGCGCAATGGGCCGTGACTTGTCGCACACCTGATACGAGGCCAGATCGCTGCCGTAGTAGCCGGTGCTGGGCGTGTACCTGATGCTGCCGTCGGCGGCGTTCACAGTGGCCGTGCCGTGACTGAACGCTGCCGTGATGGTGACAGAGGATGCGTTGAGGGACGACCCTTGCGCCAAATCGTTGTCCAGCACGGCAATGGTGATGGCAGACCCGTCTTCTTCCACGGACGCCACGTCGGGCACGGCAGTTGGCGGCACACCATTCACGCTGACCTGCACCAGGGCGCTGGAGCACAGCGGCTTGGGCACGGATGCGTCGCAGATCTGATACGTGAACGAGGCCGTGCCCGCAAAGTTCTGGGCCGGCGTGAACGAGACGCGGTTGCTGGCCGCCACGACGACGGCAGTGCCCTGGTCAACGTCGGGCGCGCTGTCAATGGTCAGTGCCACCAGCCCAGCGGGCCCCGGGTGGTCGTTGGCCAGCACGTCCAGGTCCACTGAGGGGCCGTTCTCGGTTGCTTGAGCCGAGTCCGCCACTGCCACTGGGCCCGCGGCCTCCACCGTCACGTGCACTGTAGCCGTGCTGGACTTGTTGTTTGCATCGAAGATGATGTAGGTGAAGGAGTCGGAGCCGTAGTAGAAAACCGCTGGCGTGTACGTGATGATGCCAGCTGCTAAGTCCGCGCGCGCTGCGCCATGGCCAGGCAGCGACGCAATCACCAGCGACACCAGCGGGCTTGCAGCAGTGGTGGTGGTGCTGCTGTTGGCCGTGTGGTTGACGAGCGTGGTGGTGCCCAGGATGTCGTTGGCGAGCACAGGCACGTCGACAGGCTGCGCCTCGGGCGTAGACACCACATCATCCACGGCGGTGGGGCCGCGTGGAATGGTTTGGTTGGCCTCAAACACCGAGAAGGGCAGCGTGGTGGCGGTGAAGCTGGTGGCCACGCGGATGGTGTAGTCGCGCCGGAACTTGCTGGTGATGGTTGTTTCGCCCACGGAAGGCGCTTGACGCGACACGACTTGGAAGGGCGCCCGGCCCTGCTGGACCACCTCGACACGCGTCTCGTACACGGCGAAGGAGATGGTGAACTGAGCACCGGTCTCCGTCACAGGGGGCGGCAGGCTCCAGCACAGCTCGTTGTGGACGGCGGCGCCGAACGGCGCCTGGTACAAGTATTGCGCGTTGCAAGAGCCGTCATCGCCGACCACCAGCGCCTGCTGCCACGAACCCGCGCCCAGCGCGTTGGCCATGAGCGGGCAGCGCGTGCCGTTGACAGGATGCAGCAGGGCCACGGTGATGGGGATCTCATTGAGGTAGGGCTGGATGCCGACGCCCAGCGTGAGATTGCCTGCCGCGCAGGGGTCAAGATCGCGGAGAAAAGCAAAGAACGGGCGAGAACACGCGTGTCGCCTGAGGCAAGGCCGCGAACCTGCAGAAGCCGAGAGCGTGACGTCGGGTTCGATCAGAAAGGCCACGCCGTTGGGCACCGGAGCCGGCGTGCAGTTGTGGGCGCACGAGGTCGGATCGAAGGCGTTGTTGGGCGCGTAGCCAAAGCCACACTGGCACACACCGCGCACGCACAGGCCGGGCTGCGTGCTGTCCGCGGAGCCGCAGTGAAAGTTGAGCGTGCAGGCCGCACAGAACGCGGGCAGCAAAGCCGCTAGCACGGCGATCCACAGCATCTTGGATATGACACGGGGGGTGAGGTGTGGGAAGAGGGGGGGGGAAGCGAGCGCGCGAGGGCGCGTCGGTGTTTTTCGCCTGCCCCTCGATCCGATAAGATTATGAACCGAGACCATCGATGTGCGACATCTGCTGCTGCAATGGCAACAGGAACACAAGAGAGCAGGCCGATTGGGGCTGGCGCCGCCGACGGCCTGAAAAAAAGTTCGGCAGCAGCCGAGAGGGTCAGCACAGCGGCGTCCTGATGCAGCCCCCAATGCAGCCTTTCGCGAGCACCGCACCCACCATGTGCGGCGCGTTCGATTCCTTCCGCGTTCCGCACCTCACAGCCCACGCAGTCTGTGCTGTGGCTGCGGCGTGCCCATCCCCAGCTCGGCCAGTGCCATGTGCGTCAACTGCATCAAGGTGGCCCGATGGCTGAGGTTCACGCCGCGTCCCCTCACGCGCGCCCCGCCTGCAGAAGGAGATCGACATCACGGAGGGCATTCCAAAGTGATGCTGGAGCGGGGCTGTGGGCTGTGTGGATGCGGCGTGGTTTTTTTGCTCTGTCCACCACGGCTCACCACAAGCAGGGTGGCGTGGCCTCTGTTGGTGTGCTTGACACCCACGCCACCCCCCTGTTGCAGCAAGGAACGGTGGGCTGGTGCCGTGGCTGTGGACGCTTCCTTCAGCCGCCCAACAACTGGGTTGCGTGCGAGCCCGAGTCGCGCGAGGTACAGGAGGAACCTCCTCTGGCTGCTTGCATGGAGGGCCGCTCACGGCGGGATGCC
>CAZYYU010000123.1:2954-5373 GCA_964651735.1 uncultured Gammaproteobacteria bacterium | reverse complement strand
TGCTGCTGACGTGCTCGCAGCTGGGCAAGGTGGTGCGGCTCGTGGACGCCAGCTGGGTTTGGACGGAACCGCACTCTCGGCGGCTGAAGCTCAAGGTTCGCGCCGCCGGCCGAGTTGGTCGCTGCAATCTCTCTCATCTTGCCACAGTTGACGGTGCAAAAGGAAGTCTTTTCGGGCACCATTTTGCAGCAGATGTTCGTGGTGGAGTTCATCATGGGTAGGAGGAGGTTTGGTGGGGTGAAATTGAGGAGGCAGCTGAGCGGCGGGGCCACAGCCAACGAGCAGTGCAAGGAATGCGAGCAGTTCGAAGCCAAAGACACGTGGAACGCCGTGGTGCAGGTGCGGCAGAAGGTCGCGCACAAGAAGACGTTTCTGTGGCTGGAGCAGCTCATCCTGCGCCACAACGCGCACGCGCAAGTGACCAACATTGTGTCGCGCACAGAGGTTTTGATGTTGCGAAGTTTGTGTGCGTCCAGCTCACTGCAGACCGAGCAGGGCCTGGACTTCTTCTTCATGAAGAAGTCGCACGCGCGCAAGATGGTTGACTTCCTGAACAATGGTGCGTGGTGCTTGTGCGCGTGCTTCGCTCGTGGCTGATGCGGCGCGCAGTGGTGCCCATCAGGACCATGGAGACCAAGAAGCAGATCAGCCACGACGCCAAGTCCAACATTTACCGCTACAAGTTCTCCTACTCCGTCGAAATCATCCCTGGTACCTGTGCTCCGCGCGCCTGCTCCCACTCACGCTGGCGGCCCAGTGTGCCGGGAGGACTTGTGCTGCGTGCCGCCGCGCCTGGCCTCCATGATGGGCGGCGTCACGCCGCTGCTGCTTGTGTGGAAGATCTCCAGCCGCGTCAGGTCACTGCGAAGACGCGCGCGGGCTGTTGTGGCTGCTGACTGACTGGGACACCGCCACAGGATGCTGGACCCGTTGACGCTGAAGACGGTGGAGGTGCAGCCGCAGCAGTTCTGGGCCAATCCGTTCCGTGCCGTGGCCTCGTCCTCGCAGCTGGTGCTGTACTACGTGTTCGACGGTACGCCACGCATGGACGCGCGCACTTGCCGCTGACGCCCGGCGTGCAGTGGTGCCCATTGGCAGACGGGAGGGCAAGTTCCAGCTGGCTGAGGTGCGAGGGGCGGGCGTGCTTCTGCGCGCCACGGTCACTGGTTACTTGGTTGGTTGCTTGCTTGGTTGGGCGAGTGCAGGCGCAGATTGCGCGCGAGTCGGACTTTGGAGCCAACGACCGCCAGTGCACGGTGGTCACGCATCTGGGCTCCATCCTGACGCCCGGCTGCTATGCATGGGGTGCAGCTGCCCGTCACGGCAACAAACAACGCGCTCACTCGCTGCCACCAGGGTACAACACGGAGACGGCGCAGTTCAGCGAGCAGGACATGACCGCGTGGCACGACGGCCGGTCCATGCCCAGCGTCATCCTGGTCAAGAAGGCGTACATCGGTGCGTGCTGGCGTTGCGTGCTGTTCTTTGCGCCGCCGTGGCTTGGCTGAGCTGCGCGACTTGCTGCTGCTGCTGCTGCTGCTGCTGACGCTGTGCCAAGGGCGGCGCTCGCGCAAGAACCAGCGCCACTGGCGCCTGCAGAAGCTGGACCTGGCCGACGACGACGAGGAGCGCGTGACCAAGGCCCAATCCAATGCGCGCGAGGTGACCAGCTGGCGGCTGCTGCTGCTGGTGCCGCGCTCACGTCTTCGTGGCTTCAGCGCGAGATGGAGTCCTTCATGGACGATCTGGAGGAGGACCCTGAATACCGCTCCACGGGTGCGACGCCCTTCGCTGCTGCTTCACTCGCCCGCCCACCTGACCCTTCCCCCCAGTCAACCTGTTCAAGGCGCCCAACGCCGAAGAGATCTACGCGAGTCGTAACGCCAAGCCCATGGCCCAGGTGTGTGCCAGCCAAGAGGGCGAGCGATGCGATTCACGCGCGTTGCAGGGCTCCGATGTGGAGGATGACGACGGGGGCGAGCAGGCAAGCTTTGGGCGTTTCCGTCCTGGTTTGCTCTCACTGGCTGCTCTGAGCAGGAGGAGGACTTCCCAGAGATTGAGCTGCGAGAGTTGATGGACAACATGACCATCACGCCTCCCAGCAACGCATTCGCAGCCGGTCCTGATGACGACGACGATGACGATGACCAATGAAATTAGGCCGCAGTCAGCAACAAGAGGGGGCGATGAGCTCCCGCAGCCTGGCCGTGCTCGTGTGCGCAGCGGTGGGCGTGGCAGCGCTGCTGTATTGGAGCGCGGACGTGGGAGGCAGCGTGCTACAGGCGCAGTTGGCCGCGCACCGCCTGGCAACGGAGCCGCTGCTGCGCGAGCTGAGGGCAGAGCTCAAGGCAGCTCGCTCAGTCCCAGCACAGCTCCCAGCGGCCGCAGCCCAAGTGTCTCCTGTGCCGCCTGTGCCGCC
>CAZYYU010000123.1:0-2854 GCA_964651735.1 uncultured Gammaproteobacteria bacterium | reverse complement strand
CCGTGTCCTCTGCCGTGTCGTGCGTGCAGCCAGCCAACCTGCCCAAGCATGTGTCAGCGGGCCCGGCTTGGCACTGTCCCACAGGAGGCGCCACGCCGCGCTTCTCGCAAAACCAGGAGGACCAAACGCTGCTCAAGTACTTTGCAAACACCCTGCGCGGCACGTTCTTGGAAATGGGAGCGCTGGACGGCGTGCAGGTTGTTGGCTTGACGGTTTCCCCCCTTCGTTTTTGCTGACGAGCGCTCGCAGGCTTCCAACACGCTCATGTTGGAGCAGCAACTGGGCTGGATTGGCGTGCTCATCGAGCCCGATCCTCACATGTACTCTCTCCTGGTGGGAAATCGCAAGACATCCACCGTGAACGTGCACGGCCTGGTTTGCCAAGTCAAGGGGTGAGCGCGCTGTGTGGCGCCCGCGCGCGCACACGCTGAACGCCCGCAGCGACCTGCACTGGGTGTCGTCTGGCGGCGTGTCGGGAGCTGCCGAGCTCATGTCCGAGGGTTACAAGAAAGTGCACCACCCGGAGCTGTACGGTGCGCTGTCTGTCCCCGCCCACGCCGAGCCACGCCTCTCTTTTCACGCTGCGCCAACCAGGCAAGACGGACCTGAGCGCGTACCCGGTGGTGCATTGCGTGAGCTTGCGCGAGGTGCTGGTGGACGCGCTGCACTTGTCGCACATCAACTTCTTCTCGCTGGATGTGGAGGGCGCGGAGCTCGAGGTGCTGGCTGCTGCCAGGCCGAGGCTGTGGCGCACTCACTCGCCGCAGGTGCTGCGCTCGTTCCCGTTTGAGCACGTGCAGCTGGATGTGATCGTGGTGGAGTGCGGTGCGTGATCGTGGCTGCTGTCTGAGCAGCAATGCGCTGGCTGACGGATGAGGACCCCCGCTGCAGATTTCTACAGCCTGGAAAAGGACCAGGTGCGGTTGCTTTCTTGACTCCCCTCACTGCTTGCCCATGCTGACATCCCCCGCTGCCAGGGCGTGGTGGACATCCTGCATGACAAGGGCTATCGGTGGGTCAACAACGAGCGCAAGTGGAACATCCAGGAGGTGCAGTGCCCGGGTGGCCAGTGCTCGCGCTCTCACTGCGATCCCCACTGCAGAAGAAGATGGTGCCCGAGGACGCCGGCGCGAACAACTGGTTTGTGCGCTGCGGTTTCCAGGGCACCGCGTGCGACGGAACTCGATACAAAGTGTCCTTTTGAGCGAGAGGGTGGGGCCCGCGTGTACCTGTGTGGGAGCATGGACGGCCCGCCAGGCGAGGAGCTCGTGGCGCTGCTGGCGCCGCGGACGGAGGAGCGCGCGGCGGGCCCGGAACTGAGCGGCGACTCACTCTTCTCCGTTCTGCTGTGGCTGGACCTGGACGAGCTCATGTGCGCGCGGCGAGGTGACTGAGATGGCGCCACCGTGTTTTGCCGCACCCAGCGCCCGCGCAGTCTGCAAGGAGTGGTGTGCGCTGGTGGACGACACATCCTTCATCAAGCTGTACTGCTCCACGCGAGGCTGGGACTTCCGCCGGTTCGAGGCCAAGACGCGCAAGAAGGAGGCTCGCCGATTGGCGCGCGACGAGGTGGCAACTGAGCGCCTGCAACAGCCAACAACAGACAACAAACAACAGACAACAAACAACAGAAACAAAACAAACAAACAAAACAAACAACGTCCCGCTCACGCGAGGGTCATCGTGCAGGAGCGCGGATACGTGAAGCGCAAGAGCCTGGTGAGTGCGCAGAGCTGCCACCGTCGTTGAACGTGGGGCAGGTGTGTTTGCTAGACCGCGACGGCAACCCGTGTCCTTTGGCGCTGGCCCGCAAGTGCTTCCTCAAGGGCCGCCGCCGCGCCATCCGCGCCCACCCCGGTCCCGCCATCCCTTCCTTGCGATGCCGCTCCGCCTCACTTCTTCCCTGGCAGGCGCTGCGCTGCTGAAGGATCGCGAGGCACGCGCGCGTCATGACGGCCCCGACGCGTTTCTGGACTGGGTGCTGCAGTGCCAGCCGGACTGCTGCGCCGCCCTCAACCGCCGTGCACTGCACCTATTCGAGCAGGGCCGCTACGCCGACGCCCAGCGCGACCTGGAGCGCTGCGTGCGGCTGCAGCCCTACTTTGCGGACGCGGTGCACAACCTGGCCCTGTGCTGCCACGAGACGGGGCAGCTGGACCGCGCGCTGGCGCTGTACACGCGTGCCATTGTGCTGGAGGGCGACGCTGTGTCGCTCAACAACCGCGGCCTGCTGTACAACGACCTCAAGCTCAACCACAAAGCCATCGACGACTTCCTCATCATCATCGAGCGCCTCAACCCGCGGTACGTGGACGCGTGGAACAACATTGCCTTTGCCTACAACTGCGTGGTGAGTGCGCGTGCCGTGGCGCGGCGTTGGCTGAGCGCGCACACAGGGCGAGCACATCAAGGCCCGGGACTGTGCAACGCGTGCGCTGGAGCTCAAGCCGCGACTGGCTGAGCCGCACCGCATCCGCGCCTATGCTCTGCTGCAGATGCAGCACTACGAACAAGCCGTGGCCGACTGCAACAAGGCCATCGAGCTGTACACGGGCAAGTGCTACGCCAAGGCCCTGTACACGCGGGGCTTGGCCTGCGTTGGCCTGGTCGACACCATGCAGAGCCAGCTGACGGGGCCTTCCGCGGCCGCGTTTCGCGAGAAGAGCGCGCAGCTGCTTGAGCTGGCCAAGGAGGACATGGCTGCAGCGCTTGCCCACAGCCCGGACGTTGCAAATGAACTGTAGCCACCGCATGATGCATGACGATGACAGCTCGTGGAGTGACTTCAAACTGTAGCCTCCGCATGATGATGAGGGTCAACGTTGGGCAGTTGCTGAGCGCCAGTGTGGCGCTG
>CAZYYU010000122.1:3475-9048 GCA_964651735.1 uncultured Gammaproteobacteria bacterium | reverse complement strand
GTGTGTGTGTGTGTGTGTGTGTGTGTGTGTGTGTGTGTGTGTGTGTGTGTGACTGACTGCGGCTCGCGTTCACGCTGCCAGGTGTCCCTGAACTCGCTGGTGGACTTTGACGTTGCCGAAAGCCACGTGTTCGTCGATGTGGGAGTGCAGGTGTGTGGATATTTGTGTGATGGGGTGGCGGCCGCTCTGCGTGAAAGGCAACGGTTGCAGCTGTGGTGGCAGGATAGCCAGTTCATTGGTGCAGAGGAGGGCGACCCCACAGAGGGTCCGCTCAAGAGCCAGGTGCGTGCGAGCGTGTGGCAGAGGACCCGCCACCTCCCCCCGCACTGAATTCGGCGCACAGCTGTTCAAGCCCGAGATTGAGTTTGTGGGCGCGCGCCGAATGCGGCCTCAAGTGAGCGTGGACACCGGCGGCTCCTACTACATCAGGTGCTCGTTGCGGCCTGCCGTTGCCGCTGTCCTGATTGCAGCGCCATCAGGGACATCTACACACGGCTCGGCATCGGTGCGTGCCCTTGCACGTTGCGTGGGCCGCCGCCTCCTCCTCCAACGGGGCAGCCCCAGTGAATTACTACCAGCGCTTCAAGGGCTACATCCACCAGGAGCTCGGTCAGTGGCGCCCCGCTGCGCGCGCTGCTGGTGCCGCTCACGCGCTTCGTTGCGGGGGCCAGCGCTGCACCAGTTCCCATTCGACGCGCAGACCCTCAAGGTGCTCGCAACGCGCTGCTGCCATTCATGCCCTGTAACGGGCGCGCGCCCTAGATCCGCTTCGGGGCCTTCCTGTATGGCGCCGACGTGTTCCAGCTGGTGGACTTCACGGAGCTGCGCATGGTGTCACAGTGGCACCACCACGCACTGCACGCGCTGCACGAGTGGACGCCCGCCTCGCACATGGTCGTGGCCACCGGCCTCGACTGGAACCTGGAAGATCAGCGCGACATCAGCTACTGCGAGGTGCGCGTGCCGCTGCAACGCCAGGGGTGCGCCTCGTTCGTTGCGCGCTGCACCCCTCACACCGCGCACGCTCTGCTCATCAGCGCCTTCTTCATCTTCAACGTCTTCATGATCGTCTACCTCATTTCCATCATATCTTGGTTCCAGGCGCGTTGGTCACTTCGTTGTCCCTTCTTTCCGGTCACGCTGTTCTGCTGCAGTTCCTGCTGCCACCAACCATTCTGGTTCGCGTGCACGATGTGTGTGTGTGCGTGTGTTGCTCTGACGCGTCTGTGGTGGCAGGACCAGAAGCTTGTCGTGATCCTCACGTGCTTCCTGACGCTGGTTGCCGTGAACTTCGTGATCAGCGACAGCATTCCGCGCGTCAACCACGTACGCCGATTGCGCTCGTCTGCTGCGGCTTCAACTGACCCACTGCGTGCAGTACACTGTCCTGACCGTGTACTTTGTCTTGGTGAGTGAGAGTGAGAGAGCGCGCGCGCTTCCTCATATCACTCGGCAAACACGCTGTGTGCAGGCGTACGCCAGCTACGCCATTGCTGCAGCCACGGCCGGCGTCAGCTTCATCATCAACGAGTACATGCCCAGCAACAACACGGCTGCGGTGGGCACGCTGGACTACTACCCGTTTTGGGCGGCCAAGATCCTCGACTGGACTGTGGTGAGTGTTCCCGCGACTGCATGTGCACGCCCCCCACACCACCACCACGTTGTGCGTCATTTGCTGGCGCGCAGATGGGCTTGTTTGCCTTCTTCCAGACGCTGCTGCTGGTCGTGTTCGTGGTGCAGGCACGCCACAAGGTTGGGTGGTTGGTGGTGGTTGGTTGGTGGTGGCGGCGTTCCCGCAACCGCTGATCGCGCCAACAGTTCCACACTCGCTTCATCGCGCAGCACGATGACTCGCATCATCGCGCGGACAAGGACCGTGCCACTCAAGGCCTCAGCACCGGCATGCTGGAGATCGAATGACAGCAGCAACAACAGTACAAACTTTTTTTTGTTGGATTCAAAGGCTCCGCCCACTCTTCTTCAGAGCTCCCCCTCCTCCTCCTTCTTGCACGTGGTGCTGGTGGCGGTGACGGTCTGCACGGCGGTGGCAACGTTGCCGCAGTGGTCCTCCGAGGTCCAGATGCGCTCCACGCCGTTGGGCAGCGCAGCCGTCTGCAGCGTCAACGACACGTGCAGCGTCTGGGCCACCTGCCTCGCCACGGACTTGTCCGCGATACAGACAAAGTTGCCTGCACAAGTGGTGAGCTCGGAGCACACACACAGCACGAAAGCCACCAACGCGCGCACCTCCAACAGGCTGGCACGAGGTGCCACCGCAGCAGCCGCCCTGAGAGCCGACGGCGGCGCCGGGCACGCACAGACGGCCCGAGCACTTGGGCCTGCGCGGCACGCTGCGCTTCTGCGGGAAGGCGCCGCACTGCGAGCAGCAGTAGCACGGCACCTCGAAGGGGCACACGGTGCCGGGGAACATGCCCTGCACTGCCAGCGAGCCGTAGTACTCGTCGCGCTTGAAGTACTTGCAGTTCACCACAATCTGGCCGCTCTGCGTGCCGCCGCCCAGCGACGCGATCACGTAGCCCAGCTTGGAAAAGGGCTGCACCGAGGACACGTCAAAGGCCGTGCCGGGCGCCACGGGGCCGCTGTACACAATGGCCGCGGGGTTGGCGAACTGGTAGATGGTCACGTTGTAGCTGGTGGCGTTGAGCAGGAAGTTGGCGTCCTGGCGGCACTGCTCGTCCGTGTTGATGACGCTGTTGCAGTTGGTGGGCACGAGCGCGAAGCGGATCAGCGTGGGCGTGGAGCAGTCGCAGCACGGGTACAGGTTGCGCTGCGGGCACAGGTGGCAGCAGTTGCAGCCCAGCAGCTCGTTGGGGCCCTCGCAGTTGTCCGTGGCCTGCACGGGCGGCACGCCGATGCTGGACACCTGCGACAGGCACGGCACGGAGATGTTGGTGAGGCCGCCGGGGAACACGGGCGAGATGACGGGCGGCAGCGTGTCAATCTCTTGCAGGCCCTGCGTGCACACCAGGCCGCAGCCCGCGCTCCACGTGCGCAGCACGGTCTCGGTGTTGCCGCAGCCGGGCGTGATCTGGTCCGTGTACGTGGGGATGGAGCCGGGGCACTGGCTCACCACGGGGTAGCCCGTCACGGCGGGGCTGAAGTCGGCGGGGCACTGCTGCACTGACGGCGGCGGGCACAGGATGGTGGGCACCTGCGCGGGCGCCACCGCGATCGTGGCCACGGCTTGGCATCCGTTGAGGTCCGTGACGGTGACCGAGTAGTTGCCGGGCGGCAGCCCGCCGATGCTGGACGCAGTGGCGCCGGTGCTCCACAGGTACTGGTAGGGCGGCGTGCCGCCCTGTACCACGGCCGTGGCGGTGCCGTCGCTGCCGTGCGAGGGCGTGCTGAACAGCGTCACAGAGAGCGGCGCTGACGGCTGCGTCACCAACTGCGTGGCAGAGCTCACGAAGCATCCATGGCTGTCGCTCACGGTCACGCTGTACAGGCCGCTGGGCACGCCCACCAGGTTGGGCGTGGTGGCGCCCGTGTTCCACACGTACGAATACGCGGGAGTGCCTCCGCTGACCAGCGTGCTCACCGAGCCAGTGGAGCCGCCAAAGCAGAGCACGGGTGTGGTGCTGAGCTGCAGCACGAGGGGCGTCGGCTGCGGCACGAACCAGCTGGCGACTTGTTGGCAAGCGTTGAGCACGCTGTCGCGCACCGTCACGGTGTAGGTGCCCGACGTCAGGCCGCTGATGTTCTGCGTGGTGGCGCCGCCTGACAAGCACGTCAAACCCCGCCACGCACCACCAACCGCCACCCACTCCCTCCTCACCAGGGCTCCACACGTAGCTGTACGGGGGGTTGCCGCCGGTCACGGCGATGCTGATGGCTCCGTTGCTGCCTCCGAAGCAGGACACGGGCTGCACTGTGCCCACAACGCTGATGGCGGAGTTGAGGCCCACGTACGCGGTCTGCACGCGCGTGCACAGCGCAGCATCCGTGATGGTCACCGAGTACGGGCCGGTCGGCACGTTGGTCAGGTTCTGCGTGGTGGCGCTGTTGCTCCACAGGTACGAGTAGGGCGGGGTGCCGCCGCCGACGCTCAGGAACACGGCGCCGTTGGACGCACCGTCGCACGACGCGGCCACGGTGGTGGCGCTGCTCAGCAGCGGCGACGACGGCTGCGACACAGTCTGCACGATGCTGCCGGTGCAGCCCTGCGCGTCGGTCACGCTCAGCGAATACGTGCCGGCCACGACGCCGTCCAGGTTCTGGGTGGTGGCGCCGTTGGACCAGCTGAACTGATACGGGGGTGTGCCGCCCTGCACGAGCACGTGCACAGCGCCCGTGGCCTGGCCGTAGCACGATACGTTCTGCACAAGCGTCACGGCCACTTGCAGACCCGGCGGCGAGGCCACAGTGAACGTGTCGAGGGCCACGCACTGGTGGCCATCGGTGACGGTCACGTAGTACTGGCCGGAGACCAGGTTGGCGATGTTCTGAGTGGTGGCGCCGTTGCTCCAGGCATACGTGTAGGGCAGCGTGCCGCCCGCCACGGTGAGCGCGATGCTGCCGCTGGCGGTCAGCGCACAGGCCACGTCCGTGACCACACCAGACACGGCCAACGGCGCGGGCTGCGTCACGGTCACAGCAGATGAAGCGGTGCACTGGTTGACGCTGGCGTCGCTCACGGTCACACCATACGTGCCAGCGAACAGGCCGCCGATGCTAGACTGCGAGGAACCCGTGCTCCAGTGGTACTGGTACGGGGGCAGGCCGCCGGTCACGTTGACCACAGCCGCAGCGCCGGCAGGCTGTCCGTTGCACGCCACGTTGGTGACCTGCACCGCGTACGAGATGTTGCTGTTCTGGCTGATGACGGCGCCGCTGCGGTACTGGCAGTTGGCGGCATCGGTGACGGTGAACAAGTAAGTGCCGGCCGGCACGTTCACCAGGCTGGAGCTGGTGCTGCCGGTGGGGCTCCACAAGTACGTGTAGCCGGGTGTGCCGCCCGTCACGGTCAGGTTCGCAGCGCCGTTGGCCTGGCCGTCGCAGCTGGCTGCCAGCGTGGACACGGTCACTTGGATGGGATCCGTGGGCTGCGTGACCTGGATGTTCGTCAACGTGAGCACGCAGCCGTTGGAGTCGGTGATGGTCACGCTGTAGAAGCCAGCAGTCAGGCTCGTGATGCTGGACGTGGTGGCGCCAGTGTTCCACGCGTACGTGTAGGGGCCCACGCCGCCAGACACGGACAAGAAGATGGCGCCGTTGTTACCGCCGTAGCAGGACACATTCGTCACCGCTGGAGGGGCAGCCACCAGAGGCGGCGGGGCAACCACCGCAATGTTGGTCTGCGAGGCAGTGCAGTTGTTGGCGTCCGTCACGGTCACGGAGTAGGTCCCGGCGCCCACAGGGCCCAGGAACGCGCCAGTGGCGCCCGTGTTCCACACGTACGCGTAGGGCGTGGTGCCGCCCGTCGCTGCCACGCTGATGGATCCGGAGCCGCCAGCACACAGAGGGTTCTGGACCGTGGGCGTCGAGAGCACCAGCAGCGTCGGCTGCGGCACGAACCAGCTGGCGACTTGTTGGCAAGCGTTGAGCACGCT
>CAZYYU010000122.1:0-3375 GCA_964651735.1 uncultured Gammaproteobacteria bacterium | reverse complement strand
CTGGACCGTGGGCGTCGAGAGCACCAGCAGCGTCGGCTGCGGCACGAACCAGCTGCCACTGACCGCGCAGTCATTGGGCGACGCAGAGTCCGTGACGGTCACGGTGTAGGTGGCACTCGAGAGGCCGCTGATGTCCTGCGTGGTGGCGCCCGTGCTCCAGAGGTACTGATAGGGGGACACGCCGCCCGACACGAACAGGTCGATGGCGCCCGACGAGGTGTTGAAGCACAGCACGGGAGAGACGGTGGCACCCAATGTGACGATGCTGTTCTGCGGCACGGTGTCGCCGCCAAGCCACGTGCAGAGATGCGCATCGGTCACGGTCACGGTGTAGGGCCCAGCCACAACCTGCACCAGGTTGGCCGTGGTGGCGCCGTTGCTCCACGCGTACGAGTAGGGCGCGGTGCCGCCCGAGACGCTCAGCAGCACAGCGCCGTTGGCGCCGCCGTGGCAGCCCGCAGCCACGGTGCTGGTGGAGCCCAGCAGTTGCGCCTGGGGCTGCGCGACCACGATGTTGGACAGGGGCTGCGTGCAGCCGTTGGCGTCCGTCACCAGCACGCTGTACGTGCCCTGCGGGATGTTGGCGAGGTCCTGGGTGGTGGCCGTGTTGGACCAGGCGAACGTGTAAGGCGGCGTGCCACCCGACACGTTGATGTCGATGGCGCCCGTGCTCTGGTCGCAGCAACAAGCCACGTTGACGACGGAGCCCAGCGTCACGTTGAGCGCGGGCGGCTGCGTCACAGTGAAGGGGCCGCCCGTGAGCGTGCACTGGTGGCTGTCGGTGACGGTGACCGAGTAGTCGCCGGCGGGCACGAAGCGGATGTCCTGCGTGGTGGCGCCGTTGCTCCACGCGTACGTGTAGGGCGCGGTGCCGCCCACGGGCGTGATGTCCACGGCGCCGGTGCTGGTGCCGAAGCAGCCAACGGGCGTGACTGTGGCGGGCGCCGCGAACACGAGCTGGCTGGGCTGGTTCACGGTGAAGAGCGCAGTGCGCTGGCACTGGCTGCCCGTGCTGTCCGTCACGGTCACGCTGTAGGAAGCCGCCGTGAGGCCGGAGATGTTCTGCGTGGTGGCGCCGTTGCTCCACGCGTACGTGTAGGGGGGCAAGCCGTTGGCGGGCACGATGCTCACGCTGCCGGTGGCGGTGTTCCAGCACACGGCGTCGCTGGCGCTGCCGGTCACGGTCAGGTTGCTGCGGTCGCTCACGGTGGTGCTCAGGACCAGCGTGCACAGCTGGAAGTCGGTGACGGTGACGGAGTAGGAGCCGGACGGCACGTTGACCAGGTTCTGCGTGGTTGCGCCGTTACTCCATGCAAAGGTGTAGGGCGCGGTGCCGCCCGACGCGGTGATGGTCACGGAGCCGTCCGCGGTGGTGTTGCATGAGGCCTCAGTGGACGAGATGGTGCCCGTGAGAGGCAGCGCCGGCTGGCCCACGAAGATGCCCTCCACCAGTTTGGTGCAGCCTGCGGCGTCGCCAATCTGCACGCTGTACGAGCCCGAGGGGATGCCCGTCAGGTTCTGCACGGTGGCTCCGTTGCTCCACTGGAACGTGTACGGCGGCGTGCCGGACAGGACGCCGATGTAGATGGCGCCCGAGGGCTGGCCGTTGCACGTGGCGTCGACCACCAGCGGCTCCTTGACGACGAGCGGGCGCAGCGTGAAGGGCAGCGCGTTGGGCGTGGTGGACACGGTGCAGCCGCCCGTGGGCGTGACGCTCGTGTTGGAGATGGTGACCACGTACGAGGTGGTCTGCGAAGTGGTCACGGCGCACGTGGCAACCAGGGTGGGCGTCGAAGAGAGCGCGACGTTGGACACGATGACGTTGGTGTTCAAGGTGAAGGCGGGGACGCAGGTCACCAGCGAGAGCGGGAAGGGATTCCCGTTCTGCGTGAGGTTCAGCGCCCACGACGAGAGCGTCACGCTTTGCGAGGCCGTCGCAGACAGCGCAAACGTCGGGTAGCCTCCAGGGCAGTTGTTGGTGCTGACGGACGGGGTGACGGTGATGGTGCATTGGCCGTTGGCGAGCCCGAGCGCCAAGGCCACAAAAAAAGCGACCTGCAGCAGCGCGCGAGAGGGCCCGCGTGAGCGCAAGCACAAGCGCCAAGGCCGTCGAGGGGCAGCCAAGCGCATTTGCGCCAAGGCGGGCAAGCAAAAGAAATCCCACGAAAACAAAAAAAAGAGGCCGCCACCGCCGCGTCCGCCCCGACCAAGCGACCGTGAGCGACCGCGAGGCACGTGGCCCTCGAACGTGGGCCTCCAACGCAAGACGAGAGACAGGTGGCACAACAAACGCGCAAAACAGAGGCCGCCAGCCGTCACGGCGCGCGCGGCGACACGCCCACACACACGCAGACACCCAAGCGCACACCACGCACCAAGAGACTCATGGCGCTGGCAGGTGGCTGTGGACGGCGGGCCGTTGGTTGGTTAGTTGGTAGATGGAGTGGCCGGTGTTCAAGCAGCCCAATCACGTGGGGAGCCTTGCAGCCCAGCCCTCAACGGTGCGTGATTTTCAAGTTACTTTTCGCGCGCCTCGCGGCGAACGTCGCGGCACAGCGGAGGGGTGTGGCGCGCATGGATTGCGCTGCGCTCGTTGCGGTACTGGCTCTGCCGGCTTTTGCTGGCCCTTACTCACGTCGTTTTGCAGCTGTTCCTCCGCAGCGAGCCCGGAGCCCTCTCACCAAAGCGGAGTCTGTACGAGCTCTGCCACGATGTGGTGCGCGATGCCAAGCCCGCTGAGACGGCGCTGAATGTGCTGCGCGGCGCGTTGCCGGACCTCGAGGGCGCTGGTGCGAGGCCGTCCTTTGAGCAAGCGCTGGCCGACGCTCTGTGGCTGCTCGACTTGGAGACGCTGGCTCGCGCCAACGCGGAGGAGCAGCGCGCTCGCTTCGTTGCTTTGGTCAAGGGCGTGGCCGGCGGCGTCGTGGCGCGCGAGGTGCTCGAGAAGACGCTGGAGATCAAGCTTCTGGAAGGTGCGCTTGGGGGCCCGGCAGCTGCGCCCGAGGTTTTTCACGCGCTGCTTTGTTGGCTTGCAGAGGCCGGCGTGGTCAAGAGCGGGCAGCAGTTCTTCAAGCAGCTGGTCACCTTCAACACGCGCATCAACTTGACACAGCCCACGTTCTTCTTGCTGCACGAGTGCTCCGAGGGCTACGCCAAGCTCATTTCAGAGCTGGTGTTTGGCAACGCGGCTGGCGACGGGCGCCACGTGCTGCAAACCATCATTGGGCACTTTGGGCTGGAGCTGGGCCGATGCGCCGACTTGGCTCTGGAGTTGTGGCCGCGTTTCCCAGAGTGAGATGGGGTGTATGTGTGTTTGCTTCGACTCTCAACGCTGCGCATCTCTTCTCCTCTCTCTCTTCTCCCTTCTCTCTCTCT
>CAZYYU010000121.1:5322-9105 GCA_964651735.1 uncultured Gammaproteobacteria bacterium | reverse complement strand
AACAAACAACAAACAACAAACAACAAACAACAAACAACAAACAACAAACAAACAAACAACCATGTACTCTGCTGCACACTCATGCACGCCGACCACAGGCCTGTTTGACGGCATTGTGCGTGACTGTTCCCCAATGACTCGCGCCTGTCACCCAATGACTCGCGCCTGTCACTGTGCTCACTCAGGTGCTGGAGCTGGACCTGTGCATGCCCCGCGGGGACTGACCGGTGCTCGCCCAACCAAGAAAAAGCAAGGTTGTGTGTTGTTGTTCGTGCCCGCCCCCCCAGTCTGGGGCGAGGGAGAGTCATTTGCTGCGCCGGCCATCGTGATCGGCCAGCATGAACGCCAGATGGTCCATGGCCAGCACCTTCACGCACCTTGTTCGTGCCTTGAGTCTGTCAGCACACAGCCGGCAGCCAGCCCCTTACTTGACCACACACTTCCACCCATATCTGCCAGGGCGCGGCGCTGAGCTCATCACCCAGCCACCAGCGATGAGCCCTCACTTGGGATGGCAGCAGCTGCAGTGGATGGTGGGCCGCCCGATGAGCGCGTCGTGCGAGAACTGCGTCCACAGCTCAAAGTCGATCCTGGCATGCGCGTGAACCACCACCACCACCACCGCCGCCGCACCTCCTCCACGGCAGCGTCCTGCAGCGGGCTCAGCGAACCATGCCAAGCAAGCACACGAGCACGCACCAGAGCCCCGCGGCCATCTCCCTGACCAGCGGGTGAGCGTGGGCTATCTCCTCGGCGCCCTCGGCCTCCAGCTCGTGCGGGTGCCGCTTGTAGGACTTGCAGCGGCGTCACACTGGTGTCACGCCCCGAGGCCAGCTCTCACCTCCGAGTGCGCTGAGTACGTCACCAGCCGCACAGCCTGCGTGTGCCATGAAGACAGCGCTGATGCAGCCACACTCCGGTTGCCTGCTCTGGCGCTGCGCCCACAAGGTCCTTCTCCACGTCCAGCTTCTTGTCCGACTTGGGGTGATACCGCAGCACCGATTCATACTCCTCTGCCGCGCACTGATGAGGCGGCAGGCGCGCAGAGCAAAGAGCGCACCAGTGAAGCCCGAGTAGCCCGCGAGCCGGTCTTGCTGCGCAAACCACGGCAAAAAAGACAGCGCGTAACGCAGGTACGCGTAGCTGGTGTGGAACTGGTTCTTGAGCGTGATGGAGCTGCTGCTGTGCGTGACCTGGTGGTCAAAGTTGACGGCGCTGATGGCGGTGCGGTGCGCAAAACGCGCCAGCGCGCGGCAGTGCTCGCCGTCGGGCCGTGCCATCCATGTCAGCAGCGGCTGGCCCTCGTAGCGTGCCTCGCAGTCCAGCAGCGTCAGCTGATCCAGCGTGCGCGTGCCGCTGAAGAGCGCGCGCCCCACCAGGTCCTGGATCCATCCCACCAGCGTCTCAGCGCGCAGCACGCTCAGGTGCGGCGTGCCAAACGACATGTAGGACACGGGCACGAACGGGCCGCCCTCGTCGGCAAACATGCCTTGCTCCGCCATGAGCGCGATCGCGTAACGCGCAATGAGGCCGCCTAGGCTGTGGCCCACGATGGAGAAGCGCACTGTGCGCCCCCGCAAGCCCTCCCGCTGCACGGCCTGCTGGATCTCCACCACGAGCCGCTCGCCCAGCACGTCGATGCCCTCGAAGGTGCGGCCGTAGTTGGCCACGCTCGTGAGCACCAGGCAGCGGGCGAACACGGCCTGGACATGGGCCGCGGTCAGCGGAAAACACAGACGCGCCGCCGCCGCCGCTCACCTGCTGCCGCAGCGCAATGCTGAAGTGGCTCATGGCCTGGCCCTTGGACGCGCCAGTGGGAAGAGGCGAGTCAATGCCGTGCACCAGCACCACAACGTCGGTCCAGTCGCGCCCGTCCATTCTCCGAGTTCTTTTTGCTCCAGTGGGCCTCGTGTCGGGGGGATTCCATGGCGACCAAGCGTGCCAGGCAGCACCACTACACCGTCAGGCCTCCGCCACATCTGCTGACGTTCTACATCAAGATCGTCGACGGTCCCCAGCTGACGCTGCAGCTGGACCTGTATGCAGACATGATCGAGGTCAAGCACATCATCGAGCAGAAGGTGGAGCGGCGCTGCCTTTTGCGCGCACTGCCGGGCTCAGGGGCGCGCAGACTGGAATCCCCGTTGGCGCGCAGCGCCTCATCTTCGCAGGCAAGCAGCTGGAGGACGGCCGCAATGCGCAGGACTACTGCATGCAAAAGGAGAGCACGCTGCACCTGGTGGTCCAGAAGCGCGGACAGCCGCAGCGCGCGTTCGACCTGCACGGTCAGCTCGCCCGCCAGGTGACGCCCCTGCAGCACCTGGACCAGTGGCCTGTAGAGCGCTGCGCGGTGCGGCTGCATCTTGCAGGGCCCACTTGCACTGACCCTCGAACCTGCAGGCGCCAGCGTCGCCCGTGGCGGAGGTGGCGCCGGGCGTCGTGGGGTGCGCCGTGTTCACCCCGGGTGCGCTTGTGGTGGCCTCTGCATGTGCAGCTCAGCGCCGGCCTGCCAGAGTTTGCGCGCGCTCTGTACGCCGAGGTGGAGCACTTCTGCAGCGAGGCAGGCGACTCTGGTGTGGCGCTGCGACTTGAGCACATCCACGGGCTGGACAAAGGTTGGCTGCGGCGCGCTTTGCATGGAAGTCTTTCATGCATGCATGCATCAGTGGTGGTGCCGCTGCTGCAGCCCGTCGTGGATCGTGTGCTGCAGGCGCTCAACATTGACGACACCCCCAAGGTCACGCTGCTGCCCAAGGTGATGCGCTACACTGCGCAGGGGAACGCAGACTGGCCAGTGCACTGCGACGGGTCCCTGCTTCCCTTGTTGCATCTCCCTCTGCTGAACCTGCTGGCAGTGGCGTGGCCACGCTCAACGTGTGTCTGGGAGACCAGTTCAAAGGCGCGGAGCTGGTCGCGTCTGGAAAGCGCCTGCCACACAACACTGGTACGGGCTTGCTCCATTCTTGTGAGCTGCGTCAAATGACACATTGCAGTGGGAGTGGGACTGGCGCACAGCGGCTCCCTTGCTCACTCAGTGGCAACTCTATTGGAGGGCACACGCATCACGCTCATCGTGAAGGTGTTGCGAGCAGCAGAGTGAATTCACTTGGTGCGCTCGTCCTGGCGTCGCGCACAGACCTTGGCCTGCAAGCAAACAATTTTGGCTGCAAGCACATCAGGCCGCACCCTCGTACCGCAAACAAGAAGGCATCGTCAACCTTGCGGCGGCGGGCGTCAAATGAGCGAAAAAAGAGGGCGCCTTCTCTCACCGCAGCGCCATTCAACGCAGAGCACTCAAACGAGGCCAGACACTGGTGAGCGCGGGACCACTGCTCCAGCTGCTCGCGCGACAGCCGGCGCGTGGCCAGATCGCTCTTGTTGGCCACCAACACAAAGGGGAAGGACTCGGGGTCCTGCGCCAACAGGCGTCACGACGACAAGGGCAACCCATGGGGGAGCCTTTGAGGAACCTCAGGCTCTGCCTGCTCCACAAACTCCTTCTTCCACGCAACCAGCGCATCAAGGCTGGCGGGGTCGTCCAGCGCGCACACCAGCACGCACAGGTCGGAGCCCTTTCATCGAGCACTCTCGGTGAGCAGGAGAAGGAGCAGCAGGAAGGTCACCTTGAAGAAGGCGCGGCCCAGCGACGCAAACTTCTCTTGGCCGGCCGTGTCCCACACCTGCAGCATGGCCTCGGTGCGGTCAGGTAGCGTCACCGTCTTGGCCATGAAGTCAGCGCCAATGGTGGTCTTGTACTCGGCCGTCGCGGCGCGCCGCTTGACC
>CAZYYU010000121.1:0-5222 GCA_964651735.1 uncultured Gammaproteobacteria bacterium | reverse complement strand
TGACCCAGTAGTTCATGAGGGCAGTCTTGCCCACTCCAGCCGGGCCGATGCAGACGACCTTGAACATGCGCTTGGTGCTGCGCGTTGCAGGCACCAGCCCACCGCCGTCCTCAAACGTCATCTCCTGCACCGCGGGTGCGGGCTTGCTGCCCGAGCAGCCCATTGGTTCTGGCTCGTCACAAGGCGCGCGCTGCTGATCGCGGCCCTCGCGCCGCAAAAAACAGATTCGCCGGCAGAGGGCGTTTGTCGCTTGTTGGAGTTGCTTGGCGGCTTGGTCCGTGGTTGCCCAAGGGTGCGTGTGTGGCGTTTGGTTTTTGCGAGGTGCGCGCGCGCCCTCCCTCGTGGTGCCCGCGCGCGTTGACGCGCGTGTGAGGCGCGGTGGCTGCTGGGCTTTCACACCTCTTGCTGACGCCGGCGGCCCCCAGCAAGGAAGCGCATATCGTTTGAGCGTGTGCGTGCGTGCCTGCGTTGCCACGCGTGCCGCCGCCTCGCCGCCCTGGGTGGCTGTGATGCTGTCACACAAAACTAGAGTCTCTGATGGCTTTCCTTTGACGAGAACAACCGACCCTGAGCCCCCTCCTGCTGTGTTGCCTCCCGTGTCGTCGTGTGTTTGTGCTGACTCGCGCAGCGAACATGGCCAGCAAGCGCGTCAAGCAGCAAGAAGGTCTCCGGCTTGGGAGTGGTGTGCACCGACGCTCACTGGGCTCCAGATGACTTTGAGGTGCTACACGGCATCAAGGGCGACATTGCCGGCAAGGCGCTCGAGTTGTACAAGAAGACGATTCCGGCGCGCATTTTGCAGCTGGGCAAGATGCTGGAGGGCTTTGACCTGTGAGTTGCTGGTCGCCATTGCAGCGCGCTCAACCCTTTTTGCCCCAGCAACGGCGAGACCGCAGCTGCCTCGACTGGCAAAAAACGCAAGTTGGAGGACGCCAATGAGGTTGCGCCTTGTGTGCTCTGTGTGTGGCACGCCGCTGAGGAAGAGCACGCGCGCGCAGAAGCAGATGATGGAGGACATCGTGCGTGTGGCGGAGCTGGTTCGCGTTGAGTTGGAGGTTGCGCGCTTTGCTGCCTCCTCTCCCCCCTCGTTCAACGCGCTGCAACAGGACTTTTGCTTGAACATTGCCACGCTCAAGGTGTGGATTCAACTGCAAATCCCGCGCATTGAGGACGGCGGCAACTTTGGCGTGGGCGTGCAGGAGGACATTGTGCAGGAGTTGCATCGCGCAGAGGAGTCGAGCTTCGCGTTTCTCGACCAGCTAACCAAGTGCGCTGCCAAGCGAAGCGCACGGTGTCTTCTCACGCCTCTTCTGCTTTTGCAGGTACTTTCTGCGCCGTGCCAAGTTGCTGAGCAAGCGCGAGAAGCACCCCAACATTGCTGAGGTGGGGACGCGGCACTGCTTGCTCGCTCGCTCGCTCATGCGCGCCACGCCAGTACACGCTGTGCATCAAAGAGTCCGACGCCAAGACACTCACCTCGTAAGGGCGCATGACGAGCCCTGTGCTTCGCTCACCACCGATCAGTTACCGGATGTGCATCTTCGATCTGCGCAACCAATACCTGCTGCTGCACGACCTCATCCAGAAGAACTTTGAGAAGCTGACGAACCCAAGGTCGGAGAAGGAGGTGGCAGCCATGTACTGAGCATGGCTTTTGTGGACGCTTGTCGTCGTCGTGGTCGTGGCTGCCGTGGTGGTCGTGGCGGTGCTGCGAGCTTTGCTCGTCAGATACAAAATGAAATTTCGCGCGACGCGAACAAAACCGAGTCCCGCCGCAGCCTGCAGCCCAGTTTCCGCCAGTGTGGAGGGTCGATCAACATGTTTGCTGCCACCACTGTCGCCAAGGTGGGTCGCGCGACTGCTGCTCGTGTGTTTTCACCGCTGGGCTCAGGTCCAAGAGGGGAGCGAGCAGCGCCCCCTGCTGCTGCTGGATGCCAAGAGCTCGTGCAAGGACGCCATGCACCAGCTGAGCGTCAAGGTGCGCTTGTTCCGGCTTTCGTTTCGTTTTTTGGGCCGACCAACCTCAGGGCTACCACTCGGCCCCCGTCTTCGGCATCGGCGGCATCCTGGGCTTCGTGGATGCGCGCGACATCATCACTGCCATGGTGCAGGGCCTTGCCGGTGCCAGCACTGGGCGCTCACGTTTCCGCGCGGCGCAGCTGCTCAAGATCAGCCACGGCAAGATCAACAGCGACTGGGCCAACTGGGAGGCCGTCTTCAAGGCCAAGGAGTGCCTTGCGGCTGGCTCCGCGTTCCTGGCCGAGCACTTGTCCCACGTGGTCAACCTGAGCGGCCCCAACAAGCTGCGCACCTTCACCAAGCAGGACAAGCTCGATGTGAGTGCAGCGGGTTGGGAGGAGGCTCGGTCTGACACAGCTGGGGGTGGCAGACTGTGCTGACTGAGATGCTGGCCCATCGCCTGCACCGCGTCGTCATTGCCAGCGAGGCGGACACTGCAGACCCCACCAAGGTTGCGCTTGTTGCGATGCAGCTGTGCCGCCGTGCATGACGCGCCGCTGCAGATTGAGGGCATTCTGTCCATTTCGGAGATTATTGCATGGCTGGCGGAGAACACTGCGGCCTGGGCTGGCAAGGCGGCTGACACCAAGGTTGCGCGCTGCGTGCACTGCCGCTTGCTGACAGGGTTCCTGGCTCAGGCCTCGGACATCATGGCACGCGATCCCGTCACGTGCTCCGAGCAAACGCCCACCATCCAGGCCTTCCACAGGTGAGCAGCTCGTGCAAGAGTGGCTGCGCTGACGCGGCGCTCCTCCTCAGCTTGCAGCAGAACCAGATCTCAGGACTCGCAGTGGTGGACCAGCAGGGACATTTGCTCAGCAACTTTAGCTCCGGTGCGTCCTTGCTTGGTTGCGCTTCCGCTGCCTGGCTCACAGCATGTCCTCCGCAGTCGACTTTGTACACATCATGAGGTGGGGAGGGCGGCTTTGGATCCTGCCCCTTTTTCACGCTGGCACAGCGGCAACCGCAGCCTCCAGACTCTGGTGCCTGAGACGCTGTTCCTGCCCCTGAAGCACTTCCTGCTACGCCAGACGCGTGCGCACCCGCTTCGCGCGCCCGGTACGGCTGTGCTTTGTTTCCTGCTGCACGGCCTGACGCTGGTGGCGCCGCCAAGTCACGGTGGGCGCCTCTGCCTCGCTTGACGAGATTGTCAAGAAGATGGCTCTGTTCCACGTGCACCGCCTGTGGATCGTGGACGTTGACAACAAGCCCGTCGGCGTCATCACCCCGTTTGACGTGCTTCGCGCCGTTGTGTAAATAAACTGCCCTTGGAGAGAAGAGGGTCGTGTCGCGGAGCGATGCAGCAGGACGGGAGCTTTGGCCTGGAGCGCAGCGTTTGGGGGCTGCTGCCTCGTGCGCTTGTGCGCTGGATGGTGCCCCGCATGCGTTTGGACAAGCGCGACCTTCAGGCCCTCGCCTGCGTGTGCCGCGGCTTCTGTGCGCTCGTGGAGGACAATCCAGACCTGCGTGCCTGCAAGAACCTGCCCCGCTGGATGGCGGCCCGTGGTGTTCGGTCGGTGCACGCGTTTGACGCAGTGCCGCTTGGGGCCGCGGCGCTCAAGCACGGGGTTGGTGCCTCGTCCTTGCTGAACCCAGCTGAACCTGTCCGTCAGGTTGTGCTGCACTGCCTTTTCCAAGGCGACAGGCCGCTGCCCGAGTACACTTGCCTGGGCGTCCTTGTGGGCCCGCGGTACTCTGAGCCGCCGTCGCGCCCCTCTGCATTGCCGTGCGTGATGCTGCTGCTGCTGCTGCGATGTCCCTTTCACCCCCGTGTTGCTGCAGAGGCGGCGGCGTCCATCCAACGGCCGGCCTTGCATGTGCGGCACAGCCTCTTGTGTGTGTGCTGGCAGTGCTGACTGTCCCATTGCTGCCAGCCAACTGCAACGGATACAGCATCGCCTACTTCCCAGACGGTAATGCGGCTCTGTCTTTGGCCGTGGCGTCTTGCAAAACCACACGCACCAAGGCGACGTGTGGGCCATGGGCAATCACGCCAAGTACGAGGGCTCGTGGCCCAACCCGTACGGCTACAAGTGCGGGGACCTCATCTCGGCGGCGGTGTGCACCGACCTCGGCCGCTACAAGGCCAGCAAGACGTATGCACAGGTGTGTGCGGTTGTGCCCAAACGGTCGCTTACGTGCAACGTGTGCAGTCGAGCAAGGCCAACGTAGCTGTCACCTTCTACAAGAACGGCGTCTTGGTTCGTTTTTGTTTGTTTTGCAATCCCAAATCTCACGCACCCGGGCAACCTGCAAGGCACACCACACATTTCTGGGTGCGCTGCATTGCTGTTAGTACCATCCCCCAAGTCACCGCCGCCGCAGTGGAGGCTGACGCGACGTGCCTGTACTTTGGCTTCACGGGCTTTGACGGAGCCCGTTTCGGGCGCTCTGCAGGTTGCTTGCTCAGTGCATCTGTGCTGGGTCCTGACGCTGCTGTGTGCAGACATCGACACGGCGTACAGTGCGACGCTCAGCCTGTGTCCCGCAGATGCCAGTGCCGACTTGCTGGAGCACCAGAAGCTCAGCCTGGACAGGGTGCGCTGATCGTTGTTCGCTCTGTCTTGTTTCATGTGGATTGCATCACATCCAGACTGCGGACGAGAGCCATCGAGGATCAGGAGGGTGAGCATTGTTTGTTGCTTGTTGTCTGCTGCTCCTAGCTCAACTGCCGGGCTCCAGATGCTCGCTGTGCTAGCGCAAAAAAGTCGTTGGGTCTGGAGCAGTGGGCTTCCTGGACTGGCACGGCTGTGTGGGGAATGAGGAGCACTGGAGCCGCGGCGGGCCCACGGCTCACGATGTACGAGCTGCGCGAGAGGTTGTCCGGTCTGTGGCAACAAAGTGGCTCGCTCAGCGGCCCCTGCTCCAGCGCCTTCCACGCCATCGCGCTCGACGATGCGGCGGCCTTGCCTGCGCTGCTGGACCAGGGCTGGCGGCCCAACGAGGTGCGCGCACGATTCCGTCTGTTGCGCCGCCCGGCCGCCCACTCCCGCTGCAGTTCTACAACTGCATGACGCCTCTCGGTACCACCACCCACTGTCCAATGTCGCACGCCCATCCCCGTCGAACGTAGGGAGGGTCATCCAGGCTGCTGCGCTCGACTGTGCCCGACTGCTCTTGGCGCTGCCGGCTGTGCACCTGGTTCGGCGCGTGTTGTGTTGTGTTGTGTTGTGTTGTGTTGTGTTGTGTTGTGTTGTGTTGTG
>CAZYYU010000120.1:0-9120 GCA_964651735.1 uncultured Gammaproteobacteria bacterium | reverse complement strand
CTTCCCACTGCACAGCTGGATTGCTGCCCTGCTGCGAGTCCTCGTCAAGAATGTGAAATGCATTCAAGCCAAAACAAGCAAAAAGGGTCAATCCGAGGCCTGTTGGTTGCACCTTCCCAGGGTCCCTTCGTCGTTGGAGGATGAGCGAGCAACAGGAGTCTGCGCTCAAGGCCACCTTCAAGCAGACCGTGTCCGGCGGTGTTGGTGGAATGTCGCTGGTGCTGGCGGGCCATCCGCTGGATACGCTCAAGTGCGCTGCATTCCCGCCCGTGGTTGCGGTGGCGCTGTGGTCGGCGTCGTGGGCGGCTTCCGTTTTGTTTGTTCGGCCTGGTGACATGGTGACGAGGTCTGCGCTGATGCGTGAGTGCTCGCAGAGTGCGCCTTCAGACCATGCAAATCGTGCCGGGCCAGCCTCCGCCGTACAAGGGCACGCTGGACTGCGCGCTCAAGGTTGTCGGTCGCGCTGCTGCCGCCGCGCCGCTGCTGCTGATTGGCCTCCTCCTCCGCAGACGGTGCGCAAGGAGGGCCCGCTGGCTCTGTACAAGGGCATGATGGGGCCGCTGGTCGGCGTGACGCCCATGTACGCTGTGTGCTTCTTCGGCTACGGCGTGGGCCAGCAAATCTTCACCACCAAGGACACGTTCAAGAACCTCAATGCCAGCAACACTGCACTCATCGGTCTGGCTGGCGCCGTGTCGGGCGTGTTCACCACGCCGCTGATGACGCCGCTTGAGCGCGTCAAGGTTGCAAGAGGCGCTCTCTTGCTCGCCGTGCCACGGTAACCGTGAGGGCAGTGCATCATGCAAGTGCAAGGCGCCGAGGGCTGGAAGCCGGGGCCGGGGCAGCGCGTGTACACGAGCATCAACGACGCCCTGCAAGACACGTGAGTGCAGCTTTCACTCGCGTGGTGCCCATCACAGCCGCGCGCAGCTGGAAGCAGGGCGGCATGCGCAACGTGTTCCGTGGCTTCTGGGCCACCATGCTTCGTGACTGCACCGCTTCCTTCTTCTACTTTGGCACCTACGAGTTCCTCAAGTACCACCTCAACCCCAAGGACGGTGCGTTGCACCGCCGCCGCCTCCTCCTCCGCCTCCCCCTCACCACAACTCTGAGCAGGCTCGGCGCCGGGCGTGCTGCCGACGTTGTTCGCCGGTGGCATGGCTGGCATCATGAACTGGGCCGGCTGCCTGCCCATTGACACGCTCAAGTCGCGCTACCAGGTGGCGCCGGTGGGCCGCTACAACTCCATCCGCGACGTGCTGCGGGAGACGCTGGCCAAAGAGGGTGAGCCCGGTTTTGCCCTTGCAACGGGTTGGGGCCCCTGACCGTGCGCCAGGCGCCGGTGCTCTGTGGCGAGGTTTGTTCTGGCCCGCACCAAACGAAGCAGCGTGTCGGGGGGAGAGCTCACGACGTGTTGCGCGTGCAGGCGCTGCACCCATCTTCATCCGCGCCTTCCCCGCCAACGCTGCAGGTCACAGGGCGTCTTTCGTCATCACATGCGTTCTCACTGCTGCCCGGTGCAGCGTTCCTCGGGGTCGAGCTTTGCTTGAGGCTCTTCCGCTACCTCAACTTTTGAGAATACATTTCAAGGCCGTTGCAACGCGTTCAGCGCGCCGATGAGCCACTGCTCGTTGCTGTGCAGCCACTTCAGCCGAGTGCTGTACGGCACGACCTGCAGGCCCCATTTGATGACGCTGCACGCAAAACAAAAGCAGGCTACAGTCACGTTGCCTTGGAAGCGAGCATCTCCAGCCTGTCCTGGCCCAGCAATGACCGGCCCGCGAAGAACGTGACGTTGGCCAGAATCCTGAGCGCGATGCCCGTCGGAACAAAGGCCACCTCCTCCGCCGTCAGTGTGCCGCCTGTCGGCAGCCTTCAGAGCCGCTCAACGCACGCTCGCAGTCACGGCCTCACCCGCGCTGTGATAGCCCTGAATCCACGCCTCGAGCTGCGCTCTGATGTCGATGCCTGAGCTGCCAATGTACTTGGTCAGGCCCACGCACATCTCCATCACGCGCCAGTCGTAGGCTGTGAGAGGAGACCACAATCAGTAGCCATCACAGCACACCATCAGCAACCTGAGAACTCAAAATCCAAGCAACCCGTCACTTCCTCGTTGGCGTGCGCGAGAAAGTTGTCCAAATGCAGGTCTGCGTGGATCTGCTGCTCCGGCAACTTCACGTGCTGCACCACGCTCATCACGCGCTCGATCTCTTCCAGCAGAAAGTTGGCGTCGGCCTGGCACGCCGCGAACAAGGGGTCGCTCATCACTTCACGCAGCTTGGCCATGGTCAACTCAATCCCCGGGCACGCAAGCCACAGCTGCCGGAACAGCGGGTTCGGGCATGGCTGTTCCAGGCGGACATCTGACAGCGCCTCGAGCAGCAGTGCAGTGGCAGCCCCCGCTGTACGTGCTGTGGTGGCGCTCTTGACGCTGGCCACAGCGCCTGGAATGAACGCGAACATGCACGCCTCGATGTTCTTGCCCATGGAAGGCACGGGCACGTACGTCAGCCCGCTCTTGGCCCGCAGCAAAACGGGCACCGAGAAGGCCCACTGTCGCTGCTTCTGCTTCTCCTCGAGCCTGCGCAGGACCTCATGCTCGTAGCGCACTCTTTCCACGAGGCCGCCGTTGTTGTACACGCGCAGCACGCCCAGGGGTGCGGCATCTGGCTTGGCGCCGGCCTCCAGTACCGCGTATACGCGGTTGTTGACGCCCCCGGTGCACTTGGTGAATGTCACAGGCTGCGACACGAACTGGGACGCTGCCTCGTGCAGAGAGGCCTCGGGGGCCGTCGTGGCGTCCATCGTGGTCAACCCCTGCACCGCAGTCACAAACTCACACTCGGAGGGGCCTCATGGGACTCTTGCGGCGGATCTCGTTGGTCCTGGCGGTGTCGTATGCAGTGTACTGGGCCTGGTGCGGACAACTTGTCAGGGAAGCCAAGGGAAGCCTCGTGGTCATCACTGGCTGCAACGGTGGGCTCGGGCAAGCTGCGGCGGCGCGTCTCAAGCGCAGTGGCTTCGACGTCATCGCAACAGTGAGGCGCGAGAAGGACAAGGAAGCGTTGCTCAAGGCGGTCGCTGGCCTGCACGTGGTGGTGGGCGACATGACAACCGCGGAGGGCGTCGAAGCAGTCGTGGCAGCGGTTGGCGCTCGCCCGTTGGCGGCCATCGTCCACAACGCAGCCTTGACCTCAGGTTTCTGTTGCTCGGGCGTCAACACGCCGCTATTCATCGCAATACCAAGGGCGCGTCCCCGTCGAACTGGATGACCCCAAGCACTACAGCATGATGCAGGTTGTGGTGGGTGGGAGGAAGCACCACCAATGCCGAGCCTGACTTGGTTCCAAACAAGGCCATCAACGTTGATGCGGTGCTGCGCCTCACGCTTGCGCTGGCTCCTGCGCTGAAGCGCGACGGACGTGCGCGCCTGGTCTTCATCAGCAGCATCGCAGCTGAGTACAGCATGCCCGGCGCCACCTTTTACTGCTCCACCAAGGTGGTCTGCCGCTGCTGCCACTGTCGCGTCAGCTTAACGTGAGCAGGCGGCTGGAGAGCTGCTGGTGGACGGGCTGGCCCGTGAGCTGTACCCATGGGGCGTCCGCAGCGTCTCGATCCGACCCGGCGCCTTTGCCACAAACAACCCGGCCAAGGTCGCTCTTGGTTGGTTGCAGGGCCCTCCTCCCCTCATGTGCTGCGGTCCAGAACTGGAACTGGACCGAGACGGCCTCAAGCCAGCACTCGCGCAGCAAGTCTGCGTATCCAGGCTGGTGGCAGCGTCAGGTGGACGGCCAGTCTTGGAAACGGGAGATTGCTGGAGGCCGCAGCCCCGCGCTCTTTGCTGACACGGTTGAGCACGCCATTCGCGCACGTGACCCTGGTCAGTGTGGCCCGCTTCGTTGTGCAGAGGCTCATCCATCCTTCAGGCCACGTGATTCGGCTGTACTCGCTGAAGGAGTGGCCCGTGTTGCTCTTCAACGTCCTGCCGGCGCCGCTGTTGGACCAGCTGTTCCACAGAATGGGCGGCTTCGGCGAGCCCGAGGACGGCTCCGTTCCCCGCAATGCCAGCCCATGAAAGAAGCGTTTGTGTTTGTTTTCCCGTCCCGTCAAAGGTCTTTGTTGGCCTTGGTCGCCAGATACTTGAGATCCTGCTTGTGGTTGGAGCGCGAAGGCAACGCAAAACAAGGGGTACCGTGTAGTAGTTGCCAAACGGCTTGAGTTGCGACTTGAGCGCCACAAAGTGAGCGCAGATGAATCGGACCTTGTGGGGGGGAGCAGCAACGATCAGCCGCTTGAACAAGTGGCCGCGCACGCACCAGGTTCTGCGTGAGCTGCGGGGCCTTGTAGCCGTGCAACTTCTTCAGCTGCACCACAAAGGCTGCAGCGGAGCACGTGAGCGCCAACACAGCAGCGCGCCACCAACGCACACAGCAGAGACACGGCGTTGTCCAGCGCGATGCCGGCACTCAGCTCGGCCTGCAGTGAGGTCGCCAACGCAGCAAACTGCCAGCAACGTTGAGCCGAAAGCCAGCCGCGCTCGTTCTCGCAAACCTCGAGACGCAGACTCAGCGCCAACAAGTCCAGCAGCAACGGCTCGTCGGCGTCGCCGCTCTGCCTGCACCGCCAGTCAGTCAGTGGGCGCTCGTTCTTGTGAGGCGCGCGCCGCAACAAACCTCATCAGGTCTCCACAGTACACGAAGCGCAGGAACAGCGCAAAGGCACGCTCGCTCACAGTGAGCAGGTCCTTGTCCAGGTTGCAGTGGCGCAGCTTGGGCACGCGCGCGTACACCATGTTGCGGTGCGCGGTCAGCGCGCGGTTGTCCTGGTGCAGCGAGTCAGCAGGCTCCCCATACAACAGTCTGGCGAGTGGCACTCAACCCGCAAACGGAACAGAAGCATCTGCTCCGCATCGAAGGCCTCAGTGTGCAGCACCTCGTTCAGCAGCGCCTGCATGTCTGCCTTGTACGTGGTGCTGCGCAGCCGCAAATGCAGCCTGGAGTCGTGCAACTTCATCGCGGCCTGGGCAAAATTCGCGGGCCCTGAATGACACAGCACACACATCAGCGCGCTGTTACCAGGTCGTTGAACAGGTAGTTGTGGATGTTGCGACCGCCAAAGAAGACTACGCTGCTCTCATACTCGATGACGGAGAAGAAGGAGCGCGGACTCCACGAGTCAGCGTCGCCCTCATAATGCCAGACGCAGTCCTGCGTCACGGAGGCACGTCAACGCCGCAACATCACGGAGGCACGTCAAAGTGACCTGGAAGTTGAAGCGCCAAACCGAGGCGTGCGACAGCACAGTGTCGCTGCCCCCCACCACGTACATCTCCTTCTCCCACACAAAGGCCTTGTGGCCCCATTTGGAGCGCGGCAAGCTGGCGGGGCCCTGGACACAGACATGAGAGAATAGATCAGGAGAGAGAAGGAGATCGGCGGACCAGTTGCAACTGCATCTTGGACCACGACTTGGAGCCGAATCGGTACTCGTAGAGGTCGCTGTTGCACTCCTGTCCTCCCCAAATGTACATGGAACCCTGCACGTCCATCAGCGCGCCACAAACAACATCAAACAACAACAAACAACAACAACAACCTGAAACACCACTGCTGAGTGGTGCATGGAGTCAGGCGACTCTGCGCTCTGAAAAAGGCGTGTGTGTGTGAGAAACATTCCCCGAAACGCCACTCCACACAACCTGCAACGTCGTGATGAGCGTCCACGTGTTGGTCTTGTGAGAGTACTGCCACAGATCGTTGCAGCGCAGGCCAAAGTCGTCGAAGCCGCCGTAAACATACAGATCGCCTTTTTCAAAGCACTGAGCGCCGCAACAAGAAGATGACTGCGCGAAGAGTCGCACCGCCGTACTGCACCACCGAGTGGCCGTAGCGCTTGCTGGGATGCGACTGTGGGTCGCCGCCTCCTCTGTGTTGTCGCAGCGCGCGGTCAGCCGCCGGCCCGGCAACGCTCCGCCAAACAACCTGCACTCCAGCCGCTCCCATCTGCCCGCTGCCAGGTTCCAGCGATGCACGTCGTTCAAGTAGCCGTTGGACTTGCCGAACAGCACGTACATGAACCGGTCGTCGACCTTGCACGATGCGCGAGTGAGGAACCACGCACGGGAGCCCCCCACACGACCAACCATGGCACAGGCGTGGAAGTGCCTCCCCTTGGGCCACACCCAATCGTCGCCGCCGCCGCCTCCGCCGGGCACCGCCGTGCCTGTGCCGCCCAGACACTGCCAGGTGCCGTCTTGCAGGTTGAAGACGTACAGGTCGTCCAGGAAGCGGCCCTGCGCGTCGCAACCGCCGAACACGTACATGTGGTGCGCTGAGCGGACGGCGCTGCCAGCAAGTGAGCCGCACAAAGCGCGAGCGACGGCGCACCTGTGTCCATAGCGCTCGCAGGGCGCGTTGGTGCTTTGCAGCACCGTGAAGGGAACAAGTCGCCCCGCTGCGGCGGCGGGCCGTCAGGCGGCGCACCAATGGCGCAGCGTCATGTACCAGCCGCCCCGCCGCTGCCTCCGACCACGGTGCTGTCTGACTCCTCCTCCGAGAGCTCCATGGCACAGCGCCGCTGGCCCTACGGCAACACTTTTTGCGCACATGAGGGCTGGTCCGCTGGTGTTGGCGCTTTGGTGCTGCTTGTGCACGGCCACAAACGTCCTGTACGTCACCTACCATGGAGGCGGCTCCGGCTTCGAGGGCATGTGAGACGTGCAGCGGGTTGCTTGCGTGCTGCGGGCTCACGCGCAGCACGCAGCTTTGGATACGACCTGGCCAGTGGCCGTCAGGTGGTTCACATCTCGGCGCAGTAGTAAGTTGGCGCGCCCGCGCTGCTGCTGCCTGTGCTGACGTCTTTCGCAGCTCCGACGATGAGCTGCGCGGCATGGCGCGCGACACTGCGGGCAATGCCTACGTTGCGCAAGGTGCGGGACGCCGTCTCCTTGCGCCTAGCTTGCTCAGGCTCGCGTGCAGCAAAGAAGGGCGGCAACATGTACTCGTTCCCTGCGTGCGGCGGCGGCTCCGAGCAGGCGCGTGGCCATACGCACTGCCATTGTTGCTGACGCGCTGCCATGCAGTCCTTTTGGGCCAGCGGGTCCCTCGACCATCCCTACGGTGTGGGCCTGCGCGGCTCCATTCTGTACTCCTCCAACCAGGTTGGGGCTGCTCGTGCAGCACCTGTGTGGCGGCTGAATTGCGCTGCGACGGCATCAGGATAGCGACACTGTGTCCACGTACGACCTGAGCCAGAACCAGGAGGTGTCCAACAACTACCCCAGCATCAGCGACGCCCGCGGTCTGGCCGTAGACAACACCACCGGTGAGCAACAGCTGCCATGCTGGCACCCCGCCTCGTTCGTGACTGGGCGGGCGGCGGGAGCCAGGCCGCCTGTTTGTGGCCAGCCGCGCCGTGAACGCGGTGCTCGTGCTCGACACCAACGGCAAGCAGCTGGGTTCCCTGTCGGTGCGCTGTGGCATGCATGTGGGTGATCCGTCTCTCAGAGCAATGGGAGCGCAGATTGACCACCCCATCGGCGTGCACATTGACCAGCCCTCCAAGCAAGTGATCGTCACGCAGGTTCCGCCGCGTTGTGGTTGTTGTGGTGGCGTCTCTCAGCGACTGCCCTGTGTTCAGGACGATGCTGGCGGTGTGGTGCGCAGCTTCGATCTCGCCTCGTTGCGCCAGAAGTGGGACTCGTCCAGTAAGGCGGCGGTGGTGATGATGGGCGCACTCTCGCTTGCTCACGCGTGCTTGCACAACCAGAGTCGCTCGGCCACGGCGCTGGCATCGGCGTGTTTGGCGGCATCGTGTATGTTGTTTGCCCCCTCTTTGTTGGCCGTGGTCTTCTCTTCTTGACGCGCGTCCCCAAGATATGTGGCTGAGCAGGACACTTCATCGGTGCTCAAGTTCAACAGCACCACCGGCCGCTTTTTGGGCACGTTCATCAGCAATCTGCCAGACACGCCCGAGCAAGTGATGATTGTGCAGTGCTAAAATCACACTTGTTGTTGTTCTGCAATGCAGCGCCACCAGTGTGTCACTCGGCTGCCACGATAATCGTGGGTTCCGTTGGCTTCAGAAAGATCTGCCAGTTCTGCGGCTCCGCCACATAATCTGCCACGGCGTCAATCTGCACGTGCGGCACGCTCATGTCGCCTGCATGCAGCACGCTCAGCCAAGCACAAGCTGCGCGTTGACGGCGAACCGTGTGCCAAGCGGTACAGCTCCACCAGGTTGGGCCAGCACGGCAGCTTGTGCCACTCCGTCTCCGGCACATCAGCACCGATGCAAGAGCCTATCTGGATGCGGGAAATGGTGTGGAAGGAGTTGGAGTTCTGCGCGAGTGAGCTGCGCGCCGCGGCAACAGTGGCCACTCACGTGCTCGCGCACTCCCTAACAAGGGAGCCGTTGAGCTTGGAGCTTGCAGGCAAGATCAGCAACAACCTTGGAAACGTCGGGGAACGCGCCCAGCCGATGATACTTGCGTATCCACGTGATCAAGTCGCAAGACACGTAGTGCAAGCTGTGCGACGAATGAAATCAAACGAAGCAACGCACAGAGCACACCGCTCACAGCTGGACAATCTGCTCCGGGAAGCGGCCCCGATCAATGTGTCCAGGCGGGCATCCCGGCGCGGGAGGGGAGCCCGCGCACTGCCAGCGTTGGCGTCAACATTGCAAGAGACAGAGAGAGAGGGCACTCACGTAGTCGTGCACGTTGAACAGGCGCGGGGCGTCGGCAGTGTCTACTCGTGCAGCAGCTTTGCCGTTGTGATATGCGATGAAGTTGCTCTTGCAATCCGTCAGAAGGCACAAACCGCCACAACAGCACGTACCACATCGTCGCGCGTCTTGAACAGGCGTCGCTCCGCAAAGCACGACTGAGCCTGAGGCGGATGTGCCAGCACTGCATCGGGGCGTGAACTGTCTCGCGCTGCCCTTAACTGTGGGCCAAGAACCTTCCACGTTGGAGATGGTGAACACCTGCACGTTTGGAGGCAGCGCTGCCAACAACTATCGAACAACAACAACCTGAGCGGCAATCTCAAACGACAACACGCAGCAACGCACATCGGGCAGCTGATAGCCCACACTGGATACAGGGATCATGAG
>CAZYYU010000119.1:0-9191 GCA_964651735.1 uncultured Gammaproteobacteria bacterium | reverse complement strand
GAGAGAGAGAGAGAGAGAGAGAGAGAGAGAGAGAGAGAGAGAGAGAGAGACCTGTTGGCAAACGCAGCTGATGGCTGGAACTGCGATGCCTGGCAAGTCTGTGTGAGAGGGGGAACCAGCGGGTGCGTGTGGGTTTCCGTGCCTGCGACAGTTGTGGAGAGAAGCTGTCATGGTCTGGTCCCGGAGTCAGAAACGACGGAATGCAAACACGAGGCGCAGACAAGCAAACCGTCGGGGACGAGGGCCGCGGCGACGGGCGCGGGGTCGGAGGCCCTGCGCACCAGGAACGCGTCCAGCTTCTGCTCCTTGGACGAGACGCGCACCTGTCGGTGGTTGTTGTCATCACCGTCGTTGTTGGAGGCGGTTGCAAATCGTTGCGGTCGTCGTAGTGTTGTCATCGTCGTCGTCGTTGTTGTTGGAGGTGGTTGCAAAAGCAGACCTTTGAGCCGCCAAACAAACAGACGCCACCAAACACGCGCTGACCTCCCGCCACGCGGGCTCCGCCTCGTCGCGGTACTGGCGCAGCACGCGGTCCCCGTAGTCCAGCACGGTCACGGCCGCGTCCTGCTCCGTCGCACGCACAATGCTGAGAGGTGAGTTCTTGTTGCGTTGTTGGTTGTTGCTTTGTTGCGCGCCCGTTTGGCCCCACCAAGTATCTCACCGTACGCTTGCCATCGGCGCCAGGCAATCCGTTGATCTGCACCAAGAAGAGCACACGCGCGTCAACCAAAGCGACATCGTTCCCCCCGTCCCACATGCCAACCTTGAATGGGCGACTCACGCTGCCTGAACTCTTCAGCTGCTCCTCCTTCGCAACAACAACAACAACAACAAGGGGGGAGTCAGAGGCGAGCAAGTGAGTGTTCACAGCCGCACCAGCAGTTGTTCGACGCGCTTCAGGACCTCGTCCTCGTAGCGGAAGCGCACCTCCTGCTTGGTGGGGTGCACGTTGACATCCACATTGTGCGGCGGCATCTGCAGACTGAGGTACACGAACGGGAACCGGCCCTTGCCCATGCCCGAGCGCGCGTACGCCTCCTGTCGCACCGTCACAACAAACAAACAAACGAGCAACGCAAGGCAACCTTGATCATGCGCTTGAGCGGCGCGCACTCCACGAGGCGGTGGTTGATGAACAGAATAAACGTGAACCGCTTGCCCTGCACGTAGTTCACCGACGCCACGCGAGCCTCGATTTCCACGCCCTGCAGCGGCTCCGCCGTCTCCACTGGGCGCTCTCGTCACCCCCCAAAGCAACGCAACGTACACAAGACCCCTCTCAGTACCGCTGTGGATGCTCAGCAGGTTGCGGGCCAAGTCCGCTGCCCGACCATGGCGTCAACGCCTTGACGACCGAAGGAGGCAACTGCGCTCACCGCCGAACAGCGAGCCCAGGTTGGTGTTGAGGTCGGACCCGACCATGGTGATGACCTCGGGCGAGGCATTGCCCTGCTTGCGGAGCACGAAGCTGACGCGGCCGCTAAAGTGCACGGCGTAGCGCTGCACCACGTGGATGATCTTCTTCATCTCCTCAGCGGGGTTGCGCAGTGCCTCCCGCCGCTGCCTGTCGGGCAGCAACGTGAGCGAGGGTGCCTGCCCTGGCGCCGCTGCTTGCCTCAGGTTGAAGAAGAGATCGTCGGCCTGCACAATGGTGCCCCGGTTGCCCGCGCAGGGCTTGGGCGGTGCGCCGTTCTCCAGCACGCCCGCAGCGTAGCAGGCGCGGTAGGCGCAGGGCGCGTTGGCCGTCATGGTGGTGACCGTCACATGCGCCACGTGACTGATGGAGGCCAAGGCCTCGCCGCGGAACCCGAACGAGGCTGCTCCAGGACACGCTGAGTTGCGCAAGGCTGCACACGCGCACGCACCGATGGACTGCAGGTCCTCAAAGGCCACCAGCTTGGACGTGGTGTGGCGCTCGCACAGAATGGGCAGGTCTTCCAGCCGGATGCCCGTGCCGTCGTCCTGCACGGACAGCATCTTGAGGCCCCCGTCGACCACCGTAACCTGAGGCGCGAGGCGGGAGCGGTTTTCGCGCGCGTCTGTACAAAAGGCGCGCCGCTCACCACCACGCTGGTGGCCTGCGCGTCGATGCTGTTCTCCAGCAGCTCCTTGATGGCGTTGGCGGGCCGCTGGATAACCTCGCCGGCTGCAATGCGATTCACCACGTCCAGTGCCAGGCGCACAATGGGCCGGGCCATGGCCGACAAGCACGAGGCGCGACCAGCACGCCGAGCCCCTTGTCGCCAGATTTTTTTTTTGCACGCGCGAGGAAACTTCCAGGTCGCAACCAACGGCATGCCCCAACACCCCCCAGGCTCGCCTGCACTGGCAGCCGCGATCCCCCGCGCCGCCGCTTGACAGTGTCGTTTTGCGTTGCAGGAGGGGTTCCCAGAGGGCGCGCTCTTGGGCAGGTTCTCGGGGGGCACTGTACGATGCGGCTGTGCGGTCGTGCCCTGGGCTGCTCGGCGCTGCGCACATCCGCGACGCTCCGCACGCCCTCGCGGCTTTTCTCCACGGCTGAGGAGGGCGAGGATGACGCTGTGCTACCCCGGCCCAAGGTGAGCGCGGCGCTGGCTTTTTTCCCCGTGGGCGAGCGTTTTTTGATGCCTGCGCCCAGGAGTGCATGAAGATCTTGACTGGGCTGCCGGAGGAGTACGCGGGTCGCAAGGCCATCATCTACCGCCCCGCAAAGGTCTGGTGGCTGCCGTTTTCCGCCTCGTCCCTAACGCTCGCTGGGGGGCCGCGGCGCAGAGCTCCATGCAGGTGCGCTCTGTGGTCGTTTGGGCCAGCCCCTTGCTCACGAGGGTGCGCAGAGCGGCACGAAGAAGACCAAGGACTACAAGCTGGTTTTCCAGCATTACGGCCGCTGGCAGAACCCGCTCATGGTGCGACCTCCATTCCTTGTCGTTGGGCCCCCGCGAGCTGTCCTCAACGATGAGGAGCCAGGGCTGGTCCTCCAGTGGCGATGCGCTCGGCAACATGCGCCTCTACTTCCACTCGGAAGAGGTAACGGCGTCCCCCTCATGAGCGACGCGACCTCAGAGCACCGCCGCTCAGGAGGCGATTCGCTTTTGCGAGGCCAACGGCTTTGAGTACTCGCTGGACGGCGCCAAGCCCTCGCAGCGCGAGCACCAGAGCTACGCTGACAACTTCAAGTACGTGGGTCCGCCGAAGAAGGAGCCGGACTTTTGGTAGTACAAGCACTTGGTGGCGCCGCTGCTGAAGGAGTGTCGCCGCGGTGAAATTCACGCGTGTCCACCGAGAAATCCCCGCGCGACATGGAGGTGCGCATCGGCCAGTCGACGTTCCCTTCAAGCGGCGCGCTGCTGCTGCAATGCCACGAGGGCAGCAGGCTTGTTTTCGCTGTCGACGCTGCCTGGGAGCTGTGCTTCTTTGGCGGCGTCGAGGCAGTGCAAGTGACGCGCGATACTGCGGGCTGGACCGAGGACGATGAGGTGGAGCGCTGGCAAGTGACCGCCAGCAAGGCTGGCCCGCTGCGCTTTGCCGTGAGCGAGCGCGGTTCTGGTCGCGCTGTGGGTTCCGGCGTGGTGGTGGTGAGCCCCCTGCTGCGCATCGGAGACGCTGTGGTGCCCCCCGAAGCGCTGTGCGTGAAGACAGTGCTGGCCCGATGCATGGGCCCGCTGTCGACGTGGCTGCCCACACTGCGTCAAGTGCGCGCGTCGGGCTACAACGCGGTGCACTTCACGCCACTGCAAGTGCTGGGCGCCAGCGGCTCCGCGTACTGCGTGGCTGACCACAGCGCGCTCATGGGCGCCGTGCAGGCCGACTGGACCGAGCTCGAGGCATTCCTGCAACGCTTGCGCGCCCAGGAGGGGCTGCTGTCGATGACGGACCTGGTGTGGAACCACGCGGCCAGCAACTGCCCGTGGCTGCTGCAGCACCCCGAATGCGGCTACTCCGTGTCGCTGGACCCGCAGCAGCCCGTCAACTCGCCGCACCTGCGACCTGCGCTCGAGCTGGACCTGGCGCTGCAGCGCCTGCAAGATGCCATCCGCGCAGGCCAGGTGCCGGGCTTGCCCAAGGACGTGAAGAGCGAGCAGGATGTGGAGCTCATCGTGCGCCACGTGGGGACCACGGTGTGGGAGTCGCTGCGCCTGTGGGAATACTTTGTGGTGGATGAAGCGCTCATCGACCGCGTGGCGGCGGCGCGGCTCACCTGCGCCAGGGCCCCAGGCTCGTTCGACGAGGTGCTGGAACGCTTCAAAGCCCGCGCGCTGGTGCACACGCGCGTGGGGGAGCGCTTTGGCTGGACGCTGGATGAGACGGTGGCGGTGCAGCTGTTTGATGATGCGGGAGAGTTTCGCAAGGCTGTGCTCACGGCCAACCTGCATCGCTACCGCGAGGTGGACGCGCTCAAGCAGACAGTGCTGACCAACCTGCGCCACCGGCTGCGCTACCTGTGTCTGGAGTTGGGCGATGTGGGGCCGCTGTTCGAGGGCTACTTTTGCAACGTGCCCGGCACCAGCGTGTATTGCGCGTGCAACGGCTGGACCGTGACGGTCGGCTCCGCTGACCACGCCGCGCCCACGTCGCAGGCCTATCTGCAGCGCGAGGTCATTGTGTGGAGCGACCTCATCAAGCTGCGCTACGGGGACTCGCCGCGCGACTGCCCCTTCCTGTGGGACACGATGGAGCGCTACACGCGCCAGACGGCGGCGCTCTTCGACGGCGTGCGCATCGACAACGCACACACCACGCCCAGCGCGGTGGCCGACCACATGTTGGCCGTGGCGCGGGCCGTGAAGCCCGGCCTGTACGTGGTGGGCGAGCTGTTTGCGGGCTCCGACGTGGCCGCGGCGCAGTACCTGAGCCAGGCTGGTGGCATCCACTGCACCGTGGTGGAGGCGATGCGCGCTTGGGATCCGAAGCAGCTGAGCCATCTGGTGCACCGTTTCGGCGGCGGCCTGGAGCACCCTGTGGGCGCGGTGGTGATGGAGGCAGGCACGAGCCCGTCGCTGCGGCCCTCCATTCCCGCCGCCATGCTTATGGACTGCTCGCACGACAACCGCACGCCCGCGCAGGAGCGTCACATTCTGGACACGCTGTCCAACGCGGCGTGCGTGTGGAGCGCCAACTGCGCCGTGGGCTCCACGTGGGGTCTGGACGAGTTGGTGCCGCTCAACTTGTCGGTGGAGCGCGAGCGCCGCCTGTACGCCCCGCCAGTGGACGAGTCGCGGCCGCTGCCCGGCATCTGCGCCGCCAAAGCGCGCCTGGGCCAGCTGCATCAGAGTCTGGCCGTGCGCGGCTTCCGCGAGCTGCACGTGCACCAGGAAGGCGACCTGCTGCTCATCACGCGCCACCACCCCGACACGCACGACGCGTTCGTGTTCGTGGTGCACACCGCCTTTGACCTGACGGCGCCGCGCCTGGCGGAGCGCCAAGTTGCGCTGCCCGAGGGCTGCGAGTTCAGCTTTGCGTTTGGCTTGGTGCTGGAGGTGCCTGAGGACTGGAGCGCCACCCACGACTGGCAGGGGGCCGGCCCCTTCATTGAGGGCGTGCAGTGCAGCCGCCTCACGGTGCTGGACGGCGACCAGGCTGCAGCTCACTTCCTGCGCGGCAGCAACGGCGCGCTGCTGGAGCTGCAGAACTTCCCGCCCGGCTCCGTCATTGTGCTGCAGACGAGGCTGCCGACCGCGGCGCAAAACGCGCTCAAGGGCATTCGTGCCATGCTGGCGGACGGCTCGGCGCTGCGTGCGCTGGCGCAGTGCACGCTGCTGGACCTGAACGTCATCATGTATCGCTGCGATGCCGAGGAGCGCGCCACCACGTCCACGGGCGCGTACGTGTTCCCCGACGTGGACGCGCCCGCGTACTGCGGCATCGCGGGCCTGTGCCAGCTGCTGCAGCTCAAGGTGGCCGGCGACCTGGGCTCGCCGGTGTACGAGAATGTGCGTCGCGGAGACTGGCTGCTGCAGTACTGCTGGGAGCGTCTGGAGCGGCACCGCAACGTCGCGCCCGGCGTGCACCTGTTTGCCAGGTGGCTGCGCACCGTGAGCGAGCTGTGCGCCCAGCTGCCGCGCCACTTGCTGCCGCACCACTTCACGAGCGTGCTGCTGCACGCCCAGGCCGCGTGCGTGGCCCAGTGCGTTGCGCTGATGCCGGGCCTGGAGGCCAGGCCGTCTCTGCGGCGCGGGCTGGCGCTGCAGCTGGCGCTGGGCTCGGTGCAGATGCACGGCTACCTGCCGGGCGCCGACGTGCGTGCCCTGGTGGGCGGCGTGAGCTGGCGCAACGGGCGTGCCACGCTGGCTGCCGGCCTGCCGTGGTTCAGCGTGGGCTTCATGCGCTGCTGGGGCCGCGACACGTGCATCGCGCTGCGCGGTCTGTTTTTGGTCACCGGCCGCTTTGCTGAGGCGTGCGACCTGATGTGCGTGTTCGCCGCCACCGTGCGCAACGGTGTGGTGCCCAACCTGCTGGACGGCGCCTCCAGGCCTCGCTACAACGCTCGCGACTCCACGTGGTGGTTCTTGCAGGCCCTGCAGGACATGTACCACTTCAACCGCGAGGGCACGCTGGCTCTGCTGCGCAAGAGCGTGCCGCGCCTGTACCCCGGCCACAACGGCACCAAGGCGGCGTTTGCGCACGTCAGCGACGTGGTGCAGGAGATTATGCAGGCGCACGCGAGCGGTGTCGCGTACCGCGACGACGGCATCGACCACGACATGCGGGACGCGGGCTTCGACGTGCGCGTTCAACTCGACCTGGCCACGGGCCTCATCCACGGCGGCAACGCGTCCAACTGCGGCACCTGGATGGACAAGATGGGCAGCAGCGACCGGGCCGGCAACAGGGGCGTGCCCGCCACGCCGCGCGACGGCTGCGCCATTGAGATTGCCGCCATGCTGTTTGTGAGTTGTGGGAAGCTTTTGCGTGGCCTCCCACCGTTGTTTCTAACTTTGTGGTGTCCTTGCACGAAGAGCACGCTTCGCTGGCTGGCGGAGCTGCATGCCGAGGGCGTGTACGCCAAGTCGGGCGTGGCGCTGGTGTCGCGCGGGCAGAACTTCTTGACCTGGCGAGACTGGGCCACGCTCATTGAGGGCGACTTTGAGCGGCTGTACTACGTGCCGCTGGACGAGAACGAGGACGATAAGCACGCGTTGGAGGCGCGCTTCGTGCACCGCCGCGGCATCTACAAGGACTGCGTGGGCTCCAGCGCCGGCTACACTGACTACCAGGTTTTGTCTTTTGGCTGGTTGGCTGGTGTTTTCTTGACGAGGGTTCGCAGCTGCGTTGCAACTTCCCCATTGCCATGGCGGTGGCACCGACGCTCTTTAACAAGGTGCAGCTGGAGGAGATGTGGCGGCTTTTTTGCCTGACCCTTTCGTTGCCAAGGCGCACGCACAAACGGCGTTGGAAATGGCTGAGACGATTCTGCGCGGCCCGCTGGGCATGAAGACGCTGGATCCAAAAGTGCGCGTGCCTCCTTGTCTGCTTGGCGTTGTGTGATCAATCGCTGCGCAGGACCTGCAGTATCGCGGCGTGTACGCCAACCAAGTGGACTCCACAGACTACTTCACGTCTCGAGGCTTCAACTACCACCAGGTGTGTTGCGCGCCATGGCTCTGTTGTGCTTCCTCACTGCGGCGCAGGGCCCAGAGTGGGTGTGGCCTCTTGGCTACTATCTGCGCGCTCGCTTGGCCTTCTTCGGCAAGGTCCAGAGCAACGTGAATTTGCTTGTTTCCCCTCTGACCTGTTTGCCTTGGTCGCAGGAGCCCCAACACTGCCCGGCCGTGGCGCTGGCGCCGCACCGTGCTCACCTGCGCGGCTCGCTGTGGGCCGGGCTGCCCGAGCTGACCAACGACAGGGGCGCCGTGTGCGCTGACGCGTGCCCCACTCAGGCCTGGTCCATGGCCACGCTGCTGGATTTTGTGTATGACTACGAACGCCACCCGTGAGTACAAGGCAAAGGGGTTGGCAGTGCTTGGAGGGTGCCATTAGAGCATGCGGGCTGGTACATGGAGGCGTTGCTGCAGGCGCGAAGCAGTGTTGCTGACGGGCGCCAAGGCCGGTTCGTGGCCCCGCACACGGTGGCGCGGGACGTGCGGCGCCTGACTGTCGCCGACGTGGTCCCATTGAGCGTGTACGCGGTGAGTGCGGAGTGCGCGGGCGGTGGCTTTGGGCTGACCGGTTGCCAGACGCTGCGGTGCGTGCCCACTGCTGTGCTGCTGGGGCTTCACGGCCATGCATCACAGCAAGGCTGTGTATGCGTTCGGCGTCCACCTGAGCCAGAGCCGGCGTCTGTGGCTGGGTAAGCGGCGTCTGTTGCGGTGTTTCTTCGTTCATGGCTGTGCTGTCCCAAGGCCCCATTGGCTGCCTCGACTTCCACTGCTACGACAGCATGTGGATCCAGGTGCACGAGGTCCGTGGCCCCGCTTGTGCTGGCTGGCTGCCCGTTGCTCAGGAGCCCACCAGATGCTCTACACTGAGACACGCAAGGGCACGGAGCCCTCGCAAGCGCAGATTGCCGACGAGCTGGAGGCGTGAGTGGCTGCGGTTGCTGTTGAGATGGGGGTTCACCGGGCCGCGTGCAGATACAACCCCCTGATACCGCAGGCACCGGCTGCTGCTGTTGGTGTTGGTGTTGCCATTCTCACCGCTGCGGTGGCACAGGGCGCCAACTTGCCCTTCTCGCTGATGCTGGAGGTCGACAACGCCGCGCTGCGCCACGCTCAACTGTCACAGGTTGTCGTTTGGCGCTTCGGGTTGTTTGTCGCACTCACGGCCGCTATGCAGCTGGGCGGCATCGAGAAGACCATTCTGCTCAACGGCACGCCCGCTACCAACCTGCAGCCTGACGTGGATCGCACAGACTGCAGGTCAGCGCGGATGGATTGTGTTTCACGTTGGCTGAATGCGCTGTTGTTGTTGTTGTTGTTGTTGCAATTGTTTGATGCAGTGGCAAGACCAGCGCCGTGCACTTCCTGTCGTTCGAGGGGCTGCACAAGGTCCCGCCACTTGTCTGGCTTGCCGTTCCACGCTCACAGCGCCGCCAAACAAACAACCAAAACAACCGCAACAACCACACCGGTGCAGAGCAAGCTGAGCGGGCCCTGTGCAGTGACCTGTGCACACCCCCACTACCCTCACTCGTGCCTGCTCTCGGACCCTCTCCGGGTCAGTTGGTTGGTTTGTTTGTTTGTTTGTTTGTTTGTTTGTTTGTTTGTTTGTTTGTT
>CAZYYU010000118.1:0-9242 GCA_964651735.1 uncultured Gammaproteobacteria bacterium | reverse complement strand
GATCGCACTGGATGAACGGGGCGAGCGCTCAAGCGCCTTTGGCCACGCGCTTGAACTCGCTCTGCTGCGACTTGCCCTCGCGCAGCTGCGCCCACAGGCGCTCGTATGCCGGCAGCGCTGCGGCGTCCACAAAGGCGCGGTGCGGCTGACCCACCACCTCGGACCGCGCGCGGCAAAGAAGGCGCAAATACAACGCGTTGACCTCGGTCACAATGCCCTGCGGGGACAGCCGTGCCACAGGCTGCACGCGCGCGATCGCAGCCGCGATCTGGTCTTCGCCGGCCTTTTCCATGGCGACTGCGCCGAGCGAGACGCTGCTGTGGGTGCGGGCGCTCGATCCTGCAACCCCGACACCGATCGCAAGGCGCTGGGAGTCGATCGACAAGGCCTCGTCTGCGCCGCGCAAGCAAAGCTTCGGGTGCGGCGGCCGCAGCAGGCCGCTCTCTGGCCGCAACAGGCACGGCCCGTAGGCCCTCCTTGTTCGGACGAACTTGGGGTCGGGCAGGCTGCAAATCGAGACTCGGCGAAGAGGGCCGTCCCTGAGTGGTCTGCGTGCTGCTGCACGGAGGCGGCAATGCAGGTGCCGCTGGCCAACTTCAGCTCAACGCACAGGCAGCTGTGTTTGTCGCAGCCATTCCGCAACATCACCAAGCTGCCCATCACCACACCGCTGGAGCAGCTGGCCTCCAACCTGCTGCTGGTGCTGTCAGTGTGGAAGGAGCAGATGGAGGTGCTCTGGCGTGACCCGCTGCGTGGGGCCTCGGACGAGCTGCTGCTGCGCCAGGAGCTGGTGTCGTGCGCGCTTTGGCTCGTGCTGGCCAAGCTGGAGGACCTGAGCGCCACGGCGGCGGAGGCGGAGTTCCTGGACGCCGGAGTGGCGCGCCCTGCAACGCTTGACCTCGGCGCCGACACGCAGGCCGCGTTTGCTCAGTTTCTGCTTGCGGACGTGGCAGCGCATCCGACCTTGCAGCGCGCGTGCTCCACGCTGTTCCCGTCCCTCAAGTGGCTGCAGTCCCCGAAGAGCTCCGGATGGGGCTTGCTGGCCAACTTTGTGGCCTCGTACTACTGCCAGCCGCTCACTGTGAGCCTGACGTCGCCCGGTGCGTTCCGGAACACGCTCATTCAGGAAGAGGAGCGGGAGGACCGCGTTTCTGCCGCCGCTCAAGGCAAGAAGCCTGGAGAGTTTTCGGTTTGTTAGGATCCCTCTCAAAAAAACCAAGCCAGCCACCGAAGAAGACGCCCTGCACAGCGCCACCGAGCGGGAGTTTGAGCAGTTCCTTTTCCCCTTTATCTTCCGCGTTTGCCGCGATCGCACACTGCGTGTGGAAGAGGACGCACGATTCGCTGAGCAGTGTCGACGGTTTGCACACGCAACGCAGCAGCACTTTTGCATTCGGGGAGAATTGCAGGTGCTGAGTGCGTTGTGTGTGTGTGCGTGCGCGCGCTTGGGCCTTACGAAGCCCTGTTAGTCGTCTGCAGACTGGAAGGGCGCGCGCTGGCAGCTGAACAAGCTGGCCTACCTCATCTCCCCCATCGGTGCGGCGCACCCCCCTGCCTGGAGCGCTGTTGTTCACGCGCCACAACTCACCCCTTGCTGTGCGCGTAAGCAAGAGATGCTGGAGTGCACCACACAGGTCGCCGCTGAGATCTTCAGGGAGGCCAACGAGCTTGTGCGGGAGCCCATTGGAGGTTTTGCAGTGCTCTTTCTTGCTCCTGCTTGATTTGACGCTTGTCCACCGCTGCCAGGCGATGATTTACTGGACATATTCTGCTTTGTGTGCCTCAAGTCGCGCGTGCCCAACTTACCATCCATTGTGGCTTATATGTTGCTCTTCATCGGAGACGAGTCGTGTTCATCTGAGCAGCACTACTACTGGACCTCGCTGCAGCTGGCCATCAACTTTGTCCTGGGTGCGGTTTTTGTGTGACGGCGTGCTTGCCCGACGCTCAACGACCATGCTGCGGCAGAGATTGCGTCGATCCCCATTGTGCGCAAGTCTCGCTCCACCAAATGACTCAAGCGGTGGAGCCGTGGCGGGCCCGCCAAAAAAAATGCACTGAGGAGGGGCGCTCCATTCGCATGACACAACGATGAGCGGCAAGGCTGCGTTTGTGGGCTGCTTGCTACTGCTTGCAGGCTGCTGGCTTTACTGGAGCTTGGCGGCGTCGCGGGTGGACAACCTCAAGGTTTTCCAGGGCGGCGCACGTGTGGCGCGCGTGTCTTCTCACGTCAGGGACTGGTGTGAAGGGGCGCAGCTTCGAGCGCGAGATGTCGTACCTGCCCATCGATGTGGTGTACACCTGGGTGAACGGCACGGACCCCAAGCAGCAGAGGTGCGACGTGCGCGTGGCGCCCTGCTGTCCGACGGTGCGCGGCGCACCGGCGACGGCGGCGGTGGCTGCGGTGGCGTTTTGGCGCCGATTCTTTGGCGCTGAGCTGTCCTCGTCAGGGCGCTGCATGAGGCCCGTCGGCGCTACTTTGGCGAAAACATCACGGACAACGAGGAGTCTCAAGACTCTCGCTACGTGGACAACGAAGAGGTGCGTGCAGAGGCGGTGGCCGAAACGAAAATCCTCATTGCCCTTTTTGAAGCTGCGGTTCTCGCTGCGCTCTCTGGAGGCCTTTGCACCGTGGGTGGTAAGCTTGAGCTGGGGCGCGCAACCCCGCCGCGGGCTCAAATCGCGGTGCAACAGCGCAAGGTGTACCTGCTCACCAACGGCCAAGTGCCTTACTGGCTGGACGTCACGCACCCGAAACTGGTGCTCATCACGCACGCTGACATCTTTGCCAACCAATCGCACTTGCCGACGTTTTCTTCGCCTGCCATTGAGGTGATTTCGCTTCGAGTGGGCTTGTTGTTGGCTGACCACCCCTCCCTTCCAAAGGCCAATCTGCATCGCATTCCCGGCATCTCTGCCAACTTCATCTACCTCAACGACGACACCATGTTCGGGCAGCCCGTGTGGCCGTCCGACTTTATCACGCCCTCGCATGGGCAGAAGGTGTTCCTGGGCTGGAGCGTGCCAAACTGCAATGAGGGCTGTCCGCCCAACTGGATCGGAGACGGTGCGCGTTTGTGAAACCACTGTTTTGCTGCGGGTAACCGCCCCTCGCAGGCTACTGCGACGTGCAGTGCAATGTCAGCGCTTGCGGCTGGGACGGCCCCGACTGCGTCAACGCCACTGGCAGCGCCTTCACGGCCAACCAACAGCACTGGTCCGCACACGCCCCACACCATGTCGCTTTCATTGCTTCCCCTCACCGTTGTTGCTTGGCCCCCCTCCAGGTATCAGGCGGGCGCGGACGCGCACCACGCGTTTGGCAACATGGCCCAGTACTGCGCTCGTGGCTGCCCGTCCTCGTGGATCGGCGACAAGTACTGCGATCGCGCGTGCAAGGTGCCGGAATGCGCCATGGACGCTGGTGACTGCGGTCTGGATGCGCTGCGCGAGTCCGTGCACGGTACCAGCGTGCAACCCGGCGCGGCGGAGCTGGAGATACCGCCCGGTGTGCCGGCGTGCTTCCTCAACCTGACGGCGTTGGTGGGCGCTGATGGGCGCATCACGGACGGTTCTCACGACCGCGACGACGCTGTGCGCACCGCCACCATCTCGCAGCAGCACAAGATCATGATCATGACGCTGCACAACAACGTGTCGCGCGTGCCCGTGCAGGTGTCCATCGTGTGGGAGGGCCCCAACGCCACCTCGCACAACGCCTCTTTCCGCCTCATCGTGGGAGGCTCCACCACCACCACCGCCGCCACCGCTGATGCGACCGTCGTCACCGAAACAGCCTCCGAGCCCACATCGACGACCGCCGCCGCCAGCGTTGAACCGGCTCCAAACAATGATGACCCCGGCGGCCGCCAGCTGCTGTCCCTGCGCGCGGAAGCGGCACTCAAGCAGCGCCAACAACAGCAGCAACAGCAGCAGCAGCAACGCCAGCAGCGGGAGCTGCATCCCATGGGTGGCGGGCAGGAGCTGGGCAGCGATGACTTCCCGTGGGCACCTGCCGAGGACGCGGCGCACAACGGCCGCCGGCTGCTGGACGTGTATGGCGACTCGCTCAAGTACGTCAACGCGCTGTACAACCGCCACTTTTCCAGCGAGCCTCGCAAGGTCCTCTGGCCTTCCTGCTCAGCCCCCCTAATCGCCTCACTCGCTCCGCTCAGGTGCCAGCGCACATGGGACACCTGATTCAGCTGCCCGTGCTGGAGCGGCTGATCAAGACGTTCCCCGCTCAGTGGGAGGCCACGAGGTGCGGTGCTGCCCCGCAGCGTGTTTTCTTCGGCCTCTCTCCCTCAAACTGCTTTGGCCAGCTCGCATCCGTTTCGGGCCTCGGACGACATGCAGTTTGCCTTCTCCTACTTCTACTTCCTCATCAACGAGCGCCGCGAGTGGGACTGGGCCGCCACGTTCAAGGAGCATGACAGTGACGGCTCAGGTTTCCGGGGCGGGGCGGGGCAGCCTGCAACGCGCCGCGCCGCGCGCGCAATCCCTCCTTCTGTTTGACGCGGCAACACTTTTTGCTGCAGGGGATCTGGAGTGGAACGAGTGGCGCACCTTCTGGCTGACGGTGCACGACCCGCCGTTGGATGAGAAGCAGCTGCAGGCCGCGTGGGACTCCATCAGGTGCTGCACTTTGCTGGCGGCTGCTGCTGCTCGGCCGCCCGCTGACATGGGCATTGCAGCGTCAACGACACTGTGCGGGTCACGGCCGAGAGCGTGGAGGCTTCGACGCAGCTGTTTGAGCGCGTCAAGAAGGCCGTCACTTCGCGCGCCCGGAACCCCACTGAGTTGCGCGACACGGACGACGTGGGTACGGCTCTGTCTTTGCCTTGGCAGCGTCCCCTCAAACGCGCGTGCGTGGCAAGGCTTTGTGATGATCCGCAACAATGACAGCTCGTTGGTGGAGCGCTTGGATGGCATCCGCAAGAAACGCCATAAGCACATCTGCCTGAATGACAACTTGCACGTAAGGCTATCGCGCGAAACGGGAGGAGGAGGGGGGAACGCTGACCCCTTCTCTGCCACCACAGCACTCGGCTGAGGAGACGCCGCGCGTCAAGCGCATCGTGCTGGATTTCTACCGGTCTCTGCTGCCACACCGCTGCTCGTTTGAGCTGGACCCGCAGCCGCTCAGGTCCGCCGCCACTGCCCCTTTCCCCTCCTTCCGTCCTCTCATTGCGCGCGTGCGCGCAACGCAGGACCGAGCATCTGGCGCTGTGGAGCGGCGTCTTTTTCGCCACGCTGGCCTTGTGTTTTGTGGTGGTGTTTGTGGCACGCATGCGGAAGCGAAAGGGCGCGTGACTTTTGATGACACGGGCGTCTTGCGCTGCCTTTTGGTTCGTTGTGGCGCGCTGGCCCCCCGAATACAGCGCCGATTTGCAGAGCCAAAAAACGGTGCTTCAGTTGGGATACGTGCACCCTTGCTGCGCGGTGGGGATCAGCTTGTCCATCCCGCTCAACTTGAGCGCGAGAGCCTCCAGCTTGGCGTAGTTCTGGATCTGGGGCGTGCGCGCGAGGATCCAAAGGCTCTTGAAGCTGTTGAGCGGTGAGACGTTGTGGCCATGCACAAACATGATGCGACCTCAGGCCCACGATGGACTCGCAGCCATAGACGATGGCCTGTGCGGCTGCGGTCAACACAGGGAACAGCGAGGCGCGCGACGAACCTGCTCGTAGTCGCCCTCGATGTGCAGAACCCAGTAAGGCGCTCCGAAGCCGCTGAAGTACACAGTCAGCTTGGCCGGATCGGTGGCGTTGACGTCGGCGTAGCCCGTGATGGGCTGGATGGTGCCGTTGACAGAGTCCTTGCGACAGATGTTGTACACGCTCACGCGGCCGGTCACACTGAGATGAGATCAGATCACGCTTGGGACCCCCAGGCACCGCTGCCGCACTTGGTCTTGGCGTACTGAGCCCGCGTGCAATAGCAGTCCCTGACAAACCGTCCTGTGAGCGAGTGCAGCTGCCGGCAATGACCTCCCCACCTCTCGATGGTCTCCCTCACACCGGGGCTCGTGGCGATCTGGCCGCGTACCGCGTGAGAAGTCCGGGCCGGACGACATAAGGTTGCCGGCCGCGCCGACGAAGATCGTCGGTCTCCTGGACCCGGTGACGCACCTCATACCACGTGCCGAGGTACTTGGCTGCAGCAAGGAGCAAGATAAGCGCGCCGCACACGCCACGTGGCGACGAGATCGCACCCGGGTTGAAGTTCTGCGCAGTGGGCACGTTCGGGCAGGACGCAGCCGAGAGCGCGACAAGCGAAAGCAGGAGCACAAAGGACAGCATGTTCGAACCCCTCTATTGCACCTCACCAAAGCTGACTGCCGAGCCGCTGAAGCAGGGATGGCCGCTCCGTCTGCAGCATCGACTGCGGCTTCTCAACGTCGTCGTCGTCGATGATGGCGCGAGCCAAGCGGGGCCGCGCGTGTGGAAGCAGGCGCAACGCAGGCCTGAGGGGCGCGGTCATGGGCTCATCAGCCGGCGGCAACGAGGAGAGCGAGCTGAGCGACGCGGTGCTGCCTGTCAGCGGCGACAGCAAGAGCGACATCCGCAACGTCAGCTGGCGGGAGGGTGAGTCGTGATGGCGGGCGAGACAAGCAGCAAAGCATGCCTGGCGCGCCGCATCAGGTGTGCGCAAATGGGAGTACGCCGCATCGATGGGGTCAGTGGACTCAAGCATCCTGGCGGCCTGGCGCAGGAATGGACGGCCGGGAGCCCCGCGGTCCGTGGGCGTCAGGTCGGGCAAGTTCATCGTGATGCTGCGCGCGCGGTGGCGTTGGACAACAAGCAGCGGGCCCTTTCCCCTTCCGTTCGTTACCTGGCGCTTGGCGCGGGCGGCAACGAGTAGCCACTGCCCACCACTGCGCTCAACACCAACATGTGGAGATACGCGCTGGGACTGAAGGAGACAGGGCTGCACGGCCATCAGCACACGGCGCCACACAACAACTCCCACATTGCCTGTCTTCCAGCTTCTTGCTGAGCGTGTCCGATGCCCACAGCGAGATGAGCGGTGTGACCCTGCAGCACAGCGCCATCAGAGCGCGCAACGGCAGGTAGACAGCATGCCGCATCACCAAGGCGGAAGGCGCGAGCCAGCGTGAGCGATTTCGCCGAGCAGCGTCCACAGCCCCGGCCAAAGAGGCAGCGACGCTCCTGCGGCACGGGTCAGAGGTGAGGGGGTTGGCAAACACAAGGTCCGTACGCCGTCCAACTGCAGACGCCCAGGCAGCCCACCAGGCCTCGGCGCGGCCTGTGTGCAGTGCGCCGACATCCGCCTTGTGCGTCGAAGCCTCGTCCAGCCTGACCGGTGCACACAGGTGAGGAGAGCGGGCACACTGTCGGGTCAGCGTGCAATCAATCACCTCTGCAACGCTTGCAGCGCCGTGGCTGTTCGCAAGCACAGCTCCGCGTCGGGCGACATGGGGTTCCACGCCTTGAGCGCGGGCTGCGCCCACCGCATGGCCAACGCGGTCAGGGGCGCAGCGGCCAGCCTAAAAACCAGAGGATGAGGGGACGCGTGTGCGAACCGCTGTGGGACGCAGCGCACCGACTGACAGCGGAGGCACCGCATGCATTGCGCCAATCCACCAAGGCCGCCTCCGCATCACGTGGTGCTTCGCCTGCAGCAGGCATCCACATCACTTTCGTCGCCCGCAAAAGCAAACAAGCGAACTCTGACTCACATTGCTGCAAGCGAGCCACCAGGTCCGCGACCACCGCATTGTCCAGAGCCGCCTGCAAAGGCCCTGCCAGGCTGCGGAACCGCCCATCAGCCCGACCAAGCTCGCCGCGACAGACGAGGAGTCTGTACCTCTCTCTGGCCGTGGACGACAGCGCTGACAGCAACGAGGCAGCGCCTGACACCGAGGACACGGACCACTTGGCCGCCTGCGCTCGCAGCGCATCAGCGTGCATGGCGGTGTGCGGAGCCAGGGGGGTGTGCAACGCACCGTTGCGTGGAGCCCGCAGCGCTCCAGGAACTGCCGCTTCTGCGTCGACGTGGCGCCCAGCTCGTCTGCCACAGAGATGGCCTCGAGCGCGAGTGAGCGAGCCTGACACGGGGCGAGAGAACGGTGCGCACACCCCATCAATGAGCTCGGCGGCGCTGGAAAAGGAGGTGCACAGCTGGAACGCGTGTGTGCGCGCTTCCAACCACACGACTGGCGCCTCGTCCTCGCGAGCCTCTGCAACGAGCGGCGCGCCATGAGCAGATCTGGAGCTTCAGAACACAAAGGCGGAGCCTGATACCCGAAAGCATCAGCACTGCCCGCACAGCTGACACGGCTTCCGCTGAGGACGCCACGGGTCCCTTCAAGGCCGAAGTCTGCGCATTCTGGTCAACAAAGCGGACCCAACACCACCTCGGTCCTGCTCACCGCCACTTGCTGTAGAGCGACCGACAGCGGGACCGAGTCACGAGACAAGAAGGCTGGCACGCTGGGTTGGTTGGCCAGCACGGTCATCAACTGCGCACGCCTCAACGCCAGCGCAGCAGCCGCCTGCGGCGCAGGTCACGCTGGTGCCCGCCCCTTGAAACTGGCTGCTACCCACCTCCCATTGGCCGCGATGAACCGCCCGCCAAACTGCTGCGTCAGCACCCGCCAGTTCCCTGCAGCAGCGAATGTGGGCTGCATCCAGTGTGGGGAGCCACGGGCACTCACCGAGCGGCTGCCACGACCTCCCGCTGACCGCGCGCCTGCAGGGGCTCTGGTTACGAACGAAAGGCACCGACACTGCACACGCACCACGTGCGAGGCTGACGCGGTGGTCACTGGCTTGCTCTGCTGCCTGGCATTCTCGACGCGCTGCGCGTCTTCCTCGTTAACAAGAGCCACCGCGGCAAGGGGCTCGACGACCTGCACAACCCTGTGCGACAACACCTGCATGTGACGCAGCTGCGCGTGGGGTGAGCGGAATGCCCGCAACGCGCAACGTCCCCACCCCGTCTGCACTGGAGACCAGCTCGCGGTAGCGCTCCCTGCAGGCACAAGCCGCGTGAGCACGTGCAAACCGGCGCAGCGCCCTCCAACGACGCAACTGGACCACGCGACGCAGCTCTCCTGACTGTGCCTCCACGCGGCCCCGCAAGGCAAGCTCGCGCTGCGCAACCACATCCACGGGGAACTGCGAGAACAGCCGCTCGACGCTGCGCGTGTCGTCAGCAAAATGGCCCTGCAGGGCTCAAGTGACCTCTCCGCCATGACGAGGAACGAGCCCCCTGTTGC
>CAZYYU010000117.1:4276-9408 GCA_964651735.1 uncultured Gammaproteobacteria bacterium | reverse complement strand
CCGCGTCGCGCTCCAACTCACTCAGCCCGGCCGACTTCAACCCCATCCGATCGAGGTCCAACTCCATCAGCGAGCTGCATCCCACGGCCAGCCTCTACTGACGCGCCCACGTTTGGGTCGCTCAGCGATTTGCGCGATACGATGCTGTATAAACTTGCTTGCTCGGGTACATTTCCCCTGCGCCAGGTCGTCGCGCTCACGCAAAGCAGCTGAGGCCGCAGGCACGAGGAAACTCCTGCAACGTGCCATCGCCCGCCATGTGAGCGCAAACACGTGGTGGGTGGGGGGCTACAACAGGCGCACCTGCATGTCCTTGATGTTGAGCAAGCCCGTCATGACCACCATGGCTCGGCCTGGGCAAAAGTGTTGATCAGGCGGAAATATGATGACGCCGCCACCGACGACGCACCGAAGCCCAGGCCGGCGCCGCCGTGCGGCAGCGAGGCGTCGCGGCGCAGGTCAATGTACCACTGCAGCTCCGCGGTGCTCATCTTGAGCTCCTCCTGCGTTGTTCGCGCGTGAGCGCCAACGATGTGGCCCACACAGCCACGCGGCGGCGAACCATGCGCGCGATCAAGTCCTTCTCGCTGTGGATACGCTGCGAGCCACCGACCACTTCGCCCACGAACGGGAACAGCAGATCGTAGCCTGCAGGACCGCGTCAAACGGGGATGGTGGCTTGCGCAAACGATGAGGGCTGACCCTCGACGTGCTCGATGCCGTTGCGTGAAGCCTCGGTGTCCTGCAGCAGCAGATGAGAGCCAAACGAGGCGGGCACTCAACAAGGCAGCGGCGGCGGCGGCGACCTCCTTGATGACGGGCATGTAGAAGGCTGCGCGCAGCGCAACCAGCGAATGAGCAGGCATCCAAACTCAAAAACGTGCATCTGCGCATACCCTTGACTTTCTTGGGGAAGTAGCGCACAAACGTGGGGCGGCAGCCAAAGAGCTTCTCCGTGATGTAGTACTCGTGCTGGCGCGTCAGGTCGTCGCCGTAGCCGGGCGTGACGTCGAACGTGGCCTGCAGTGCAGCGGGTGTGTGTGTGAGAGAGAGAAGGGGTTCCCGCTGCAACGCGGCACAAAGGAACGCTTGCCTTGCCCGCAGCCATGTCCGCCAGCATCAGCCGCACGCATTCCTCGTGCGTGGCGATGGCGAAGGGCTCGTTGGCGTACCTCGTCTGCGGTGGTACACGGTCAGGCGCCGGCACAAGAGGCAGAGCGCGCTCAAACACAACACGTACCAGGCGGTCCAGCAGGCTGGGCAGCGCGGCGCGGCGCGCCGCCTCGTCCTGCGAACAATGGGGCGCAATGAATGTGGAGCACACAAGAGCTGGAGCAATTCGTGCCTCCAGAGCCTTGTTGAGCGCGGTCAGCTCTTGTTTGGTGATCTCCTTGGACTTGAGGCCCTTCTTCTTCTCCTTGATCACGGACTCCTCGGTCTGGGAGTTGGCGGCCGCGTCAGTCATGTGAGGCGGCTCATCGTTTGGCGGCAATCATTGTGTGGTGAGACTGGCGCCCCGCAAGAACCTTCTGCCAGTCCTTGTCGTCCTCCTTGCGGTACGCCTCCAGGAACTCCAGCTCCGCTCGGCAGTCCCGAAGCACGGTGCTGATCATGTGCTTCAGCGTGTGCTGCGCCACCGCCATGTTGCGCGGCAGTCCGCCTGCACCGCCGTTGTTTGAGGGGGTGGGGGGAGAAGGAATGAGACAACACGAGTACCGCCGATGATCTCCCACTCAGGCATGAGGAATTCGGCCAGATGCAGCGGACCGCGAGAAGGCTCGGCGCGGAACGCGGTGGTCATGCAGTAGCCGTCGCGCTGCACAACAACGTTTGTGATTGGTGGCTGTTGTTCCGGAGACGGTTCGCAGCACCTTGGTGCCCAGAATGGTGGCCTCCAGGTGCAGCTGGCTGCTGACCGACAGGTACACGCGCTTGCCGAAGAAGTCCTGCGTGAAGTCGATGGCACCTGTCTCCTTCACCGTGGCCAGCTCCTCTGCGGGCCACTGTGAGAGGGAGAGGGGAGAGCGGAGCAACGAACGCACCGGGCTTGGTCTTGCCGTCCAGCACGGTGGTGACCTGCAGGCGACGCCGTGAACGAGCAAAGAGAGAGAATATGCAGCACCGCACCGTAAAGGGATGAGCGCCCTCCTCGCACTCGTTGCCGGTGATGAGCGTGGCCTGAATCTCGCCGATGCCCAGCTCTGCACAGCGCTCCTCAGGCAAACACACGACGGAGCCCAAGTCACGAACCGTGCATGGCCTCGTGGTACGCCCAGTACGCGGTCTGCTTGATGATCTGGATGGCCGTGAACAGGCGGGTGTGGTGGCGCTGGTGCGGGATCAGGCGCAGCATGTCGCGGGACAGGAACCCCTGCACAAGGTCGGTTGCCCACCATGAGGAGGCACAACACAAACCTTCTGGCTCATGAAGTAGTTGTCGGGCTGCGGGATGGGCCCGAGGCATTGGAAGCCCGACACGATGAGCTCGATGGGCTGCCCCGCAGCGGGGCTGGGCGCCAGCGTGCCTGCAGCGCGCCGGCGGTGAGACGAGCCAGCAACATGAGCGCGCGTACCTGTGAACTCCACGGTGGCGCCGCGGTGCGCGTGGTCAAAGAGCGGCTTCCAGTCCAGCGCGAGACGCGCATCGGGAGCAGCGCCGTCCACTGCAAGGCGCGATGAGAACGTTTTGAGAGAGAAAGCGACACCGCACCGGCGTCAGGCGCAGAGTCACAGATGCACTGCAGGGTGCGCACGGTCGAGCCGTCAAGCAGTTCCACGAACAGCATCTGCGGGGGCCCGTCAGCGCTCGTCGTCACCAGCCACCACAGCCCCCGCAGCCATCGCAACCACCTTGCCGGCCTTGCCCTGGCGCACGGTCACGATGCTGCCCACCAGCGTGACCTGCTGTCCTGCGGGCGGCGGGGCGTTTTGAGGCAAAATGTCGGGCAACAGGCCGCGCCGCCCCCACCCTGCCAGGATCCCTTCTGCTCATACGTGGTCCAGATGCCGCGCACGGAGCCAATGGAGCGCTTAGCCAGCGCAGTGGTCAGCACGAGTTCCTGCGGTGTTGCAAGCGCGTGAGTCGTTGAGCGCAGCGACCTCGTGGTGGGGAGCGTCCCAGGGGCTGCTAGCTGCGGGAAAACCAGCAGAACAACAGAACACAGGCACAAACGGGGACCCGGAGCAGGGCCACCACTGCACAGGTCAAGGCGCGCAGCTTCAACCTCTCGGTGGCCCTCCATCATCGTTGATGACTTGAGCGGTTCTGAGCGCGCTTTTCTTTGACGAGGGCCTCACCGCCATGTCGACGCTCCATTACGACGCTGCTGGGGCGCACCCTGCCGTGCCCAATGTGGACGGTCGCTTCGTGCTGGTGGACGGTGAGCTGCGGCCCTGGACGGGCACCGCGCAGCCTGTGGTGTCGCCGGTGAGCGCACTGCTCCACCAACACCGCCAGTGCGCGCGCGCGCGCTCACGGGATCGACGCAGGTGCGGCGTGCGGACGGCACGGCGGTGGAGATCGGCACGTACGCCATGTGCGACGCCGCCTGCGCTCGTGAAGCAGTTGCCACGGCTGCCAAGGCCTACGATCACGGGCGCGGTCAGTGGCCCACGATGAAGCCCTGGGACAGGTTCGCGGGCACGCCGTGGTGGCAGCGCGCGCGCTCACTCTGCGCCGCGGTGCAGAATCCGCGCTGTGCAGAAGTTTGCGCAGGCCATGAAGCAGCAACGCGAGGAGCTCGTGAACATCCTGATGTGGGAGATCTGCAAGAACCGCGCCGACAGCGAGAAGGAGGTGGACCGCACCATCGCGTACATCAACGACACCATCAACGAGCTGACGGCGCTGGAGAACACGCAAAACGGCGTGAGCATCGAGGGCGGCATCGTGTACCAGATCAAGCGCTCGCCGCTGGGTGTGGCGCTCGTGTGCGGGCCCTTCAACTACCCGCTCAACGAGTTCTGCACGCTGTTCGTGCCCGCCGTGATCATGGGCAACTCGGTGGTCATCAAGACGCCGCGCATCGGCGGCATGGTGCACGTGCCGCTGCTCAAGGCGTACCGCGACTGCTTCCCGCCCGGCGTGGTGTCCGTCATCCACGGCAGCGGCCGCGAGATCTTCACGCCCAGTGCGGTTGTTGTTGTTGTTGTTGCATCGTTGCATCGTTGCCAGCAAGTCTCTCGCTTACATTTGGCGCGCAGTCATGCAGACGGGCATCATCAACATTCTGGCCTTCATCGGCACGCACAAGGCCGCGCAGCAGCTGCACCAGGCCCATCCCAAGCCGTTCACGGTGCGGCTGGCGCTCGGTCTGGACGCCAAGAACTGCGCCATCGTCACCAGCAAGGCCAACTTGGACGTGGCTGTGGCCGAGTGCGTGCTGGGCGCGCTGTCCTTCAATGGGCAGCGCTGCACCGCCACCAAGCTCATCTACGTGCACGAGTCCGTGGCCGACGCGTTTGTGCAGCGTATGGCGCAGAAGATTGACGCGCTCAAGGTGGGGCTGCCGTGGCAGCCCGGCGTGCAGATCACGCCCGTGGCCGAGCCCGGCAAGGACAAGTATCTGAGCGAGCTGGTCAGCGACGCACTCGGCAAGGGCGCCAAGGTGGTCAACCAGAGCGGCAACAAGGTGGACGGCTCCTTCTTCACGCCCACGCTGCTGTACCCCTGCGACCGGTCCATGCGCGTGGCCACGGAGGAGCAGTTTGGGCCGCTGGTGCCCGTGATCCGCTACCAGGACGTGAAGGAGGTGCAGGACTTCTTCATCTCCACCGACTACGGCCAGCAAGCCGCGCTCTTCACGGACGACAGCGCCGAGGTGCCCGCCATCATCGACTTTCTGGCGCACCACGTCACGCGCATCAACATCAACGCGCAATGCCAGCGAGGCCCAGGCAAGCAGGCTCGTCTTCGTGATGCATTCTTTGCCCTCAACCAAGCGCGAACACCGCAAGACTGCATGCCGTTTGGAGGCCGCAAAGTGTCCGCTGCGGTGAGCGCACTGTACGGTGTTGGGTGTCTGACGCGCGCCACGCCACAACAAACAGGGCACGCTGAGCCTGTACGATGCGCTGCGCACCATGTCCATCCGCGTGGCAGGTGAGGCCAGGTGGTTTTGGCCTCTGGAGGG
>CAZYYU010000117.1:0-4176 GCA_964651735.1 uncultured Gammaproteobacteria bacterium | reverse complement strand
GGAGGGTTGACTGCGTTGGTTGCAGTGGCCACCAAGCAGTTGGAGGACAACGCCAGGCTCTTCACTGAGGTGCGTCGTTTGTGCCGGGCCCTTGCTATGTGGGTGACGTGACGTGACGTGACGCTGGGGATAGGTGTTCAACGCGCGCGGTATGGTGTACTTGGGGGAGGGGCCTCGCTTGTCTCTCTCATCATCACCATTCTTCGTGCGCAGAGAGCAATGTGCTGTCATCGGATGTGATCATCTCGAAGATCTGAACGCACCGCGCCTCTTCACTGATTGTTTCTTGCCTTGTCGGCCTGTTCTTGGGCGCGTAGCTTCTGGTCTTCAATCTCCAGCTTGCGCACGTTGACCTGCAGCGCTTGAGGCGGAAGCAAGCCACCGCACCGCAGGAAGTGACCTTGAGCGTCTCCAGCTGCTCCTGGCGGAGTCGCAACTCTTCCACAGAGGGCGGCTCCTCCCGCTGGTGGGACAGCCTGGCCGACGATCAACGGACGCGATCAAGAGCTTTTGGCGCACCAAGCCCGCCACGCGGGATGCAGGTCCGTCTGTAGGTGACCGCCACTGAAGTCCACGGAGCGCCTGCCACTGCTGGCCAAATGGAACACTGCGCCGGCCCCAAGCGCTGAGCTGGGCGACACGCGACTTTCCAAGGCTCCGCCCAACCGTTGCCGCGCTCGTCCACGCCCACGACCTTCTTGCTCTCGCCGCCCAGCGCCGCCACCAGCCGCTTGAACATGCTGCCACCGACCAGGGAGTCGGGCCCACTGTGCGCGCCTTTGTTTTTTTGTGCCGTGGCAGGGCCGCCCTTGCGATGGACCTGCGGCTGGATGCTCGCACCCGCGAGTTTGCAGTGTCATTGGAGGCGGCTGTGCGCGCAGTGGAGCCCGAGCTACGACAGCGAGTGCTGACACTGTTGCGCCAAGGCCGTGGTTTCCGCCCAGCGCGCTTGGATCTGGACGCCAGCTTTGACCACATGGATCCCAACAAGAAGCATCCTTTGTTCCTGGCAGGGGCGCCTCTGACGGCGCTGGCCTTGCACCGGCCCTGGGAGTTTGGCCAGGAGCCGCCGTTCCGCTTCCTGGTGGACGACACCAAGACGCTTGACGACGAAATGGAAGGGCCGATACGGCGCCAGCGCGTGGAGCTGACTGCATTGGGTGCGCGCCGCTTATCGTCCGGGTGCAGCGTTGACGCCTCGATCGTTGCTGCACGCAGTGTTTGCGTATTGCGCGCGCAACGAGCAACAGTTCCACGTCCTGAGAGGAATGCTACTGGGCCTGCAGCTGACGAGACACATGTTCCCGTTCCTGATAGGCATGGAGGCGCTGACTGAGGTTGCAAGCTTGTTTCTCGACGTGTACGCGGCGCTCACTGCACTCAGGCACGCACATTGGCTGCGCTAAAGAGCGCCCGCCTGTTGGCTGCCCTGTGCACGTTGTATGCCGAGGTTTGTGCGCGGATGCTTTTCACCCACACACAATTCGCTCACTCTGCGCGGGCAAGGTTTTTGCGGGCTCAAGCTTGCTTCATTGACCCATACTCATTGCTCTCCATGGGGACAGGGTCGCATTGAGGTGAGCGGCGGCGCAGATGGCGACGAGGGCGTGGCAGCGTTTGTGCAGCTGTACTGCGAGGCACCGCGTGACGTGCGCCACCTGCTGGTGTGCAGCGTGGTGGCGTTCCGCTCGTGCAGTGAGTGCCACCCGCCATTGGCGACGCGCATGGTGGCCCGGGACACGGTCAACGTGTGGATGCCAGTCACAGTGCTCAAGAAGGGCGAGGAAGGACTTTTCTTGCATTACGACAACTGGAGTGAGGTTGGGTGTGTCTTGTGCCATGGCTGTGCTCCTCATGCAAGGTGGCGCCAGCGATGGGACGAATGGATTCCGGAGAAGTCGCAGCGCCTCCGACCTTGGACGGAGCCTTGTGCGTGTGCTGCCTGCCTGCCTCTTGCACCTGCTGAACCATGCGTCAGGCTGTCCCTTGCCTTCGCTGCCCACGTCCTTCACGGCGCAGCAACTGGCCTGGGCCAAGGCAACCTTACACTTTGGTGTTGGTTGCATGCTCACCACCGCCACAGCTGGAGGTGATGGAACTGCTGCGCCGCGGTCCCTGCGGCGTCTGGCTGTTGTCGGATGTATTTGTGTAGAAAAACGGCGCAAAGGGGCTGCGCGAATGAAGGTGGCGTGCGTGCGTGTGCTGCGTGTGGCTCACACAAAGATGCTGCTGCAGGCTGGTGGTGCCGCCGCGGGCGACAAGATGGACGTGCTGGTGGCCAAACTGGACAAGGCCAACAAGCTTGTGCAAGGTGGCGTGGATGCTGGAGCTCTTTCGGGACGTGCTGAAGCGCGGGCGGGGCTCGATGGCGGCTGAGAGGGCGTTTTTTGGCGCTTTTCTCACCACCCGGCCCGGCTGCAGAGAAGGAGTTCGGGGCCGCATGCTCAATTTACACGGTGCGGCTGCATTGCGATACGGGGCATCCTCCTTTGTGGTGACGGCTCGCACGCCAGGCGTTGCTCAAGGAACGCGAGCGCTTCTCGCCGGAGCAGGAGTACGAGCTCATGGGAGGCCTCAGTTGCGTGGCGCGACTCGCTTGTTCCTCGTCCCGTCAGCTCACTGCTGTTCAGGCGAGTGCCACCGCCGCCTCAAGGACAACCGCGACTCCCTCAAGTACGCCACGCGCGCCGCTGCGCTGTGCCACCAGCTGCACGGAGAGTTCAGCGAACCGCACGCTCGCTGGTACAGCACGCGCGCTCCTGCTCTCACCTCTGAGCGCTGCAACAAAACAGGCGCCACGTTCTCGGCGAGCTGTACACCAACGTGGGCGAGTTCTACGCGGCCACGCAGATGAGCAACAAGGCAAGCAAGCGACGAGTTTGGGCGTTCTCTCATCAGAATCGTTGCAGGGCGAGGCCATTCTGAAGAAGCTGGGTTTGCTTGACACAGAGCTGTACGGCGCCATTCTGGTGATGAGGCGCTGTTGTGTGTGCGGCCTGAAATCACTTGCTCATCGCAGGTGGTGTACGCGCGCATCGAGATGGAGCAGGAGCGCTACAAGGAGGCTGTGGTCAAGTTCTGCAAGGTGCGCGTGTTGATGTGGTTCCTCCTCCCTTGAACGAACTGAGCGAGGCCTGCTGCTGCTGCTGCTGCTGATGCTGCAGGCCGAAGAGTTGCTGGTGAAGTTTTCGGAAGGCGCAGAGTACGCGGCCATGCTGGGCAAGGTGGCGGTGGCGTACGAGCGCTGCGACGAGAAGGACAAGGCGCTGCAGTACGTGGAGCGGGCTGCCGATGCCACGCTTAAGTTGCACGGTCTGCGTGCTTGAGCCGGTGCAACATTCACTGGTTTGACGACTTGCTTGGCTGCACTCAGGGCCTGCTGGCGTGGAGTACGCGTCTGCGTTGCGCAAGCTGGGCAAGATGCGGTTCCGGCTGAAGCGCTTCGACGAGGTGAGCAGCTCGCTTCACATGCATTCTGCTGCTGACCGCGCCTCGTGATTCGCTGCAGGGGCTGGCGCCTCTGGAGCAGGCCCTCAAGATTCGCCGCGCCGTGTTGGGCGACAAGGTGCGACTCAACCTGGCCTGCTCTGCGCTCACTTCTTGGCTAACGCTCTGCTTGCAACAGCATCCCGACACGTCTGACTCCATTTCCGACGTGGTGGAGATCAAGAAGGCCATCGCCGACCAGAAGGCAGTCAAGTTCCCCTGCACCGGTAAGGGTGGCCGGTGTTGTTCATCGAGCGACGGCGCGCTGCTCACGCGCTGCATGCCCAGCGTGTGGCAAGATGTGGCCTTCGTTGATGCAGTGCAGGTGAGAGCGCCTGCTTTCCAGAGTAGTCGTCGCCAAAGTTTCAAGGCCATTTTCGTCGTTGCCAGTCGGTGCAGAAAGGCAGCTTACTGCAACGTCATGTGCCAGAAGAAACACTGGCCTCAACACAAGGCAGAGTGCGTCCCGGCCCCGCCGCAGGTGACGGGAGGGTGTGCCTGCATGCCCGCTGCATCACCAACGCGCCCAAACAGCCTGCCACGCAAGCCAGCAGCAGCTCCGCCCCTGCAGACTTGGCCGGTCCGTCCTTTGTTGATGGTGCATCCACAAAGGAATGAACGAACTTTTATTTGGGCGCGCAGTCCTTCTTGTGCGCGGGCCAGTGGGCCTTCTGGCACTCGGGGCCGCAG
>CAZYYU010000116.1:2357-9421 GCA_964651735.1 uncultured Gammaproteobacteria bacterium | reverse complement strand
GCGCTCGTTTTTTCCCGAGTCACGGCGAGACCGCCATTTGCAAGCGGGCGCTTCACTTCCGGCCCAGCAACTTGTCCAGCTGCACCTCGAACTTGGCGGCCCTGACCTGCACAGCAATCGCTGTCAGCGTCTGTGCGGGGCGGCGGACGCGACACAGACACACCGGCTGGTCCGTCTCGTAGAAGGGGTTCTTCAGCACAAAGTCGCAGAACAGTTGGTAGATGTCGTTGAGCGTGCCTTGTTGCGGTTGCAGGCGTAAGCAGTAAATGCCGCGCAGCAAGACCACTCACTGTCCAGCCCGCGAGCGTCTGGATGCGCCACCACCTGCATCGCATTCCATCAAAGACAAAACGCACAAACGACCAAAGAGCGCACGTAGAACTTGAGGCCGGTGGGCGTCTGCAGGCAGCGCAGCCGAAACGTGTCCGTCTCAATCTCCTGAATGCCGCTGCAAACGAAGCAAACGTCGGCCGCCAGAACCCAACAAAGGCACCAGGCACAAAGAGATGCGAACCTTGAATTGGGCACGGGCGAGACCTGCGACGAGATGGCGTGCAGCAGGTGGAACGTTCCTTGAGCATTCCGGTTTGTTTTGTGAAGGAGGGAGTCCAGCAACACTGCCGCAGCAAACCTGCCAGCCGCAGATAGTCGTTGGGCATTCTGTTGCCCGGCGTGCCATTCTTGAAGTCGTGGAACCTGCACAGCATTTGCCGAGTGACCACAGCGATGCACACACAACGCAAAGCACGCACATGAGGGAGCCAAACTTGTTGATGATCATGACGCCGTAGATGGAGGGCGCGGTGCCTTGTCGAGGGGAGGTTAGTTTGTGGAAGTGCTTCGTTGCTTGTTGTTTGCTTGTTGCTGTCGCCTCTTGCTGGCTTGCTTTGCGTCATTGCTTGCGCTGCTGCTCGAGGCGCCCAGCCCCGCCCGCCTGCTGCTGCCCACACAACTCACGGTTCGAAGCGTCCATGCTGTCGGGCCGCCGCGCTCAACCGGTCAACGCCCAGGGCCCAGCAACGACCATCCAATGGCTGTTGGCGCTCCTCAAGTGCGGACCCTTCGCGCGCGGAGTTTTTGGAGAAAAGCCCCAGCCCTCAGGAGGTGTCCTGCGACGCGCGAGCTCGTTCGTCAAGCACCCGTTCCGTTCCAGCAGGCACAGGCCGCGTCGCGTTGTGCAGAGGATGTTGCGACGCGGGGTCCTCACGATGGGCTGCCGCGCCATGTCAGGCACCGCCACGCGCTCCACGCTCACTGAGGAGCAGCGCGAGAAGCGCAAGGTGCTTTTTTGCAGCGCGCATGCCGAGAGCGCTGACCTTGGCCCCCCAACCGAAGCGGCTGCCCCTCTCGCCCTCGGTGGAGATCTTCCGCTTCCCGCTGCCGGCGCTCGCGTCCATCACCACGCGCTTCACGGGCGTGGGGCTGTCGTTGGGCATCGCGGCCACCGGCGTGGCCTGCTTGGTGGGCAACCCGGTGCGCGCGGGGCCCCCCTTGCTACCTGCCATGGCTCGCTCCTCAAGCTGTCTGCAGGCTCAGCTTCCCTTGTGGATCGACTGCGTGACCTCTGTGCCGGCGCTGGCTCCGCTTGTCAAGGCCACCGTGGCCTTCCCCTTTGTGTTCCACACCCTGTCGGTGCGCCGGATGCTTCTCCAGATCCCCTTCTGACCTCGTCGTGGTTCAGGGGGTGCGCCACCTGTATTGGGACACGACCGCCAAGGGCTTTGACCTGAAGAGCGTGCACTCCTCCACGTGGGCGGTGATTGCTGCGTCTGCTGTGGGCACTGTGGGGCTCGCCTTCTACAGCCTGGATTGAGAGATAAAGGGCTTTATGCACCTTGGACAACAATTCCGCGTGCTCGCCTCGGCAACTCAGCAACAAGGCCAGCCGTCACCGTCATTGCTTCCACTGCATCAGCGTTGCAATCAGCTGTGCATTGCCAAAGGCACGTCGAAACCTGATGGACCACTTCCACCACGGGCCTGCTGATCATGGGCGCCAGCTCGCCGGACCTGTTTTGCACAGCAGTGACAATGGCGGCGCTCCCCCCGCAGCCCGCAAAGCGCACCACTTGGTCCAGAACACCTCGCCAACTTTCACCGCGGTGCCTGCAGCTGCTCAGCAAGCAGCACGTTCGCTGCAAGGCCGCTTACAGTCGGGAGGCACCTCCACCACACGGGCCTTGACGCCTGCAGCGCACTGTCAGCGGCTGCTGCTGCTGTGCCGCCGCCTCCTCACACCCCATGGTTCGCGGTGCACAATGCGTCCAGTGACCTCCAGACCCACGGACGAGAAGCGCATCACCACCAGGCGCGTGTGCGGGAACTCGAGCTTGGGGCGCTTGAGCGGCGGCGCGTGCTGGTCCCCCCTTCCAAACCTGATTCAGCTGCTGCGGCTCGCGGACCTTGGACATCTTGCAGGCATTGTCGTTGTTGTCGTCATCGTCGTCGTCCTCCGTGGCGCGCTTGGTTGCTGGCGCAGCAGCGGTCAACGGGGCAAAAGGGCAAGCACGGCCGCGGGTCCCAAGGCAACCTGCGCTGACGTCCATCGGGGGTACCGGCCCCTTGGGGCCGCGGCGCGAACGAAAAAAAAACAAAAAACACACGCGCGCTGGGGAGGGGCTTTTTTGCTCGTTCGGGCCACAAGAAGAGCGCGAGCCTCTGCGCTCAGCACAGACAGCCAAAGAGCACCAAAGCCGGCACCAAGCATCATGAAGAGCTTGCTGGCCTCCACGAGCGTGATGGAGCTCATCGCGGCGCCCAAGGAGATCATCGCGTTCCTGCCGTCGCTCACCATTGGCGACGCCATCGATGTCATGGGCCACTACGAGATCTTCTCTGCGCCCGTCATCACGCGAGAAGGTACGCGTGCGTCGCTGCCCGCTTGCCTCTCGCGCGCGAGGCTGGGACGGGTGCTGGCGGAGGGCCGCGCGGCCTTTTTTTTGCTCTCACCCGCCGCGCTCCCAGGCTGCTGCGTGGGCCAAGTGGACTACCTCGACCTGCTCTGCAAGTTAGTGCAACTGACGAGCGACTCGAGCGACTCGCAAGTGTAAGAGGAGGGCGGGGGAGCCTGCCGCGAAAAGCCTCACGGAGCAGGACAGGTGGCCGCACTGCCGCAACCTGCGTCCCGAGGACCTGGAAATCATGCTGCGCCGTGCAAACGACTGGACTCTCGGGGAGCTGGTCGATTCAGGTTTGTGCAGTGGGGCCTGGTGGCGGCTTGCTCAAGCTCCGCCCCCCCCACCAACCAGGCAAGATCAAGGTGACCAAGGAGGCGCCCTTCTTCTACGCCTCGCCCACGGACACGGTGCTGGATGCGCTCGCGCACTTTGGCCGCGGCGTGCACCATCTGCTCATCGTGGACGAGACGGGAAAGGTTTGTGGGGGGAGGGCGGGGAAGTGTTTGATGATGTTCGCTCAACGGTGCACACTCGCAGGTGGTGAACCTGATTTCGCAAACCGACGTGATCAGGTTCGTGGCCAAGGACGTGGCCGGCTTGGACAAGGTTGGGGGAAGGAGTGTGGCGCCTCGTTGTGTCGCTGAAACACACACCAGCTGCGGGAGCAGACGATTCGCGGCACGGGGCTCGGAACGCGTCCCGTGTTTGCCGGTCAGCGCTTTGTTGAACGAGCAAGGCGAGACTGGCTCACCACCAAAGCAGTGCGCAACACGGACACTGCGTTGGACTCCTTCTACGAGCTGTACAAGGAGGGCGTCAGCGGAGGAGCCATCATCAACGCCGAGGTTTTTGTTGAAGAGGAGGGTTTTTTTGTTGCTCAAAATTGTTGCTGCAGGGCAAGTTGGTTGGAAACTTCAGCCGCTACGACTTGAAGGGGACGCAGGTGTGAGGGGGAGGTGGTGTTTTGGTGGATGTGTTTTTGGTGTTGCTTGCCACGTGGCTTGGCTCTCACCACCGCGATGCACAGGGCGGCACTGGCTTCAAGGCGCGCGAAGAATTGTCAGTGGGTTGCTGTTTTTTGCTGACGGCTTTGCTCAGGTGGCTGTGCTGTGGCTCGGTGCAGCGGGTTGCACACTCTCTCATCACCCAAACCACAGGTGTTGGCGCAGTCCATCATGCACTACCAGCGCAAGCACCGCGTGGCCCTGGCTCAGCGCCTGGTTCGTTGCGGGAGCCCTTTGCTGAGCATGGGAGCCTGAACCGTCGCCCTTGCTTGCGTGGCAGGTGACGGTGAATCCCGACATGATGATCGGCGACGTCATCTCCACCATGGCACGCGAGAAGGTGCTTGCCTGCTGCGCAAAAGTCTCCCCCTCCAACTCCCACCACCCGTTTTGTCAAGGTGCATCGCGTCTTCTCCGTCGAGGGTGGCATGTACCCCAAGGTCTGAGCGCCACCGTGTCTCGTTGTCTTGTCTTCATTCGTTGTGTGTGCAGGGCTGCGTCACCCAAACCGACATGTGCCGCGTGATCTACGAGCACTTCATTGGCGACAACCTGCCCACCAAGGGCCAGGTGAAGGATCTGATGAAGAAGCACACCAGGTTGTTTGTTTGCTGTTGCCTCTTGTATTGCCTTTTGCCTCTTTGTCTTCTGTTGGCCTTTCCGCCCCCCCCCTCACCTTTGCTCGGGCAGCCGCGTGCTCCAGTTCCCTCTCGTGTTTCCGCCGCAGTAAACTTTGGAAGCCAAGGGGGCGCGTGTGTGGGGGCATGGAGAGGCGGCCGGGCGGGGGAAGCGAGGCCGAGGTGCCGCTGCTACGGCCCATGTCAGGTGCGCAGCGCGGCGCACGCGCTTCCTTTTTGACGAGCACGCGCAAGGAACCGTGATGGACGCGCCGCAGCGGCTGAGCCAGGAGGCGGCCAAGGCGGGGGAGCAGCAGCCCCCCAACGCAGCCCAGGATGAGGAGGACGAGGAGGCGGAGGACGAGGACAGGATGCGCGCAGGCGTCGATTTCAAGGTTCCCTTGCTGCCTGCGGTCAAGTCGCGCGGCTCAAGCCCCTTCTCGCACAGAAGCTCATCCGCGCGCTGGCCGCGCCGGACTCACCGCTCGTCATCAAGCGCCGCTTCGTTTACTTCACGCGCTACGTCGCGTGCTTCGTGGCCTCCGAGTTCGTGGCTGCGTGCATCAGCAAGGGATTCTGCGAGACCAAGCCGCAGGTGGCAATGGCCTGGCGCGCTCGCCTCGCGAACTGACTGTGTGGTGCAGGCCGTTGCAGTGGGCCAGTTCCTGCTGGACGAGGGGTACCTTGCGCGCTGCACCAACAGCGGCGCCGGCGCGCTGCCCTTTGAGGACGCGTGGGAGCTGTACCGCTGGCGCGTGTTGGATGAGCCCAACAACTTCGCCGACTTCACGGGGCCCGAGCAGCAGAATCTGCTGGCGGGCAAGCCGCGCCGGCTGACGGGCCACTCGTGGCTCGATCTGCCGGTGACGGTGTTCCCCATTGCGCTGGGCACTGCGGGTGTGGGCAACGTGTGGTTCTCGCTCAACCGCCTGTGGCCCGGCTTTGGGCTGCAAGTGGTGGGCTACATCTTCCTGCTGCTGGCCGCTGTGCTGTGGTCCGTGTTCTTCGTGCTGTACATGCTCAAGATGGTCTTTCGCTGGTACGCTGGCTCTTCCCCCCGCCCTCATCTCCTTCTCACTCACTTTCCTCCAAACAAGGGGGAACTTCAAGCGGGAGATGACCAATCCTGTGGCCATGAACGTGTTCTCCACCATCTCCATGACCATGCTCGCCATCAGCATCGGCTGCCTTCGCATCGATGCTGTGCTGTCCGCAGCCGTGTGGTGGATCGCCACGCCGTTCCAGAGCCTGCTCGCGGTGCTGATCGCCTCCCAGTGGGTGATGCAGCCGCGCTCGCTGCAGGAGCTGGTGCCGCACATGTTCCTGCCCGTGGTGGGCCTGGCGCTGGTGCCCATCAGCGGCGTGGCGCTGGGCTTCAGGACGATTGGCGCGCTGTACTGGGGCACCAGCTTCGTGTTCTGGGTGCTGCTCTTCACGCAGCTCATGCAGCGCCTCTTCTTCCTGGGCGTGCTGCCGCCCAAGATGGTGCCCAGCATGTTCATCAGCGTGGCCCCGCCGTGCCTGGTGGGCCTGGCGTACGTGGAGCTCAACCCCGGCGCGGACAACGAGCTGCTGCCCTGGGCGCTGTACGGCGTGGCGCTCTTCTTTGTGGCACTCATGACGGTGATACGCGCGCGCCTCGTGTCCATCCCGCTCAGCACCTCGTGGTGGGCCTACGTGTTCCCCATGGCCAACTTTGCCTCCTTCACCAACTGGTTCCACCTGTCCGTGTCCACGTCGTATGCGCCAGTGAGAGAAGCGCGCAGTGCGGTGGTGGTTGCTCTCAGCGCCAATAATGGCAGGGCTCCACGGGCGACCAGGCGTCGTTCTTCTTGGTCCTCGTGGTTGTGGTGGTGACGGTAACGCGGGGGGTTCTGTTGTTTGTTTGTTGTGTTCTTTTTCACCGGGGACGGGACAGAATGTCATGTGGCTCGTCATGGTGAGGAGGGGTGTTTGCCAAAAAATACTCCTTGAAAATACTCAATGTGTGTGCAGGCCATCTTCCAGATTGTCTACGTGCTCAAGCGCAAGCTGTACCTCCCATTGTACAAGCCAGTGGAGACTCTGTAGTAAAGGTCTCGGTGGGGCCGTTGCGGCAGAACGTTCTTGCCAAAAAAACACAACAAGATGAAGGGGCTGTTGCTTCTGGTTCTCCTACTGGTCCTGGGCTGCGCACAGGAAGTCGGGCGCGAGGAGCCCGACGGGCTGGAAGTTCGCGTCGTGGCGCTGCCTGATACGCGTACGGCGGCGGCGGCGGCGGCGGCGGAGGCTGGTGCGTGGCTGACGCGAGCCACGTCCCCCCCCTCGCACAGCGATGCCCCCGCCCGCCATGCTCCAGATGATGATGCTGGCCCGCGCTTTCACCGTGCAGCTCGCGGAGCAGATGGAAAACGACATGCGCTCAGCACAGAGGTGCGTTCTTGCCACCCGCAGCCAAGTTCCCCAACGCCGTGCGCTCTTTTTTCCAGGATCGCGGACAGGAGCGTGGAGCCGACGTCCAGGCTGGTGCGCCGAGCCGTGCTGCCAACACACGTGGTGCAAGCGAC
>CAZYYU010000116.1:0-2257 GCA_964651735.1 uncultured Gammaproteobacteria bacterium | reverse complement strand
CAGGGATGACGCTTTCGCGCGTGGACGTGCCGCTGCACTTTGCGCCCACCGTGAACGACTTCACGCTGACGGTGTCGCTCCCTGACGTGCGAGGCCACTTCTACCGCGTGATGGAGCCGTCGGGCCGCCTCACGCCCTGGATGCCTGTCAGTGGGTGCGAGCGGCGTGTCGCTGTTGAGCGTTGTTGACTCTGCCTCGTGGTTGCGCGCCTCACTGACACCACCCCCAACCCGCAGCGTGATTGATCTGCACAGCGTGCCGCTGGACGCTGTGCTGGATCCGCGCGCGGCGGGCTTCACGCTGCTGCTGGCCGCACCCTCGAGGCTGGCTGTGTCGCGCGTGCTCGTCGAGTTCGCGGCCTCCAGGTGCGTTGTTTGCTCTTTGTTCGTGCTGGCTTCCCACTGTTTGGGAGCGTCTCGACCCCTCACTCGCCGCGCCCCACAGCTGGAGAAGCGTGACGCCCATGGTGCCGCCCGCGCTGCACGACCTGACGCTGCCACTGCCCGAGATCATGGTGGAGCCGCTGCCGCCGCAGCCCGTGTTTGGCTCCTTCTTCGGACTTCTGCGCGCGCCCTTGAGTGCGGTGCCCTCTGTCTTGGTTTTGTTGCTGTTGTTGGCTGAAGGAGCCTCGCAGTTGCCATCTGCATGTGGACCCTGGTGTTCCTCGCGCTGGTGTGCCTGATCAAGTTCATCGCGGCGTGCCACTCGCGCCATCGCCGCCACCAGCGCCACATGGAGGAGCACCACGCGGACGACGCGGCGGCGACGACGACGGCTGCTGCAACGGTGGTGGTGGTGCACCACCACGAGCCCTTCACCATCCCGCCCCCAGTCTACTACGCTCCGCAGCCCCCGACTGCGCCCCAGCAGCACCAGCATCAGCAGCAGCATCATCAGCAGCAGCCGCTCATGCTGTACCCGTCCTTGCAATAGATGAATCTTCTGTGAAGGGTGTGTTGCGCGTCCCCCAACAGCGCCACCACCTGCACACATGGACCCCATGTACGACTCGAGCGACGGGGAGGGAGACGATGAGGTCCACGCAGGTGATCCGCCTGCAAGCGCGGCCTTTTTCGTCGCACTCACTGCTGCAGCAGGCGCCCCCGCCCCGGCCGCCGCCGCCGCAGCCCCCAGCAAGCCCGAAACGGCTGAGGAGAAGCGCGAGCGCGGCAACGACTTCTTCAGGCAGCAGGACTACAAGAGAGCCGCCGAGCTGTACTCCGAGGTGGCCGGCGCTGCTGCTTGTACGGGCGCGTGCTGAGCGTGGCCTCCCATGCAGGCCATTGCCATGGATCCCGACAACCCCGTGCACTACTCCAACCGCGCGGCCGCATACCTCATGCAGGAGCTGTACACCAAGGCGCTGCAGGACTGCAAGGTGGTGCTGGCAAAGAACCCGAGCGACACCAAGTCGCACCTCAGGGGTGCGGGCTGGCTTGCTACTGCGTCGCGCGTGCGCTCACGTGTCCCGCCCTCTTCAGCCGGCAAGGCGCACCTCAAGAAGGGCGAGCTGTCCGAGGTTGGCGTTGCTGCTTGTTGTGCTGCGTTTGCTTGACGCGCTTCCAACCAACAGGGCCGCCTCCACCTGAACCGCGTGCTGGAGCTGGAGTCGGCCAACACGCAGGCCCGCCAGGTCGGCTCGTTTGTTGTGGCCTGCCCGCCAATGTTTTGGGGCCTGTGTTGTGTCTGCTTGTCGTTGGCCGCATCGCTCAACGTCGGTGTGCGTGCCAACGCAGGAGCTGGAGCAGCTGCAGCGCGTGGAGCAGATTGCGAAGAGTGCCACGGAGGCAATCAAGGCGCAGAACCCGCGCAAGTGCCTGGAGATGACGGAGCAGGTTGTCTTGTGTTGGTGCTGTGCGTTGTTCGGCGCCGGTGTGACGCGTTCCATGCAGGGCCTGGCCATCAGCCCTTACTCGGTGCAGCTTCGCACGCTCAAGGTTGCGCAGTGCCTTCCAGCTCGCCCTGTTCATCGCGCTTCACACACACACACGTTTTTGTCAGGGCGAAGCGTTGCTGGGACTGCGGCAGTATCAGGTCTCATCTCTCATCACTCATCTCATCTCTCACTGCGTTGCTGTGCAGAGTGCCGGGTCCATCGCCGTGTCCGTGTTGCGCGAGCACGCCACCAATCCAGACGCGCTGTATCTGCGTGCCATGGCACTCTACTACGCCGGCAACACGGTATTACACACGCAACACACGCAACACACACACACACACACACACACATACACACACACACACACACACACACACA
>CAZYYU010000115.1:0-9545 GCA_964651735.1 uncultured Gammaproteobacteria bacterium | reverse complement strand
GTTGCACATTTTTAATGGATTGTTAGATGAAGAATCTCTAGGCATTTCTGAAGATGAAATAATTAAAGCTTTAGAACAAGAACCCATCAACCAAAAATTATTAACAAAAGAATCTGCAATTTTTGAATTTTTAGCGCAAATGGTTGAGGGTGAGCATCGAAAAATAGAACGATTGTTATCTATTGTTAAGGCGACTCAAAAATTAGAAGGAGGAAATAAAGTCGCAATAGCAGCTGCAAATGCTATAACAGTACTAAATAGTAGTTTTTTCAATTTCGCTAGCTTAAATTTGCATGGTATTGATATTACTGGAGCAGTGCTAAAAGGTGCATATTGTGATCAAACCGATTTTAGTGGATCGAATTTGAAAGAAGTTGATTTAAGTAGGGGATGGTTACGGAAAACTGTTCTAAACGGATGTAATTTGCAAGGAATTAAATTTGGTGAATTCCCTTGGTTTGAACATGACGAGTGCGTTAACTGTATAGTTTATAAACCGGAATTGAAATGTCTTGTTACAGCAAGTGGAAATATAGTGTTCATGTGGAATACCGATACGTGGGAATGTATTAGAGTATTTGTGGGTCACGAAGATACAGTAAGAAGTGTTTCGATGAGTGCAAATGGTAAATGGATCGCCTCAGGTGATATAGGTATCACAGGATCATTGCGTATATGGGATGTTATGAATGGTGAAAGTACTGTACTACAAGGGAAAAATACAGGGTGGGCGTGTAGTGTTGATATTAGCGCAGATGGGAGGATAGTGGCTTCAAGTAACCCATGCTCTGCAATAAATGATAATTCAATAAGTATTTGGAACATAGAAACTGGTGAGTACACAACTTTAAAAGGACATATTGGTGATGTCAATTGTATATGTCTGAGTTTAAATGGTCAGTTGATTGCATCTGGGGGACAGGATAGTAGTGTTCGATTTTGGGAAGTTTTAGCAGGCAAATCTATCATCTTTCGAGGGCACAAAGAGGCGGTTAATAGTGTATTTATGAGTTCTGATGGGAAAAGTATAGTATCTGGTAGTGATGATAAGACGGTAAGGGTGTGGAATGTAGAAAATCGTAAATCAATTATTTTAGATGGACATGAATATTCCGTTCAGAGTGTTCACATGACTATAGACAATCAGTGGATAGCTTCGGGAGATTACAACGGGGTAATTAGAATATGGAATTTGGCTACTGGGGTATCGAAAGTGTTGTGGGGACATGGATCATTCCTCACAGCAATTCGTTTAAGTGATGATGGACTTACGGCAGCCTCCAGTGGTTGGGATGGTAAAGTACGGATTTGGGATCTGTGTAGTGCTCAGTCTGCATTACTTAGAACTAATAAGAAAAGTGTAGAAGGGGTAAACGTTGATGCGAATTCTGATTTAGTAGTATGGGTAGGAGGAGATCTAATTGTAAAGGTCTTAAATCTAGCAGATGGTATAATTAGCGAGTTCAGTGGGCACACAGAATGGGTGAACTGCGTATGTTTAAGTCAAGATAAAAATTGGGTTGTCTCAGGGAGTTATGACCAAACAATTCGCGTGTGGAAGACATCAGATGGCGAATGTATAGCATTACGTGGCCATCGGGGACCTATAATGGCCGTACATATCAGTGAAAATTGCCAGCGGATAGCTTCAGGAAGTTTTGATTGGACAGTACGAGTTTGGGGATTAAAAAGTCGAAAGTTTATTGTTTTGGAACATGAGGAAAGAGTATCAAGTGTACACTTGAGTTGGGATGGTAAGTTGCTAGCTTCGGGTAGTTTTGATTGGACAGTACGAGTCTGGGATCTATTAAATAGTATAACAACCATTTTAAGAGGGCATAAGAGTGTTGTGAGTTGTGTTTATCTGGATAGAAAAGGCCAAAGAGTAGTATCAGGTAGTTGGGATAGTACTGTTCGGGTGTGGGAAATCAAAAGCAGTAATTCATTAGTACTGGAAGGACATGAAGGTCATGTGAGCTCCGTCCAGCTTAGCCTCGATGGACAATATGTAATATCAGGAAGTGAGGATAAGACTATAAGAATTTGGGATATAGCAAGTAGATTACAAAAGACGATAATTCATCTTCATTCGGCAGTGAATAGCCTTTCATTCTGTGAATCAACAGGGATACTTGTTATAGGGTTGAGTGACGGAGCAGTCCATTTGTGGCAGCAAATGGACAATCTTTGGGAAAATTGGCAATTTAAATGGTCGTCAACACACTTTAATTCTTTTCTTAATGTGCACAATTCTGATATTAGGAATTGGAGGGAATTATCCTCAGTAAATTGCCGGCTATTAGAACAAGGGGGTGCGATATTAGATGAGACACATCGATTGCCAAAGATCAAAGATCAAACGAAAGAGCAATTAAATGATCAAAGGTCGCATGATTCTACTCTAGTACTAGTAAAAGAACCGTGGGATAAGGGTAAATACATAATTAGTTTTCTCAGAAATCCTAATGAGGATAATTTACAAGATCCAACAATTGATTATTCTCCAAAATTATCTATTGATGCCGAATCAAATAATTTAGAGCAACTAAGCGATAGAAAATATATTAATAAACCCACCATGTCTGCATTAGAGATTGCATTATTTGATAATAAATTAAGTGATATCAAAGCACTATTAATGCAGGGTGCACTCTATACTGGAAATGAACTCAGCTATCTCGCATTATTAGTTGACATATGTTATGAGTTGAAATTAATTCCGGAAGCAATTCGATATATCAATCAGCTTATAATATTAGATCCCGAAGCACCTTATTGGTTTTATGAAATGTTAGGCCATTTATATCATCTATTATGTGAGTTTGAAAAAGCTGAAGAAAACTTTTTAATTTCGATGGCAATTGAAGATTTCGCAAGCGTACATTTTGAGTATGGTTTATTATTATATCGAATGGAAAGATATGATGAAGCTATTGATCAATTAAATATTGCAATAAATATGAAACAAGATGGAAATGATATAATATATAATGAACTAGAGCAATCATTATTAGATAAAAATTTGCTAAATGAGATTGAAATAAGGAAATTATTACGTGTAAAAACCAAAGTTATTTCTTATTATTTTCTAATCTTATGTAATATTGCATTAGATAAAAAAATACAATGTGAAGATATTATCAGAGAATTTGAGAGATCGGTAAAATTAAGTTCAGAATCCTTGCCTTACCGCCTTCTTGGCTATTCCTATGCTTATTTATGTTCAAATGAAGCCGCACTAGCATCACATAATATTGCTGATAATAAGTACGAAATGGAAATAACTGTAAATAGTAGTATTCTTAAAATAAATTCTGGCCAACTTGAAGAAGCGATAATAGATTTAAATGAAGCAATACGATTAGATTTAAGTACAGAATTAGCAATTACAGTTTTTGCAAATCGTGGATATTGTTTCTTTATTCTTGGTAATGTTGATAAGGCTATTAACGATTATAATAAGTTAATAGAAAGAGCTCTTACACTAGCACAAGAAGAATTTCTGTTGTTAATTTATTCATATAAATCATACTGCTATGCTATGTTAGGTTTGTCACAGCAATTGCATCAGACCTTATCAATGATAAATTTAATGATCGAGAAAATCACCCATAAAACTGATAAACAATTTCTTGTTGGTTTAGGTATTTGTGATTTGATTGAAAATTTATTCCAAGATCGAAATTATGATTTTGATAGATATAATAATTTACGGGATGTTTTTAGTCTTATTCCTCTCAATAATCCAAAAGAAGTTGAATCTGAATTGATGGTATTAAAGGGTGTAGGATATTCATATAAGGGATTTTATCAAAAAGCTTTCAGGTGTTGGGAAACAGTAATTGATCTTGATTTAGAAGACAAGCATTGTGCAATGACCCTAATTTTGAATTCGCTTAAAATATTATCCTTCGGAGAATCTAAGATGGTTGCTCAAATGTGTATAATCGAGTTGTTTGCAGTTACTGTTTTAATAAAAAATCAGAGGGCATTGATTAATGATTTAGAGAGTCTCACTACCCTGATTGTAAATAAAGCATTTCCTTATATTTTGCAAACATCATCCGAGGATAAAGATAAAAATTTTCGAATGTCCCTTGGATTTGCCAGTAAATATTATCAAAGTAGAGGTGGATTTTGGAAATCAATGATTAGAAAACAGTCATCTCATTTAGATCTTAATATGCTGATCACCCAATCTGTATCTTTGTAGAAAACAGCTTAACACTCCAAAAGGATAAACTTCTTACAAATCTAAGTCTTGAAGAAAATCGATCGGGTTAAGTTGAATAAGAGCATATTGAATGATATTATTTTCTACAAAGGAAGTGTTCACTAAACTATGTGACTAGTTTTTTATAATCCAAAATTTAATCGACCTTCAAAGTGAATGTTAAGTTGTGAATGGTTTCAGCCCAATCCCGCACCGGTATATTCCATTTCTTTTTAATCTTCTGTATTGCAGAATAAATTAATTTAAATAACGCATTCTCAGAAGTAAATGCGCCTTTCGATTTTGTATACTTGCGTACTTGGCGATAAAACCCTTCAATCGGATTGGTTCTATAAATAAGCCGCCGTACAGGCTTTGTATACTTAAAATAAGCTGATAAATAATTCCACTTTTTTGCCATGATTTTAATACGATCGGATATTTAGAGCCCCATTTTTCATCCAGCAGCAATAAATTTTGTTCAGCCATCTCTTTCGTATCAGCCGCATAAATTGTTTTCAGATCGTGAGAAATGGTTTTTGATCTTTGCTCGCTACACAACGAATAGTTTGACGAATTTGATGCATAATACATAATTGCACCTCAGTTTTAGGAAAGGCGGCCTGTATAGCCTCTAGGAAGCCCCTCAGTCTATCAACACAGGCAATCATATATCTTCTACGTCTCTGTTTTTTAGGTCATTTAACACGCCTAACCAAAAGTGTGCGTCCTCAGTTCCAGACATTTCAGCCAGATGTTGACGAATGTCTTCATAGCTCATGCCCAAACCAAATAAGCCCACTATCTTTTCATCCAGTGCCTCATTGAGCACTGTTTGGCGCTTTATTACAATGTCAGGTTCGAAACTACCATCACAATCTCGAGGTATTTCTAGTTCAAAACTTCCCGCACTATGAGTAACTATCTTTGTTGATTTGCCATTACGATGATTTTTATTGGCATTATTTTCATCTAAGTGAGATGCCATTTCGCCCTCTAAAGTCGCTTCTAAAGCCTGTTTAATGATAGGAGTTAACCGGCCATCTTGACACTGCAGAGATTTACCTGCTCGAATTTCTGCCACAATTTGCTCTTAAAGTTGCTCAAGATTCATCGCCGATAGATTGAAATTTACTTTATTGTTTGTCATTGTCAATTCTCCTTGTATCTGAAATTCTTCTAACTAAGCAGTATGAAATCACAAATCAGTTTAAATTGACACAGTTCATAGGACACTCTCCATCTCAACGCATCGGATAAAGTGTCCTTTATCAGTTATCCTGTTCCATATCCCATAAAAAATCTTCATAACCTCATAGGTTTAACGTGTTTTTAGATGTCTTCTAATATGCCCCTTTAATGATACATATCTAACATGATTATTCCATTTATTTCATTGATCCATATTTTGATATATGTAAAATTGAAATCTATTATGTTATATATTTCATGATTAATGGCTTTTATTAGTCCGTGATTTACTCGATCTATTAGCGTCTTTAATTCTGATAATTAGAGCTGTATGTAGAGTAATTAAATGTAACACTTTTTTTAACAATCGCCTCAATCTTGCCAACATATTCTCTTCACAAAACTACAGTTATTTTTGTATTGTGACCTTTAACAAAGGCCATCTTATTTTTATTATATAAAATACAAATAATGTTTATTTTATTGAGATAATTTCCTGCACATTATTATTGCTATATTTAATAATTGCCTAAGATTTAAACTTAATGACATATTGTAATAATAACAACGACTTATAATACGTTTTAACAGAGTTATCCACAAAATCTGTGGATAAATAAACTAAAGTTACGACATTGAAAATATATCATACCATTAATACAATAAATGAATCTTTTATTTTAAAGGAGTATGTATAAAATTAGGTTTACAAATAGTTATGCAATTTCGTCCAAAACGGATAGATAGTTTTGAACACAGAGTGTACTAGCGCTTCATTGCAACAAATCGAATAGCTGCATCTTGCTAGTAAAAAATAATTAATCACACTATCTATAATAACATTAATTTAATCATAGAGGCTTGATCTTAGACACAGCAATGTAGAGCTTTATAAATAATGGAATGCCGTTCTATTTCAATATTATGGAATTGGTATAAGTCATGATATGTTTTGCGAAATCTATAAAATTAGTTATTCAATTCTTATAATTATAACAAAGCTTTTTCTTGAAAATCTTTGTCACCCTCACTTTACTTAGCTTCGCTTTACTCAGTTAGCCCTATATTCCAAGGAATTTCAGCAGCACTTGCGGAGTCAGTGGAATCAACAGAGCTATCTTCATTTACTGTGTATGCGTATTGTAATGATCGTGCTAGACCTAAGTAGCTTTCTGCTTCTTCCGTATTGCCCAAATGTTGATGGGCATATGCCAATAATCGGTAATAGAATAAGTCAGGTTGTGACTCAACCATAACGCTAAATTCCTTCATAATTTTTTCGCAATTGCGTGAATCTTTAACTTTATAATAACACTGAGCTAACAAATAGTACGCAAAAAATGTTGACTTAATAATAAGAAAATGAAAACCATTTATTGTAGCAGGATTTATTTCCTGTCTTAGAAAACCATCAAGTGATGAGACTGTGAGACGATTAAATCCCATCGATGAGATACAGTCTCCTAATGATATTACATAGTTTAATACCTCTATAGCATTTAGGTATTCGTCGTTGTTAAATAAAAATAACCCATACTCACAATGTGCAATACCATTACTTATATGCATATTCTTTAGAAAATACTCTTTAGCAAGATGAGCATCATTTTTTGATAAACTACAAACACCACAAACACTTTGCACTATATAACTCTCTTCTTCTTTTTTAGGTAGCCATCTAGCAGCAGTATCACTAATACGGGCTCCAGAAGAGACTAATTTTTTAATTTTTTTAAGATCAGATGATCTTTTAAAAAATAATATATGATTAACATCAATTTCTTCTATAAGTGAATATGAACTTCTAATTTTAGTGCGTTGTTCGATTAATTGATAATTTACTGGATCCAAATTACGTGATCCTTTAAATTCTGATCCAACTAAATGAAGTGTATTATTAAAATTGAGTGATGACCATTTGAATGCCCAAGATCGACCAACATCATCAATCCGATGCCACAATTGTATCGAATGATCTTGAAAAATAATTGAAATAATGTCAACATTTTTATGAAGTGACGCTGTTAAGACGAACATGGTTGTGTGAATTATATAAAGTAAATTATGACTTTGTACGTCCCATATTTTGACAGATTTTTCATCATTACATCCTAAAATTATGATTTTCCCATCTTTACTAAGGCATAAGCAATTAATAACGTCATCGTCACTCACTTCAATTTGTGATGTAGTACCGGTATCATTATTATGAATGTATATATGCTTTCCTGGCTTACAAGCAAATGCTATTATGTTACCTAAGTCATTTATTTGCAGATACTTAATTGCATTCTGGTAGCCTCTTAACACGATGAGCGGTTTATATGTATTTAGACTCCACAACCTCACTGTACAATCTTCACTTGCAGAAGAAGCTACTAAAGAATCTGAACTTAAACAAACACATGTAACCCCATGCTCATGTCCACGAAGCACAGTTGATTGATTTCTACAAATATCCCAAACACGGATGGTATGATCAGAGCTTCCAGAGATAACAATATTTCCTTCTTTATTCACGTAAACACACTCAACAATAGATTCGTGCCCATGAAAATCTGTGTGTAATCCAGTAGCCACATCCCAAATTCGGACTGTGTTATTAGTATTTCCTGATGCTAAAGTGTTATTATTTTCACTAAGGTGAATACTCATTATATTTGATTTTTTATGTCCTTCTAATTTTATCGTGCTCCAATTATTGGTTAACGATCTGATCTGAACATATGAACCATGTTCAGGATTAACACTCCATCCTGTGCCAGAAACAAGAATATCAGCATTTTTACTAATATAATAGCATGTTGGGTTCTCTTTAGGCTCATTTATAAACTCAGATTGGGTATGAGAGAATAAGTCCCAAAACCTTATAGTACCGTCCTCACTAGCTGAAGCTACAGTATTATTATCATTACTGATCTGAACGCGAGTAATTTCTTTTTCATGCCCACGTAACAATGTTACACTATTATTTTCAATATCCCATATTCTTACATTATTATCCCAACCTCCTGAAGCTATTACTTTAGAATCCTGAGTTTACCAAACACTATTTACCGGACCATCATGCCCAACAAGGCTATTTAATTTAAGATGTTTTGGCACATCCCATATTGACAATGTATTTTCCCAATTTCCTGTTATAACCCTACTGCCATCTTCGCTCATATACACGCTATAAATAGTTTCTTTAAATCCTTCTAAAACGGTGACATTATCATCCGCTAAATTCCAAATTCTCAATTCATCCCAAGCACCTGAAGTAACAATAGTCCCATTTGAATTAATAAAGATACTTGTTATTGGATCCCGATGACCCGTTAGTATTTTTGACTCCTTGTTAGTCAGATTCCATATTCGCACAGTCTTATCTTGGCTGCTTGATGCAACTAATTGTCCATTTTCACTCATATGAATGTCAGTAACTTCATCATTATGTCTACCGATGTAATTCAAGACACAATCATTTAAGGAATAAGTATAAACAGCTCCGCTTAAGGTACCGATTGAAATAATAAAACCGTTTTTAGACATAGAAACGCTTGATATACCTTGTCCTTCTAATTTTCTAAGAATAACAAAATATTCACAATCACATATAATAATCACATCTTCACATGCAATAACAATACGGTTAATATCTGGACGATATACCATATCAATAATTGGTTCATTAATGATAATACTAGGATACTCACCAAATTCTATAGCATCTAAGTTACAATTTTGAAAATTTGATTCCCGTAACCAAGAACGAGAAAATTTAACACTCGTTAAACATGCTCCTTCAAAATTCGTATTGTCACAATAGGCACCTTGCAGATTAGCTCCAGAAATATTGATACCCTGAAAATTGATTCCTGAGAAATTAAAAGATGCCCAATTGAGTACTGTTATGGCATTTGCCCCAGCTATAGCAACATCATTTCCAAGTTTAGTTGCATGCGTAGCTAGGACAATAAATAATAATCTCTCAATTTTCTTATGGTCTCCCTTAAGCATTTGTGCTAAAAATTCGACAATGACCGAATCTTTAGTGATTAATTTCTGATTAATGGGCTCCGATATCAACTGTTTGAGTATTGCATCCTCGGAAATGTCAAGAGATTCTTCATCTAACAATCCATTAAAAATGTGCAAT
>CAZYYU010000114.1:6684-9559 GCA_964651735.1 uncultured Gammaproteobacteria bacterium | reverse complement strand
CTCTCTCTCTCTCTCTCTCTCTCTCTCACCTTGAACACGGTGTCCTCAATGTCGCGCTTGCCGTCCTTGACGCGCAGCATGCGCGTCAGCGTGCGGTTCTCGGCCTGCAGCTCGTTGGACAGGAACTCCACTTGCGTGTCAAAGGGCTTGTTGCGCAGGTTGGCGTTGATCTTGTTCTCGTCGTACACGGTGAGCTTGGCCGGGTCCACGTCAATGTCAACCAGCTCGCGGAAGTGGCCCAGGTCGTCCAAGTGCTCCAGCAGGTTGCGGCGCAGCACGTCCAGCGCCGAGAAGGCCTTGCGTGCCATCTCCTCCGCGGCCAGCGCGCGCTCCAGCAGGCGCTGGTTCTGCTGGCGCAGAATCTCCAGCTCGCCTCCCATTTGCTGCGAGCGCTGCTGCGCCTCCTCCACCGCGCGCCTCTGGCGCGCCAGCTCCTCCTCCTTCTGGCGCGCCTCGCGCTGCAGGCGCAGCCGCTCCGCGGCCGTGGCGTGCGCGTGGTAGATGAGCGACGTGTACAGCGTGAGCGAGCGCTCGTCGGCCGTGCCCTCGTGCACCTCCTTGGCGGAGATGAGCTGCGGGATGGCCAGGTGCTCCTCGAAGCCCTTGAAGGCGCGCTCCAGGTTGGCCACGCCGTCGTCGCCCACCGAGTTCCAGTCCAGGAACTTGTCGTCGTACAGGTTCAGCAGCGCAGCAAACGCCTTGCCGTCGCGGAAGTCGGACCAGTCCCCGACCTTGAGCTGGTAGGGCGCGGGCTCCACCTGCTTCTGCACCCAGGCGATGAGCTGCTGAGCCTCGGAGCCGCTCTTGCCAGCGTCGCCCAGCTCGTTGGCCAGCTGAGAGATGCGCAGCGCGCGGAACATGGACCACAGCAGACCCAGGATGAGCTTCAGGTTGCCGGCGTAGATGTCCTCAGCGCCAATGCCGATGAGCTGTGGAGGGCCCGTCAAGGACGAGACAAGAGACGGGGACACGCAAGCAACAAGAAACCTTGACTGCCAGATCCGCCTGGATGAACTGCAGCGCAATGTTCAGGTTCTGAACGGATTGAATCTGCCGCAGGTCCGGATGAGGAGGAGAAGAAGAAACGGCGAGTCGACAAACGAACCTTCATCTTGGGCGCGCTGTCGTAGCGCATCTTCTTCCCTGTTGTTGAGCGCATCAAAAACGGCCGCTGCAGGCAGGCGGCGAAGAGCAAACGCCTTCTTCTCACCCGAGAGCAGCTCCACGAACTGGTTGAGCTTGACGCCGTTGCAAAAGTCCTTCTCCAAGTTCTCCAGCTTGGAAATGTCCTTGTTCTTGGCAGCCACCATGTAGGAGTTGACCCACGCCGTGAGGCCCTTGATTTGCACCTCGACCCACTTCTCCTCCTTGTTGGTGCTGGCCTTGGGGTCCTCCTTGGCCGGGGCGCCCTTGGCGGGCGGTCCTGCAACAAGCGAGCGAGGCGCGTCAGGAGCCTCAGCGCGCACCGACAAGGCCAAACGAGGGCACAAAAAAAAGAGAAGAGGCCGCACACAAGCGCAGCCAGCCCAGCTCGTCGGAGCACGGGCGCGGGCGCGACACGGAAACAAGGAGGAGGAGCACACGCGCGTACCAGGCGGACGGGGGGAGATTTGCGGAGCCGCAGCCTTGCGCGGAGAGAGCGCCATCTGCAGCGCGGCTGTTAGACCAAGCGCGGCGACACCAGCACCGCAAACGGGGGCGGAGACACGTGGTGCAGCAGCGAACACAAAAAAAAAACACCACAGGCAGCCGGCCCGGCCCGTCGCGCCTTGCCTCGACTGACCTCGCCTTGAAAAGAAACCCTCAACACGCGACAAACAGGCGCGCTTTTTTGCGGGACACATCAAAACCCGAAGCCCAATGCGTCAGGTTGGGTCTTGGCGGCAGCTTCATCCCAGGCAGCGCTGGCCTGCTCCCACCCCGTTGTTGGCTCGCTGCAACAACGGCGAACGCAACGCACCCGCGTGCCCCACACCATGACAGCCACCATGCGCACCACGTCTTTGCCGTTGTACTGCGAGCACCATTGTCAAGCAAACAAACACACATTGGAGCACCACCACCACCGCTACCACCTGCAAGCAGGCAGCGCGGTTGTGGCGCTTCAACCCAAGCAGAAGCACCGCAGCATGCCGGCACTGCCCAGCGCAGTCAACTGCGGCGCTGTGCGAGAACCACCCAACACAACCTGCTGCACGCGCCGCTTGTTGCGCATTAACAAGTCGCGAAAACCAAGCAGGCCTTGCAAATCGAGCAGCGCCCCATTCGTGGCCAATGCGCCCTGCAGTCCCGGCAGAGCGTCGGCGCTGATCAAGCTGTTGCGCAGCACAAGTGAAGTGAGCGTGCTGTTCTTCTGCAGCGCTGCCGCCAAGTCTGCTGCGCCTTGGTCGGCGATGCGGCTGTTCTCCAAGTTGAGAGTCTTGAGAGCGGTGTTGTGCTGCAGCGCTGCCGCAATGGCCTGCGCCTCTGCCGGGCCAAGGCCGTTGTCTGACAGCTCCAGCGCCTTGAGCGGGCTGCTTCTTGCCAAGGCAACCTCGATGAGCCGGAGCCGGCCGGCCTCGTCGAGCATGTTGCCCTTGAGCTTGAGAGCTGTCAGCGACTTGCTGCGCTCCAGCATCACAACGACATTCCGCGCTCCCTCGCCGAGCCGAAGCCACGACAGGCTCAGGGACCGCAGCGTCGTGTTGCGCTCCAGCACCGCGCAGACACCCCGCACGTCGGGATGTCTCCCCTGAGCCCACAGGTTGAGGGACGTCAGCGCGGTGTTGGTGTCCAGCGCGGCCGCCAGGGCCTCCACGAGCTGCGGCGCTAGAAGGTACACAGGCACCGAGAGCTGCACCAGCTTCGCATCGTTGTCTCGCAGGCGCGCGAGCCA
>CAZYYU010000114.1:0-6584 GCA_964651735.1 uncultured Gammaproteobacteria bacterium | reverse complement strand
TCGTGGCGATGGCGACAGCGACACCACTGGACTTGCGTGTGGGGCAGCCGTGTGGGGCTGACTGTGCGGCACGGGAGCGGTTCGCGCGCTGGGCTGCAGCCGGGGGCGCCGAGGGTGCTGGACCGCTACTGTGGCGCAGTGAGGGCGTGGCGGCAGCAGCGGGCGGTGCAGGGGTCTTCGCCGCCTTTGATGGCCGCGTGCAGCGGCTGGGCTGCGTGCCGCGCAACTTGGTTCGTGTGGCCGCTGCTGCCCCGCCACAGCTGACACACTGCGCCCAGACCTTGTCGAGAGAGCGTCTGCTGGCGCTGCGCTGGTGGCAAGGCCTGGAGCCGGTGCAGGATGAGCTGCTTTACGTGGCCACGTACCTGATGCACGAGCGATTCGTGGCCAAGGTGCCACGCCCACGCAATGGGGGGCCCCTTGCGCTTGCTGAGCGCGCGCTCTTGCTGCAGGGCTCAGGACCGTTTGGTCCCTATGTCATGGTGCTGCCCGGCTCTGCGCGTTGGGCGCCCTGCATGTGGTCAGACGACGACGTGGCGTTTGCAAGTGCGTTGCGGCGGCGGCTGTGGTTGGAGCATCTGACTGTTGCAGAGGAACACGCGCCCCTGCTGCACGACGTGGTGGTGGCCGAGCGCGAGGCAGTCAACGAGGGGTTTGCCGTTGTGCAGCAGTTTGTGCAGGGCAACGCCAGTCTCTGGCCTGAGACCGTCGGTGAGGTGCCGGCCCCCTCCGCAGCGCTGCAGGCTGGTTGATGGCGCCGGTGCAGGATTGCACCAGTTTTGCTGGGCGCACTCCATGTACGCAAGCAGATTTTTTGGCGGAGTCGACAGCCAGGGCCACAGCTACGCCTTGATGGTGCCTTTCCTGGATCTGTTCAATCACAGGTTCAGGTATGCAAAGCGCGCGCAAAAAGCACGACCACCTGTAAGCGAGCGTTGTTTCAGTGACGGGCCGTTGCACGGAGATGTGGTGCACGACGATCGCTTCTGCATCGATCTGCTTCAGGACAACGACTTTGCAGCTGGCCAGGTCCGCTGCAGTGTGCCAAGGTGGCGTAGCTGACTTGTGGCCGAGCAGGAGATCTTCCTGACGTACGGTGAGGTTTTCTTGCCCGCGGTTTGTTTTGGAAGAGGCACCTAAGCCCGCCCGCCCGCTCGCAGGCGTGCAAGACGTCGACCAGTTTGTGGTGCATCTGGGCTTTCTGCCCAACGTCGACGTCGAGGCCTTCAACACGTTTGTGAGGCTGGAGCCGGCCCACAGCGATTCGCTGCGCGCGCTCAAGGTGCGGTTGTGCAATGGACCGTTGGCCGCGCCCTTCACTGCTGTCCTGCGCAGGCCCGGGCAATCGCCCAGTGCTGGCCGAACGAGTCTGCAGCCTGGGTGTCGCTGCCGATGGACGGCATCCCGGAGCCCGTGTTCCAGCGTGCACAGGTGCTGGCGGAGCGCCGGGCCGCGCTGCTGCGCAACGCCACGCGCTGGTGCAGGCCGGGCGGCGCCTTCGCGGACCGCGACGTGCACTCGCTGCGGCGCAACAAGCGGGCTCTGCTGCGCATTCTGCGGGGCCTGCGGCTGCAGCCCGACCAGCGGCACTGCCGCACTGACACGCAGTGCCTGCTGGCACGCTACGCCGCGGCCGCGATGGAGAACAGGCGCGCGCTGCACCAGCGCTTCGTGCAGGGCACTTACCGCGTGATGCGCCAGTAGAGACCAAAACGTGTCTTTACTTTTGGTGCCGCGCCAGATTCTGAGTGTTGCTGAGCGTGCCAAACACGTAGTCCCACAGCCAGAACATTTCAGCAAAGTTTCTGCGCGAGGAATGAAGGCTCAGAAGAGGGCACGCAAACAGCGCCGCCGCCGCTCACTTGGCCTTGGGCCCGTAGCCTGCAGTGGAGCGTCAGTGGGTGGTTGCTGCAGCGCAAAGCGCAACTGACCGCTGAATCTGTGATGAGCATCGTGCAGCGTGTTGCTGCACCGCAGCGGCAGAAACTTGAGGCTGGCAATGTTGACCCACGTAGCATCGAGCCCCGAATGGTTCCTGCCAAGCAAAGGGCTCACAAAGCAGGCCGATGTGCGTGTGTTGCTGCTGCTCACCAAGCATTCTGGCGGCCATGATGAGCATGCACACAGCAACGCGGCAGCAAGCACTCACGTTGGCCAGGTGAAAGCCCACATACACGGTGTACGTGACGGGGTGCAGCCCCAGCCAGCCCACGACGGCACCTTGTTGGTGTCAGGCCATTCAGCAAACAGCGTCAACAAGCAAGCAAGCGCGCTCTTCCAACCGGCCACGAAGAGCTGCACATGCAGGTGAGGACTCAGAGGCGAGACGGCGCCAGCAGCCTCGCACCGGCACCGCAGACTGCAGCAACGCGTCTGTGCTGTCAATGTAGGCCGTGGACCACGACGAAGGTGTCTTTAGGCGATGGTGCAGCGAGTGGAACCTTTCCCACAGAAACGTGGACTCTGCGGGTGTGCGGTGAGCGTTGCTGTGGAGGGAACAGAATGTGCACGCACCGTGCTGGATCCTTGGCGGCGGAGCTGAGAGCACAGCACCGCACGCATGCACAGTGCCACCAACCTGTGGCCCCAGTAGAGCCCCAGGTCGGCAATCAGTGCCAGCAGCACAAAGTGCAAGGCAAACTGCCAAAGCGGCGGAAGCAGCGAGCGAGGCGGGCCGACGATGAGCGGGAAGACGTAGCGGATCACAGACACGCCAACAATGTTGATGGGGCCACTGACGATCCAGAGCGAGCGGCGGCGCTGGCGGACCCGTCGGTGCGACGCACAAGCTGCCACCTGCGCTTCCCAGGCGATTTTGCTCCTCGTGTCAGCCAAGTCCTTCAGTCGGTCGCCATCCTCTGTGTACACGATGAACGCGCTCTGCGCCCATGGCTGGCGGATCGCCCATTCGCAAAACACGGACACAGCAACGAAGCCCAGCGTTGCGGCCAGCGTGGGGCCCAGCCCCCAGTACAGCCACGGCGTGCTCATGAAGATCTCCAGCAGACGTTGCATGGCCCGGCCCAGTGAGGAGGTGCAGAATTTGGGACAGGGCAGTGGGCCTAGTGCGCCTCCATGATGGCATCTCGCGTGCTGTGCGTGAGGCCCGTGTCCTTCTCCTTCAACGCACAAGCTGGGACGGACAATGCCTTCATGCACAGCCAGCCTGTGGCGAGGGAGGCTGTCCTCGCTGAGCACGACCGCTGGATGGCACTGCTGAGGGAGCACGGCATTGACGTGGTCCTGTTCGAGCACGAGGACGAGCGCACGCCAGACGCCGGTTGTGTTCTGTGGGCTCCCGCGCGCTCAAGCGCTGACGGCTCCGCGCCGCAGTGTTCCCCAACAACTGGTTCGCCATCTGCGAGGGTACTGGCCGCCCCCGCTGCTATGCCACCTGTGCTCATCATGAGCCCAGGGCGCCTCTGCCTGTTCCCGATGAAGAGCCCCAATCGGCGCTTGGAGAGGCGGCCCGACATGATCGAGTGAGAGTGCTGCGCTACGTGTATGTGTGTGTCCTCATTGACAAGAGCGAGGCCAGGTGGCTTTGCGGGCAGTACAGGGGCCACCCAGTGCTGGACTTGACGGCGTTTGAGGTGGGCCGGGCCCGCTGAGCGTGCGGCATCACCACCAACCACCACATCCAGGAGCAAGACCAGTACCTGGAAGGCACAGGCTCCATCGTGTTCGACTGGTCGGTGCGTCGCAGAGTGGAGGCGCCTTGGCCTTGCGCTTGACGCGGTTGCCACTGACAGAACCGCGTGCTGTTTGTGGGCCTGTCCCAGCGGTGAGCGCACCGCAGCACACACATCGCACACACACATCACACACTGCTCGCAGGAGCTCTGCAGCGGTGGCGCAGCAGTTCGTGTCTGCGCTGAGCGCCGCGGTGCAGCAGCCCTTCGCGCTGGTGACGTTTGACACAGCGTGGCACGGCGGCGCCGTGTACCACACCAACGTGTTGCTGGCCATCGGCACGCACGTCGTGGTCGTGTGTCTGGAGTGCGTGGTCGATGCGCATGCGCTGGAGGCGCAGCTTCTGCGCCTGCGCAAGAAGATCGTCCGCATCACGGGCGCGCAGATGGCGGAGTTCTGCGCCAACATTCTCGAGCTCGACGGCCGCATCCTTGTCATGTCGACCAGGTGAGCGAGCCAGGCTCACCACTGCCGGTTCTGATAGTAGACAACCCACAAACGAACAAACGCACCCTCTCCCCCCCACAAACAACCAACCGGCAAGGGCGTACCGTGCATTCAGCGCGGAGCAACTGCAAGACCTGCGGACGGGTGGCGTGGAGATTGTGCACGCGCCGCTGGACGTGCTGGAGCGGGTTGGAGGCGGCGGTGAGGCGCGCTCTGCTTGGTGGGAGCCTGCTTTTCACACGCTCGCCAGGCATCCGGTGTTGCATCGCGGAACTCTAAAAAAACTGATTCCGCGGACATGCGGGGTCTCTCCGTGTCGGCGCAAGAGGTGCAAGCGCTGGGCCACGCTGGGTACTTCTTGCGCGAGCCGCCACGCAGGCCTCTACTTCCACGTGCGCTGTGCAAGGCGGTCCTTGCTCGCCCCAGGGCGTGGATGCCCGCCCGAGTGGGAGCTGGCGTGCCTAGCAGGCTGGAAGAACTGCGCAGCGACCGGATGGTGTGGCTGACGCAGCAAGACGAACCGCGGGTGTGGAGCCGATTCGAGGCCCTCCGGTTGGCACTCCAGCGGGCAGCGCGCGTGTCCTTGTCGCGGTTCGACATGCAGTTGGCCCACTACGCTCAGGGGGCGTTCTATGCGCGGCACGTTGACGCTGCGACGACGACCTCGACCGCCGCGACGACTCGCCGACTCACGGCCGTGACGTATCTCAATGAGTGTCAGGGCGGCCGTCTGCGCCTGTACCCTATGCACAGCCAGGAGCCAGTTGACGTGGTGCCGTCGCCGGGCGTGTTGTGTGTTTTCCGGTCCGACGTGGTTCCGCATGAAGGCATGGAGTCGCAAGTGCTTCAATGTGCTTGCGGCGCGCTGACGATTGTGCAGTGCTGCCTGCGCAAACAGATCGCTTTGCAATCACAGCGTGGTTCTACTGATGCACCAGTCCAAACAAGCGACATGGAGACTGCCCAAAGGAAGCAGCGCATCAGCGACACCAGCGGCACCAGCGGCACCAGCGGCATCAGCGGCATCACTGGCAGCGGCAAGGGCTCGGGAACCCACCGAAACAAAAGCAGTTCGGAGGGCCTGCCCATGAAGGTTCTGCGTCGGGCCCTGTCGTCGGCGGCGGCAGACCCTGCACGAGCGCACAACTCGCCCGAGCATGCTCGAAACCTATGTGCGTCACGCAGGAGGCGGCGGCTGCTGTGGCGGTGTCCAAGGAGCTCATCGTTGTGCTCACGTGCGGCGGGGGGTTGTTTCAGTTTCCTGGCACCACCGAACCGTGACGCTGGAATCCAAGGGCCCCAAGATCAGCAACCTGGGTACGCATGGCTGCACCCGCAGGCCGGACACCCACACGCGCTCACGGCTGGCCGGCCGCGCTCTTTTTTTGCAGCTTACGTTGCGCCCTCTGCCACGCTGGCGGGCAACGTGGAGGTGTGGGACTACGCGCACGTGGGCTACGAGGTGGCTGTGCGCGGAGACGTCAAGCTCGTGTAGCGGTGGCCTTTTTGGAGTGTTGCGCAGCACTGAGCGTTCCCAGGCGCATCGGAGCCTACGCCAACATCCAGGACGGCACTGTGGTCGAGGAGGCCTTTTGCCCTCTGTGAGTGTGTGTCCCCGCTGGCTCGCTGTGGACCAGCTCAAAAAGTGCTGCGCAGCGACGACACGCACGACGGCTCGACCATCATCGGACACTACGTCACTGTGGTATGCCACCTGCCTCACGCGCCTGGTCACTTCATGGATGCGTGCGTGCGCGGCGTGTAGGGACCCAACTGTGTGCTGCGAGCGTGCACCATCGAGCCGGAGTGCATCGTGGGCGCCGGCTCGTCTTTACTGGAGGGTGCGGACGATGACTGCTGTCTCGCGTCCCAACTCACGGGTGCGAGCAAGGCTCGTACATGTGCGAGGGGTCTGCGCTGGGCGCGGGCTCGGTGCTGCTCAAGGGCCAGAAGGTGCCCAGCGGCGAGCTGTGGGCGGGAGCACCAGGTGTGTGCTGCTGTTGTCGTCGCTCCTCGCATCTGATCCCCCATTTCCCCAGCCAAGTTCGTTCGCCAGCTGACGGAAACGGAGCGGGAAGAGGTGTCGCAAAATGCGGAAACGTACTACAGCAACGTGGTGCAGAAGCACAGGCGCGTTGCGACGGGAGCGAGGTGTGTGGTTGCGTGCTGACACACAAGAAACAGGGACGAGCTTGACGTCACTCCGTATCCGATGGACATTGTGTGGGAGGTGCTGTGTTCTGCCGGGAATGCCTCGGTAGCGGCTCAGCAGCGGTGCAGGTCGAGCGTCTGGGATACGGCCGGCTCATCGGTTATCACTGGGACTGGCAGTGAGTCGTTCAATAATATTTGCGCGGGAGGGGCTGCTTGCAACCCTCTTCTCTCGCACCTCGCATGTCTATCAACATGTCTATTTCGCTCTTGCTCTTGCTGTGCGTTTCGCT
>CAZYYU010000113.1:1976-9627 GCA_964651735.1 uncultured Gammaproteobacteria bacterium | reverse complement strand
TTGCGCGCGTGCGTCCTGACGCCGCTGCTCTCCCCCACTGGCGCGCGTGCGTGACTCAACGCCGCTGCTTGCGCGCGTGCGTCCTGACGCCGCTGCTCTCCCCCACTGGCGCGCGTGCGTGACCCAACGCCGCTGCTCGCGCGCGTGCGTCCTGACGCCGCTGCACTCCACTGCTCCACCGTGCGTGCGTGACCTAACGCCGCTGCTTGCACGCGTGCGTCCTGACGCCGCTGTACTACAAAGCGACCCACCACCCACTGCTCACAGTTTGCTGCGCGCAATCTTTTTGTCGGGTGCCGCGAAGACAAACCCAAGAGCCTCCTCGATGGAGGAGACTGCGCGCACGTCAACACAGCAGCAACGCGAGGGCGCGGGCACTCACTTGGCACAAACTCCAGCTCCGCCACCACGTTCTTGGGCACGTCGTGCAGATCCTTCATGCACTGCTTGGGCAGCAGCACCGTCTTGAGGCCGTGGCGGTGGGCCGCCAGCACCTTCTCCTTGATGCCGCCCACGGGCAGCACGATGCCCGTGAGCGATATCTCGCCCGTCATGGCCACGTCGTCTCGGACTTTGCGCCAGCTCAGCAGCGAGACCAAAGCCACCGCAATGGCGACGCCAGCAGAGGGCCCGTCCTTGGGCGTGGCTCCTGCGTGGAGAGCGTGCGCGTGTGAGGGCCGCGTGGCAAACATGGCCGCTCCTTCTCACCGGCCGGAAAGTGCACGTGAATGTCGTTGCCGTCCAGCACCGGCTTGCCCTCGATTTGGCACAGGGCGGCGTTGCTGCGGATCCAGGCCAGTGCAGTCTGCGCCGACTCCTGGACGAACAGGCCGATGAGTGCGGGACAGCGAAGGAAACACGCAAACAACCTTCATCACGTCGCCCAGCTGGCCCGTCAGCACCAGCTTGCCCTTGCCGGGCATCTGCGTGCATTCCACGTACAAAACGGCCCTGTGGGAGGGAGGGAGGCAGTGAGAAGGAGAAGGAGGAGGAAGGGCGAAGGAGGGTGCAACCCGCTGCCGTCTCCGGTGTAGCCCAGCCCAGTGCTCACGCCGGGACGAGACAGCCGCTCGCGCGACTGCTCCTCGTACTTGGTGGGCCCCAAGATGTCCGCGATCATGGCCACGTCCACCTCCGTCACGGCCGCGCGGCTGGTGGACAGCTGCCATTGGCGCGCAGGTGAGAGAGCACCGCCACACAGCGCAACACAACCTGCCGGGTGCCTCCGCGCGCCTCCTCGTCCATGACGGCCTTGGCCGCCACCCACCTGACCACGGCGGCCACGCAGCGGTCCAGCGCCCGCACGCCAGACTCGCGCGTGTACGAGCGCACCAGCAGCGTCAGCGCCGCGTCCTGCAGCCGCACCGCGTCCGGCCCCATGCCGTGCAGCTTCAGCTGCTTCGGCACCAGATGCGTGCGGGCGATCTGCGCCTTCTCCGCGAACGAGTACCCCGGCACCGTGATCAGCTCCATGCGGTCCTGTGTTGCAGGCGCGCGCGTCAGGAAAATGCGATCCCAAAACAACATACAAGTGCAGACCTTGAGCGCTGCAGGGATCTTGGAAGAGTTGCCCGTGGCGATGAACAGCACCTGAAAAGCGTTTGGTGAGTGACACGGTGGCTTCGCAGCGCAACGAGACCTTGCTCAGGTCAAAGGGCAGGTTGAGGTAGTGATCCGTGAAGGCGTGGTTCTGCACCGGGTCCAGCACTTCGAGCAGCGCCGCCGCAGGGTCGCCGCGCGTGTCAACGCCCATCTTTTTGTTCGGGTGTCAGGCTGAGAGAGACGAGGACAACGAGGCAGAAACCTTGTCAATCTCGTCCAGCAGAATCACGGGGTTGTTGGTGCGGACCTTCTTGAGCGCGTCAAGGATGCGGCCAGGCATGGCCCCGATGTAGGTGCTGCAGAGCAAGCCCCCCTCCCCCATCAGTTCCGCGCAAACAAGCACACCAACGCACCGGCGGTGACCGCGGATGACGGCCTCGTCGCGCACGCCGCCCAGCGAGATGCGGTGGAACTTGCGGCCCAGCGCGTCGGCCACAGACTGGCCCAGCGATGACTTGCCCACACCCGGAGGCCCGATCAGGCACAGAATGGGGCCCTGTAGAGAGAGGCGGGGTTTTGAGCGGAACCAAAGCGCTCCTTTCCCCAACCTTCATGTCGTTGCGCATCTTGAGCACCGCCAGATACTCCACGATGCGGCGCTTGACCGTGTCCAGGCCGCAGTGGTCCTGCTCCAGCTGCTGCTTGGCCGCGCTCAGCGACATCTTGTCCTCGCTGGACACGTTCCACGGCAGGTCCGCGCAGAACTCCAGGTAGTTGAGCAGCATGTCGTAGTCAGCAGACTGTTTGCTCATGCGCGACAGGCGGTTGAGCTCCTTTTGGATCGTTTCCATGTGCTCCTGAGGCAGGCCAGCGCCCTCCAGCCGCGCGCGCAGCTTTTCCACGGCGGAAGACGCGTCCTCGGCGCCCTGTTGTTGTTGTTGCTGCAGCTGCTGCTGCTGCTGCTTGGCGCCGCTGCCCGGCTTGAACAGCGCCAACTCCAGCTTGGAGCCGCCTTCCCACTTCTTGCCGCGCGCCAGCAGCCGCTTCAAGTACGTCGAGCTGAGGGCCATGCGCGACGGCGAGTCAAAGGCGGCCAGAAAGCCCTGCTTCGAGTGAGCCACTTGCATGGCAAGCTGCAGCAAGCAGCAGCACCTTCTTCTCCTCGAGGGACATGTTGTAGAGCGGCGCGAGCGCGTCCGCCAGAGCCCCCGTGGGCGCGCTGTGCACCATGTACATCATGTGCGCGCTCATGGAGTCCAGCAGTGTCTTCACGCACTTCTCCACCAGCGCGCGGTACGCTTGCGCTTGCTGCTCAAACTCGGGCGAGTCCGGCTCCTCATCGCGCATGATCTTCACCGTGGCCTTCAAGAAGGGCGTCTCCTGCAGCGTGTTGCCCACCTGCGCCAGCATGTTGAGGCAGGGGGGAAAGGCGGCGGGCCATTAGGTTGCCTTGCAGCGTTCCAGTCCGCGCATGACGATGCGGGTGCTGCCGTCGCGCTTGGACGTGATCTGGAACACGTTGCACACCACGCCCGCGTGGAACAGGTCCGCCTTGCGCACCGGCACGTCCCGCGACAGCTTGGCCACGGGGCACACGCAAACAAAAGCCTGCTGCTTGAGACGCAAGCGCTGCAGGTGCCGCGTGAGCCGGGGGGCGCGTGCGGCAGGAGCGTGGCATGCCTCTGCCAGGTGCTGCACGAGCCGGGACTCGATCTGCTCGACGGCGCCGACTTCGTATTGCGCCTGGGGCGGAAACTCAGAAAAGCAGCACTGCGCGCGCTCCCTCCCCACGCGCATGCTCACGTATTGGCCCGGGAAACACACGTCCCCGATGCCAAGCACAGGGAGGTCCGATGGGAAGTGCTGCATTCCAAGGAAGCTTGTTGGCGCGACCCACGGACGCACACTCGGTCACTGACAGCGGTGGCGCGCCCCTTTAGTGTCAAAACAAAAACGAGGGCCGCGCGCCATGCTGGACGCGCTTCCGAGGGAGCTGTTTGCACTCGTGGCATCACTGCTGGGCCTGGCTGACCGTGCTCGCTTGGCCCGCATCTCGCAACGCTGCCGCACGCATATGCACGGCCTGTTCCCAGCGCAAGTGGAGCGGCCCCTGTGCAGGGCTGTGACGGCGTATGCCTCGGAGGGCCACCCGCTGGACTTGCGCTGTCAACGGGCCAGTCTGGTGCTGCTGCGCGCGCAAGGTTGCGCTGACGACCGCGGGAGGCTGTACTTCGAGGCCCGTAGTTGGTGGGGCTGCGGCCAGGCTGGGCAGGCCTTTGAGTTTGTGGCGCGTGCTGCCTACCGCCGCGAGGGCAGCGACGTGTGGGCTCTGTTCGACGCTGTTGGCTTGTTCCTGGTGTGCACCCCATGCCGTGCACCGTGCGTGCCGTGACTGCACTCCCCTGATAGGTTGACCGATGGCCTGCGCGCGGTCGGCGGGCGGCGCTGTCGCAGCAGGGCAAGGCGGTGCTGCTGTCGGACGCCAGCGACAACGTTCCGCACTCATCCATTCACAAGGCGCGGGAGTTCCGCTTCTTGCAGTGGCGCGGCGACGTGCTGCACTTGGACGCCAACACGGAGGACTTCTACCACTGCTTTGTGAGGCCGTTCCTGGGCATCATGTCGCTGGAGGGCCTGGCGTACCAGTTCAAGCCCGTGGCCACCTTTGACGGCCACTGTCGTGACGCTGTCGTGCTGCGCGGCGCGAGCGACGTGCCATTCTATGCGCGTGTGCGGCAAGCGTTCGACGCCCAACTCGCGGCCAACTTCACTGCAACGGGGACGGCGCAATGACCAACGAGGGGCGGGCCTCCGAGGGCCAACTTTGCAGGGCTGCAGTTCCCCCGCCTCTTTGGCCCGGAACAGCGCCCGCCACCATCAGAACGCGAAGAGGAGCCGAACACGCAAGAACAAGAGGACAAAAAGAATGTAGCCCGGCCAAAAAAAGGTTGTGACTCAACGGGGAGGGAATGAGTCAACCGGAACGATGCGGGCAGATCAATGTGCCATCAGCTTAAGTGCAAATCGTGCCAACACCATTGGCAGATCCCGACAACGGACCGATGACGAGAACACCGGCAACAAAGAGCACAAAAGGCACACACCTGAGCTTCACGTCTTCACCAAGTGACGTGCGGGCGGCACCGCCATCCACCACCGCACCACTGCGGGCGCTCCCGTCAGTTGGCTGCGCGAACACCAAAAGAACACGCACTCTGGCGCAGCCCTTGCTCCCACGTGGGAAACTTGAACGTGAACTCGGGAAACGTGCGCCGGAACTGCTGCGCAGCCAGAGCATCAGCCGCGCCCCACCGCAGCGCAAGCAAACGCACCGCGCTGCTGGTGAGGCAGGAGCTGGTGAGCAGGCGCCAGTGCGACGGGTCCTTGACGGTGTACTGGGCGGTGAACTTGAGCGCGCTGGGCGGCGGTGGAGCGCCGATGGCAGCCGCCAGCGTGGGCAGCACCACCGACACGGGCAGCGGCGCATCATCCACCAAGTGGAACACCTGCGGTCCTGGTGAGCGTTCGCAGCAGCGTTCGCAGCAGCGGACGGCGTGCCTTGTTGTTGTTGGCTGACGTGACGGGGTACTCGTTGGAAACCATGTCCTGCAGCACGCTGCGCCGTCGAGCCAGATCACACACAGGAACAACAAACAGCTGGCCACGCTGACCATTGGATGGCGCTGCTTGCGTCGTCAGCGTGCAGCAGTGGCCGCACGTTGTTGCCTGCGTTGCAGAAGCGCATCAGATCGCGCAATAACAACAACAACAACAACAGCGCAAAGGCGCACCGCCGCCGATGATGGGCGCAGAACGGGAGTGCAGCAGCGACGCCAAGCCCTGCCACAGCTCTGAGTCGCCGCAGTACAGGTGGCCAAGGCGCAGTCGAGTGTGATGCAACCGGTGCTGAGCGCGGTCCACGGCCTCGCAGGCCCACATCTTGGGTGGTGGGCAACGGACGGGCTTGAGAAAGCTCTTGCTGGGAGGGGAAACAAGGCTGACCTCGCCCTGCAGACTGGGCAGCGGTGGCTGCGGTGCGGGGCTGTCCTCGTCGAAGGGCGCGTCGTCCAGCGGCTGGTTGCTCCACACAAAACCTGCCGTGCACTGAGCGCCAGCAACAAGACCAACACAACAACTGCCGCACCCGTCGTGATCAAATACCGCACCCCCATCACGGCCGCCACCTGCAGAAACACCAACGTGAGCGCAGGCAGCAAAAGGGCAAAGGCGCGCTGCCAACCTCAGCCACATGCTTCACGCCCACCGAACACACGTTGTCGGTGAACGTCACCCGCGCTGGCACGGCCTTGCCGGTGAGCGCCAGCCCCACAAAAGAGGGCCAAAAACACGTTGCGGGAAACGAGTCTCGCGGCGTGCTTAAAGGGGGCGCAGCCACGGGAGGGAAATCAGCGGCCCCCGAAAACTCACGCGCTTGTGCTTGCGGCGGGGCTGGAAAGGAACGCGTCTCACCGGGATCGAGGGGATAGGATGGGCTGCAGTTGATCACCACGTCCACACCTGAGTGGGCCGCCTGTGAGGCAAGGAAGAGCAGACAGGACCCCGAGCGAGCACCCTCAAATGCGCGATACAGCGTGGCCTTGTCTGCACAGGACAGTGACGCAACAGACGTGCCCCTCCCCCTGAGCGGCCAACCCACCCAGCACGTTGGCCAGAAAGGGCTGCGCTCCTAGCTGCAGACACAACGCGGCCCCGGCAGGCTTGAACATGACCTAGAACACCGTCACAGGTCCTGTAAGCGCCGCAGGGCTCCTTCCGCGCGCTCTCCTCTCGCACCCCCGACAATGTGTAGCCCAAGCGTCCCAGACTCGTGAGCAGCCGCGCGCCCAACACCGACGTGGGTCCCACCACGCACACCCGCATCGCGCCACTCCAACCACGCTCACTTTTTGTTTGCTTGGGCATTGCGAGGCGGCGGAGGCGCTCCCGTGAACAGGTCCCTGTTGTGGCTGGTCACGTACTGAGTGTACAGCAGCTCCCTCAACAGCTGCGACTCCCGCTTCCACTTGTAAGCGCGCCTGCTGGCGGGGTGAGCCCGGCTCAAAAACACAAAACGACGACGACGACGCACCGCTGCAGCCGCAGTATCTCACGATCCGTGAGCTCCTCTGCAGGCAAATGAGACAATAACAGCAGTCAGCAACGCCTAGCCAAGCACACCGGGCCGGCGCAACGCAGACTCGTCGGGCAGCGTGACCATGCGGGCCAGCGAGCGCTCCAACGCCTCCATGAACAGCGTCTTGTCCTCGTCGAGCCGCCTGGCGTGCTCGGGGTTGCCCTGCTCGCGCAGCTGTGCGCGCCGCTCCTGCACACACACAACACCCTCAGCTCAGCGGAGGGAGGGCGTGACAGCAGAACACAACCTTCTCCCGCTGGCGGCGATGACGCTGCTCGCGCCGCTCGCGCAACTGTGCGCGGTTGGCCTTTTGGGGGTCCCAGAGGTCGCGCTCCGCGCCCGTGCTCGCATCCACCACCAGCAGCGGAGCAGGCGCGGGGCCCGGCTCGTTCACCAGCACCGGCTCCAGGTCGTCGCGTTGCTGCTGCTGCTGCTGCTGCTGTTGTTGCTGACGGTGGTGATGCTGACGGCGGTGGTCATGATGAGGGCCCGAAGCCTCGTCCTTGTCCTTGGGCACCACGCCGCTGGGCCGCGTGCGGGGGCTGCCAAAGCCGCGTGAGTGCGTGCGGAGCCGAGATGCGCAGCACGGACCTCTCCATGCGCGGCAGCACGGCCTTGGTGTTGGGCGGGCGCGGGCTCACGAAGTTGGGGTCCTGTCCCGCCGAGGCAGCAGGCTGCTCCAGCGGCCGCATCGCCACTGCAGCGGCGCCGGTGCTGGCGGTGGTGGCGGTGGCAAGGGGTCGCGGCGATGGCGCCTCAGACGCCACCTGTGAGGCCACCTGCGACCCCACCTGATTGCGCGGTGCATTCATCATGACGCGCGCACAAAACAACAGGCATCAACCAAACCGACCTGCGAAGGCTGTCCCGACTCAGACACGCCGCCGCGGTTGGCGCGGTGGGACGGAATGCCGCCTCGCGCAGAGTACTCTGCTCGCGTGCGCTCGCGCTGCGCCTGCGTGGCCGGTTTGAGGA
>CAZYYU010000113.1:0-1876 GCA_964651735.1 uncultured Gammaproteobacteria bacterium | reverse complement strand
CCTGCACTGCCTCCAGCAGGTCGTCGGGGCGCTCCGCGCGCACACGCAGCACGGCCTCGTCCAGACGCGCGTTGGCGGTGCCGTTGAAGTCCAGCGTGAGCACGTCTCCGGCGCGGCTCGTCTCGCGCAGCTGCTCAAAGTCGTACGACGCGATGAAGTTGTCGGTGCGCGGCACCAGCTTCATCAGCACGTCGTTGCCAATGGCCAGCTCCACGGGGATGGCCCTCGTCTTCACCAGCTCGCTGGCCGCGAAGCGGCGCGCCCCCTTCAGCAGCGTGGCGCGCAGCTCCTCCTGCTTCTTGCGGATCAGGTCCACCCAGCGCTCCTTTTGCTTGGCGTGTCAGCAGCAACAACAACAACAACCACCACCACCACAAACCTTGTCTCTGGCGTTGGCAGCATACACCACCAGATCCATGTCGGGGGGCTGCGCGAACGCGGAGATGCAAAACGCCGCCACGGACGACTTCTCCTTGTCGCCTTCCAGCGAGCGCACCGTGACCTGGTGCAGCCGATACACGCGGCTGAACGTGAACAGCGCCTTGTCCTCCGGCGGGTTGTGTTTGCTGAAAAAGGAAGATTTGGATACATGTGACAGCGATGACAACCGCGGCCTCACCAGTACAGCAGCAGGTCGGAGAACAAGAAGAGGTGGCCGTCCTCCTCCTTGGTCTTCTTGCGCGCCACCACCGGGCCCTGCGAGAAGAGGCGGCGGCCCCGCGCAGCCAGCACGTAGGACCCCAGTCCCAGCACCTCCTTCTGCAGCTCGCCAATGTCGTGCGGCACCTGTTGCGGTGGCGGTGTGTGCCGCTCAGTTGCATCCCACACGAGGGCGAACTGCGCCAACCTTGCGATGGGGGTTGCGCACCGAGCGCACCGTGGCCTGCGACGTTGACAGCATGCCCGACGCCAGCGAGCTCAGCAGCCTGCCGGACAGCGTGAAACAACCAACCAACCCAACAAGCAAAGCAAGCTCCACGCACCGGATGGTGGAGTTGAGCAGCTCCAGCGAGTCGGCGGGCACGCGGTCGCGTTGCGACGTGAGCCGCAGCTTGAGGTTGGCGAACTCCGACGTCAGACTGCCCACCATCTCACGCTCGCGCAGCGGCAACACGGCCATGGGCACGCAGTCCTCGCTCCTGCCGCGCAAAACAAAAAGGACCGGGTCCATGAAAACGAGGATCCTGTGAACGAACCGACGCACCAGTTGGCCCCCGTGGGGTCCGAGCACATGTCGCTGATCCACCGCTTCAGGCGCTCTGCTTGCTGCGCGCACCACGCCGTGAAGTGCGAGCCCACCGACGAGTCCGCTGCGCCAACCGAAAGCGCAGTCAACGCCAGCAACCAACAGCCAGCAAAGGACACTCACGCAGCACCACCGTGGCCACCAGCTTGGACACGCGCTGCATGTTGGCCTGCGCCACGGGCGTGATGCTGGACGTGATCTTGGAGCCCACCGGGTCGGCCAGAATGCGGGCGATGACGTTGGCCGCGAAGAATTGCGCCGTGTACGCAGCCGCGTTCGGCCCGCTCTCGCGCATGATCCACAGCGCGCACCGCAGCAGTCGCGGCGCCTTCTCAATCGTCTGCCGCGAGAAGAGGTTGTCCAGCAGCCCGCCCGTGATCAGCTCCAGCTGCTTCTGGTTGGAGGCAAACTGCGTGGCGTCCGCCACCAGCTTCGGGTCGTGCTCCAGATCGCGGTCCACCTGCTTGATGGCCGAGACCGCGGCCGAAAGCTGCACGCGGAAGAAGACGGCGCCCGTGCGCACCAGCGTGTGGTACATGAGGTCCTGGTACGCGCTGCCGCCCTTGGCAAACGGAGTGCGCAGCTCGCACTCGCCCTGTTGTTGTTGTTGTTGTTGTTGTTGTTGTTGTT
>CAZYYU010000112.1:0-9638 GCA_964651735.1 uncultured Gammaproteobacteria bacterium | reverse complement strand
TGGGCCGGCGTGGACGTGGTGGTGGCGGTGCAGGCGGCCACAGCCCCAGCTGCAGTCGGCGTTGTGTGCGTTTGGATGCGGGGCGGCGGTGCAGCGTGTTCGCGACGCGGAGCAGGCGGTGCTGGCTGCTGCACCCGGTCCGGCCGTGGACGTGGCGGCCGCCAGCAGGGACGGCGTCAGGCAGCAGGCTGTTGAAGCAGCTGGGCACAGGAGCACGCCGGGCTGCATTGTGTTGCAACACACAAAAAACGTCCTTTGGCTGTGGGCCAGCGTCATGTTGGAGTGGGGCTTGCTGGCACTGGCGGTGGCGGGATGGGCCTCGCAGGTGCGCATGCGCGCTTTTGCACTGGCGCTGACAGCGCACCAGTACCTGCACCTCCGGCGCATGCGCACGGAGATGAGCCGGCACGTGGCGCTGTTTGGCGTGGCGAGCAGCGCGCTGGCGTGCTTGGTGTGGGCCGTGAGCCCCGCGCCCGATCCCAGCGCGCAGCCGCCGTTGCAGGCCTGCCTCACAGTGTTGCTGCACCTGGCCGTGCTGGAGTTGGTCACTCGGGTGAGAGGGCCCAAGACGCACGAGCGTTCGGCTCAGCGCATGCGCCCTCAGGTGGACCGCGAGCAGCGCATGCTGCCCGTGTCGCTGTGAGCGTGGGCTTGCGTGGCGGGGCTGACGGTTTGCGCCCTCTCATCGTGTTGGGGCCCGTGCAGCTACCACAGCTTCACGTTCCGGCTCAAGCACTTCCGCAAGTTCTTCTGGCAGTGGGATGACTTTTTGTCGTGCGTGCCCCCGTTGCCCCCGTGCTGTGCTGCGTTGTGCTCACCGCGCTGCGCAGGTATCTCATCTGCGTGGGGCTGGGGTCGCTGATCACGCTGTGCGTGCTGTGGGTCTGCTCGCTGCTGCCCATCTTCGATGTGGCCAGTAAGCTCTTGCCCCGTGCGCGTGCGTCCCGCTTCACGGTGAGGGCGCTGCAGAGACCATGGTTGAAACGCTGGCACTGGCAGCTGAGGCGGTGAGTGCCATGATGCGCAGGCCCGCTCTGCTCACCGCCTCAAACAGGTGCTGTTGCTGCCACAGTTTCTGCGCAATCGCAAGGAGGAGAATGGCGACGTGAGATGGACTCTGCAGCGTTGTGCATCACTCACAGCGTGGCGTCCAGTGCTTGACGCGCACGTTTCTTGCCTGCATAACGCTCCACGACTTGGCGAAGTTGGCGCTGCTGGTTGTGGGCTGGTCAGTTGTGTCCTCGGTTGCTGTTTGGCGGTTCCCTGAAGCGCTTGCCATTGTGGCAGGCATGCTGGGTCGTCGGTGCCGCAGCTGGTGGCCCGATTTTCGCGAGTGCTGATTGATGCGGTGTGTGGGCGCCCTTGCGAGTGTCCACGCTGACAGGCCTCGCAACAGGGGCTGGCCTGGCAGTCGTTTGCGTATCGGAGGTACAAGACGCACGACTACTGACGAACAAAACAAAATGGTGTCGCTGTGGGCTTCCTTGGGCGCTTTGGCTGCGCTGGACTTGGTGTTTGCATTGGCGTCGCAGCGTGTCGGCGGCACACTCTCGCGGCAGGCATGGCTGTCGCTGGCACGGGCCACTGCTGCGCTTTGGATCACGACAGGCCATCTAGCTCCCGTGCTCATCGTGTGCTGTGTCGCGGGCACGCTGCTGGCTCAGCGCTGGCCCCTGATGCTCCCGCTGGTGGTGCTGCCCGTGCTGGAGGAGGCCTTCTTTCGTGGAGCCGTCCTGCTGCACCTCCCTGAGGTTGCGGTGGGCTGGCGAGTGGTTCTTTCCAGCGCGTGGTTCGTGGCCAACCATGGCATGGAGGGAGCGCCCTGGCGTGCTGCTCGTGCCGTCGGCTACAGTGTGCTTGCGCTGCAGTTTGGGCTGGAGTCAGCCATGGCGGGCCATGTGTGTGTCAATGTGTGCATTCGCCTGATGGCTGAGCGCATGCACATGACGCAGCAGCAGCAGCCGCACGGCGCGCCTCAGCACCACGTTGTGCGCCTCTGACTTGCGCATGGCACGCGCCCTCGAATGAGCAGGAGCCCTCGGCGTGTTGTGGAGAAACAACAATGTTGTTTATTTCGCTGCGGCTTGGTGGTAGTTGGTCCACTCTGCGCCACCGTGCGCGTAATAGTCCATGGGGTACACGGCCCGCCACGCGTGACCGCCAAACGCCACCTCTGCCTCGTACGGGTTGAGCAAGGGCTTGGCAAAGGCGCCGCCCCAGTCGATCGACAGGCGAGGGCACGCCACTTGCACCCAGCAATCCACGTCTGCGCGGCGTGCAGTCAGGACGCGCTGCGCAGCAGCAGCCAAGATGCAGCACCAGCCATGAGCGCCAGCTTGGCAGGGGTGATCTCAGACAGCAGCACCGTCACCACCACGCGGCCCGACTTGCTAATGTCTGCGCACAATCGATCGAATATCTTGTGGCTCCCTGCAAAGTGTTCAGGCGACGGACGCGCAACGCATGCAGCGCACCTTGCCGACCCAGCGTGCCCAGCACCACACCGACGGTGCGCGCAGCACGAGCAGCAGCCACGCTCTGCTCGCGTGCGCTCATCATGGCGTCGTGCTGCACGCGACCGTTGAGCGCCACAACCTCAAGCACGCAGCCCCAACCTGGTAGTGCTCCCGAGTGAAGCGCTTGTTGTTCACGTCGTACTGAAACGCAGGCACCGTGGGATTGGCAATCATGATGGACTCCAGGTGGAACCTGGCGCGCGTTGAGAAGCGGCGCCGCCGCCACACAAAAAAGGTCCCCTGCGCACCGCCCGTCTGCCACGTAGATGATGGCAGACGTGTCAGGCGGCAGTGTGGGTGACGTGCAGCCCAGCAGCTCGCCACCAGTGAGCGGATTGGCCTGGGGAATGAACACGTGCGGGTGCGTCTCCAGCAGAGCCTGGCGCGCGCGGTGGAAGGACGAAGCGTACTGGATGGTGCCGACAATGGCCAGCCGCTGGTCGCTGCCAAAGTTGTGCCGCACTGTCTCCACGAGATGCTGCGTTTCAAAGCTAATGTCGACAAACACGTACTGCACGCCGATGGACGACTCGGCAATGTTGATCAAGCAAGAGTGGCCGTAGTGGATGAGAAAGTCAGCGCCCTGAACGCGTTTCAGCTCTCACACAAGCTGCTGGCTGCGGCTCACCAGGCACTTGGCTGTGTAGTCGTCCACGCAGCAAGCCCCGTACGTCACGTCGCCCAGAATGATGCACTCCACGTCGGCGTATCGGCGCAGGATGTCGGAGATGAGACACGAGTACACCAGCAGCCCTTCAGGGAACTGGAGTGCCACCACCTGACGCGCCGTGAGCACCTCGGGCCTGCACCTCGGGCGCGCTCACCCGGCACTTGGATTCCAGCAGGCGCCACACGCTCTTCTTGACCTCGAAGGAGTAGTTGGTAGGCAACGCGGCGATGAGGTCGTCGATGCCCGCGAAGCGTCCACAGCCGTCCACCAACTCCTTGGGCATCTGCACCTTGACCACGGGGCCCTTGAACACGCGCGCGCCCGAGCCCTTGGATGCAGCTTGCCGGGCCCGCATGTGCTCCAGGAACGCGGCCTTGCGAGCAGCCCTGGGAGCCGGTCAACAGACGACAACGTTGCACCAGCGACGCGACCTGGCCGCAGCATCAGCCTCCGCCGCGGGCTCGACGCTCTGTCGCTTGCCGTCGTCGTCGTCGTCGTCGTACGCGATCTTCATGGCGCTGGGAGGCCCTCTGAGCACGCTTTTTTCAATGCCAGCCCAGCCGAGCAGCAAGCGCCGCTCCTTCCGATCAGACTCATTGTGCTCCCCGTCCAACCTAAAGCCAGGGCCGCGGGCCGTTGCTGTGCCGGTTCTCCACATCCCACACATCCTCTGACAGCCAGTGGAACTGCAACGCGGTCAGCGCACTTGCCGTGGCGGCCCAGCAAACAGCACCCAACCTCGTCACGTGCGCAATGCGTGGCGCAGTTCTTCAGGTTGTCGCTCATGTACAGCAACTGCTTGCGGTGAGCAGCGGCGCGCGATCCAGGGGCACAATACGCACATCCGCATTCGGGGCGATCTTCCGGACCAACTCTTTGGGCAGGCTGTCAGCACAACACCTGCTGACCGCCCTCCACCAACCATCTGGCATCACAGGCGACCAATTCTGCAGGCGCGCGCCCCAGTAGTGCGCCATGTACCTGCGCCGCCGCGTCAGACCGCAACACATCAATGGCCAACGCCTTACAGGTCTGGCAGCTCTGGTGCCTGCCACTGGCCCACCTCACCATAGCCGGGCTTGACGCTGTGGGTGCGGTGACAAAGGCGCGCCACAACGCTCCGCCTGCCTTACGAGGGCCGGTGCACAGACGGGCCCTGACCTCACACATCAATTGCAAGCCCAACGTGGCACAGTCTGCGTCACCTGCACGCCCGCCACAAAGTTGATGGGCTTGGACAAGTCTGGGGCGGCTGTGACTGAGGGCTGGCCAACACCAACACTCACCATTGATGGGGGTGATGGTGCAGTTGGTAAGGCGGTCAATGAGCAGCTCCTGAGTGGCGTCGGGGAAGCCTGCAAAAGTAATGCCGCCGCAATGAAAAGCAAACACAACAAACCCAAGAAGCCCATGTTGCGAGCGTGGATAACACCTGTCCCAAACGAGGAGTGTTCAGCAGGCACATTGCGCACAGCACAACAACCAACGCCTACCCACGCCGTTGGGCCATCGGCCAGCGTGGCGAGCTGCAATCGCCTCCAGAGTGGTCAGCAGGAAGCCTCGCTGAGACAGCGCTGGATTCACGGGGTACTCGTCCATGTCCATGTGCACAATCCAGCGTGCACTGCTCTTGTATCGCTCCCAGCCTTGCGTCGCCATCAGAGCAAGCACACAAAAACAAAACAAAACGCACCGTCCAAGTATGCGCTCATCTGCGTGCGCCCCATGTCATAAGGGTTGTTGGCTGACCAGTCGTGGTACTCCACGAAGCCGTCCTCAATGAGCGGCGACAGCGCTAACGTCCCCCCGCTCTCGTCATTGCAAAACTGGACCCACACAAGCCACCACCACCTTTCAGCTGCCGCTCCCATGGCGCCCAGAATGAGTCGTACACAATCATCTGAGCAAAAGGACGTTGAGAGAGAGCTGAGCCGCAAACGTGCTTTGCCTTCTCCACGCCTGAAGGATGGAGTGCATGAGAACAGACTCCACCAGCAGCACACCACTGCACACACCTGCCCATCGCATGTACTGCGCTCCAGTGTGATGAGTCCCCAACCCCAGCGAGACCGCCCCAGTCACCTGCAACCACTGCACAAGCTCCCGGGCCCAGAAACGCTGCTTGTCGGCGCGGAACACGCGCATCATCAGCATACCCAACAGCTTGAAGGGTGGCTGTGCGGCAGCTCGTCAAGAAGGCCGCGGCCAAGCCAGCACGCCTCGCCCCACCTCCGGCCGCCGGTAGCGACACTGAAGCGGGCAGCCCCCTGAGGACGGCACATCCACGTCTTGACGCTGCTCCCAGGGACGCGTGGTCGGGGGCGCGGCCGGGCTCGTGGAAGGCGCGACGACGGAGACAGGACCCAGCACGGCCGTTGGAGGACCAGCCAGCGACCACACTCGCAGCAGAGGGAGCGCGCTCAGCACCAGCAGCAGTGCTCCAGCAGCCAGCAGGCGCCGCCGCCTGGGCGCGAGCATGCGCCCCGCCCCTCCAAATCTGCGGGCCGTTGAGGGGTGGCTGATCGTCAGCCGATCCTCAAGCATGGAGGGTGGCGCAGTGTTCGTGGCCATGGAGCGGTGGCACCCGCGGTTGCTGCAGGAGGCGCGGCGTGTTGCTGGCGACCGGCCTGTTCATGTGGTGCACGTGCTGGAGCTGGCTTCGCCGTCCATGTTCGATCCGCTGCACGACCAGCTCGACAAGTGCGCGCGTCCACTGTGTTTTCCGCGCACAGCGGTGCTGATGCGCGCAGGGTTGAGGCGCACTTGGAGCGCGAGGGTGCCTTGGTGCTGCGCAGGCAGGTGGAGCAAGAGGCTGCCGGCGCCAAGGACGGCAGGCTGGAGTGCGTAGTTACCTTCTGTCCGCAACGCCCAACGCCTCACCCTGCTGCTGCTGCTGCAGCTACGTGGAGCTGACGAGCAATGGCGAGCACGCTTCAGCGGTGCTGATCCGTGCGGTGACGGAGCGCAACGGCTTCCTGCTCGTGGTTGGCTTGGGCAGCAATCCGGTGGTGCGTCCGCGTGCGCTCTTTGTCGCACTTAGCAACCCATGACGCGCAGGATCACTTCCTGCTGGGCTCCAACTGCGTGAGGTATCGCCTGGCGTGCGCATTGCCCAAAACCCCTTCCCACGCCCCTTCAGGCTTGCGCGTGACACTCAGCGTCGCTTTCCCGTGCTCATTGTGAAGTGAGAGGGGGGAGCGCCCTGCCATTTTGCTTGCGCTTCTCTCCAGCGGTCACGTTCGCGAGCGACGAATGAATGCGGTTCATTCGTTGCTGCTGTCTTCATCCCCTCCAGCATCCTCCTCCACGGCCTCAGCGCGTGCTGCGCCTAGCGGCTCCACTGACACCGTCACAATGTTGGAGCCCACCTTGTGCCGCTTGAGCGACGCCACCTGCAGCCCCCCGTCATCCTCCTTCTGCTGCTGCTGCTCCTGCTGCTCCTCTTCCTCAGGCTCCGCGGCCTTGGCGGGCAGCAGATGCTGCAGGCGGGCGTCCCTCTCTGTCGCCGATCAAGGTCAGTCAACCACGCGCCTTGGGCCTCCCGTTCCCGCTGACCCTCTCGCTTGGCCTTGCGCGCGTCCCGCTTCTGCGCTGCCTCCAGCTCCTGCTTGCGGGTCTCTGCGTACTGGCGCCGCTGGACCTTGCGCTTGTGGAAGCCAGTGACAAAGTCGTTGCGCTCCGCCTCGTCCCAAGTGATGGTCAGCTTGGTGTGGCGGTTGATGGGCTTGCGATGCGGGCCCCCGCCGCCCCCGCCACGGCCACGGCCCCGCCCTCCAGCGCTCATTCAACCGAGAGGGTCAGGTGGGGCGCGCCCGGCCACAGCCATGTCGGTGGCGGAGCTGCTGGAGGACTCTGTGGTGCAGAAGGAGATCCATGAGCAGGTGCCGTGGATCAAGCTGCCCGAGGCGGTCAAGGCCAAGTTCGGGGGCAACGAGCGCAGCTGGAAGACGCTGGTCATCAAGTGGTCACTCATGCACCAGCTGCGCTGGAAGACGGCGCTGGTGCGGCGCGTGGTGGCGGACGAGCGGGCCTACTACACGGAGGTGGTCAAGCACTCGCGCGACAACCTCATGCTGTACCCCTACCACCTGTCGGACGTGCTCATCAAGGCGAGCGCTTCCTGTTGCTTGCAGCGCGCGCGCGTCCACTGAGGTTTTTTTTGCGCAGGGCCTGCAAGTCACGCCCTTTGCGTTTTACCGCGACATGATGCTGGCCATCATGCAAAAGGACGAGAGCTACGACATCCTGCCCAACTTCACGGCTGCTGACGCGTTTCGGCTGCTGGGCATTGGCCGCAACGAGTACATCAACGCCATGAACGCGTCGCGCACCAACCGCTCGTTTGCGCTGTTCAAGAAGAAGGAGAACCAGCTGGAGAACCAGTTGCCACGTGAGCCGTTTCTTGTCTTTGCGTGCTGCAGTTTGCGCTGCTCGCTCATGCTGGTCAGCCCAGTGCAGCCCGTGGACATACCGCTGCAGCCGTGGTGGCTGGTGAACATTGGCTACGTGAGTGAGGAGCACGTGCGCCAGTGCAGGTTTGCATGCTGGATGGTGGTGTGCGGCGGCTGACCAGGCTTCCCGTAGCCCGCAAGAGCACGCCACCATCGACATGTTGCTTGACTGCGGGGCCACTGCAGCGGGAACGCTGGACCGCGCCGTGGTGCTGTCGCTGCACGCCAAGGGCCTGGTGTGGCTGGACGTGCCAGTGGCCGGAGACGACTGCGTCGCGCTCACGTCGTTGGAGGGCTTCGTCATGAACCGCGTCAAGTGGGCTGGCGAGCGCGTTGTTGTTGTGTGTGTGTGTGCGTGTGCCTGGTGTTCTGATGTGGGTGTGCTAGGGGCGACTTCATGGAGCGGCTGCTGTACAAAATCTTCGTGACGCTGGACGAGCGCACCAGCCTGGCGCAGCTGGCCGAGGTGCTGCAGCTGCCTGTGGACGATGTGCGCGTGGCCGTGTCGCTGTTTGTACGGCTTGGCTTCGCGGAGCGGACGCCGCAGCCTGCGGTGGCCTCGTTGCACGCGTCGTGGAGCGTGCCAGGTCCAGCCGATGAGCCCGGTCCCGCCGATGCATTGCTGGGTCCGCCGCCCTCTGCGCAGCGCCGCATCGGCTTCCTCTTTGACTCGGGCCTCACCGCCTTCCTCATGATGGGCAACCTGGCCGAGGGCTTGAAGGGTGTGCTGGGATTCGGGCTGCCAAATCGTCTCTGACGGCTCCTTTCCCCCCTCACCACCACTCAAGCACATTTGGTCCCTTTTTGCCGGCCCCCACTCTTTTTGTGACTGTTGTGCAGGCTCACGCCGTCACCATGTACGAGGTGGGCAAGCTTGACTCGGCGTCCATCGAGTCGCTGCTGCTGGTGCTGGACAGTCTGGTGCTGGGCCACGACGAAGGTTGCGTGCCGCTATTGTTTTTCATGCAGCCCACCCCTTTTTTTGGCAAGGCGAGGCCAAGGCGTACTTTGAGCACGCGGTGACGCTGCGCAACGTGCTGCGGGCGCTGTGGCGGCGCGTGCGTGATGAGAGCGGTGCGCCGCTGGAGCTGGACCTGCTGCGCTGCGAGTCGCTTAACGCGCTGGACCGCGTGACGCGGGCTCGCGTGCTGCACAAGGGCTACTGTGTGCTGGTGGCCATGTGCCCGCTGGGCGGCCGCGAGCCGCCCGTGGAGCCTTCCGACGGGCTTCCGCAGTACGGGCCCCCGGCGTGGGAGGTGAACTCGCCGTGGTGGAAGCTGTTTGTGGCGCGTCTGGCGGGGCCGGGGGGCGCTCCTGCCACGCAGCTGTACCGCAGGGGCGAGCGCGTGCGTGCGTTGCCGCCGGCCATTGGCGCGGGCTCGGCCGTCCGCATCACCAAGTGGGACAACGAGACGGTGGTGGCGGCGTCCGCCTCGGCCTTGGTTCTGATCAACGACATGCTGCTGGCCGCGCCGGTGCTGGTATGGCTGGCTCCTTTGTCTTATTGCTGCAATCAACGCTTCTTGCTCTGTTTCCAGGTGCAGGCTGCCACCGGCCTGACGCCCGAGACGCGGCACATCCCGCTCCCCATTGCTGAGCAAGATGCTGCGCTGTGTCCTGCAGTGGGCGCCGTGGCGCGCGAGCTGCAACTGCACGCAGAGATGGGCTACGTGGAGGTGCAACGCGGTCCAGACGGCCAGTGGCTCGTCTACGATGTGGTCTACGGCGTGCCGCTGTTCAACGACGCCGTGGCCGAGACAGTCATGCAGCGCATGCAGGAGCGGCAGCTGTTGAGCCCTGCGGCTCTGAGTGCACATGCGGCGCACAGTGCAGCCCTCTGTGCCAGACTCAGGCAATTCATCGACGCGTACGGAGCCATGCCCTGGGAGCCGGGCACTTTGACGCTGCCTGTGAAATCACTGGGAAATGTGCGAATCAAAATGGGAACATTTTGAACGTGGGCAAAGGACGGCGGGGCGGTGCCCAAAAGGGGGCGCGCGG
>CAZYYU010000111.1:0-9654 GCA_964651735.1 uncultured Gammaproteobacteria bacterium | reverse complement strand
GAACGAGGGCTCCAGCACAATGCCGTACGTGCAGCCAAAGATGGCCACAATGGCCCAATCCATGACCTGAATCGTCTCCAGCATGCTCACCAGGTTGAGGCTCACGAGACTCAGGTTGAGCACCACTTGCGTGGCCCAGTAGAACTTGGTGCCCAGGTAGAACTTGGCGAGCGACGAGTACTCTGTGCGACCGCCAAAGTGCACATCATTGCCAGGCGCAAACTTCATGGCCTCCGTGATGGCGGTGCCTGATCGCCGCCGCCACACTGAGACGAGCACCGCAGCACAAAAGAGCAGCCTACTGGAGAGCCCAGCCACGAGGGCAATCAGGATGAGCGCCGCTGTGGGCACCAGCCAGCCTGCCTGCTGGAACATGAGCGGCAGCAACGGGATGCCGGGCCCCGTCCAGTTCATGGCTGCAGGCCGTGTCAGCGAGCGGCAAGGCCGGCGCTCGTTGCTGTGGCCTCACCCAGCAGGATAGCACCGAACACTGTGTGGATGGTCTTGCCTGCACAACACAGCGCATCAGCAGCCCCGGCGCCCGTCGCAAAGGCCGCAGCTCACCGCCCACTCCCTCCTGCTTCTTGGCATCCTGCGCCAGCAACGGTGCGGTCTCCATGGCTCCTGTGGGGCCTCAGCCGGGTGCTTCTCGGAGCGAGATGAACGCGACAAGAAGCCGACGTCGTGGTTTAGCCTCCCGTGACACCGCGCATCAACCACGTGGCAGCGGCCTTCGTTCGTGACCCTCGCCCTTGCGACTGGGGCTGGCGGGCGAGCCGCGGCCCAAAAAAACGCACCTCCACGGGGCCTGGTCCCGTTAGTGGGCGCATCAGCTGCTTCTACGTCCGTGGCGCGCGGGCCATGTCGGGCAAGCGGCTGCGGTTCACCAAGGAGGAGGACGACAGCCTGTGGAACTACGTGAATGTGACCAACACCAGCGACGGAGTGTTTGGCACCCGGCTGTGGCGCAACCTGGTCGCCACGGGTTTGTTGCCTGGGCGCACCGCCGAGTCGCTCAAGGTTGGCGTGCGCTTTTTGCGTTTTCCCGCCCTGAGCCGTGCTGCAGAGCCGCTTCAAGAACACGCTGCTTCCGAGGGTGGAGCAAGCGCTGCAGGGCAGGACTGACGTGGAGTGGAACGGCGGCCGCATTACCAACCTGGCTGACATCCACTGGGACAGCGACGGCTTGGACAGCCCCAGCCCGCACTCCAACACCAAGAAGAAGAAGCAGAAGAACCATGACGAGGACGGCGACGAGGAAGAACTCGACGACGACGACGACGACGGCGACGGGAAGAACGCCGCTGCAGAGGATGGCGACGGCATGCTGATCTTGGCTGACGTGGCCGACTCGCCTGTGCGCTTCACCGTCGAGGCATGATCACGAGCCATGCGCAAGGCTGCTCTCGCTCACGCCAGCACAGGTTCCAGACACAACCCCGCCGCCGCCCTCGCAGCGCAGGTCCTCCCCTGCCTTGACGGCGGCCTCAGTGGCGTTGCTGCTGAGCGAGGTGCGTGCATCGTGGTCGTGTACTGCTCTTTGCCAAACATCGCAGCCCAGGGCGCTGTGCGGCGAGTCATGCGGAACCTGCCCTGCACGCGCCCAGTGCTGCAAGTGCTCGAGATGGATGGTGTGTATCGTGGTGGTGGTGGTGGTGGTGGTGGTGGTTGAGGCTGCGCTCGCTGACACGGTGCGTGCGTGCGTGCAAAGGGAATCGCGTGCGGCTGAGTGACGGGCATCAGTGGATGGACGCGCGGTAACCCTGCGCCCGTGTGCGCGCCTCCAGTCTGACATTGCTGTGCGCTGCAGCACAGTTGGCGCTGACATGGTGGATCTCTCGGTTGGCGATGTGGTGGAGGTTGGCTGGCTGTCGGCGCACCAAAAAGTGTTGTGCTTTTGACGGCTTTGGCAGCTGTCCGTGTCGAGCATCAAGCTGCTGGGCGAGCGGCGTGTGACAGCGTCGCAGCCCGTGTTGAAGGCTGCGCGTCAGGCTCTGCTGCCTGCCACGCAGTACAGCGCCGATGCATCGGTACCCGCCGCTCGGCCTGCTGCCGTCAAGAACCTGGCCGCGGCGATGCGTGTGGACTTGCCTGCGGTGCAGAGTCGCGCAGCCGCTGCTGAGCGAGACGCAGCGCAGGACGATGTGTTCCAGTGAGTGTCTTGGGCTGCCGGCTCGGCGCGTCCCCGCTCATTGCTCCACGAACTACAACAAGGGTGCCTGACAGCCCCGTAGCCGCAGCGTCACCGGTGTTGCCGGCGGCTGCCACGAGCGCTGCCGTGCACACGCCGGGCGCCGATCCTTCGTTGCTGGCCGTCGTCAACGAAATGGCGGCATGCTTTTGCTTGTCCTGCCTCACCGAGGCCTTGCTCACGCGACGGCTCCGCAGGAGAAGAGTGGCGAGTCAGTGGTGCTTGTATACCACGCGCTGTTCGTGATGAGCGGGCATCCGCAACGCGCCATGGAGTATCTGTGTGCGGCGGCGTTTGCACTCGCTCGTCTCCATCTCATTCGCCCCAGGCACACAAGGCAGCGCCGAGTCGCCCTTGCAGCCGTGGTCAGTGTCCGAGGTTGGCATCAGGTTGCATTGGCCTGTGTTGCTGCGCTCAAGGCCAGCACCAGGACGCGGCCATTCAGGCTGGTCTGGACCTGGCCAAGCTGCAAAACGACGAGGTGCCTCTCTGGCGACGTTTGGTCGCTCGCTCGCTCGCTGCGTCTCACTCGTTTGCAGCGCGTTGGGTCCCGCACCAAGGCCGAGATCCAAGAGCGCATGCGTTTTCTCGCCCGCAAGTAGGGGTGCAGTACACCCGTCCGTGGCCCCTGTTGCTGCGGGGAGGTGGCGTGTGTGCTTGGAGGGCAGTCGCCCACGTCGCCGGCCCGCGAATGGACGAGTCGTCCGGCAGCGACAACGAGGTGTCACTGGAGCCCGACCTGGAGCCTGTGGGCGCACTTGCCACGCAGAATGTGAGTTGGGAGGCGCCGTCCTTCCGTGGCCTGTGACGGCTGCAACGGTGCAGAAGGGACCCAGCGCCGAGGAGAAACTTGCGCCCGCCGACAGCGACCGCATCGTCATCAACGTGGGCGGGCGCCTCTACGAGACCTTCGTGGGTGCGGTTGCTGTGCTGCAGCAGCGCCAGTGTGCTGACGCCTCTTCCGCAGCAACCCTGCTCAAGGTCCTTGCTTGTGCTCTTGTGCTGCACTCGCCTCACGATGCTCTGTGTGCCGTCAGTACCCCACGACGCTTCTTGGCATCATGTTCAAGGCATGGTGTTGTCGCTTGTCGCAATGCCTCCTCACCGCCCACGCAAGGACCGCAACGCCAGCCTGCGCGCCAGCACCACCGGCCATTACTTCTTTGACCGCAATCAGGACGCGTTTGCTGCCATCCTTGACTGGTGTGGGAGCGGTGGTGGCCGCACGCTGCTCAGCCGTCTCACGCGTGCTCAACCAGGTACCGCACCAACATCCTGATCGTGCCGCCATCCGTGCCCATCTCGATGATGCTGCTGGAGGTGCGTCTCCCCGCTTCCTTTGGTCGGGTGCGCATGCCTCAGTGGCTGTGCAGCTGGACTTTTGGCAGATCCCCGTGAAGCGAGACGAGGTCACGCACGACACGTCGCTGGGGCGGCGGCTGCAGATCCTGAGGTACCAAGGCGGGCGCTGGGACCGCTGCTGACACCGGCGCCGGCACGCAGCATCGACAAGGCCGAGGACAAGGTGCATCGCACGCTCACCAAGCTGTGGGACCTGTGCCTCAAGGCGGCCAACGCGGCGGCGGCGGAGGGCTGCTGCTTCTGCAAGATTGATTTTCTGAAAGGTTCGCGTCTACCTTGTTTGCTTGCTTCGAACACCAACGACGTGCTGCAAGGGCACTCGTACCTGCGGGCCAGCGCTGGCGTCGACAAGGCAGCGCCCACCAAGTTCCACGTCAACGTTGTAGTACGCCGTTCGTTGCCTGTGTGCTTTGGGTGTGGCCTCGAGCGTTTGTGCTGCAGGAGAAGTCCTACGTGCACTTTCTGCGCGACGAGAGCCACGTTTTCCTGCTGACGCGGCGCCTCAAGCAAGAGGGTGCGCTGCTTGGCTCGATGTGTGTGCTGCGCAGTCACCGTGTCCAGGGCTGGTGTTCACGTTCGCCTCCATCGGACAGTCAGCCAAGAACTACTGCCTCACCTTCAACCTGTGGCAGACGTAGGTCTTGCCGTGTGCTCAAGTGCGAGTCGTAGAGCATGCTGCTGATGCTGCTGATGCTGGCCCTGGGGCGGCGCTTTTACGCACGCGCGAACATCGATTACAAGCTTGGAGGGGCGGGCGGACCCGACCAATGGCGATCCGGCCAGCGTGGCATGGTGCCATCTCCAGTGACGATGTGGCTGGCGTTAGCGAGGCGCTGGACAAGCAAGAATTCCAGCCGGGCGCGTGGAACAAGGACTATGGCACGCCCCTGACCATGGCCCTGCAGAGCAAGAGCACGCGAGGTTTGGCAGCATGCAGGTCGCCGCCCAGCCGCAGCTGAGGCTTGCGCCAGTGGTGCGCCTGCTGCTCAGCGCCAAGGCGGACCCCAACGCGCTCTGCTTCGAGTTCTACGACCACGAGAAGGTGCCTTGCCTTGCCTCCGACTGCAGCCGCTCGCTGACTCCCCCGCCGCGCAGTTTCGCTCGCTGGCCTACGCGCTGTTCAGAGACGGTCCGGTGCTTGCGTGCGAATGCCTGCCAAGCTCAGCGCCAGTGCTTGGGTAGGTGCCGACGAGATGATTCCCATCTTCGTCGCGCTTCTGGTGCGTCCCACAAGCGTGGCGCCACTGGTGGGCCCGTTTTGACGTGGTCTGCTGCAGATTGCAGGTGCTGATCCCGACGAGACCTTCTTGTACAACGGGAGCCCCTTCACGCCCCCTTCGTTTGCCGCCTTCCGACGGCAGGAGCCTCAGTGGCAGCGCGCAGTGGCCATTGTTGAGGTCATTGCAGAGGCGGCCACTTGGGGTGATCATTGATGGTGCCTTGTACCAGGGTCGACGACGCTGCGCGGACGTTGTAGTGCTGCTGATCGGGCTACGACGCTTCCGCAAGACAGTCCTCAACAGCAACGCCATGGATGTCGTACTGCTCATCGCGCGGGATGAGCTGTGGCCAACGCGCCATCACGAGGCTTGGTGTAAGCTCGCAAAGTGAAAGCCGGACATGGCGGAGGTGCAGCATCAAGGGTGGCGCCAGCGCCTGGGGCTGGAGGCCCGCTACTCGCTGTCCGATGCGCTGCATGCACCGCGCAACTTCTTCGTGGGCCTGGCCACGGTCTTGGTGGTGGTCATGTTCGTCACGTGAGACGACCTTTGCCTGGCGGGGCTCCCGCGGCGCTCGCCTGAGCAGGACCGCGCTGCAGGTTGCTGCAGAACGCCATCGTGCAGTCGAGCGCCGTGTTTGTGCGCCTCAGCGAGCAGCAAGTGGGCGAGATCGACGTGCTGTTCGTGCCCGACGTGGCGGCGCTGGCGGTCGGGGGCTCGCCTGTGTTCTGGCTCAACAGCACCGCCATGGCCTCCACGCTGGCCCCGCTGCCCGATCTCTCAGGCGTGGCGCCGCGCTGGACGCTGCCAGCCCGAGCCCTCGTGCCTTCCAGCCCCGCGCTCAGTCCCCTGCTGCCCACTGCGCGCCCAGCCCTCAACGCCTCGTGCCTGCTGCTCGTCTTTGACAGGTCGCGCGCTCTTTGCCCGCGGGCGTTTGCTCGCTCGCACTCGCTCACTGAAGGAAGACCAGTTTGCTGGAGCAGAACCTTGGCATCGGGCGCACGTGGTTGCGCAGGCCGCTGGCCGACGACGAGACCTACGTGAGCGGCAACCTTTTGCGCGGTGCGTGTGTGGCTCCCAGGTTGTTGAATGGCCCTGCTCCTTGTGACAAGGTCGCGCAGAGCTGGGCATCCAGCCCGGCAGAGGAGATAAGATCACGGTGCAGCTGGATCTGGTCGCGCTTTCGTCCGCCGCCGGTCTGGGCACCAGCACCGCTGACCTGGAGGCTGCCTTGACCGCGGCGCTCAACACCACACTGGCCCAGTCCACTGCGGCGCTGGTCGCGTCGCTGCCCAGCAACGCCACCGTGAACGTGGTGCAGCTGTTGCTGTCGCTGGGCATTGTGCTGCCACCGCAGCTGGTCACGCTGGGCGGCGTCAACCTGGCCGCGGTGCCGGTCTCGGCGCTGCAGGGACCGCTGCTGCAGCAGCTGCTGGACCCGCTGGTGGTGGCGTCCGTGGCGCCCCAAGTGGAGGCGCTGCTGCGGCCGTCTGCGACGCTGACCGTCGTGGACGGCGTGGAGAGCCCCGACGGCAAGTGGCCGGGCAGTCTGGGCAACGTGGTGGTGCTGGAGGCGGCCGCTGTGCCGGCCATTGTGCAGGCCGCGTTGCCGCAGAACACCGCGCTGCTGGTCGCGCTGCTGAGCACGCTGTCCGGCACCGGCGGCGGCAGCCCGCAGCAACAAGTGGCATCCCTGCTGGCGCCCACCGCCAACCTGACCAGCGCCATCAACTCGGTACCCATCCAGGCGCTGCTGACCGTGCTGCAGGCTGCGTCCACGCTGTCCACCGTGCGGCTCGCGGTGCGTTGTGGTGGTCTGCTCGCTCGCATGATGTCTCACGCATACTCGCCCCGTTCCCCCCGCAGGACTATGCGCTGCTCGTGGTGGCCAACGTCAAGGACCGCGCTGCGCTCTACGTGCAGAGCTCCACATCCATCTCGGCGTACTTCGTCGACCTGACGAACCGCATGTACGCCGCGCTGGGCTACAACTACAGCGCAGTGCCCAGCACGCCGCTGGCCTCGTCCGTGGAGGGCGTGGCCTTTATCCAGCTGTTCCTGCAGCAGATCTTTGGCAGCGTCATGGTCAGTGGGGCGCGTGTCAGCGGCGGCGCGCACTCACGCTCGCCCAACACAAGGCTGTGCTCGTCATTCTGGGCTGCATGCTCATCTACTCGCTGCTGCTGTCCAACGTGAACGAGAAGACGTTTGAGTACGGAATGCTGCGCGCGCTGGGCCTGGAGCGCACCTCGCTCATCGGGCTGCTGGTGCTGACGGCGCTGTACTTCACCGTGCCCGGAGTGGGGCTGGGCCTGCTGGGTGCGTGGCTGCTCACAGTGCCGCTGAGTCTGGGCCTGTCCGTGTTCACGTCCACGGCCGGTATGTCACACACACACACCCCCCAGTTTAGTGCGCGTCCATGACGTGTGTGCGTGCAGTGCCCACGTACACGCTGGACTGGACGGCCATCCTGCTGGGCGTGGCGGTGGGGCTGGTGATGCCGCTCATCGCCAACTTCGGCCCCATTCGGCGCGCTCTGAGCCGCACACTGCGCGACAGTCTGGACGTGTATCACCAGGTGCAGGCCGAGACCAGCGTCAAGGTCGTCAAGCTCAAGTGCGGTTTGCCTCTCTGTGTTCCGCCCACCGCCGCTGCTGCGCTCAGCCGCCCACCGTTGCAACAGGGGCATGGGCTTCTCCACCTGGCAAATCGTGCTGTCGCTGCTGCTCATCGTGGCCGGCTTTCTGGTGTACTACATGATTCCGTACGCCTTCACCTTCTCCGACTACGCGCTCTTCCTGGGCATTCTCAACGTGATCCTGCTGGCCATGGTCATCGGTCTGTGCCTCATCGCGTCCACGGTGCAGGTTGCACGTGCATCACTTTTGGGGGCGGGGTTTGGAATAGGCTCACCACAAGCGCTACCACCGCAGCCCATGCTCGAGCAGGGCCTGCTGTGGCTGCTGGTCTGGGGCCCGGACGCCAGAATGCTGCCGCTGATGTGGAAGAACATGGCGGCGCATCGCTCGCGCAACCAGAAGACGGCGCTCATGTTCACGCTGTCGCTGGGCTTCATCATCTTCTCGGGCGCCTCCTTCTCGCTGCAGGCGGCCACCATCGGCAGCACCATCGAGTCGTTCGTGGGCGCCGACCTGAACATCTACGCGCCGGACTGGGCGTCGCCGCTGCCCGTGGCCGCGCTGCGCTCCGCCTTGGCTCAAGAGATGCAGCGGCCTGGCACGCTGGTCACGGGCTACGACTTTGCCACCTTTGAGTTGCTCGATGCACCGCGCGTGTCCGACACCCGCATCATGAACCTGGTTGGACTGCCCAGCCGATACGTGGCGCTGTACGGCATCGAGCGCAACCATCTCAAGGCAGCTGCAGCGTCGTCGTCGTTGTTGATGTTGTTGTTGTTTGGCCTCGCACTGAAAGCTTCCCGCCAAAAAGGTTGCATACACAGAGTTCTACTCTCCCACGCAGTGGGACTCCAGCGTGCACTACACGTCCAACGCCGCCCCCAACAAGCCCGACGTGATTGAGTCGCTGTACACCGCTGCGGGGCAGCAGGTTGGCTGCTCGCCTCTTTGTGTCTGCTGCCGCTGCCGCTGATGATGGTGATTGCTGCACTCAGCGTCTGCCTGTGGAAGCTGCGGGGCCTGTGCTTCCCGCATCCATGCTGAGCGCGCCCCGAGTGCCGCCGCGTCAGGACCCGCGCAACCAGACCACGGTCTACGAGCATTACCTGGACGTGGTGTGCAGCACGGCGCTGGTGGATGCCTCGGCCATCTCTGTGAGCACGCCGCTCAAAGTGCAAGTGGATGTGGTGGACCCGCAGGCCAACGTGTTCACGCTGTGGTACGCTGCCAAGGCGCGCGCTCTGTGCAACAAGCTGCCCGGCTTCTTCCTGTCCTCGTACCGCCAGACCGCCAACGGCAGCCCCGTGTTCGTCACCATGGACACGTTCCAGCAGTGGCTGGATGCCATCAACGGCATCCAGAGCAGCAGCAGCGCGTCGTCGTCGTCGTCGTCGTCGGCCTACGTGCCCACCACGGAACCGCCCATGCAGAACATGTGGGTGTCCTTCGCGTCCCAGGCCACGGCCCAGGACATTGACACGTTCGTGGCCAGCCTGCGCGGCATCCTCACCGACGACCGGACCGGCGTCTTCAACGTCCGGGGCCTGGTCGCCGCCACGTCCACGGCCAGCAACGCCATGATCGCGTTCTTCAACGTGGTTGCCATCATCAACTCTGGTCCAACCTTTGCCGCCCCCCGAACCTTTCCCCCTCACTCACTCACTCACTGACGCGTGCACGCAGTGCTGTCCTTCTTCCTGCTGTGGCTGTCGTTCGACGCCAACGTGCGCGAGAACAGCTGGGAGTTTGGCGTGCTGCGAGCGCTGGGCATCGCGGCGGGCGGCGTGACGCGCAGCTACGTGTACGAGGCCGTGGCGGTGGTGCTGGGCGCGGTCATGCTGGGCACCGTGGTGGGCGTGCTGGTCAGCGTCACGCTGTCGTTGCAGTATGGGCTGTTTCTGGAGCTGCCGTTTGTGTTCTACTTCCCGGTGCCGCTGTTCGTGGTGGTGCTGGTGGTGTCGTTCGGGGTGGCCGTGTTGGGGGCCTGGCTGCCGGCCGGCTCGTTCGCCAAGCTGGACATTGCGGGCGTGATCCGGGGCACTGCGTAACGAGAGCAGTGACTGGTCTCAGCCAAAGAAGAGAGAGAGCTCGGCCACGTTGGCCCTTCAAACGTTGAGACGGGAGGCCGGGTTCATTTTTGGTGCAAAAAAAGTGTCAGCTGCTTTGTGATGATGTTTTCGCTGCGCGCGTTCTGTTGGGCGCGCGCACGAAGAGTGCGCGTGATGCTGGCGGCACCGGGCTC
>CAZYYU010000110.1:8424-9751 GCA_964651735.1 uncultured Gammaproteobacteria bacterium | reverse complement strand
ATCGCCTTCTCCGCACCGATTGGCCTTCTACTGTGTGTTGGTCGAATACAGTCCATTCGCGAAACAAAAAGTCACAAGGGCCGCATGTCTCTACGGCTGCTGGTGGTGACGATCAACGTGGGATGCATAGGCGATGATGCCCGCCTCCGTGCCGCGCTGGAGCCCGCCGCTGCCGCCTCGCACGTCACGGTCGTGGCCATTCACGTGCAGGAACTTGGAGGCTCGGATAAGCACCTGGATCAGGCCACGCGCCTGGAGCAGGTGCTGCTTCAACTGCTGCCCGCCTCCGACTGGGTCACGACGGGGCTGCTGTTCAACTCGGGTGCGCCGTCGTGTCGTGTGGTGCCGCTGCTGCTGCTGCTGCTGCTCACACGCCTCCTGCGTGTAGACCCGGACACGGACTTCTCCGCGCTGGGCTCCATGTTCTACGTGCGGCGGGACCTGCTCGAGGGGGCACGCTTTTTCCACTGGCGCGTTGGCGACTTCGTGCCGTTAGCGCATCTGCTGGACCTGAACCCGAACGTGCGATTCGCTGCAGCTGCGCGCAGCCGCAAGTTCACGCGGGCTGAGTACCACGAGTTTGGGCGCAAGGGCTTCCTGCTCGTCAGGCTGGCAGTCATGGGGCGCACGCTGGCCTTTCTCAACGTCCACTTGCCAGCCGACATGGATAACGTCCAGGTGTGTGCCTCGTGACAGAGGCAGCCGAAGACCCTTGACTGTGAGCCGCCCCCTGTTCGCAGGCCATGGCCTCGTCGCCGTCCCAGTATGCGGTGCTGCGTCGACAGCTGCTGACGCTGGCCCTGAGCGAGTGCACCGCTGGTCTGGGCGCTCCCACCGCGCTGTTTGCCGCTGGAGACTTCAACTTCCGTCTGGACAGCAAGAAGCTGCTGGGCGCCACCGGCTGCGCGGCGGACCGGGTGGATGCCAAGCTGTTTCGCTGCGAGTTTGTGCGCCAGCACGTGGCGGGTCAGCGCCTGCTGGAGTGGGACGCAGAGGCTGGCGAATGCTTCGCCAGCCCGTGGACCGAGGTTGGTTGGTTGGTTCGTTGGTTGGTTGGTTGGTTAGTTGATTGGTTAGAGCAGGCGCCGATTACATTCCGCCCCACGTACCGACTGGATGCAACGGGTGCCTATGATGACAAGCGCTGCCCTTCGTGGCCTGACAGAGTGTTTGCTCGCACTGAGGTCCCGCTGCTTGACGTCGCGTATCGTGCGCACGTCTGGGGTGCGGACCACGCGCTCGTCTACTTGGCGTGCTCCATCGGTGCTGCAGCGCAGCCAGCAGAGTGAGTGCGCGGTTTGTTTGTTTGTTTGTTTTTGTTTGTTTT
>CAZYYU010000110.1:0-8324 GCA_964651735.1 uncultured Gammaproteobacteria bacterium | reverse complement strand
AGCGACGACGCGTCCCTCTCAGCAGCGGGCGGCCTCGTTGGGGAGGCTGGGCGGCGCAGACGAGGTCCCAGTTTGCTCTCGCAGCTGGCTCCGTTCAGCGTCGTCGTGGCTGCCGCGGTTGCAGTGGGCTACATGACGTACTTGTCGCTGTACAAAAAGTAGTGGCGCACGTTTGTGTTTTGTTTGCTTTTTCAAGGTCGCCACCACGTCCAGAGCGGTCCCAGGTATTCACACAGGTTGGCCCAGGGCGAGGGCTTGCAGTAGGGCCAAGGGGCGGTGCGCAGTGCTGGGTCCGCAGACACGGCGACGGCCATCTCGCGCTGCTCGGCCGCGGTCATGTTGCGCAGCGCCGCCTTGAGCATGGAGGCCAGCGTCAACCAGAACATGGGCAACACCAGGCACAGGCCCGTCACGAGCAGCAGCAGGCACAGCAGCACGCTGAGCGAGTGGTCCACGCTGGGCTCGGTGGGCCCCAGCACCACAAAATCGCCCATCTGGCACAAACGCAGCATGGCCCAACCCACGGCGCTCACACAGCATGCCAGCCCGTACACCAGGAACAAGAAGTAGGGCTTCCAGTTGCGGGAGCCCACACAGTGGCCCAGAAGACGCGAGTGGTGGTCCTGGCGCGCCACGCACGTGCGGCACAGCAGGCAGTGCTGCGCGCGCGGCGGTTGCCAGTGGCGGCACCACGAGCAGTAGCGCGGGGCATCTGCGGCGCGGACGGGCACATGGGGCGCCAGCGCCAGGGCCAGCTCGCGCAGCCGGGTCGCGTCCTCTGCAACAGGCGGCGGTGGTGCCGGCTCAGCACGGGCCGGCGCCGTCACTGCACAGCGTCCTAGGCTCCACAGCCACGCCGCGAAGCACACATGCCAGGCCAGCAGCAGCGCACGTCCAGCCCACGGCGGCGACCACTGCAGCCACGGCAGCACGCAGCTCCAGAACAGCAGCCCGTAGGCAACCCATGCAGCGTACAGCGCGGCCCGCAGCCCCATTGCCGCGCACGGCAGGGCCGGGCCCCTCCACCTGCCACGGCTCGACGACGTTTTTCACTTTTTCGTTGGCCGCGTCCAGCCCGATGCGCGGCTGCTCGGGGGCGAGTCCGTGACCGGATTGCGCTTGCCAATGCTGGGCGACTCAGTTTGGGGCCCGTCCCGCGCCGCTGCCATGCCAGAGCTGCTGGGCCGGCGGGAGGCGCGCGCCGCAGACAGGGACACCACGGGGGCCGAGTCCGACAGGATGCTCCCGCCACTGTTTCGGCGGCCCTCAGCGAACGACGTCCTGGAGGGCGGACCGCTGCTCGTGGGCCTGGCCAGCAGCGGGGAAGCAATGACGCTGGACGGCGACACGCTGGGCAGCGGAGGGCGCGCAGAGTGGGGCGAGCCCCGCGGCGGCAGGCCAGGTGAGCGCGGCAGCACCGCGTCTCCACTGCGCAGAGGTAGGCCGGGCGAGCGCGGCGGAGACTGAAGCCCGGCCGGCCGCGGAGCAGGCGTGGGCGTGGGCAACGGCCGTGCAGGGGGCCGTGACGACGGCACAGCGTGACGTGGCAGCGAAGCTGCAGGCGCAGGTGGAGCGCCGCCATCGCGCCGCGACTGCGTGATGCTGCGCAGCCGCTGGTGCGCCACCAGCGCCGTCTGCACCCGCTGCTCGGCCTGGTCGTTGCCGCGCTGGGCCGAGGCCTGCACCCGGTGCTGGATCGCGTTGGACAGCGCACGCTGCAGTAGCGCCGGCGAGCTGCCAGCCTTGAGCTTGCTCTCCCATGTCTCCACGAACACGTCCTCAGACGCGTCTGCGCTGCCTTAGCAACGAGCCGTCCACACAACACACAGCAACGCACAAATGTCGTCCAGCAGGTCGCCCAGCATCTCCTCCATCGTGGTCTGCAGCTCAGAGAGCGAGACCGTGTCCTGGCCGGCGGCGTCGTCCTGGCCATCGGGAGCGGGCTCCTGCGAGTCGTACACGGCCAGCGCCTCCTGCACCTGCGACAGCACGTGCACGTCTCCGCGCTCGCCCACAAACACTGGCACCGCCGTCTCATCGTAGTCGTGGTCGCCGTCGTTGGGGCCCATCATCATCATCATCATGTCAGGCACCTCCATCACCACCGTGGTGGTCACGGAGTCCAGGTCGTCATCGTCGCCGCCGCGCACCTCCAGCCGCGCGCCCTCCTCGTCGTCCTCGCCGAACGCCTCCACCTGCACCTCGTCCGGCTCGTCTGAGCGCGCCATGACCACATCGGGCGCGGCCAGCAGCACGGCCCGCTTGGGCGCCAGCAGCGCACTGCTCACACGTGACAACACGGACGTGCTCAACATCTGGCGCCAGTCCTCCGCCAGCTTGCGCGACGACAGCCCAATGACGCGCCAGTTTCCAGACGTCACAAACAGCTTCACCACTTGCACGTGCCCCTCTGCGCCCATGTACTCTGTCCGCTGAATGGACGCCTGGTCCATGTAGCCAAGCGGCACCTTTTGCTGGTCGTCGCGAAAGTACAGGAACATTTTGCCGCTCAGGCGAAAGAACACGTCCTCCCACGTGTTGCCAGTCTTGCGATAGCCCCATGACGAGAAGTCGTCCCGTGCCGCAACGTCACTGGCCGCAGCCATGACACTTGACCTGCGGTCCCCCATGGCCACGCGCAAGCCCGTCGGAGCAGCCGCTGCACCAGCAGCACCACCAGAAGCACTCGCGCCAGCAGCACCAACTCCACCAGCACCAGCAGACTTGGCTTTGAACAAAGACGCCTGCCGCTGGGTCAAGACCGCGACCACCACCCCCAGCAGTAGCAGCAGCAGCAGCGCTCACCTGCGGCACTTGCAGCACAAACGAGACCCACGCAATGGCCTGCGTGCACCAGCGTTCCGCACGCTCAGACCTCTCAAAGTTCAGCAGGACCTTGGGCCCGCCCTGCCACTTGATGGAGACAACGGTGTCGCTGATTGAGAGCGACGTGACCGTGGCCAACGGCAGCGTGGTGCGCACACGCCCGGTCCGTTTGTGCGCCAGCTCGAGCGCAAACTCATCAGTGCTGTGCACGATGCTGTGGGGCTCATATGACTCGTGTCCCAGCTTCCTGTGGTGAGCAGGTGCTCAGCTCGGAAGCACGCGAAGCGCGCACTCACCGTCGCCCCACTTGGATGTCACTCAAGGACAGCAACCAAGGCGGTCTGGACTGCACAATCTCATCGCGCACATCCATCGCTGGCAGCCGTGGTGCACCTTCAGAACATGGGCGCGACCCTCCTTCCAGGCCTGCTGATTCATTTTGCGGCTGCGAGCGAGTACATCAGCTTGCTCTTCAGCATGAGGCGTTGCACATGCAACGATTCAGGCTTCTGCCCAGGCTGCTGTTGTTGTTGCTGCTGCGGCTGTTGTTGCTGTTGCGATTGTTGCTGTTGTTGTTGCTGTTGCTTTGGCTGAGGAGGTTGCTGCTGCTGTTGCTGTTGTTCCTCATCCATCTTGGCGCGTTTCTGGGCTGGCTCCTCCTCAGTGGGCAGCGGCAGGTCGATGCCCCAGTTGAGGCGCAAATGCACTGCACCCTGGTGAGCGACGTGGGTGCGGACACAGCACACAGCGGCATACGCTGCAGATCGCGTGCCGTCAGCACGTTGCTGCCCCGGTGCTTGGCCAGCTCGGCGGCGAACACGGTCACGCTCTCCACAAAGTCGTCGGCTATGTCGGCGAGCACGTGCTGCGCGGGTGCGTCCACGCTGCGTCCAGCATCGCGGGCAAGCCCCTGCACGGCCTCCGGGCCCAGAAGAGGCTGCTGGCTGGGCAGGGGGCAAAGCTGGAACTGCGGGCTGCCAGAGGTTGGGGCGGGCGTGGGCAGCGCTGCCCGGTGCAGTATCAGAGGACCCCGGCCCACACCGCCCCCCAGGCCCGCGGTCGCCTCGTTCATGCGGCGGCCCTCCGCGGCGCGAAAAACAACAAACTCGCCGCTCAGAGGGGGGCCATTGGTTGGCGCACGGGGGTGTCCTTTTCGCTGCTCGTGCGTGCGTGCGTGCGCGGGGCGTTTTCGTTGGGCTGGTCCGTTTGGCGAACAGCTGCAGCACCCGGCAGCGGCGGCAGCACAGCAGCACGCCCGTGGGGCCGTGTGCTTGACGCGCGAAGACTTTTCCACTTTGCTCCTTTGGACAACGAGAAGCCCGCCACTATGGACGACCCGGGCTACTTGCAGAAGGGGCTGGGGCTGCTGAAGGAGGCCACCGCGTTCGACGCGCAGGTTGCACAAGGCCCGCCTGCGACGCACTTCCGCCGCTGCTGCTGACTGCGGCCAGGGCAACACCGCGCAAGCCATCGCTCACTACCTCCTGGCGCTGGAGGTGCTGGTCAAGGTGCACGGCTACGAGAAGATCGAGGCGAACAAGGTGGGGGGGGGTGCTTTCCTTTTTGCTCGTGGGCTTCCGCTGACGTTTTTGGACAGGCCATCCTCAAGGAAAAGGTGGGTTGTGTGTGTGCGTTGTGTGTTTACAAGTCCAGGCTGTCTCCAGCTTACCGCTGATTGTAGATTGAGATGTACATGACGCGCGTGGAGCAGCTACGCGGCCTGCCCGTGAACGCCACGGCCAAGCCCGCCGCCACAAGCAAGCCCACAGCGCCGCCCTCCTCAGATGACCTGAACCTGCCGCAAGTGCCCTCCGGCCCGCCACGCGCCACCACCAGGTTGGTTGCTCAACAGGGACCGGCTGCTCGTGCTGAGGCGCCGGTGTCGCGGCAGGCTGCCGTCCCCTGGTCGCACGCCTTGCGAGAAAACCTTTAGCATTCGCCTCGATGCCACTGGCGTCACGTACCACTCCCTGTTCGCGGACTACCTCAGGGGCGCGGTCAAGGTCATTTTGGAAGAGTTGCGTGCCTCTTCCCTTGGTTGACGGCGACGCCTCGCTCATCTGTGCTGACCCTCGCAGCCCCTACTTGAAGACGCCGCACCAGCTGCGCAACCTGATGCGCTTTCTGGAGCTGGTTGTCCTCATTAACGACGCGTGAGCTCGCCGCCGTGCTGTGGGGGTGGCTGCGAGCTGAAACGGCGCTGCGCAGCTACGAGGTGGAGATTGTGACGCGTCCGGACGCTTCGGGGGAGCAGCTGGCCGCTCTTCAGGTGGCTGTAGTGGACGCGGCTTCCATTCGCTCATCGCGCGCGGCGGCACGCAGGAGATGAAGGGCTCGCTGCAGGAGCTGGGCGGCATGAAGCTGAGCTGGAAGTTCAGCGACTCGCTGCACGACCGCTGCCTACGGCTGAGCCATGGCTGGCGCATCGTGCTGGGGCGCGGCCTGGACATCTGGCAGAAGCCCGCTGGCGCTGGCAAGTATTGGGTGGGCGTGTCGGAGCCAGCGCTGCGCAAGTGTCTGGAATGCGAGGTCATTTACTTGCGCGACGAGCTCAAGCTGTGACGGAGCCTCTTCTTCAATGAAGAGCATCGCCTAGAACTTGGCCCGCTTCACGGCACCACGCTCGTGCTCGTGGTCTTCACTCGCGCCGGGCGGCTCCAGCGCGCGCTGCAGCAGCCGCAGCAAGCGATGCCTGCCCTCTGCAGTGCTCACATCAACCAGCATCGCCAGCAACGTTTCGCGCATCTCGTCCGTCGCCACGTCCGCCAACAACGCCAATGCAGGCACACCGCCGTCCTGCAGCACCTTGGCCATGACGTAGCGACACAGAAAGCTGTTCTCAAGCAAGTTCCCGGCTAGCTCGTCGCCTGCGGGCCAAGACACTTCCTGGCTGGCCTGCTGCTGCTGCTGCGCGCGGTTGCGAGCGGGTGGCAGAACAGGAGGCTGCTCCTGTTGCTGTTGCTGTTGCTGCTGGGGCTGTGGCTCTTGGGGCTGCATCTCGAGCGCCACCAGCTGCGTCGGCACCAGGTCGTCGTGCACAGCAGCAGCAGCAGCAGCAGCAGCAGCAGCAGCAGCAGCAGCAGCAGCAGCAGCCGTCACCGCTGCTGCTGGGACCGCCACCGCGGGGGACTGCGACATGGACAGCGAGAGTGACTGCGCGGGGCTGCGGTGAACAACAAGCAACAACATCATCAACAGCCCACCTGGCTCTCTCCGTTGCCGTACAGGCGGTTGGCAGTGCGGTCAGCGTCCTTCTCCATCTGATGCTCTGTGCGCAGCTTCTTGGCCAGCGGCTGCTTGGGCAGGCTGGACATGGACGACGAGTGCGGCGAGCTAAACTCCAGCCCCGGAGGCAGCCCGACCCTGTCCGGGTTGCTCTCCCACACGGCGCGCAACACTGCCACGTGCTCTGCCTTGAGGCCCAGCGCTTCCACCGGCAAGTTGGCGAAGCACTGGTCCGCCGCGTTGTTGGGGGCGCCCCACAGACTGAGCGCCGCCTCCTTGATGTCCTTGCGCGTGGAGCACATGGCGCTCAGCAGCCACGGCACGATGCACTTGTCGGTGATGCTGAAGCGCTTGACCAGCGCCATCACGGCGAGCAGCACCCGCTTGATGCTCAGCACGTGCGAGGGCTCCACCACGTCCTGCTCCATCTCCAGCAGGTGCACCATCACAATCTTGGACAGCACCAGAGCCACGTCAAGAGCCGCCGCCGCCTCGGCCACGGCCGCCACCCAGACCGTCGTGGCGTCCAGCAGCGTGCCCATGTTGCACGACACGCGCAGCGCCAAGCAGAACACGCGGTCCAGCACGTAGGCCACGCGCTCGTGGTCCGAGGTGCGCGGGTTGGTGGCGTGCAGCAGCGCGGCCATGGACGGCGACGAGCTGGTCACGGCCGGTGCAGCGCGAGCCGCGGCGGCGCCAAAGTCCGCGCGCAGCAGGTGCAGCACCACCGTCTCGATCAGGCCGTTGACCAGCAACGCGTTGTCGCGCCTGAGGTCCAGACACACTTGCAGCACGCCGGTGAGGCGGCCCGCCACCTCGGACAGGATCTCGGGCGCGCTCTTGGCGCAGCGCGCGAACAGCCCGCCCCACGCGGAAAAGAACTCGGTCGCCACCGTGCGTGCCTCCACAGCGTTGGCCGTGGGCTCCACGGCGTACACCAGCTTCACGCCCTCGCTCAGCAGCACAGCCACCAGCGACGCGTCCGTGGCCTTGCACAGCGAGGCCATGCGCGTGAACACCCGGACCTGCATCAGCGCCGGCAGCTTGCGCAACGGCGAAGGGCTGCCCCAGAACTTGGCCAGCTGCGCGCACGACTGCGCGGCCGCGGCGCGCTGCACCAGCGACAGCGCGTCCACCACCAGCCGGTCCTCGAGCGCATCCAGCCCTGCGCTGGTCGGCAGCCGCGCCAGCAGCAGCACCTCCGCCAGCCGCAGCGGCCAGCACAGCGTCACGCCGTCCAGCACCGTGTCGGGCGTGGGCGCGCTGCCACTGCGCGGCGGCTCGTCCTGCAGCAGCACCGCCGGCAGCGCGTCCTGCGTGCTGGACACCAGGTACAGTAGCGACTCGTACACCGCGTCGCAGCCCTCGAGTGCGCCCCGCTCGCGCACGCTGGCCAGCTGCCGCTGCACCTCCTTCAGGCCGTCCCGCAGCCACTGCGTCAGCAGCGACTTCACATCGCGCGTCGTGGCCGCTGCCAGACGCGCCCGCAGCACGCGGCCCACAAACCAGTCGGCGAGCGACTTGAACACCCGCGTGCACCCTTCGGAGGTGGCGCAGAGCCTGCAGAGCGCGGCCAAGGCCGCACACCAGAACTTGGCAAACCGCGGCAGCACCTCGTCCACCACCAGCACCTGCTGCAAGTGCAGCCACATCTGCACCCACGCTGCCTTGTCGACCAGCGCGTGCTTGGCGAGCAGCACTTCCAGCACAGGCACCAGCTCGGCGAACAAGGCGGCGCTCAAGCGGGTCCACGGTGCGCACAGGGCGTTGAAGCAGCGCGAGGCAGCGGGCCATGCTTGTGGCGGCAGCTCGGCCCGAAACGGCGCCAGCAACGCCCGCAGCTCCGGCGGGTCTCGCGCCTGGCCCATGACGTGCAGCCACATGTCCCAGGCCTCGGCGCTGGCTGCAGCCAGAGCGAGGTCGCGCACCCCGCACAGCGTGTCCGAGGCCGCGAACAGCGCCGGAGCGCGCGCCCCGCAGCTGCGCACCAGCGCGTTCAGCACGAACAGGTCCAGCTGATGGGCCTGGCTGGCCGACTCCAGCTCCGAGCCCCGCCACTGCCGCGCCAGCTCCTGCACCACCTCCATCGACGGCGGCTCCGCGCCCCAGCACGCCTTGAACGCGTCGGGCATCAACGCCACCGCGCTCTTGTAGTTCTTGGAGTCAGCAAGCTCCTCCATCATCTGGGCCGGCCACAACCTGAGCGAGAAGCGGAGGGAGGGGGAGGGCGGGCCGCACCCCATACTCACCATGGGTAGCCAGTGTCGCCAACG
>CAZYYU010000109.1:0-9868 GCA_964651735.1 uncultured Gammaproteobacteria bacterium | reverse complement strand
ACGCTCAACATGCTGTTCAAGAAGCCCAACAAGGTTTGTTGTGTTTGTTTGTTTGCGGTGTTTGTTTGTTTGTTTGTTGGTGTTTGTTTGTTTGTTTGTTTGTTTCCTTGTTCACTGCTGCTGACTGCACGAAGCAGGGCGCCGCAGCCGCCGCAGCCGTGCCGATGGAGGTGTCGCTGAGCGAGGAGCAGCTGGATGCGCTGCTGCTGAGGCTGGTGGACGACGAGGCGGGGCCCGGCTGGGCCAAGGGCAAGAAGCTGCTGACGCTCAAGGCGTACGACAACGTGTGCCAGGGCTCGGCGCTGCTCAAGTGGCTGCTGGACAAGGAGCTGGCCAGGGACGAGAAGGAGGCCACGCTGGTGCTGGAGCACCTGCTGGCGCGAGGCGCGCTGCGCGACCCGGCCAAGGGCAAGAAGGCGTTCGAGAAGGGCACCATGTACCAGCTGGCGCTGCTGCTGGCGCCGGTGGAGGGCCAGGTGACGGCGCTCAACGCGGCCAAGCTGTGGGGCGGGGGCCCGTCCACGCGTGACGCCGCTGAGCTGGCGGCTGCAATCGCGCGCAAGACGGAGAGGCTCTTCAAGCCAACGCCGCAAGGTGGGTGGGGAGGAGTGTGTGGCGTTGCATTGAGGGCTTTGCAACACTCACGCGGGCCCCCCCAACTGCAGACCTGCAGAGCGTGAGCAGCGATGCGCGCTTTCGTGCGTTGGTGCTGGAGGCCGCGGAGCTGCAGGCCGTGGACCCGGCCGCGCTGTCGCACAAGGCGCGCCAAGTGTTCTTCGTGAACTTGCACAACGCGCTGTGGCTGCACGCCAAGGCGTGGTTCGGCGCGCCGCGCTCGATGCTGGAGCGCAAGCGCATCACCGACCTGTGCGCGTTCAACGTGGGCGGCCTGCTGTACACGCCGCACGCCATGGCGGAGGGGCTGCTGCGCGCGCAGCTGCCCGAGGCCGACGCGCGGTACCGCTGCGTGTGCAGAATGGCCGAGGGGCTGCAGCTGCTCAGCCTGTCGGACGGCACGCTGTCGCTGCCGCGCCACCGCGTGTACGTGGAGTCGTCGTGGGCCGAGGACCTGCGCCAGAACGTGGGCGCGTGGTTCGCCACCAAGGGTTTGAGATGGCCTGCGTTTGGCTGCTCGCGTCTGACCGTGCACGCAGGAGTGCTGGTGTGTGACACCAACTCGAACCATCTGCAGCTGCCCCGCGTGCTCAAGGTTCGTTTGGGTTGGGGCGTTGTGCGTGGCCGTGAATGTGATGGCGGCCGCAGACGTGGCTGGACGCGTTTGGCGGCACCACGGACGCGCTGGTGGCCGCCATCCAGGACACGCTGCCGCGCGAGGTGCGCGCCTTTGTGCAGGACGTCAGGGCGGCCAAGGCCGACTTGACCGTGAGCTTTCTGGAGAGCGACGAGACGCCGTGGTGATCTGCATTGATGGGGCTGGAGGGGGGAGGGAGAGGATGTGTGCAAAAAGAACTTTGTAGCATGGGTCGAGGCGTTTGAAAGGCAACCCAACTAAAAAAAGGGTTGTTGTTGTTGTTTGTTACTGGATGTGGTTGTAGCCTGCGCGGTGGCGTTGAGTGGTGAAAAACGCAACACAAGAGGCCCTGCCACGCACGGTACGGCTTGAAGTCCTGCGGGTTCCAGTTGAAGGGGTACGTGACGCAGCTGCTGAAGGCGTGGTGGGGGCCAACGGTGTGGCAGCCGGGCTCCTGGCGGGCAGCTTGAGTGGCTTGACAGGGCCGGCGCCACCATCACCTGAATGGCCAGGAACGTGGTGTGCGACGCGTCGCACCAGCCTCCGAAGAAGGCCACGTGATCTGGCGGGCAGCAGATGAGAACACCGTGGCCCCCACGGGGCGAGATTGCTCACCCTGAACGTAGAGCATGACGTCGCCCTTGAGCAGCTGGTCCTTGGCGATGGGGTGCGCGATGGACGGCATGGAGCTGAAGGGGCGCGGGTGAGGCAAAAAGAGCGAGCGCGCCGAAACGCCGCACCGGGTGGTGTAGCCGATCTTGAGGCCCCAGCAGTTGGACACAAAGCCGGAGCAGTCGCAGCGCGTGGTGCCGCAGGCAGGGCACTTGCCTGCTTGGGAGATGAGGCTGGCCCACGAAACGGGAAAAAAGGGGGACGCACCGCAGCACTCCGACGGCGGGCCTCCGCTGCACTGGCAGTAGGGCACCTGGGACAGAGGCTTAAGGCGGATTGCGGCGGCGGCGGAAGCTCGCAAACCTGGTTGCGGACCCTGCAGTTCCCCTGAGCCCGCAGCGCACCGTGCAAGCAGCACGCCATACCAGTTGTAGGCGCAGTCCATGACCGCAGCCCTGTCGACGAGCGCGCCCACCGCTGCGGTGCTGTTTGTGGTGCTCGGCTCCACGGCGGGCTGGTGGCCCGGGCGCGGGCCAGTCACGTTGAACAGGGGCAGGCCGGCGCTGCCGGAGTGGTACGCGAGCTCGAGGAAGCTGGGGCGGGCTTTAGCGAGAAGGAAAAAAAGAGCAAACAACGCACCGTTGCTCGGCCATGTTGTCGTCGACAGCGTGCACGAAGCCCGCCAGAGCGAGGATAAGCAGAAGCAGCATGTTTCTGGACCCTTGTTGTGGTTTTTTTGTTGCCTTGCTTCATTTGATCACGCCATGGTGGGGAACGAGACGGAGTAGAAGATGCCGCACGTTCCGCAAACGGGGACGGTGGCCGGTCCACCAGTGCAGATGTTGCCTTGGCCCGGGTTGTTGTCCGTGCCGCAGCCAGTCGCGCGGCTGATGCGAATGTAGCCGTGCTCGCCCCCTTTGTGTTGTTGTTGTTGTGTGTGTTGTGGGTGGACGCGCGAACATAGCACATGCACTCACACTGCGGGCTCCAGCTGTTGCGCACCAGCCAGTAGTCCTGGTTGGAGGCGGCGTCGTGTCCGTAGCCCACCTTTCGGGAGGTGGTGGTGAGAAGGGGCCACCATCACCACCACAAACACAAACAAACCACACACCAGCTGCACCACGTGGTCGATGGTGGCGTTGAGGGGGCAGCCGCTGCCGCCCTGCGGGAACACGCCTGTGCAACAAAGAAGCGCGTGACCGGGTGTGTGTGCGTGGCCACTGCGGCCTCACCCGACTCGTACATCTGCCAGGTGGAGGCGTCCACGTTGACGATGAGCGGGCCCTTGTTGGCCACGTAGTTCATGATGGTGGCAGCGTTGGTGTTGGACGGCAGATGCGTCAGCCCTGCAACAACCCGCCGCGTTCAGCGAGTGCGCGGGGCAACAGGCGGTGGCAGCCACACCCGTCACGGCGGCAATGGGCACGGCAGCGTTGCAAGTGGGCTGGTTCTGGCCGTTGTAGCTGAGGTAAGGATACTGCGGCAACGCCGTGAGCGCGCAGCAGTGCAAGCACGCACGGCCGCGCGCACCGTCCACTCGCTGGGCTGGCCGCCCTTGAAACGAGAGGTGTCACACTCACACACACATACAAAGAGCACGCCGCCGCACGGCACACCTTTTGCACGATGGTGTTGATGGCCAGCGAGGCCGTGGCGCCCTTTTTGGATGGATGGAAGCTCTAAGGCATTGACAACAACACGACAACCACACACCCCGCATCCGCCGGTGCCGCCGCAGTCGTTGGGGTTGGCTGTGCAGTCCAGCACAAACTGCTCCGACAGCTCCTGCAGGTTGCCCGTCTTCATGGCCCAGTACGCTTCCACGGTCTCGGTGGTGCCAAACGTCCAGCACGAACCGCACCCGCCTGCCCCTGGTGAGGAGCAGCGCGCCCGCCCGCGACCCCCCAGCTACCCTGGTCCTTGACCGCGGTGAGGATGGGCGGCTGCACGGTGCGCCAGTCGACCTGAGCGCGGGGTGAGGCGCCGAGCGTGGGCGGAAGGGGACCGCCTTACGCTCTGGGGCAGCGCTCCGCGCAGCGGCATCTCCACGAACTCGGCGTCGGCCTCCTTGCGCGCCGCCACCTCCACGTGCAGGTACGGGGTCACGCCGTTGAGCCTCTGGAACTCCTCGTGGCGCTGGTCGGTGAAACGGTTGACGCCGGCCTTCCACGTCTGCGTGGTGTCCTGCGCAGCGCCGCGTTGAGCAGGGCCACGCAACACGAAAACGGCCGCACCGCGTTGTGGGCCAAGATGCGGCGCAGGTTGGCGGCGAAGATGCCCTCGCGCTGCTTGCGCTCTCGCAGCGTGTAGCTCTTGCCATGGTCGCGCAAGTACTCGTCGAAGCTGTAGCTTGCATCCAGCTCGTGGGCCTTGGGTGCGGCAGCCTGTCCGTGCGCCCACAGCAACGCCAACGATGCCACCAACAGGAACATCGCTTGTAGCCCTCTCCCGCAAAACGTGACTTCTCTTCTTTGTTTTTTGCCCAGCAGCGCCTCCTCCGCCTCCTCCTCTCAGTCGCTACACTTGGTTCTGTGGGGTGGGCATGAGGCGCTGCGGCGGGAAGGAAAAAAGAGAGGAGAAAAACAGCTTGCCCGCTGTTCTGCGGGCACTTCTCGGCCCCAGTTGCGATCACGCGGCTGCACTGCTTGCAGATGACGTTGCCGCATCGCTTGCACTTGGTCGTGCTGGATGACCTGGCCAACGGTCAACGCAACCACTGACGCCGCGAGGGCGTTGCACTTACGAACAGCCCGAGCTCCACTTGCACATGATGTCAGAACCCCTCTACGCGAATGATTTGTACTTAGGGGTTGCAGGGGTTGACTTCGTTGACTGGGTTGAACAAGCGCATGGCCGCGTTGTGCCTGCAGCACCAAGTGAGTGAGTAACACAAGCAAGTGGACAACAACGTGACGCACAGCGAGTGCTCAAAGTCGATGGTCTTGCACTTGCTGGCCGAGAAGAGGAGCTGGTCGCGGAAGTGGCGCTCAGCCTCCTCAGCGCTCATTTGGGGCAGCAACACTCTGCTGCACACACACACAACGCAACGCAACGCACAACACGTCAACACAGACGCACACAGCTCTTTCCCCCGAGAAGCAAACCTCATGTACATGGCGTCGTCCAGCGAGTTCTGCGTGATGATGGGAATGACGAGATGCAGCAGCGACGTGAGGTAGGCGTGGTGGCGTCGCAGGCACAGGAAGCCCTGCAGACGAGGTGGGCGGTGTGCGGTGCGCAACGATGAGAGCCGACCTGCGTGGCCAGATCGCACATGCGGCCGAAGAGCGCGCCTGACGAGGGGGGGTTTGAGAGACAGCGCTGAAGGTGATGGGCGACAGCAGCAGGCAACGCACCGTCGCGGCCGCCCAGCATGCCCACCACGGCAGTGGTGAAGGTGAAGGGGCACTCGGTCAGGTTGTTCACGTCGCGGCCCAGAATGTAGCTGCGGGGGGCCGGTGAGGCGGCGTGCTTGCACGAGACCGCAGCCAAGACAACCGCAGCCACCTGAAGTCAATGTTGAGGTATTCGCCGTCGGGGCGCAGCATGAGGTTGCTGCCGTGGCGGTCGCCCATGCCCATCACGTACTCGAACAGCATGCTGCGGGGCACGCACTCAGCGCTGAGCAACACGACCCCAGCAAACAATGACAAACAAACAAACGTCTCCTCCACCGACAACAAGCGTGACACACGGACCTGGCTGCCACGGAGTGCACAAAACGCTCTGCCAAAACAAAAGCGTTGGCGGCCACCAACAACACGCCCACTGCACACCTTCGACGGCGTCCCAGGGCACGTCTGCGGGCTTGTGCGCCGCGAACCAGTCGCGCAGCGAGGTGGCGCTGAACTGCGACCCCAGATACACCATGCTGCCCTGCACAGAGCAGCCGTGAGCTGCGACGCAGACGAGGGCGCGGCGATGCCTGCTGCACATCGCTCAGCTCCGAGCAGCCGGGAAGGAACTCGATGAGGCCCTCGTGGTCGCCGGTGGGCACCACTGCGGCGGTGCTTTTGTTGAGGGAAGTGTCCGCGCCATTTCCGCGCCAACCTTGGTACGTGGTGATGTGCAGCGGCAGCTGCGCGTCCGCGAAGAAGCCGTTCATCAGCGAGGCCATGCAGTGCACCAACGCGTCGGCACACAGATCGTCGCCGGACTTGGCGATCAGGGCCGGCACGTCATGCTGTGGCGGCGGGGAGCGTGACGACACCACCACACCACACGAATGACAGCGAACCTGGGCAGCGGGCTTGAAGCGGAACAAGATGGGCGCCATGAAGGAGCCAAACACAGTCCACTGGTCGAGCAGTCCCGCGACCAGGTGTGTGGTTGCAGTGGGCAGACGACACGGGTGTGGCAGCGAGTCCAGCCCCTGCAACAGCGCTTCAGCCAACCCCAACCCAAACCAGCCAGCAACCTGCAGCACAGCGGGCTTGCGGTGGCGCCGGTCAGGGTCACGAGACGCCTCCAACAGCGCGCCCACGAACGCCACGTCCCGAGACAGCTGCGCGGACTCGGCGGGGCTGCGTACGGACAGCGTCACAACACAATCATCGTCCCCCCTCACCCGCAAACCTGGTGAGCTGCAGCAGCAGCCTGAGCAGCGCAGCGAAGCGGCTGCCCATGGGGCGCGCGGGCGACGCCTGGCTGCGCAAGGCCCAGAAGTAGCAGTGCACGAGGTCGGGGCTGGCAGCGGCAGCGCGCAGCGCCACCTCCACGGCCGGCGACCAGTCGTGCTGCTCGCTCACCAGCGTGCCCACCACGAAGAGCGCGAGCGTGCGGAACGCGGTGCGCGCCTGCGCCAGCATGTGCATGGCCACGAAGCGGGCCCGCGTGCTGGCGCACACGTCAAGCAGCTGCACGGCGGTGGCCGCGGTGCCCCGGCAACGCTGCTCCAGGTAGAGGTGGGCGTGCTCGCGCTCGCGCACCCAGTCGCAGCCAGCCAGCTGCAGCGGCACGTCAGCGGGCGAGCCTTGGTCGCGTGCCAGCCACGCCGTGCGCAGCGCGCCCTCCGTGCACAGGTGCGGGTCCGAGGCGACCGCCTGCTTCTGTTCTTGCCCCTGCAGCGGGCCCACGCTGGGCAGCGCCAGCAGCCACGAGGCGGGCAGCGACTGCGGGTACACCAGCGGCAGCGGCGTGCTCTCCAGCTCCACGTGCATGAGGGGCGCGCTCGCGTCCGCGTTGGGCCCCAGACTGGCCTGCGCCTTGCCCTGCCACAGCCGCAGCTCGAGCGCGCCACCGCCGCGTATCTGGCCGAACCCGTTGCTGAGCGGCACGTGCGCGTGGTACACGTGCTGCACTTTGCGCGTGGCGATCAGGTACGTGTGCACGTCCTCGAACGCGATCAAGGAAAACACCAGCCACGTCTCGAGCGGCAGCTCGCTCACGGCGCCCGCGATGCGCAGCCACTGGCTCCACGCGGGCGCGGCCGCGGTGGGCGTGGTGACGGTGCGCAGCACGCGCCTGCCGTACACGCATTGCACGCTGGCGTAGCACTGGCACTTGTCCATGGGCGGCAGGTTGTCTACGCGCGCCACACGCACGTGCAACGGCACCGCGCATTGCTCCGCGTCCACGGCGCACTGCACGCGAAACAGCGCCGCGCGCTCGCTGAGCACCACGTCCTCCACGGAGGGCGCCTGCGTGGGCGCCACGTGCAGCGGGTACTGCACGGTGCTGGCCTGGGCCCAGAGCGCGGCGTGGTGGCCCTCTGCGTTCACGTCGAAGGAGCGCGCTGTGTCTGCCAGTGCCGCGACCCAGCGGTCGCGCTCGCCCTCCGTGGACGCACCCAGCACCACGGGGCCGCTGTCGTTGAGAGGGCTGCGCACCTCCAGCATGTACAGCGTCTCGGCCAGCAGCGGCGCCAGGCTCGGCACGCTGGTGGATCTGCCTGTGCTGCTAGCGGTGGCGGCGGCTGTGGCGGCCAAGCTGGCGGTGCCTCCCAGGGATGGGCTACGCGTCATGGCTGGGGCAGGGGCCAGCTTGGCTCGCGGCGAGCGCCGCGGGGACACGCCGCCAGCAGCGTCGGGCAGGCTGCTGACCAAGGCCGACTGCAGCGCCACAAAGCCCAGCGGGTAGCACACGTCAGCGGAGGGCGCGGCGTCGCAGTACCACAGGCGGTTCTCATCGCGCTGCAGCACAAAGTACTTCTGCTCCACCCCACTGGGCGGTGAGCCGCGCTGCGAGAATGAACGAGGCCCGCAGAACCTGCTTCAGCAGCGCCGGCCTTTTGCGCGACCGCTTCCACAGCGCGCCGCGCAAGATCACTGCGTCGTCGGCCAGCGACACGGGTCCCAGTGCTTCGTCGCTGCGCTGCTGTGCCTGCGTCTGCTGCGTCCGTTGTCGACACGCTGGAAGCGGCTGCTGCAGGCATGCGCGATGCACGGTGCACTGGCACAGGGAGCACGCAAACGCCCTGCTTAGGGCCAGCGTCCGCCCACACACTGCACACCGCGCCAACAAGCCCCGCGTGGACTCAAAGCGGTGCCCGTCCGCTCCTTCTCCGAGCACGTCCATCTATCGCATGCTTGCCCACAAGCCCCTCTGGCAACGTTCCGCGTGAGGGGGTCCCAAAGTTGCTAAAACTGACGCCGCTGGCGTGTGTGACCTGACGCCACTGCAATCCACTGCTGGCGCGCGTGTGTGACCTGACGCTGCTGCAATCCACACCTGGCATGCGTGCGTGACCTGACGCCGTTCTTTTTTCTTCGTTTTCTCGTGATGGATTTGATTTTGGGGGAAAAGGGAAGGAGGGGCAAGGAAAAGAAGATTTAACCGAACAAGTCCAAGCCCATAGAGCCTGACTCCTCCTTGGCAGCCTCCTCCTCCTTCGGGGCAGCGGCAGCAGGGGCAGCGGCAGCGGCGGCGCCAGCAGCAGCAGCAGGAGCAGCTGCGGTGGCGGCAGGGTTGAGTAAACACGTACGCTGTGCAGCACACCACCACGTATTGCCCACCACAACCGCCTACGCGGTGCAGCAACGCCCACCCCCACAAAAACATGGCACTCTCACCAGCAGCGCCTCCGCCACCACCTCCGCCACCTCCGCCAAAGCGAGCCAGCTGAGACGAGCCCTCCTGTCGAGAGCCGCGGTGAGCCGCTGAAAAAGGTCCAAACGCGCTCTTCACCTTCATCAGAGTCTGCACGTCCTTGCCCTCCAGCTCCTTGAGCAGCGAAGCGATGCGCGCATCGTCTCCCTGGATGCCGGCCGCGCTCAAGACCTTCTTGATGTCGTCGGCGGTGGGCTTGGCGTTGCCGCCGAGCACGAGCAACAGATACGCAGCAATGTGGCGCATGGTTGGACCTGCGGGGCGCGGCCGTGAGTGGAACAGCGAGCGAGAAGGGAAAAAAAGGGGGGAAAGCAGCCGCCCCGGGGCCCGTGACGATCGGCGCCCATGCGCCACGCACGGCCTGTGCTTGAAGCAACGCGGCGAAGCGCGCGCGAGCCCCGAGTCGGCCGAGGAAGCACACAAGAACAAAGGTCGCCACACGCCCGCAAAGCCGCAGGCGCCCACGGCGGGGCTGGGTGCCAGGGCGTGCGTCGCTTCACGCAAGCCTTGGTGGCAGGGCCGCGCCGAACAAGAAAAGAAGCGCACGAAGATGACGGATGCTCAAGGAGACCCGCACCGAAGCGAATTAAGTCAGGAAGAGACCCTCCACGACAGCAAAACGGTGAACAGACGGTTTTTTTTTGCCATCACCACTGCCCATCGGGCAGCGGGGCGACACGGAGCTCGTCGCAGGACATCCACAGGTCTGGGCACGTGAGCTTCTTCACCACTCCCCATCGAGCAACGGTGCAGTGGCGACACGGAGCTCATCGCAGGACATCCACAGGTCTGAGCTTCTTCACCACTCCCCATCGAGCAACGGGGCAGTGGCGACACGGAGCTCATCGCAGGACATCCACAGGTCTGGGAACTCACGGGTTGCATCTAGGGCACGTGAGCTTCTTCGCGCGCGCCCCACACAACACGTACAAACGAGCCTGGCCAGCAAGCCAATGA
>CAZYYU010000108.1:0-9976 GCA_964651735.1 uncultured Gammaproteobacteria bacterium | reverse complement strand
TCATTTCAATCCTCTTAAGACTTTTCATCCCCCCCTCCGCCCCTTTGGGGCACCTCCCCCCTGAGGGGGGAGGATATTTGCTCCCCCTTCCGGGGGGAGCTGTCACGAAGTGACTGAGGGGGGAATCAATAGACTTTTCAATCTACTGCCACTCTTTATACTTAGCATCAGCCTTCTTAGCCTTTGCAATTTCATCTTCATACATCTCACCAATTGCCAACAATTTCTCTTTGGTGAAAATATTATCTCCACGTTTTGTAATCGAATAATTACTTTCAGGAACCACAACAACCGCATCAACAGGACAAGCTTCCTCGCAAAATCCACAATTAATGCATTTAAATACATCGATATCATAACGTGTCGTACGTCGTTGACCATCTTCACGGGGTTCTGCTTCGATTTTAATCGCTAAGGCAGGACACACTGCCTCACACAGTTTACAAGCGATACATCGTTCTTCCCCATTAGGATAACGACGCAGGGCTAACATACCACGAAATCGTGAGGAAATTGGCGTCTTCTCTTCAGGAAATTGAATGGTGATTTTGCGACTAAAAAATGCTCGCCCCGTCACCTTCAAACCCTTGAATAATTCCCACAAACTAAAACTTTTTATGATCTGAATTAATTTTCTCATAATGAACCTTACACAAACCATGGTGGCAACTTAAAGGTTACCGCTAAAGCCACAACCATAATCCAAAATAGTGTGACCGGAATCAGGACTTTCCACCCTAACTGCATAATTTGATCATATCGATAACGAGGAAAAGTTGCACGCATCCACAAGTACAAAAACATAAAAAAGGAAGTTTTCAATCCTAACCAAAATATTCCAGGAACCCAATTCACTAATGCACCTAATACCGGAATTCCTTGGAAGGGAGAAAGCCAACCACCAAAAAACATGAGAGTAGCGATCACAGAAATTAAAATCATATTCGCGTATTCTGCCAAGAAAAATAGCGCAAATCCCATACCGGCGTATTCCACGTGGAAACCTGCCACAATTTCGGATTCACCTTCAGCAACATCGAAGGGAGATCGGTTAGTTTCAGCAACCGCTGAAATCCAATAAACAATAAACAAAGGCAAGAGTGGAATAAAATACCAGTGCCATACTCCGCCACTTTGAGCTAAGACTATCTTACTAAAATTCATACTATCAGCCGCTAACAGCACACCGACCAAAGCAAATCCCATCGCTATTTCATAAGAAATGGTTTGAGCCGCAGCTCGAAGCGCTCCAAATAAAGCATATTTAGAATTAGTAGCCCAACCGGAAACCAATACACCATAAACACTCAGAGAGGTCATCGAAAATAATAATAAAACTCCTGCATCAACATTCGCCAAAACCCATCCACTCGCAAAGGGTACAATTGACCACGCGGCAAGCGCGGGCACTATCGCTAAAATAGGTGCAATGACAAACAAATATTTATTCGATGAACTAGGAACAACAATTTCTTTAAATAATAATTTAATGGTATCTGCGATGGGTTGCCCTATTCCCAACAAACCCACTCGATTAGGGCCGATTCGATACTGCATATAACTGATCACTTTACGCTCAGCCATCGTGTAATAGGCGACCACACCTAATAAAGGTAAAAGAATAATTAATATTTTTGTGACGATCCAAGCCAAGGCTATAAATTGTTCATACATATTATTTACCCACCTTAATTTCAGCCGACACAAAAGCTTGTCCAAAAGCAGTAGTCTCTTTTAAACCCGCAGGAATGAGCACAACATTATCAGGAAGACGCTCATCAATTCTCCAGGCCAAGGTTAATTTTTGATGATTCTGTGTCACTGAGATGGAATCAGTCTCTGAAACTTTGAGTTTTTTTGCTAGTGCAGGACTAATACCAAATGCTGAATACCCTGCACCTGTGGTCGCTTGCAAGGCTTTTGCACGACGAGTAAGGGAATCTGTGGAATACATTGGCCATTCTGTTAATGCAACAATGTCTAATTTTTCATTGTCATTCAGAGATATGGAGAGTGAATTTTGATTGATTCTCATTGAGTCAATTTTCAGTTTAACTTCATCTCGAATTTCATTCGAGCACTCATAATCAAAACCTGCTAATTCAAATAAATTTCCTAAAACTCGTAACACTTTCCAGCCTGGACGCGCCTCTGCATAAGCAGGACCTACTGCATTGAAGCTTTGCCACAAACCTTCACAATTAATATAAGTACCACCGGTTTCCGCGAAGGTTGAAATTGGAATAATAAGATTGGCATATTCTTCTCGAAGCCCACCGCGAAATGGGGAAAAACAAACCACAAAATCAGAATCTCTCAGTGCAGATAAAGCTTGTGCAGAATTAGCACAATCTAATTCTGGCTCTACATTAAATAAAAAATAAGCCGATTTTTTTTGAAGAAACATGCTTTGCGCATGATCACCAGGCTTCATTATTTGCCCAGTTTCACACGATCGATGTGGAACACATCCTGTTAACCAAGCCCCTGCACTATTTGCACCTTCGGTTAATACCGCTATTTTAGCACCACTCAGCTTTGCAATTTTTTCACAGAGGGCTTGAATGTTATGTGCATGAGGATGTTGTTGGGCAGATGCACCAATGAAAATAATGGCATTTTCATTTTTCAGCAATGAACTTCCTATATTATTTTCCACATCTGCAGACTTAGCATTTTTACCAGAAACTGACTCTAAAATGGTCATTAAGGTTTTTTCGATTTGATCAGAGGATACAATTTTTTTATTTTTTAGCTCATAATTAAAATCATAATCCAACATGTTCACACAAGAAATTTCAGCGCCATCAAGAAAGGCTTTACGAATTTGTAAATTAATAATGGGTTGTTCGCGTCTCACATCGGATCCCACTAACAATATGGCGCGTTGCTGAGAAATTTTGTCGAGAGGAATTTCGAATTTAGGCGCAGCCGGCATTTTGTCTTGCTGTGAAAAATCCAAATGTCTTATACGGTGATCAATATTATGAGTACCTAAACCACGTAATATTTTTTGAAATAAAAATTGTTCCTCTACGGTAGCACTGGGGGAGATTAATCCAGCAATTGCATCATTACCATTAGCTGCTTGAATTTTTTGCACAGCCTCTACCACAAAATTTAAAGCCACAGACCAATCCACAGGAACCCATACACCATTTATTTTCATAATAGGCGCTGCTAATTTATCTTCATGATGAAGTGCTTCATAACTATAACGATCTCGATCCGATATCCAGGTCTCATTAATCGCTTCATTATCTTTGGGAACAACGCGTAAAACATCACGATGACCACTGTACTCTTGATTTCGAGTATGAATATAAATGTTTGAACCCACACAATCATGGGGTGCAACAGAAGGATGTTGCAGCATTTCCCAGGCACGCGCCGTAAATCGATAAGGTTTTGATGTCAGAGCACCCACAGGACATAAATCAATAATATTTCCTGAAATTTCAGACTGAACCGCGTGTTTGACATAAGTGCCAATACGCATATTTTCGCCACGTCCCGTCGCACCTAATTCACGCATGCCGGCAATTTCAGTTCCAAATCGCACACATCGCGTACAGTGAATGCAGCGTGTCATTTCAGTTTCAACCAGTGGGCCAATATCCTCATCAAAAACAGCTCTTTTGCCTTCGGAAAATCGAGAAACATCTTCTCCATAGCCCATTGCTAAATCTTGTAATTCACATTCACCACCCTGATCGCAAATTGGACAATCTAAAGGATGATTAATTAACAAAAATTCCATGACTGCACGTTGTGCTTCCAGTGCTTTTTTAGTGTGAGTAAAAACTTTCATTCCTGCTGTTACAGGAGTTGCACAAGCAGGCAAGGGTTTAGCTGATTTCTCAACTTCCACTAAACACATACGACAATTTGCAGCAACCGATAATTTTTTGTGGTAACAAAAGCGAGGGATGTAAACATGATTTTCATCGGCCACATCAATGACCATTTGGCCAGATTGGGCAATCATTTTTTTACCATCGATTTCGATTTCAAATTCAATCATTTTTACAACTGCCTTTTCTCAGATATAAACGCGGCAAATTCATCACGAAAATGTGTTAGAAAACTAGTCACAGGCCATGCAGCCGCTTCCCCTAATGCACAAATCGTTCGACCTTCAATATTTTTGGCAACAGAATATAATTTGTCCAAATCGGACACGAGAGCATCCCCTTCTTTAATACGTCGTAACATGCGCACAATCCATCCAGTGCCTTCACGACATGGGGTACATTGTCCACAGGATTCATGTTTATAAAATTCAGAAATATTTAAGAGCACACTCACCATACAAGCCGTATCATCCATCACAATAACCGCACCTGAACCTAATCCTGAGCCACTCTTTTGTATGCTGTCATAATCCATATCAGTTTTCATCATGATATCTGCTGGCAATATTTTCATCGATGTTCCACCAGGGATAACGGCTTTTAATTTTCTTCCTTCATGTAATCCGCCTGCCATTTCTAAGAGCTTGGGAAACGGTGTGCCCAATGATATTTCAAAATTCCCAGGATTTTTTACATGACCTGAGACACTAAAAATTTTAGTGCCACCATTGTTTGGTTTACCCAAATTCAAAAACCAATCAGCACCTTTTTCTAAAATAACCGGCACAGACGCTAAGGTTTCAGTATTATTAATCGTTGTAGGCTTACCATACAAACCGTAATTTGCTGGAAAGGGTGGTTTAAATCGTGGGAAACCTTTTTTGCCTTCCAAAGATTCCATCAATGCTGTTTCTTCTCCACAAATATAGGCACCAGCACCCAAGGTGTTGTGAACTTCAAAATCAATTCCAGATCCCAAAATATTTTTGCCCAACAATCCTGCTGCCATTGCTTCTTTGATTGCATTTTCACAACGTAAAAAGGGTTGCCAAAATTCACCACGCAAATAATTATATCCAACCTTCGCACCGATGGCATAAGCAGCAATTGCAATTCCTTCTATTAATTGATGCGGATTATTCAATAAGAGTTCATGGTCTTTACAAGTACCAGGCTCACCTTCGTCTGAATTACACAAGATATAGCGTTCATCCTGAGCATTAGATATAAAACTCCATTTCAAACCAGTAGGGAAACCAGCACCACCTCGACCACGCAATCCCGATTTTTTTATTTCTTCAATAATCGCTGTGGGCGGGATTTTTTCTTTTAAAATTTTTCGCCATGCAGAATAACCACCTGCACTCTCATAAGTTTTGAGAGTCCAAGGCTCTTTTAAATGTAGCGTGCGAAAACACACTTCATTTGCCATTTTTTTTATCCTCTTGATCAAATTCAGCTAACATTTTATCAATGCTTTCCGGTGTTAGATTATCATAATAATGCTTATCATCCACTAAAAGCGCAGGTGCTCGAGTACAAGCGGCTAAACATTCAACGGCTTTTATTGTGTAACGACCATCTTGAGTTGTTTCCCCTGGCCCAACACCTAAACGTGTTTTTAAGTGATCTAAGATTTTATCTGAACCACATAAATTACAGGAAATATTCACACACACCGCTATTTTTCGTTGACCAACAGGTTGTAAATCATACATAGAATAAAATGTTGCCACTTCATAAACAGCAATTTTAGGTAAGGCTAAATAATCGGCAACCGCATCCATAAGAGCTTCGCTTAACCACCCACCATTGTGCTCTTGAGCTAAACGTAAGGCATATAAAACACCCGATTGTTTTTGATCAGCAGGATAACGCAATAACCAGGCATCAATTCCCGCTTTCACTTCTGCATTTAATTCTTGTCGATTCATCAACGATCGATCTCCCCAAATACGATATCTTGACTGGACAATATAGCGACAACGTCAGCAATCATATGTCCACGAATCATTTCATCCAAGGCAGCCAAATGTGGAAAACCCGCCGCTCGAATTTTTAAACGATAAGGTTTATTTGCTCCATCTGAAATCATATAAATTCCAAATTCACCTTTAGGATGTTCTACTGCGGCATAGGCTTCTCCCGCAGGAATACAATAACCTTCCGTATATAATTTAAAATGATGGATCAAGGATTCCATATCTTTTTTCATCGCCGTTCGTGAAGGTTGCACAATTTTATTATCGTGTAACATCACAGGGCCCCGATTAACTCTCAACCACTGAATACATTGTTTAATAATTTGATTAGCTTGTCGCATTTCTTCAACGCGCACCAAATAACGATCGTAACAATCTCCATTGGTTCCGACTGGAATTTTAAAATTAATTTTATCGTACACTTCATAAGGTTGTTTTTTACGCAAATCCCATTCAACACCTGAACCTCGAAGCATAGGACCGGTAAATCCCAATGCAATTGCACGTTCTGCGCTGACTATTCCAATATCGACAGTTCGTTGTTTCCAAATTCGATTATCCGTTAATAAGGTTTCATATTCATCCACTAAAGATGGAAAACGTTCGGTAAAATCCCACAGAAAATCTAACAAGGAGCCTTCTCTATTGGCATTAATACGACGCATTTCTTTTTCTGATTTCCATTTTACTGGCTCGTATTTAGGCATTTTATCAGGCAAATCTCGATACACACCACCAGGACGATAATAAGTAGCGTGCATTCTTGCACCGGATACTGCTTCATAAGCATCCATCAAATCTTCACGTTCACGAAAACAATATAAAAAAACAGTCATCGCGCCGATATCCAGCGCATGAGCACCTAGCCAAAGCAAGTGATTTAAAATACGAGTAATTTCATCAAACATGACGCGAATATATTGGGCGCGCACCGGCGGAGTTATCCCTAATAATTTTTCAATCGCCATAACATATGCATGTTCATTACACATCATAGACACATAATCTAAGCGATCCATGTAACCAATGCTTTGATTATAAGGTTTGCTTTCCGCTAATTTTTCAGTCGCACGATGCAATAATCCTACGTGAGGATCTCCACGAGTAATTACTTCACCATCTAATTCAAGAACCAAACGAAGTACACCATGTGCAGCGGGATGTTGTGGTCCAAAATTAATCGTATAATTTTCAATATCAGCCATTTTCACCCTCCTTAATTTCGGGTGATAAATAACGTGAATCCACTCGAATGGTTTTGGGAACTAAGGTGCGAGGTTGAATTGAGACGGGTTCGTAAACACAACGATTTAATTTTGCATCGTAACGCATTTCAACATTACCAATTAAAGGGAAATCTTTTCTAAAGGGATGACCAATAAATCCATAATCTGTCAAAATTCGGCGCAAATCAGGATGACCTTTAAATAAAATTCCGAACAAATCAAAAGCTTCTCGTTCAAACCAATTTGCAGAGGGCCAAATATCAATCACAGAATCAATAACCGGTGGTTCGCCTTCTACATAAGTGCGCACTCGTAAACGTTGATTCAGTGGAAGTGAAAGTAAATGATAAACCACTGCAAAACGTGGCTTTTCCCATTTTATTTCTTTTTCTTGGTGGCCACGATCAGTTGCTCGACTAAATCCAGTTAATGTGGTCTCTTCAGTTTGCCACTCAGACATTCCATAGTGCAAATAATCGACTCCACACACATCAACTAACATATCAAATTGAAAATCTTTTTTATCTCGTAATATTTTAGAAATTTCTACAATGTTATTTGCGGGCACAATCATGGTAATTTCGTTGAGAGCTTCAATCACTTCAATCGGGTGATTTTTAAATTCATCTTGTAGCAACTGAATTAATTGACTCATTGTTAACCACGCTCAAATTGAGAAGAACGACGAATTTTATTATGTAATTGGATGACACCATAAACCAGTGCTTCTGCAGTGGGTGGACAACCGGGCACATAAATATCCACGGGAACGATACGATCACAGCCACGAACAACAGAATAAGAATAATGGTAATAACCACCACCATTGGCACAAGAACCCATAGAAATGACCCAACGTGGTTCGGGCATTTGGTCATAGACTTTACGTAAGGCAGGCGCCATTTTATTACACAAGGTTCCAGCAACAATCATAACGTCAGATTGTCGAGGAGTACCACGAAATATACCCATTCCAAAACGATCTAAATCATAACGAGATGCTGCAGCATGCATCATTTCCACAGCGCAACACGCTAAGCCAAAAGACATTGGCCACACAGAACCTGCTCGAGCCCACCCAAGTAATTGATCAACGCTGGTTGTAAAAAAACCTTTTTCTTGTAACTGCGCTATTCCCACTCTAAAGCCCCCTTTGACCACTCATAAATAAAACCGACGATCAAAACTGCTAGAAAAACAGACATGGCTGCAAAACCAAAGTACCCTATTTTACGCAAACTCACCGCCCAAGGAAAAAGAAAAGCGGTTTCAAGGTCGAAAATAATAAACAAAATGGCGATTAAATAATATCGAACATCAAAGGGTAATCGCGCATCTCCAAAAGCGGGGAAACCACATTCGTAGGCTGAATTTTTTTCCGTATCCGGTTTATGAGGAGCCAACAAACCGCCGGCACCAAGAGCAACCACACTAATCACCAGTGCGATCCCCAAAAAAATAAGTAAGGGTAAGTAATTTTCTAACATTATTCACCTATTTTGGTGCCGAAGGTGGGACTCGAACCCACACGACTCTCGTCACTGACCCCTCAAGCCAGCGTGTCTACCAATTCCACCACTTCGGCGTGTACATCGTGCCACTGGAAACTAAAGCTCATATTTTGCCAATCTCACCTTAAAAATCTGGTCAAAAATGCTCATTTACTGGCGTGTAAACTGCACTTTTTGACCAGATTTTTAAGGCGACCTTGGCGAAAAATCTGAGCGTTTCTGCCTGCTAAAATTCCTTTGAAAAATAAGGGAATATTAGTTAGTAGGCGTCTCTGGGCTACTGTCTATTGGGGCTTGCTGCTCAACGGGGTTTAGAGGAATAGGCCCCTGAGCTTTGGTTTTGTAAGCCACCAAATAACTTAAACTTAAACTCGTTATAAAAAACATTGCAGCGACCATGCCGGTTAATTTCATCATAAAAGGCATGGAACCTTGGCTGCCGAACATGGTGTTTGCACCGCCGCTTCCAAAAGCAGCACCCATATCAGCACCTTTACCGTGCTGCATTAACACCAGTAAAATCAAAAACGCACAAACAATGATGTGCAATATAACTATTAATTGTTGCATGATCTCGCTATATCCAAAAAATGTTGTGCATCCAATGAAGCACCACCAATTAACCCACCATCAATGTCAGGCATCGAAAACAATGTTTTAGCATTGTCACCTTTGACACTACCACCATAAAGAATTCTAATAGTATTTGAAAGATCCTGATCAAATCCAGCGATATAGGCTCGAATCTCTCTATGTACTTCCTGTGCTTGCTCGGGTGTTGCGCTCTTACCTGTCCCAATAGCCCATACTGGCTCATAAGCAATCACGGCATTATACAACGCATGAACTCCACTTTCCAAGCGAATGACTGCATTTATCTGTGCTTTTAATATATTTAAGGTTTCTTGTGCCTCTCTTTGCGCTAATGTTTCACCCACACAAAGAATGGGAATCAATTTAGCATTTTTTGCGGCCATGAATTTTTGGGCAACCACATCATTCGTCTCAGCGAACAAAGTTCTCCGCTCTGAATGGCCCACAAGGACATAGCGACACCCAAAATCCACTAACATATCTGCTGAAATTTCACCGGTATAAGCCCCTTGAGCGTGTTCACTCAGTGTTTGAGAACCGTATAAAATAGAAGAGTTTGATAGCTTTTCAGCGACGATTGGCAAGTAAACAAAAGGTGGAAAGACGGCTAAATCAACACCACTCAAAGACTGATGATCCGCGAGAATACCATCCAGTAGTGCCAAAATTGATTTCTGGGATCCAAACATCTTCCAGTTACCTGCCACTAAGGATTTTCGCATGAGCCTACTCATTTAATTAAATTGATAAGAATAGTAGCGAATTCCCCCAATTCCAGCAACTTATTCCTCCCCCCTCCGGGGGGAGGT
>CAZYYU010000107.1:8043-9996 GCA_964651735.1 uncultured Gammaproteobacteria bacterium | reverse complement strand
CCCTGACGACGCGCGCCGACCTTGGACGGGATGGGCGGGCTCAGCAGCTGGTTCTGGCGTTGCTGCAGAACCCTGCGCTGAACGAGCAGCCCAACGATAGCAACGCTGGCTCACCTCGTGGTCCTGCCTGATGGACTCGCGAATGAGGGCGAGCTCGGTGGCGCCCTGATCGTTGCTGCTGTCGCTGCTCTCGCACTGCGCCCGCGCCCGTCAGGCAACCACGCCGCGTCCGGCAAAGGGCGCACCTTGCGACAGGGCACGGCCTGCTGCGCTCGCAGGAACTTGACGGAGCCGTCCAACTTGATCAGCAGCTTCTTCGCGCGCCCGAGCTTGTCGCGCAACGCGGCCACCTCTGCCTCCAACTCCCTGCGGGGTGTCGCGTCAGCGTTGTTGTCTGCTGTGTGGTTGCTCGCAGTCGCTTGGGGCGGCGGGTTTTTCGTTTGCACGTCAAGCCCCGCGCCGCCGGCTTCCCCCCGAACCGCCGCAGCGCCATCTCAACCTGATCCTCTCGTACGGGTCGTCGGTGGCCTTCATGCAGCGCGCCCGGAGCTCCGGAAAGCAAAACCGACTCCAGTGCAGGCAGCTGCGACTCCAACCAGGCCACACTGCTCAGTGCTCAGCAGCGAAGCACATCGGAGCACCTCCCCTGGCGAAACACAATTCCAGGATCGAGCAGAGGGGCGAGCCATGTCGTCTGGCTCGTTGCGCCTTCGCGAGCTCATCAAGGCCGTGCGCGCCACCAAGACCTCGGCGGAAGAGCGCGCTGTCATCGCTCGCGAGTCCGCCAAGATCCGCACGTCCTTCGCGCAGGTGCTGTCGGCTCCGCACGAGCGCTGGTGCATGCGCGTGTGTTGTGTGCAACGTGACCGCCACGCAAATCTTTCCCCCCGCCCCCCACGCTGCGTCTCCCTGTGCGTGTCGGCGCGCCCCCTGCTGTTTCGGGGGCCCCACGCGCCTGGCTCGAGCGGCTTTTTTGTGTCTCAACGCCGTTTGCAGAATGAGACCGACATGAAGCCGCGCAACATTGCCAAGTTGCTGTACATCCATATGCTGGGCTACCCCACGCAGTTCGGGGCGCTGGAGGTGATTGCGCTGTGCGCGCAGCCCCAGTTCACCGCCAAGCGCATCGGCTACCTGGGCCTCATGCTGCTGCTGGACGAGGACACTGAGTTGCTGATGATGGTCACCAACTCGCTGCGACAGTTGAGACGCGCTGCACTGCGCTGCGGTTGCTCACGGCGCGCGCGCTGCAGGGACCTGACGCATCTCAACCAGTTCGTTGTGGGCCTTGCCCTGTCCGCGCTCGCCAACGTGGGGTCTGCTGGTGAGGAAGTGTTGCTGCAGCAGCAACAACGACTGACCACGACGACGACGACGACGACAAGGCATGGCGCGCGATCTCGCTCCTGACGTGGAGGCGCTGCTGACGTCGCCCAACACGTACATCCGCAAGAAGGCCGCGCTGTGTGCTGTGCGTGTGGTGCGCAAGGTGCCCGACATGGCCGAGCGCTACGCCAACAAAGTCCGCGGCCTGCTCGCGGACAAGAATCACGGCGTGCTCATCACGGGGCTGCAGCTGCTGATTGAGCTGTGCGAGCTTGACCACTCGTACATCTCCATGTTCAAGCCCGCCGTGCCCTCGCTGGTGGTGCGTACTTGTTGCAAAGGGGGGCCCCCCGTCGCTCAACCACCCCTCCCCCGGCAGTCTCTGCTCAAGAACCTGGTCATGTCTGGCTACGCGCCCGAGTACGAGGTGGGCGGCATCTGCGACCCCTTCCTGCAGGTCAAGGTGCTCCAAGCGCTGCGCGTGCTGGGCACGCGAGACGCGCACGCCAGCGATGCCATGAACGACATCCTGGCTCAGGTCACCACCAACACCGAGTCGCTGCGCAACGTGGGCAACGCCATCCTGTACGAGGCGGTGCAGACCATCATGACCATTGAGGCCAACGA
>CAZYYU010000107.1:4976-7943 GCA_964651735.1 uncultured Gammaproteobacteria bacterium | reverse complement strand
CAAGAAGTGGCACGTGGACACCATCCTGCGGGTCATGCTGCTGGCCGGCCAGTACATTCCGGAGAACGTCATTGGCGACACGGTGGCGCTGGTGACGCAGTCCACCGAGGTGCAGGCCTACGCGGTGCGCCGCTTCTTCTCGGCGCTCAAGAAGGAGCCCTCCAAGAGGCCGCTGGTGTATGTGGCCGTGTGGTTCTTGGGCGAGTTTGGGGACCTGCTGCTGGCGCCCGACGGCGACGATATTGTGGTGGGCGAGCACGAGGTGGTGGAGCTGCTGACCAAGGTCATCGCGCACCCGCTGACCGAGGACCTGACGCGCGTGTACGTGCTGACCGCGCTGGGCAAGCTGTCGGCGCGCTTCGGGGCCGCGCAGCAGCAGGCCATTGCCTCGCTGCTCGACACGCACAGGTCGTCTATCGACCTGGAAGTGCAGACGCGCGCCGCCGAGTACTACTCGCTCATCGTCAACCAGGCCACGCACCTGCAGCAGGTGATGGACCGCGTGCCGCCGCTGGTGCTGCACGGCGACGACCTGGGCGAGGGCGAGCAGCGCGACTCGGACGACGAGGGCGCAGGCCCCGACGCGGAGGAGGCCAGGCGGCCGCGCGGCGGCGCGGAGCGTGCCAAGCTCACCGTCAGCGCCGGTCCCGCTGCCCCCGCTGCGCCCGCCAAGGTGGCGCAGCTCATCGACTTGGACGGCTTGCTCGGCGGCGGAGGCGGCGGCGGCGGCGGAGGAGGAGGAGGCGGCGGCGGCGGCGGTGGAGGAGGCCTCGATCTGCTGTCCACGCTGGTGCCCGGCCCGCAATCCGACTCCAGCATCTCCTCCAGCGGGGGCGGCGGTGGCTTGGACGCGCTGCTGAACCTGACCGCGGCCCCTGCGCCCACGCAGCCCGTGGCGGCGCCGCCCCCGGCCCCCATCGCGGTGTACGACAAGGGCGGCCTCAAGATCATGATGCAGTTCGCGCCGCAGCCCGACGGCGTGCTCTTTGTGCAGCTGGTGTCGACCAACAGCAGCAAGGAGGAGATCAAGAGCTTCACGCTGCTCATGGCCGTGCCCACGTACGTCAAGCTGCAGATGGCGGCCCCTTCGGGCACGCTCATCCCCGTGGACGGCTCGGTCACGCAGCAAGTGCGGCTGGAGAACTCGGAGAAGCCCAAGCCCACGCTGGTCAAAATCAAGGTCGACTACGTGACAGTGAGGTGCGCGCTGCTGTGCTGCGTTGTGAGCCACGTCTCAAACAGCCCGTTTGCCTGCAGCGGCGGCAAGAAGAGCGAGGTCGTCAACGTGGCTGGGTTCCCCTCTCATCTGTGACACACGCGCGCGCACGCGCGTTCTCTTCTCGCTTGTTGAGAGCAGCGGACGGAACTCCGCCGCCCCGCCCACCATCTTTTCACAAAAATGAACCTGTTCAAGAGAAAGCGTTGTTGTATTCGCTCGCTCAAGCAACGAACACGTAGGGCACAGGACGGAGGGTGATGATCTCAGCCTTCTTCTGCTTCACCAGCAGGCCGGCGCGGGGCTGAACAGGCAGGCGCTTCACTGCACAGAGCCCACCCAATGAGCCGCGCGGGCAAAGATCAAGGCAAAACGCACCGACGGGCTTGACGCCCTTCTTCTTGGCCTCCGCCTTGACCTTCTCGTTCTCCTGCAAGGGGCGGTGCGTGAGCGAGCAGTCAACAACCACACAACACCCCAAAACACCTTGACGCGGTCCAAGAATCCTTGGCGCGACTTGGATTGCTTCACGTGCTCGATGCGCACCGTAATGCGCTTGCGCATGATGCGATTTCCAACCTGCTTGTTCACGATCAAGCCCACTGCGCGCTGCGACACATTGTACACGAAGCCCGTGCGGCCGTGGTAGAACTTGTGCGGCATGCCCTTGTGGATAGCGCTGTTCGCCTTGATGTCCACCAAGTCGCCCACTTTGTACTTGGTCATGTAGGTCTGCAGCCCGGGCATGCTGCGCGCGGAAAAAGCACGCGTGAGCGCGCGCGGTTTGCTCTGCAGCGCAGCCACCCCCCAAACAGCAACGCACCCATGCTGGCGGAACTCCCTGGCGAAGAGCTTGCGCGTCCGCGCCCTGAAACCGTAGGAATGCGGCATGATTGGCTCGGCCCTGGCGGCGTGTGCGGTGAGTCTCACGAGTGGTTGCAGCGAAGCGAGCGCGCCACAACCAAGCCCACAGCGCGCGCTCTCAAGCAGACGAAAGCAAAAGAAGCCTCTCACGACGCGAGCGCCGCGCCGCTGCCCGCCAGGCACGCCACATTGCACCCAGCCAGCCGGGAGCACGCAGCCAGAGCGGGCGAGAGGGCGCGCCAGAGCCACCAAGGCACGCCCAACAAAAAAGCGCAACAAAAGCGCCGCAGGGCCCTCCTGCTCGCTGCGCCCAGCGCGGCAGGAACCCCGGCACAGGCGTCGTGCGGCTGGTGCGCCACCGGCGGGCCTGCCCCGGGGCTCTCTTTCTCCTTGCTCACAGCCAAACCGCCCGAGGGAGCGCCCCTGACTCCTCGGCGCGTTGCGCTCACTCACTCACCCTCTACGTGCACTTGTGGGTGGGCCGGTGGAGCGCAGCGTGCAAAAACTTGACAACGCGCGCTCGCACACAGTCCGTCAGCGTAGGGGTTCCAGGTTGAGCGCTCGCTTCAAAACGGGAGCTCGTTGGGTCGCGTTGAGAACGCAGCGGCGCGGCGCGGGGCGCGGCGGGCGGCACACGGCGCTGTGAGGCTGCAATCGTGGCGGCGCGCGCGTCTGTCCCCATGTGGCGCATCGTGGCCTGCCCCTGCGTCGCCGTCCGCCTGCGGGGACCTCAGCGCGCGCTGCTTGTTTTGCTTTTTTTTGCGTGCCCTTTCTCTCGCCTGTGGGAGCCCCGCGCGAGGCACGCGCCACACGGCGTTGCTGGGATGGGCCCGTGAAAGCGCTTCGCGCCGCGCCGGGCCGTTGTTTGCGGTCTTCGCTTGTTGCGG
>CAZYYU010000107.1:2811-4876 GCA_964651735.1 uncultured Gammaproteobacteria bacterium | reverse complement strand
TGCGGCTCTCCTCTTGGCGCGTTGGTCTCACCATGGCTCCCGCAGCCAAAGATGGCGACTTCTATGGGCAAGGTGTACACCGTCAAGGACGTGAAGCCTGAGGCGTTTGTGGTGGCCTTCGCCAAGTACCTCAAGCAGTCGGGCAAGGTCGAGCTGCCCAAGTATGTGGACCTGGTCCGCACCGCTGTGTCCAAGGAGCTGGCTCCTTATGATCCTGATTGGTGAGCGCTTGCTTGCTCGCTCTCTTGGGGTGGCGCCGCTCACCCGCACGCACCCCACAGGTACTACGTGCGCGCTGCCGGTGTGGCTCGCCGCTTGTACATCAAGGCGGGCAAGGGAGTTGGTTCGTTCCGCAAGGTCTACAGTGAGGGCGGTCGTCGTGGATCGCGCCCTGAGCACCGCGCGATTGCCGCGGGGTGAGTCGTCGTCATCGTCGTCGTCGGGCTTGGCCCCCGCACTCAAAAGCGCTTCCCCCTTGCCAGCGCACACTTGCGCCACATCCTGCAGCAGCTTGAGAAGATCGGTTTGGTGGAGAAGGACCAGATCCACGGCGGGCGCCGTCTGACCCAGCAGGGTCGTCGTGACCTGGTTCGTGGCTCGCTGTTGCGGCCTCCCGAGTTCCAACACCTTTCCCCACAGGATCGCATCGCTCAGCAGGTGCGCCGCAAGCGCCGCGCGTTGTAAACTTCACACGTTGTGGGTGTTCCGATGCAAGCCGAGCCTGTGGACGATGCGTGGAGCTGCCCGCGGTGCTCCTTCAGCAACGCAGGCAACAGTTTCCAGTGCGACATGTGCGAGGCCGCGCCAGCACCGGCAGGTCAGCACGCCCCGCCGCACCACCGTTCCCCCTCTTCACTGGACAGTCCACCGCAGAGGCGCGCTACGCGGTGCCGCTGCAGCTCCCGCACCTGCAGTTCGCCAGCGCGCAGTGCCAGTACCCGCTGGTCGCCACAGTGGCCGCGGTGAGCGACATCCCCAGGCTGCTGCGTGGCAAGGGTGTGGGCACCTGCTGTTGCTTGCCATCTCCGCCGTCAGACCCGCCCGTGCAGAGCGGGAGTTCTGCTTCGCGCCCACCTTCCATCCCGCCGTCGTGTCCTCTGCCATCCGACTGGGCGTGTTTCCCATGTCCATCAACCTGTGGGAGGTGGATGTGCCTGCGCTGAAGCTGCATCGGCAGCGCTGTGTGATGGCGCCTCCTGGTTAGGAGACTCGGTCTCCTCCCGCCGCGGCAGTGGCTCAGCGTCGCGACAGGCGTTGTGCACTCCAAGACGCGGAAGAGGGCCGCCAAGTTCACCTTTTCCTGCAACACCCAGTTCGACGCCGCATGCGAGATGATTCGCAAGTATCACGAGCACTGCTGGCTGTGCCCTGCTCTGCAGCGGTCGCTACGCTGGATCATGACGCATCCTGAGCAGGTGCAACTCGAGCAGGTGCCTCCTGCTGCTGAATGTGTTTGGTTTGCAGTTCCCGGACATACGGATCCTTTCATGGGAGGTTTGGAGCGCGGCGGGCGAGCTGGCTGCCTGTGAAATCGGCTACGGTGCGTGCGGCTGCTCTCCGCACAATGGGCTGACCGCATCCAGTTTACGGCTCCATCTACACGTCCATGACCGGTGCCTACTTGCGGGAGCATCCTGGGGCCGGCAGGTTGCTGGCACCAATGTTTGGAGGGGTGGGGTGGGCCAAGAGCTGACCGCTCAACTGCTGCAGTGTGCAGCTCGCATGCACGGCAGGATGGCTCGTGCGCGAGAAGATTGAGCTGTGGGACTTTGGCATGGCCATGGAGTGAGAGGCCCACGTCGAGGCTGGCGCGCTACTCACAGCGTCACAGTTACAAGGAGGCCATGGGAGGCAGGCGGATCTCAAGGGGTCAGTGGTGAAGGCGGTGGTGGTGGCCGTTGTTTGCTCAAGGAAGCAGCAGAGGAGTGGCTACAAACGGCGAAGCGTCTGGGCAGCAAGCCCATCTCGCCCACGCTGCTCGACCACCTGGACCAGCGCAGGCCCTGCACTGAGCTCACCCGCTTCACGGTGGCCGTGGCGCCGCCGCCAACGGAGAAGCAGCCTT
>CAZYYU010000107.1:0-2711 GCA_964651735.1 uncultured Gammaproteobacteria bacterium | reverse complement strand
AACGGAGAAGCAGCCTTGATGGAGATGGCAACAACGAATTCACTTGATGGTCCACTGCCGCCCCACGGGATCGTAGCTGCGCTCAATGTGCGCGCAGCGTTCCAGCCGTGCACCACCCGCCAGCTCGATGGCCTCGTCCCGCGTCCAGAAGGCCGGACCGTACTTGAGACGAAGCTGGTCAGTGAGCGGGAAGCAGCGCGCTCGAGCAACGCAGTGCGTGCCTGGCTCAGCGGCGCGTCTTGTGGCAGCAAGCGCATCGTCTGGAACGCAGTGGCCAGCAGCTCCGCGCTGAACACGGCGCCCAAATCCTGCGACAGCAGCTGCTCGCGCCCCAGCAGCCCTGGGTCGTTGCGCCGTGAGCGAGACCAAACACGCCGCTCCCCCAAGCTTTGCCTGGCAGGCTGCCAGCGAAGCCTTCCGCTTCCAGCCGCTTCTTCAGCCGCATCAAGTCCCGCAGCATGTCTGGCGTGCGCTGGCACGACAGCTTGCGCACGGCGGCGCGGTAGTAGCGTGCATCGCGCAGTTTGGTGTTGATGTCCGTCAGCTGCACGTTGAGCTTGAACTCTCCCGTCACCTTGCCAGCCGAGTCAGTGAGCAGAACACACGCGCGTCTTCTGCGCGAGGGACTCACTCACTTTGTCCGACACTTCCAGGGACTTGTTCGGCGTAAACTCCCACACAAGAATCATGTCGTACTCGCTGAACACCATGACCATGCCCATGTGCAGCCACGGCTTCTGCTCGTACTTTTGCAACGTGGAGCCAACCCAGCCGTGGCCCACGAGCAACACCACGTCGCCCGTGGCCAGCTGGTGCTGCAGATCGCGGAACAGCACCCAGCCCTGCCCCGCAGGCAGCACATCGTGCACGCCGTCCGGCTCCCCGTCCTTCAGCGCGAAGCGTCAGCGTTGCGCGCCACACCAAACAGGGCAGCGAACCTTCACCACCGCGTGCAGAAAGCGAGGGTTGAGCAGCGGCACGTCCATCTGCAGCGACACCAGCATCTGGCCATGTGTCACGGCCTTGCTCTCGGCCGACACGATGGACCGCCACTGCCGAGCCGAAGCCCACAGCTCGTCCGCAGACGTCACGATGCTGTCGTCTGTCGAGCCACGCGACGCAACCGCCTCAACCGCGCCCAGCCCTTGCACGCTGCTGAATGGCATGCAACAACAGCAGCAGCAACAGCAACAACTACGCACCAGCGCGCGCGCTCCAAGAGCTGCCGCTTGGCGAGCGCACCACGGGCCGCACATCGTCGCTGAAGCGCCGGCCGTCCTCGCTGGGCCGCTTGCCTGATTGAGGATACGTCACATTCCGACAGCAGCAACGGCAACGGCAACACCAACCTGTGGAGCTGGTCCGGCCGCGCGGCGACGCCACGTCCTCCTGCACGCTCGGGCGTCGGCCAGTGTCGCTCCGCGAGCGCGACGACCCCTGCTCCAGCTGCAGGCTCACGCGGCCCTCGTGATGCGCGGGCTCGTCTGAGGCCACGATGCGCAGGTACAGCTTCCGCCCCTCCTTGAACTTCTGCGGAGACGGGGCGGGGTCACCGCAAAGCAGCAGCCGCAGAGCCCAGGACAGCGGCGCTTACAAAGTGGAAGTGCTCTTTCCACACCGGGTCGCTGCCAGTCATCTGCGACGACGTGACCACCGTACTGCCAAACTTGGCCTGCACCACCCACGTGTGCGGGGTGCCGTCAGCGCGCGCTGGCAGGTTCTGCGCCTTCCACAGCGTGAAGCGGAAGAAGCGCTTGCTCTCCAGGAAGTCGCTCTGCTCCCCCGTGATGCTCTCGGTGGCCGCGCTCAGATCCTCGTCCTCGAACAGGCTGTGCACGCTGTCGTCCGACTCCTCCGGCACCACAATGTGCTCGTCCACGATGCGGAACACGGACGGCTCGTACACGCGCGCGATGCAGTCCTTCATGGCCTCGCTGGCCACGTCGTCGAAGGAGGCAAAGGCCGAGGACCAGGCTGCGCGCGTCTTGAAGTCCAGGCTGAGCGTGAACGCGGCCACGATGGAGCCAGCGTGTTCGTGCGGCAGATGACCGCAGATGCGACACCGGCGCTCCACAAAGTTGAGCACGCGAGAGCGCCAGTTGACGCCCGCATGCTTGGCCAGCGCCCTCTTCTTGGGCGAGGCGTTGGCACCGGCCGGGGCAACGGTGGCCGCCAGAGGCGGTGCTGCGGGCGCGGGGGGCGTGGCTGCGGGCGTGACGCTGGGCGTGGATGTGGCGGTGCTGAGGGACAGCGACGGCGAAGCAGTGGTCGGCGACGTGGCCGCAGCAGCGCTCGCAGACGCAGAGGAGGTGGCGGCGGCGGCGGCGGTGGTGGTCGCCGTGGAGGCGGCCGTGGTTGCAGCCGAAGCCGTGGACGTGGTGAGCGACGACGTCATGGAGTCGTCGAGGGCCTCGCTTGCGCTCGCGCTGTGCGACAGGCGCCGAGATCGACGCGTGCCTGCCAGGCTCACGTCGTCGCGGTCAAACTGGTCGCTCACGCTGCGCTGCATTCTGGTCTCCTCCTTGACGCGCCGCAACGGACCCGGAATGAAGTCCACGCAAGGCTCTGCACGCTGCTCGTCCACGCAGCCACGGCAGAACTTGCCCAGCTGCTGCTGCTGCTGCTGCTGCTGCTGCTGCTGCTGCTGCTGCTCGTCCTCGGGCTTGGGCGCTTCAGCCTTGTTGGCGCTCTTGAGACCATCCAGCGACTTG
>CAZYYU010000106.1:0-10033 GCA_964651735.1 uncultured Gammaproteobacteria bacterium | reverse complement strand
GAGGAGAGCTCAACGGAGGAGAGCTCCACGGAGGAGGAGACCACCGCTGAGGAGCCCACCACGCCCGCGGGTCAATATCAGTACTGGGGCGGCACCCAGTATCTGCGCTGCCTCAACGTGTTCCTGAGCGGCGCGCACTTCGCCGCCTTCGTGGCTGACACGTACCTGCCGGCGCAGCTGCCTGAGGCCACCATCGAGCCGTTCCGCGAGCACCGCAACCTCACCTTCATCTTCAGCACGTTCCGCGACACTGGCGATGCGCTCGACGTCGACAACCCCACCGGCACGTGCGCGCTCTTCAACTCCGCGGACACTGTGCGCGTGTCGGGCTGCAACTTCTTCCGCTGCGGCATCAACAGCGACGCCGACGGCAGGACCGAGGACGCCATCGTGTTCCGCCGCACGCGACGGTGCGCGCAGCCTCTCGTCTGTTGGGTTGCCGTGACCAGTTGCTTTGTGCAGCACCGAAGTGGACAACTGCCTGTTCCAGACGGACTTGAGCCGCGCCACAGGCATCGTGGAGGGCGACAACGCCATCCGCGTGGAGCAGGACTGCCAGGTCGGCATCGTGGAGTGGAACTTCTTCCAGGGCATCGCCGGGTCCGCGGTGTACTTCCACCTGCCGCAGGACGGACTGTGGTTTGGCTCCGTCGACGACGGCACGCAGCAGCTGCGCTCCACGTACCAGTGGACCATTGTGTGGAACGTGATGGAGGACGTGGGCGCGCAGCACAACCGCGCGCCCATCTTCGTGAACGGCTCGCAGTGCTCGCACGCCTGCCTCGACCAGCTGCACATTGTGCACAACGTCATCTACAACTCGGAGCCGCTGGACAACCACATCCACATCGACCTGGCGCGCAACGTGGGCGGCGACATTGCCATTGTGGACAACATCTTCTACATGGCCACGGCGCGCTTCAACGCGGCCGCGTTCGTGCGCAACACCCACTACCTGGTGTACAACGCCACCGAGCATGGTTCTGCGCCCGAGTTCTTCTACGGCGTCGGCACGGCCACACTGCCCCTGACCAACTGCTCCAGCGGCTGCCTGCTCGACGCTGACAGCACCGCCAACGACGGCTGGGCGGGCTACCAGATCCAGCTGCAGGGCAACGTGTACGCGTCGCCCTTTGGCCGCAACGTGACGTACTTCGTGGACGAGGAGCTGAACGCCATCAACGCCACGCGCTGGCCCGCCGCGCGGTCCATTGCCGCGCTGCGCGCCTCCTACGGCTACGAGGTGTGGCCTGCGGGCCAGAACGCGGGCAAGGAGTTCGCGCTGGACCCGGTGATTGAGGAGCGCTTGGCGCTGCTGGGCCGCCCGCTGGCCACGGCGGACCCCGCCACGGGTGCGGTGCTCTCGCTGTCTTCCCCCATCGTCGAGCAGGGCGCGTCTCTCACCGTTCCCCCATCCTTCCGCTGCAGGCAACATCACCGCCGACGCCACGCTGCCCACCGCGTTCGGCGACTACATCAACGGCATCGGCCAGTGTGTCAACGCGTCGGGCCACTTGCTCGACGCCATCTTCCGCTGCCCAGGTCACGAGCGATACCTCTACGACTCTGAGGCGCAGCTGCCGCAGTTTGTCATCGAGGCGTATCAGGTGAGTGCGCGCTTCTGTTTGTGTGTGTGTGTGTGATGCTGAAAGCGTTTGCAGCTGCGCGACAACAGCACGGCCATCGGCAAGGGCATCGACGTGACGGCGTGGTTCCAGGGCAACGAGCAGTTCCTGGTGCGTTTGCTTTGGCGCGAACAACCCGCCGCAGCGATCGAATGACGCGCACACCGTGCCGCAGATCCCCATCGGGCCCTACGACATCATGCTGCGCAATGCCTCCACCTCAGACCGCCCCGACCAGACGGATCCCGGTGCGTTGCTTTGCTTCTCGAGCTCTCTCTGCGCTCTGCTCTCTCTTGTTGGACGCGCGCCTCATTGGGCGGGGTCAGGCGCGTACCGGTACATCCCGTACTTCGCGATCCGCAAAGAGGGCCGTCTGGTGTGGACGGGCGACCTTTGGGCGTACAGCGGCGATCTGGCCGCCGACTCGCAGCTCACCGTCGTCACGGGCACCAACGCCAGCTTCGTCAGTGTGCGTCGTCCTGCTTGTTTGTTTGTTTGTTTGTTGCGTGCCGTCACTTTGCTCTGTGCGCACCTTCACCGGGTTGCCGAAACAGGGGCCCAACCTGCTGCAGAACGCCACGCTGCAGGTGGAGAACAACGGCACCTTCACTTTCCACAGGGTGCGTGTGTTGGCGGGCGTGTCTGTGTGGCGGGTTGACGGCGGCGTGTTCAGGGCGAGTCGTTGCTGCATCCCGGCTCCTCCATCCAGATTCAGGACGGCGGTGCGGAATGCCGTCCTTGTTGCTCTGTTGCTGCGCTGAGCGCCGCGAACACAGGCGGCCTCATCGCCAACGGCCGGATCACGGTCGGTCCCAACGCCACGTGCAACGTCACCAACCCGCAGTATGCCTGGATCGACGGTGTGCTGTGTGCCTTGGATCGCAGCGTCAGCCTCATCCCACACGTGTGTGTGTCTGTGCAGAGCTGCACATGATGGACGACTGCGCCACCGTGTACGGCGGCGGCAACACCTTCACCATCCTGAACAACCTCACCATCGGCGGCCACTTCCACCTGCACATCTCCGGTGCGCGCATCTCCCGTCACTGCATCGCGATCGCTCACTCTCACACACTCGCACAGACGATCTGTGGCTGCTGCTGTTCGAGCAGCAGCAGCAGCAGCAGCAGCTGCGTCGGGACGGTCGACAGGCTGCAGGTTGCCAGACTGCATCCACCGCCGCCGCTCTCGTGTGACTCGCCCTTGATCGAGCAGGGCCCGCCGTCGGCTCCTCCGTCGAAGTGCCGGTTCGTGCCGCTTGCACCCATGTGCGGCGTGGTTGCCGACTGCTTCTGCAGGTTGCCACGTTTCCTTCGGGCGGCGCCACTGGCACCTTCCAGACCGTCAGTGCGTGCTGCTCGGGCGGCTGCTCGCACAGTGCTGCTGTGCTCACCTCCGCTGGCAGACGTGGTCCAGCCGTCCTTCCTGGGGTCGAGCGGCTGCCTCGTGGTGCGTGGTGCCCTCACACACATACATGCGCACCTCACGCGCGCTGGGCTGGCCACAGGCAACGCCGCAGCAGTCCGACACGGCGCTGAGCATGCTGGTGCAGGTGCAGCCGAGCAGCGCGTGCCCCAGCAGCAGCGGCGGCGGCGGCGGCGGCGGCGGCGGCAGCGGCGGCACCAACATTGTCGCCACGTCATCCACTTCCCCCAACTCCACCACGGTTCCCTCTGGCGGCGCTGACCGCTCCTCGCTCTCGCCCGGAGCCATTGCGGGCATCACCATCGCTTGCGTGGCTGTGGCTGTGGTGGCCGTTGTGGTTGCAGTGCTCCTGATGAAGCGGCGCCAGCAAAAGCTCGCAGAGAAGAACTTCCAGGCCGTGCAGCAGAAGGATTTGCAGAACACCGTGCGCAGCCAGTATGCCTCCAACTCGGTCAACTTGAACAAGTAGACGACTTTCATTTTTTGTTTGCGTTGTGCCTGCGTGCAGGGTGGGTCAGGGTGGGTCAGCTGCGAGGGAGCAAAGGCCGAGCACGCGCCGCGCCTGCACAGGAAGATGGACGAGCAGATGGTTGACGTGTGCGTCCGTTCCCGCCATCTTGCGGTGGCACTTGCTTGCACTTGCGTGGGCTATGCCGGGCCGCTTCGTGCGGGGGTCGGAGAGCCGGGGGCGGGCGTCGTTTTTGATGAAACTGCTCTTCCCACAGCCACGTCTTCACGTTCGAGTCCCTCCATGCCCACCACGGACCCGACCTTGTCAAGGACACTCAGGCTGGTGCTTGACGTCCAGTCTCCACGCTCACTTTGCCGCGCCAGCAAGGAATCGAGGCCAAGCCGGACCTAGACCTCATCGTGGTCCCGACCTGCACCTACGCTGAGCTGCGGGGCATGATTGCGCTCCATCTGCACGTGCTGCTGGCCGAGATGGTGCAGATGTACAGGTGCTGCGGCCTGGTCAGGCGCGCTGCATGTGTCTTGACCCCGTGCAACCCCAGGGTGACGCGGCGCATCAACGGCTCCTGGAGGCCCACCAAGTGCTTGTGCACGCAAGAGGACCTGTGGTGCTGCTGGCTCCCTTGCGCATTGGGGGACTGCTTTTCACGCGCACTCGCTGCAGGGCGCCCGTCAAGCCCTTCAAGACCTACGGCCTCATCGTGCTGTGCGAGGTTTCGCAGCGGTTCGTCGCCTTTTGACGCCCAAACGTCGACGCTGAGCTTCGCCGCAGCACTGAGGCCCCTTTCTTCGCGCCGCGGCTCAACGACGACCGCCACCTTTTCTTCAAGTGGTTTGACGTGTCCCTGCAGCAACTGCGGTTTGTGGCGATTCTGCTGCTGGACAAGCAGCGGTCGCTCGCGGATGGTGCAAGCGCCGAGCTGAGGCGGCTTTGCGGGTGCGTTGCCTGGTGTGCGTGGATGCTTGCTGAAGCGAGCGGTCTGGTTGCAGGCTGCCCGAGTCCGCCCCGCTTCTGTTCTGGGAGGAGGTGGCTGCGCCGCTCGAGTCCTTCAGCGTCCAATCTCAACGCCTCAGGTTCGGTGCGACGGCAGCTACATGCGCATCGACCCTGTGGAAGAGGACGTGCCGCTGGCAATGCAGGAGCTGGGCGACGGCGACATCATTGTGGTGCGGCGACGGTGAGCGCGGGGATTTTTGTCTGCTCACAGCCCCCGCACCGCACAGGTGCAGCAGCATCCCGGCGCACTGCTCGCGGAGCAGATTCGGCTGTCGAAGCCAGAAGGCTGGTTTCTGACGCTGGACCTGCAGCATGCCTTGCTTGCGAGGTGGGTGGCTGTGGTGGCGCGCCGACGTGGCTGAGGGGCGGCGTGTGCTCAGGCAGCATTATCAAGGCAATGTTGTTTTGCTTGCCCACCTCTCTCAGTGACCGCTCGCAGTGCTGGTGCAAGCACTGCCTGCAGTGATCAGCGCCACTTCCAACCAGGGTACTGTGTTGTCTGGCTGGGTGCAGGCTCTTCGCGTCTGATGCTGCATAGGCGACTTTGTGCGCGACCTGTGAGCTCCTAGCTCTGTCTGATGTGCGCGCTGTTGAGTGAGCGCCGCGCCACACAGGTGCTTTTCCAAGGCTGTGAAGGTGTCGGAAATCGAGGCAAGAGCATGACGCGCGTGGTGCCCCGTCTCAGTCCTTTGGTGGGCGATGCAGGCTGCGCTCGGGCTGCGGTTGCAGAAGGATTTCAGGCGCATCGCACTCACCAACGTCACGCATGTCTCGCAAATGCTTGAGACCGGTGAGTGCAAGTGCAGTGCTCAGGGCACGCTGACTCGCCCGGCGCAGAGAAGGTGTTCACCTTCACGGTGGGGCCCGATATGGTGCGGCGCCGGCAGCGCTGTCACGACGTTGTGACGTGCATCATCGGCGTGCGCAGACGGGCGCCCTTCAAGATCAGTGAGTGTCAGGGGGGTTGTGCTGGTGTGGTCTGTAACGCAGCAGCGCAGTATCGCGCGACGTGGTGCTGCTCATCGCGCGCGAGATGGTGTGGCCGACGCGGGTTGACAAGTGTTGGGAAACAGCAGAAGATGTGCGGGTGCACGTTGACGAGACGCCTCTGATGTCAGCTGCGGAGCCCGAGAAGGTAATGGGGATCAATCGGCCCGCACTACTGGCTGTCACTTTCGCCGCAGCCGCAGGACGGACGATGCACAGTTCAATAGACAAGCTTTTGGAGGGGTTGTTGCAGGATGGAGGTTGCTCCCGCAGTCGCAGTGGCCGACAACACGGCAGTCATCGAGGTTCGGGCTGCGCGCGCGCCCGCGACGCAAGTTTGGTGGATGTCTGAGCTGGAGTGCGCGCGCAGGTGCTCCCCACGGGGTCGCCCATCTCCGTCAACGCGCAGAACGGTGTGCAGGCTCTTTTTGTCCCTCGAAGAGCCTGACACCATTTCCGCGGCCCGCAGACTTGAGCCACATCAAGCGCGGGGAGCCTGTCAAGGCCCACATCGGTAGCCGCCGTGGACCCGAATTGGTTTTCGCTGAGGCTTGTCCAGTGGCTTCGGTGCAGACCAGCGAGGCCGAGGTGCAGCAGGAGAGGGCGCCGGTGGAGCTGTGCGTGCTGCTGGATCGCTCCGGGAGCATGGCAGGGGACCGCCTCGAGTTCAGCAAGCAGGTTGTTGCTTCAGGCCTCGCTGCTGTGCCTCGCGCTCAGCACCTTGCAGGCCATCAAGCTCATCATTGACAACCTGGACGCGCGCGATAGGCTGCACTTCATTTGCTACGACGACAGCGTGAAGAACATCTTCATCAACGGCAACCTGAGCGAGGGCAACAAGGCTTCTCTCAAGTCGCTGGTGGATGGCGTGCAGACAGGCGGTTCCACGAACATCTCTCGCGGGCTGATTGGTGAGAGTGCTGCGCTGCAGTGCCTCGGTGCCTCATGCGCGCCTGCCAGCTGCCGCGCTCGTGCTCGGGCTGGAGCCGCGCGGTGCCTTCTTCCGCCGCGGTCAGTGCGAGCTGCACTGCACTTCAGGGCGCCTAATCTTTCCGTGCAGAGGACTCTTCCTCGTTTTCGCGGCGCCTCTCCTCTGGCCGGGAGCCACAGCAACTGCAGCAGCAGCAGCAGCAGCAGCAAGACCCCACTGTCAACTGCTCCAGTAACGATTTGCCGCCTCGAGCGGAGGAACCACTCGCTGACATCCAACGTCAGACTGCAAGGCCGTGAACTTTGTGGGCTACAAGTTCTGCCAGAGCTGCGGGACGCCGCCCGTCGCCGCGTTGGGCGAGTCCAGCTCCATGGCCAAGCGCATCTTCCTCTTCAGCGACGGTCAGGCCAACCAGGGCCTGCGCTCTCGCTCCGACTTTGCGGCCTTGGCAGAGGAGATCAACGGTGCGTGTTTGCCAAGTCCCCCCTTGTCCTTTTGCGCGTCACTTGCGTCCTCGTTGCTGCCAGGTGCCGGCGCTTGCATCTCCACCTTTGGCATCGGCAAGGACTTTGCCGAGGACATCATGACCGACATTGCGAGATCGGGAGCTGGCAACTTCTGCTTCATCGAGAACAGCAAGCGCATCGTGGTGCGGTGACTTGCTTGCTTGCTTTTGCGCACACACACTCAATGTCTTTCGACGCAGGAGCAAGTGGGGGACGCGCTGGGCGGCCTGAAGAAGCTGGTGGGCACCAACGCCAAGTTCGAGGTGCAGGGCGTGCCTGGCCTCAGCACCGTGAAGAAGATCTTCGACCACAGCGGCAACGTGGCGCAGCTGCATGACATTCGCTACTCCAACATGGTTTGCGGTGGTGTTGTGCGTTGGTGTGGTCCTGAGTTTCCCCGCCCCCAGGTCCAGTGCGTGATCGAGCTGGTGATGCGGTTTTGGTGGACGGCGGTGCACCAAAGCTCACGGGCCCCTCACACACACACAACGCAGGAGGTGACTGCATCGGCGGCGTCGCCCGCGCAGGACGCCAGCAAGCTCGCCACGTGGGTGCTGACCTACGTCGGTGAGATTGAGGGCGCGCCCCTGACGCTTCTGCTGCTTGCTGAGCGGCCTTCTCTTTGCAAGACATGGTCACGCGGTTGCCAGTGTCCATCAGCGGCCACTTCATGTAACTTGCGCTGTGGTTTGCGGCGCTGGTGGTGCTCACAGTCCGGGGGCAGCGCTGCCTTCACCTCGGACGCTTCTTTGGGTGAGCATCCTTGGTCGCAGCAGCCCATGTCCCCAATTCAACGTGCGTGCTCTCGCCAGTGAAGAGCGTGCCCGACGCTGGTAGCACCACCGCTATGCCCAGCGCCAATCGCGCACTGACTGCAACGTCCGGCAGAAGCTGTGGTGCTGCAGCTGCAGGCTTCGGAGCTGGACAAGGAGCTGCTGCGCCACATCGACGAGGGCAACCGCGAGGTGACCTCCCCGCATGCACTGCGCCGCACCACCCACTGCTCGTCGCTTGCCGCAGGAGGCCATCAAGACCAAGAAGGCGCAAGGTTGGCCCCTTGACGCCAGATGCGTGACCCTGACGGCTCGGTCCTCAGTGCGCATGTTTCAGCAGAGCGCGGCCATCAGGTGAGGGGGGAGGTTCACCTCGTGTGCGATGCACGCGGGGGGTTAACGCTCTGCAGCCCGAACAACCAGTTTGTGCAAGTCAAGCTGCAGGCAGCGGAGAAGAGCCAAAAGTGCTGCTCGCCTTGCACGTTGCGTTGCTTGCTGACGGCGCGATGCAGGATGATGGAGACGGAGAAGGACACGCGCCGCGTGCGCAAGAACTGCCAGCAGGGTGCCGTCTGTGTTTTTTGGGGGGAAAGGGGTCCTGCTGACCACGCCCTCCATATGGCAGAGGGCTATCTGGCGCGCAAGAATTCCATCAGCTCCATCCAGCAGCTGAGCTCGTACGTGAACAACGACGACGACGATGAGGGCGACTCGAGGTGTGTGTGGCTCGCTCCGCTTGAGGCGCGCTGACGCCGCACACCCCAGGCCCAGCCCCACCAACCGCTCCCCTTCGCCGCGTTCTCCGTCCCCGAGTGGCCGCCAGCAGCGCAGGCTCAGCATCACCAACACCAACAACCCGCCGCAGCAGCAACAGCAACAGCAGCTGCCACAGCCGCCGCAGCAGGCCGCACCCCAGGTTTGCGTGGCGCGCATGTCGTGGTCGTGGTTTTTGACGCTTGCTCCAAGGCTCCTTCGCCTGCTGACCCGCCCGGTTCGGTCGCCCCCACGGGGGTATGCCATCTCCCCTCTCTGTTCAGGTTGGGGACCTCACCCTGCTGGCAGACGCGCCGCCTCTCGTTCTCTTCGTTCTCCAATCTGTTTGGCAGCAAAAAGTGAAAGCGAAGGGTCGCGTGTGCGGTGCAAGTCATGGACCAATGGGCCTGCCCCATGTGCACCTTCCTCAACGAGGCTCGGGAGACGCGCTGCGAGATGTGCGGGCACGGTGGTGACGACGACGACGACGACGAGCCGCGCCAGGTGGAAGAAGAGGAGGACGTGGTGGACGCGCTGGAGGCGGACTCCAAGTGGAAGGCAATGAGGTGCTGGGCGCGGTGCCTGGGTCCTCACGCACGGCGCTCCAGCTGCTGGATGAGCAAGGCGACTCCATGGCCTACATCGATACCGGTGGCACCTGGGTGCAGTGGTGCTCCCATGTGGCGCTGCCTGCGGCTGACGGCTCGCAGTTCCATGCCACGAATCACAAGTGGCACGACGATGCAATGCTGGCGTGCCTGGGGCAGCTCGACATTTCACCCGAGAGCCGGGCGCGCATCGACACCGTCAGCATCAACGGCAACAGACTGAGGAAGCTCTTCCCGTTCCTGCCCCTGTTCCCCAACGTGAGCCGCGCCCTTCTCTGATTGGCCCGTCTCAATCCCTCTGTTGCAGCTGGTCTTCTTGCACCTCAGCGACAACGCTATCAGGCGGGTTCCGGCGGAGCTGTGCACTCTGCCCAAATTAGCAGTGTGCGGCTGCTTGTTTGGCGGTTTCCCTGCGTGCCTTACGCGTCGTTGCACAGGCTGTCGCTGCAAAACAACGATCTGCGCACGCTCCCGTCCCAGTTCAGCTGCCTGACGCTGCTCAACTCGTGAGTGGTCCGCAGAGGGTGCCCACCTCTTGCTTACGATTGGCGGTGGCGCACAAAAAGGTTGCGGCTGCATGTGAGGAGGTGGCACAGCGTCGTGTGGCGCTGCTGACGGTGGTGCTGCGCAAGGGCAATCCGAAGCTGCCTGCCGAGATGCAGCTAGAGGTGGATTCGGACCCCGTGTCGATGCGCGAGTTGATTGGCAGGATTGCGCTGCACTTTGGGGGTGTGCGCGCGTTGGGCAGCGGAGTGTGCTCTGCTGACAGGCGTGCCAGAGAAGGAAGCCAAGCTGAAGAGGTGCCAGAGCGCCATCGTGTGCGTGATTGGCTCGCGTCGCTTCAACAAGAGGCAAGAGCCTGTTCCGCGCGTCGTTGCCCTCACCACCACCAGCGCCATGATGGCATGCGTTGCCAAGGACGTGGTGCTGATCATCGCGGAGATGATATTCGAGTCC
>CAZYYU010000105.1:5560-10050 GCA_964651735.1 uncultured Gammaproteobacteria bacterium | reverse complement strand
CGTTAACGACATATTCATCGTAACGAACACAAACACACACACACACACACACACACACACACACACACACAACACACACAAGCAAAGCAGCCGCGACAACCTGTTGAGTGCCAGCGTGTCCTGCTTGACGGGGAACACGGCGCCCAGCAAGGCGGTGGAGAAGGTGAAGCCCACCACCGAGGCCACCTTGAGCACCATCTGCGTGGCTGCACCGCCAATAAGCATTGGGGCGAAGCAACAACCCACAGCGTACCCGGTGTGAGCTGATCAATGCGCGCGCTCAGCACGTTGTGCACGCTCTCAGGCAAGTCCTCCACCGCGCTCAGGTCCTTGGTGATCATCACCGCAGAGCCCTGCTTTGGTTGTTCGTGAGCAACGGGCACACAGCATCAGCGCCCTTGCAGACCTCCACCCGGATGTAGCCCTTGGCCAGCAGGTCCGCGCTGAACTCTCTGGCAAACAAGGGGTTGCCTTCGCTCTTCTTGGTGATGAACTGAACCAGCGCTGCGGTCCGCTGAGTCACCGTTGCAGCAAACAGCGCAGTCCAACCTGCAGGGATGGACTCCACATCCAGCTGGTGGCAGACCAGGCGTTCCAGATCCTCAAACTGCATCGTACCGAGACGCATGTAGAACTTGTTGGACTCCACCAACGCAAACAGCTGCTGCAGGTGCTGCGGCGCGTCCACAACGGGCCTGTGTGCACGTGCATGAGCATCATCAACGCAGCGAGCGCCCGGCACCTGGCAGTGAACATGGCCAGCAGGTTGCAGCCCACTTCGGACACAATCTCCAGCGCCAGCCGCGCAGACTCGCTGTCCATCCACTGCACGTTCTCCAGCAGCAGCACCGTCTTGTGCTCCGCCACCCACTGCGCCAGAATGCCGTGCACCAGCAGCCCCAGCTGGCTGTGGCGCTGTTTGCGCGTCATCTTCCGCGTCACGGCCTCGGCCTTTTTGCAGTTTTGCACGTCAATCACCAACGAGGCAAGTCAACAGCCAAATCCAACCGAACAAGCCATCACCTTGAGCTCCGGCACCAAGTCCTTGAGCAGGCCCAGGTTGCTGACCCACTCCTCGCCCAGCCGGGCCTGCGTCCAGCGCTGCAGCGTGGTGCCCGAGCGCAGCTCCAGCGCGTGCAGCAGCTGCGCCGCCAGCGCGCGCCACGCGTGCAGCGGCGTGTCCTTCTCCAGCGCCGCGCACGACGCGCGCAGCACACACACCTGCTCCTCCTCGTCCTCGCTCACCAGCGCCAGCACGTGCGCGGCCAGGTTGGACTTGCCGATGCCCGGCGGCCCGTCAATCACCATGGCAGCGCCCTTGCCGCTCGCCAGCAGCTCGCGCAGCGCACCCTCGAGCGCCTGCCACACCGCGCGTCAATTGCGTGTCAACACATTGCATCAGCAGCAATCGCCATCAAGAAAGCAACGACGGCCATGAAACGCCAGCACCTCCTTCTCAAAGGTGCGGCCGAACGTGACGCTGTGCTGGGAGCCCGCCGCGTCCTTCCTACGTGACTCAAACACCTGCTGCTGCTCTCGCATCGCGCCCTGCACACGCGCGCACAGTGAGGCGTCCCTCCTTCGAATCTCTGCACCGCAACAGGGAAGCAACCCCAAACACACAACAAGACAGGCGGCGGCGATGCAAGGACCTCGGGCCTGAACGTGGGCACCGGCTCCGCCTTGCCCTTGACGCGCACCAGCGGCTGCGCCGCGAACGTGATGCCCGCCGCGTGCTTCGCCGTCAGCTCGTCGCACAGCACTCCGCCCTGCGACGCATTGTTGGTTGCTGGAGAGCGCAATACAACACCGCCCTCACATTGTCCTTCTCAGCCACGCCCATCAACCGTGCCGCCAAGTTCACAATGTCGCCAACCACAGCGTACCTGTGCACGTGTCAGAACCTACAAACACAAGCCACCACAGACGCACTCCTGGCGATGGGCGCTGCCAACTGAGCCGCAGAACACTTCGCCAGTCGTGACGCCGACGCAGCTCTGCTGACCGCGTTGCAGCAGCAAGTTGTACAAGTCCTGCCCGAGAACGTGAAGTGCACACACACACACACACACCAAAAACCCAAACATGCACTCACCAGCCCCGCTTTGACTCCTCGCAACGCATCATCCTCGTGTGTAAAGGGCGGCACACCAAACACGCCAATCAGCACAGCGCCCTGCAGTTTTTGCCGTCAGCACAGCAAATTAAACACCCCCCACAAACCTTGTCGTCCACGAGGAACTGGCGCACGCTGCCCTCCTTGCGGAACACGATGCTCTGCATGAGGCGCACCGTCTGGTGCAGGCCGTCCACGTCGAGGGCCGCGCCCGGCGTGTACGTCATCGAGCTGAGCTTGCAAAACACCACCGTCACGCGGCGCAGCTCCGCCGTCCATCCCATCTGCATCGCGTCCAGCTTGGTCTGCACCGCCAGCGGGATGTAGCCGCGCAGCGCGGGCAGCAGCTCCACGCTGCATCCTCCTCCTGAATCCAGACCTCCGTTCAGACGCAAACTACCTCCTCCTCCTGAATTCGTCCATTCAGCCTTGCGCGCAGAGCAAACAACACCACCCCCCCCGCACATCAACTTGAGCAGCCCGCCCCACAAAACCACCAACCGTTGAGCGTCGGCGCGGGCAGCGCCAGCCTGTGGCGCGGCATGACGGCCCACACCAGCACGTTGCCGTGCGCGCCCCTGGCGGTGCCCTCGCACCGCTCCCGCACCAGCGCCCACGCTTCGGGCGACGCCACCACCTCGCCCGTGCCGGACTCCTCCACCGCGCTGCGCAGCTGCAGCAGCGGCTCGCCCACCACCAGGAATTCCCAGCTCCCGTCCACGCCGCCCAGGTACAGCTCGTGCAGCGTGCCCGCGCCCACGCCCACGTGCAGCGTCAGACTGAAGCCCGCCTGCGAGTCGTACACGGCCAGCTCCGACTGGATCTGCAGCGCACACTGCACCGCACGCAGCGTCACGTCGCACAGCGGCTGCTGCTGCTGCTGATCCTCGTCGCCGTCCTGGCTTGGCGGGGCCCCGAACATGCAGATGAGCGCGTCGCCCGCAAACTTGAGCACGTCTCCGCCCGCGTTGGCCACCGCCTCGATCAGCTGCCCAAAGTACGTGTTCAGGTGCTTGCTCACTTGCTCGGGCCCGCCGGGGCCCAGCTTGCTCAGGCGCTCGTTGAGCGCTGTGAACCCGGATATGTCGATGAACAGGATCGCGCCCTGGAACACGCTCTCCACGGGCGTGGTCAGCGGCTCCGGGTTGCGCTCGAAGCGGCGCCGGATGATGCGCGGCACATACGTCACGGCAGCGTCGACCTTGGGGCCACAGGCGATGAGCCCAACAACAGCAGCAGCAGCGCTGCGATACCTTGGCTTGCTCGCTCAGGCCGGCGTCCACGTCCGCGCCGAGCAGCATCGCGCTCTTTCGCGTCAGGGACTTGGTGGCGGCGGCGGCGCCACTGCCGCCGCCAAAGGACGGCGCGGTGCCCACCGTGATGAGCACGAAGCAGCGCGTGACGAGCGCGGCGGCGGCGGCGGCGGCGCCGCTGGCCGTGTCGGTGCCGGCGCCAGAGGGCTTCTTCTTGGCGCAGCGCGCCTCGAAGAAGAAGAGCGCGCACAGCTCCTCCAGCGGCGGCGCGTGGCTGGTGACGGTGAAGTGCACGTTGGCGGTGGCGCCCTTGTCGATCAGCACGGGGGCCTCGGGCTCGGCGCCAAACGTCACGCGCGACGTCTGGTAGCGCTCCGTGCTGGGCATGGCCAGCCGCACCTCAATGGCGAACTCGGAGTGGTTGATGATGGTGATGACGCGGGTGATGACGCTCTCTCTGCCGTCCTGTGTTTGTGTTGCTCAGCAACGCGCGCGCGCCCTCACACGAGCGCCTACTTTGCCAATCTCTGGAACGACGCGGAAACTGCTCTTGTCCAGCGTAAAGTGCGGCAGCGTTCCCTGAGACGACTCCGAGAGCCACTCCTGAGCCCTGACGAGGCGTCAAGCAAGGGCGCCCGTGCCGCCAAACAAGCACCTCCTCTCAATGGCTGCAGCGTGCAGCGGCATCATGAGCCTGTCGCGCTTGATCTGTGACAGCGACGTCTCCAGCTTGCCGCTCATGACGTTGACCGTGCCGCGCAGAAGCTTGGTGAAGGCCGTGTCCGCCACGAGCGCCACGTGGAACTTGCCCATGGCTGCGCGCGACACGAACAGGTTGCTCTCGAACACCTGGTGCAGGCGACGCGGGCGATGCTGGTGGCGCTCGCCGCCGCCCGACATGAGCATGCCCCACACGTAAACCAGGCCGTCGGACGCAATGGCCAGCGACGTGTCGGGCCCGCAGCTCACATCGCACACTTCCACGTGCGGCAGCGTGCAAGCGTGCGGCCGGAACATGTTGCTGTTGGTGCGCCCCACGCCCAGCTGCCCGTAGTGGTTGGAGCCCCAAGCCCAGATTTGGCCGTCGGGAGAGCTGCGGTGAGACCACATGTCAGGAAAAG
>CAZYYU010000105.1:0-5460 GCA_964651735.1 uncultured Gammaproteobacteria bacterium | reverse complement strand
GCATTGGAGAATGAACGTGATAAGCGCATAAAAGCATCACCTGATGAGCGTGTGAAAGGCGCCGCACGCCACGCGCCTGGCCAGCACGCGTGGCACTTGCGCGGGCGTCTGCTGCTTGGCAACCTGTGGCCCCACTCCCAGCTGGCCTCGCAGGTTGCTGCCCCACGCAAACACGAGCCCGCCCTCTGTCACGATCACGCTGTGCTGGTCGCCGCACGCCACGGCCGCCACCTTCATGGACGTGATGAGCGAGGACGCGTTGCTGACCAGGCCCAGCGTCAGCTCGTCGCCGGGCCTGCCCAGCTGCGCGAAGCGGTTGGAGCCGCACGAGTAGACGGCGCTGCGGCCCACCACCACCGTGTGGTTGAGGCCCGCGTCCACGGCCACAATCTGCTCCCCGTCCAGCAGCCCGGGCACGCGCGTGGGAAGCGCGCTGGCAACCTGGCCCAGGCCCAGCGCGCCCGTCACTGAAGCTTGGCGATCAGCCTCCTGCTGCTGCTGCTGCTGCTGCTCTGTGCGCACCACGCCTGCCTCGCGCGACTGCAGCAGGTTGGTGCCCCACGAGATGAGCTGGCCCTCCAGCGTGGCTGCCACGCAGTGGTACGGCCCGACCTTGCAGCGAGGTCAGCCAAACACACAGCCACACACGACGTGAGACCTTGACTTGCGACACTGTCAGCTCGCCCTTGGACACGTCGACGCGCTCAAACGAGAAGGGGCTGCTCTCGGCCAGGCTGGTGGGCCGCTGCAGCACTGCGCGCTTGCTCGCGTCCCACTCTGGCTGCTGCGGATGCTTGCGCGCGGGCCCCACGTACCGCTGCACCGCCGTCGCCTCGTCGCGCCCAAACACCACCACACCGGCGCCCTCCGCGGCAGCCATGTAGATCTCGCCTGGCAGCGGTGAAGACGAGGGGCGTTGGCGCAAGGGCTCTCACCAAACACGTTGGCGAACATGATCATGTTCTCCGACACGCCCACCTCCGTCACGTGGCTGGGTATGTCGCGCGGGAACTGCAGCAGCTGCATGGCGTGCGCGATGCTGGACTGGCGCAGCGACGTGGCAGCGGTGACGGTGGCGGCGCGCGGTGACAGCAGCCCGTCCAGCGAGGCGGAGGCGGTGTAGCTGTCGGCGTGTGACAGCGCCAACTGCGTGTCCTTCTCCTCAGAGAAGGCGCCCAGCAGGTATAGCTCGCCCTTGTTGCAGCGGCTTGAGCAGAGATCAGCAAGAGAATGAGAGAGCGGACCTGCGTGTCGGCCAGCCTTCTGCTCTGGTCTGCTCCGTCCTGGCAACGCAGTGAGATGGAGCAACCGACCACGCACACACACACACGCACACACACCTCCACAAACGTGGGCAGGATGTCTGCTGCGCGCTTGCGCCACTTGCGGTGGCCTCCCTTGGCCTCCGTCAACGCGTCCTTTTTGGCGTTTGGGTCAGCAGCCAACGAACCAAACACTCTGCAAACCTTTGGGTCCAACACTTGCGCGCGGCGTCAGCGGATGCGCGCAGCACATCGACCCGCCTCTTACGCTGAATATCGCTGAGCCGGCGCCCAATTTCCTTGGACTTGAGCGTGAATCTGGTGAGCAAGCCCTTCATCTTCTCCTTGGGCAGCGGCGGAGAGCTCTGCTTCTTGTCTCGCGCGACAGGCGGCGACGTGGCGGGTGACGCAGACGCCTGCTCATACTGGGGCGTGATCTGCGCAGCAACGTCGTCGTCAGCGGGCAACAACCCACCCCCCAAAAGACCCCCGTTCACCTCAAACGTGATCATGCCCCGCGGTTGCACGTCGGGGTGGTTCTCGAGATCCTTCTCGAGCGCGACCGTGCCTGCAACGTGCATTACAGACAGAGAGCGGTGAAAGCGAGCGCGCTCACCTTGTGTGACAGCCATTTGCCGGAAGAGCGGTGAGAGGTCCACCACGACGCGTCCCAAGAAGCTGTTGCCCCGGACCACCTCGTGGTCCCACACCACCAGATACAGCGTGGCGTCGTCCTCGCCGAGCTGGCCACGGCCACGGCCGCGTGAGCGGGGAGCGGCCACGAAAAAACAAGCCCCGGCGGCCACACCGACCTCAAAGTTCAGAACCTCGTCCCAAACCGGGTCGCTGGCCTTGCGCTTCACCTTGGTCTGCAAGAGCGCTGATCAGTCCCAGTCCAGCTGGACTGCGAACGCAACCTTCTCCGCTTCGTTGTCGCCCGTCCAAACCATGCAGAAGGCGTTGCTCGCCTCGGGCAGGCCGCTTGCGCGCACGACGTGCACACTGACTTGGTGGAGCTGCAAGCTCGCGTCGTAGGAGTGACTGGCTGCTGAGCGACTGGGTCACAAGAGCCGACGGCGGGCGTCAAAAGTCGCGCGCACCCGGAGGGGACACGGGGGCAGCACCGCCACTGCCGCCGTCCGTGGTGACCGCGATCGTGGGCAGCGGGTGATCGCTTGACATTGTCCTGCGCTCTGCCGACAGCCGCTTGCGCACGGGATTGGTGGCGGACGTCCTCCTGTTGAGGCGCATCGCCACCGGTCCGGCGAAACGCGCGCGCCAACGACCCTCCAAACGCGCGCGCCAACGACGACCCTCCAAACGCGCGCGCCGACGACGACCCTCCAAAAAAAACCCGCCACATGTGCGCCGACGACCGCGAGTTCCACCTAGCACTGTGCGTGGACGACGATGCCCCGGAAGCGGCACAGCAGCTCGTGGCGCTGCTGCGGCAGGCTTCGCGGCGTTGGGCGCTGCGCGTCGCGTTGCTGGACCTCGGCCAGGCCCTGGACCTCGGCGACGATTTGACGCGCCTCGGAGACGGCACACCGCATGCATCGCCGCACCAGCTGGCCGGCGCGCTGCGTCGCTGCAGGCACGTGGTGAACCTGCGCGCAGACGAGGCGTGCACGCGGGCCTTGATCAGCGCCACCATCCGGGCCCAGTGCGACAGCTACCTGGACGCTGGCCGGGGCTGGCACGTGGCGGACGAGTTTGACTGGCTCGCGCGCGCAGCCAACACGCGCCTTCTGCGCTGCGACGACGGCTGGGCGCAGGAGCTGGCCATTCTACAGGCCTCGGCATTGCTGTGCCACCCACTGGCCAGTGCAAGGGTGCAGCACGATGGCGCGTCCTTCGTGGACCTGGCCGCTCGCTTCCCTGGCGTGGATGTGCGTTATCGCGGCAGCGGCGGCGGCGGCGGCGGCTGGCTTGCGTGGTGGCGGCACTGGTGCTGTGGCAGACGACCCTCAAAGTGCACGGTGGCCTGCCTGAACCAGCACCAGGCCTGGTGCAAGGTGCAAGGCCCTGTTGCACGCACTGATGCAGAGCCGCGCAAGAACGAGCTGGCCGCACTGCTGTTTGCCGCCGCCACCACCCTTGCCTTTGATGCAGAGCACATCGAGCCTCGGGCTGGGTGCATGAGCGTGGTGCATCTGGGTCCTGCCCTGGTCAGCAGACTGCGTTTGCTGGGCTTTCAGATTGTGTCGGGACCCTGCGACCAACGAGAGTGCGGGCAATGAAGCGCGCTGAAATGGCAACCCATTTCACTGCTGCGACCCAGCAGCGTGCTTCTGGTGGCGGTCACACAGCAGCGCGACAAACTGCATCTCGATCAGCTGCTCGCCCTGGCGCTCCACCACCCGCTTGTCGCCGTCTGCAAACCACACGTCCACGCGCTCCCTGTGCGAGCGCAGCAGGTTGCCCACCACGGCGCGCTGCCCGTACTTGAGGGACGCGGCGATCTTGCCGTCCAGCAGCGCAGCGTCCGTCTCCAGCTTGAAGGTGACGGTGAACGCCTGCACGCAGCAGGCCCCACCCCTGAGGAGAGCGAGCGGCGCGCAACAGGCACGCCTCTCCCAACCTCTGGGCACCAGACGGTCATCTGGCCGAGCAGTTTGGGCACAGGGTCCAGCTCCAGATGCAGCCCTTTTGCGCGGAGGGCGGCACCGTCAAGCGCAGCAGCAACCGCGCACACAGCCTCAAAGCAGCCAACCTGTTCCGCCGCCCGCGCTCTGAATCTTGTGCGTCTCCATCTTGTGGTGCGGGATGTAGAAGTCGCTGACCGCCGCCGCAGCGTACACCATGGCACGCTGCTGGCACGGGGCGAGCGCGCAGCACAGCCCACGGAACAAGAAGAGGTAGTCGTGCACCTTGCGTGTTGCCGTGAGCTTAGGGGGATGGCCAAGCACGCGAGGAGCCGCCGCACACTCAGAAAGGGCACTTGCAGCAGAGCGCCCCTGTCAGCAAAGTGCTGCGGTGGTGCGCTCCATGAGCCGTTGTGCAACGTGCGCAAATGCCACCACCTGCGCTCGCTTCAGTGCCGCAGCGGCCGCCTCGTCATGCTTCCACGTCTGCAGCGCAGGTCAAACAACGCAGCGTCCCAACCACTGCAGCCGCTCACAATGTGACCCGACGGCGACACTTCCACTTCGTCCAGGGCCTCGTCTCGCTGCAGATGCCGCACAAAAGGCCTCAAGCTGCCCTGCGCAACGTGACTGAGCCCGCCGCCGCCTGCGTGGCGCCTCGCGGCTACCTTGCGATGCAGGAAGATGACTGCGTAGTCGTGCTGCCAGCCGTGGTCAGCAACGCGGCTGCCTCGAGAGTCCCAACCTCCAGGAAGATCTCCGCGCTGATGGATCCTCTCGATCCGCCACTGAAGTTGTCTGCCCAAGCAGCAGCAGCAGCAACAATGAGACGGAGCGTGGGCATGCCATCTGCCCCGCACCGATGAAGCGGACCGTGTTCTTTGGCAGCAGCGTTGAGCAAGGCGCAGGCACGCACGGCGTGCAGTGGACCTTCTCCAGCGGCACAGTGGTTCCTCCGCTGGTCACGAGCACCAAGGGGCGCTGTCCCAGGTGGCGAGCAACAAAGGCGTCCGCGGCGCGCAGCGTGGCATCCAGTCCCGCAGGCGCCGTGCTGGACGCGAAGAAGGCGTCTGCAGTGCTCATCAAAGGAGCCCCTCTTGTAATTGGATCGCCGGTCAGACGTCAGCCTGCCGAGTGGCCTCGTCCCTCATGTGCTCGTACTGCTTGTGCTGCAGCTCGGCCTGGGCCTGCAACGCAGTGAGGAGGGCGGCAGCGGCGCCCCAACAGGCGCTCGCCTCAAACTCCTTGGCCTGCGCCGTCCTCTTCTCGGCCAGCGCCTGCAGATCCACCTGCGCGCTTGCCAAAGTCAGACACACACACACAACACACACACAGCACACACACGCCCCAAGGACCTCTCCATCTGCGTCCAGCTCCAGCTGCTCGTCGTCCGAGTCGATCTTGAGCATCACGTTGTCCCTCTCGGGCAGGAACATGTAGCCCGTGACGATGAAGAACGCCATCGTGGCCCCTTCCTGGAAGCGCGCACGAATGCGTGCGAGCGTGCATGTGTGAGAGGAGGAGGAGCGTGCACGCCCGTGAACTCTGCACATCGAAGGATGTGAGGCTTCCCCCTCGATGGAAGAGGAACACAACAAACCCTACAAACCCTA
>CAZYYU010000104.1:0-10163 GCA_964651735.1 uncultured Gammaproteobacteria bacterium | reverse complement strand
CGAGCCCCCATGACGGACCCGGCCCTCCTCCGGATCGCGCTTGTACATTTTCGTGCCGCAGCCCGCGTGCACTACAGCCAGCCGCAAGGCCACTACACACCACAAACGGCTCTTCTACTTGGCGCCGACCTTCTTCGTCATGACGAGCCCGTCCGGTGGCGTGATGTTCTTGTAGTAGCCAAGCAGCTTCTCGCCCACCTCGAACTGGTGCCTTTTGTAGAACTCGATCCCATCCTCGTTGGAAACCCTGCACACACCCAAGCAGCGCGCGGGACATGAGGAGAAACACCGAAGAACAAACCACGAATGACGCACCAAGCGTGGAGGTATATCTCGTAGACCTTGTGACGGGACCCCTCTGCAGCCACCTTCTCCACGTGCGCCAACAGCTGCGACGCTGGCACGGACTGCGCAGTCAGCAACAAGGTCCCACCAGCAAACCTCCAGCGCTCGCACCAATGCCCAGCCTGCGGTAAGGGGCCAGCACGCCAATGGTCATGATGTAGATGCGGAACCCTTTTGCGCAATACAGCAAGTCAAGACGCAGCGGACAACGTCAGGACGACCCCAAGACCACAGAAGACACGAGCAGGCATTCAGTGCCAAAAGAGGTCCACATCGTCGCGGGCCAAAGACCAGCGGCGTGCCCCAAAACGGGGACGCCGCAGTCAGATGCCCGCAAGCTCGGACTCGTCATCTTATGCATCATCATCATGCAGAAACACCGCGACGCAACAACAACAACAACAACGCGGGCACACCCACCCTGCATCGGCGTCAGAACTGCCTGGGCCTTCCATGGCCACGAACCTTGTCCTCCACTTTCTCGTAGCGAGCGCAAATCGCCCTGCACTCTGCTCAGCGACCAACGCCGCGCGCAAGAATGCACAACGACGCACCCAACGAACACGTCGTTGTAAAACGCCAAGCGCGTCAGCTCAGGGTACTTGAGCAAGTGGTCATAGAAGGTCCGGCCTGGCGCAAAAAGAAAAGAGGCGCGCGTGAGCGACGAGCGAGGCAGCACGCGGTCCCGCCCGCGCATACCGTAGCGCACAGGCAGCAGCGTGCAGTTGAGAAGGCGGATCGACTCCAGGTTGTGCGGCGTCGGCTCGTCGAGCATTGTCGTGCCCTGGCCCCCGCACACAACGACCCGTGAGCCCCTCCCACGCCCCTCACACAGCTTGGCAACCTGCACCCGCTTCTTGGGCGCGGGCTCCTCCGCCATTCTCTTGCACCCGCGGCGCCTCGCCCCGTCCTTTGGCCTCACAAGCCAAGGGCCCCACCCCACCCACCCCTCAACCCCCGCCCAATTTCACTTGCCACCAATGCCGCTGCCTCCCGTGCTGCTGGGCGCCCGACTGAGCCGCTTCAGCAAGCCTGATCCGCTGCGACCCGCGCCTGGACCGTGGTGAGTGAGTGGCTGCTCATATCATGAAGTGTGGCACGCTCACGGAAGCTTCCAATCCTGGTCTTGGCCTTGAGCAGGCCTGCCGACTCCCACATCTCCAACATCTTGGCGCGCGTCCGGTCCATGGCCGACTTGAAATCCTTGGCGTACATGGCGCCCTTCTCCGCGTTGATCAGCTTGGCCAGCAGCCAGTCGTGCAGCTGCGCGTTGTTCTTCAGCACCGGCGAGCCAAGAGGCAGGAAGGGCCGGAACGGGTGCACGCCCGGCTGCAGGCGCAACCGTCAGCGTACGTGGTAAAACCAGCTTCCCACGCACAAACCCTGAACGACATGGTCAGTGGCACACACCAACGCACACGCACGACTGACTTGACGATGACGCTGATCTGGTACTCTTCTGGGATGCCCTTCCAGAGCTTGCGCGGTGTGACCACGATCCACACGTGGTTGAACTGCGACGCAAACGTGCTGGGGTCAAAGGGCTTCTCCGACTCGTTGAACACCAGAATCACAATGTCGTTGCCCAGATGACGCTTGCGGTCCAGCTGCTGCGGGTTGCTGGAGTGCTGCAGCATCGTGGAGACGTGGAACATGACCTCCAGCGGCACCGCAGTGTCCAGTGCGTCGTCCTTGAGCAACGCGCCCGTCACCGTGTCCACGAACAGGCTGGTGAAGACGGAGTGCGTGCCGGTGGTGTCGCGTCCGCTGCAGTCCAGGCCGCCGCGGAAGCGCTTGTGCTCGCCCAGCTTCACGGTGGTGCCCAGCACACGCAGGAAGTCGTTGTAGGCCTCGCTGCCCTGCGTGTTGTTGTAGAACTCCTGCTCCGTGCTCTGGCCCGGCCCCGCGTACAGCACGCCGAACTTGAAGTTGCACGCCACCGTCTGCGTGCATGGTCAGCGTGAGTGCACTCACGCGCTGCGAAGCAGCCCACCTTTTGCTCAAAGTCTGCGAGTTGGTCGGACAGCTCCACGCCCACGTCGCTCATCACCGCGTCGCCCAAATTCAGCTCCGTCTGCAAAAACCAAAACAAAACGTTGCTGTGTGAGCGCAGCATCCAGAGGACACGCAATAACCCCCGCACCACCTTGAGCAGCGCAAACACCTCTGACACGGCCATGTGAGTGGTTGCAAACAACACCACAGAGAGGCGTTGGATGCCTTTGGCGTTCTTCTCCAGCTTCTTGTCGGGCTGCAACACGGCGCGCGAGTAGCCGTCCTGCAGGCCCAACATGAGCGCACGCACCGGCTGCACCGTGCTCGGCGTCTCCACCGAGACCAGACACAGCGCAGCGCCCGTCTTCTTGTCCTGCACCAACACGTTCATGTGGTGCGTGGGCGAGAAGAAGAGCTGGAAGGGCTTGGCAAACGACCACGGCTGCTCAATCAGCGGCGCCGCCGCCGACGCCGACGCGGCAGCAGCGGTGCAGTGCAGCTCCGACACCTGGTCAAAGCATCGGGGGGAAGTGAGCGAGCGGTGTGCAAGGCCCGCGAAAGGGGGGGGGGGGCGCACCTTTTGCGCGCCCAACTCGACGGGAAAGCCCGTCACCAGCTCCACCACCTGGCGAAGCGCCTGCGCGTTGTCGTGCGGAAACGCGTACAGGTACGCCGAGCACGCGGCGCAGTGCGTGTGGCCCGCGGCCCACTTGTCCACGGCCTGCCCGCAGCGGCATTGCGGCAGCAGCCACTTGTCTTCGCGCAGCGTGTCCGTGAACAGCCACGTCTTCTGCAGGTGCATGCTATAGGCCTGCTGCAGCGTCACCCCCAATGCACGCAACGCAAACGAACGAGCGGGCACCTTGGCGTCCACGGCGAACTTGGAGGCGTCCTTGGTGCGCTTCAGCTCCTTGCTGATGGCCTTGTTGACGCCTTCCACGTCCAGGTCGCGCACCATTGCCTTGAGCCGCCGAGTGAGGCCTCACCCAGCGTGAGCAGCAAGAACCAGCGGCACCTGCAGCACGTCCAGCTCCTCCATCAGCGCCGTGGGCAGCCGCAGCCGCTGCTCCGCGTACGCCGAGCAGTGCAGCAGCAGCGGCGCAAACGCCCGCAGCAGGTCGTCCGAGTTCCGGTCGCGCCGCGCAACGTCCTCATCTTTGCGAACAAGCTCTGCGCACCACCAGCTGTCAGAGGGCAGGAGCGGGCCAGACACGCTGAGCAACCTTCCACTTTGCGAATGAAGGCAACCAAGTGCACCAGCGCCGCCCGTTTGAACAGCGGCAACTGCGACACCACCTGCATCATGTCCTGCTTGCCCGCTGCAGAGCCGTCAGCAATAGCAAGAGAGCCGCAGAGCGGACGCACCCTCCCGCCACGCATTCATCAGCGTCTCGCAGTCCGCAAACACGGGCGAGGGCAGATGCCACAGATAGCGCTGCCCACTGAGGTCAGCGGTCCGCGGGGATTCACGCAGCCAAGTACCTTGAGCAGCGACAGCGGCACCGTGTAGTCGTCCTTGTCGCTCACCCAGCCCTGGAAATGCGATCAGACAACCGCGGGCGCATTCGGAGCCACCCAACCATGTGACCCAGCACGTAGGACGCGTCGAAGGGGGCTAGCTTGGCCTGATGAGGGCGCGGTGACGAAACATGCAGCGCACGCAGGGTGGTGCACACACCTCTGGCAGCATGACCCGCAAGTTAAAGTCCCAGCTGCTGCTGCCCAGACGTTTCAGCGTCTGCGACGTGAGGTAGTCCAGCATCCAGGGCACCAGCAGGTACTCAAACTGTTGCAGCCGCCGCTCAGCGCGCCATCAACGGCTAGCAATACTGACCTTGTTCATGAACAAATCCTGCTGCAACAAGAAGGCCGACGCAAAGTCAGCCTGCAGTGACGGGGCAGCAGAGCCGTCGTCGTAGAGGCGCTCGTCAGTGGGCCTTGCGACAAGCGCAGTGTGAGGGTGGGTGGCCGCCCGAATGACGAAGCAGGACACCTCTTGCTGATGTGCGAGCGCGTGGGGTTGGAGATGGAGCCTGAGCGGGACCTGCGGCGAGCCCCCTGTGAGCGAGTTGCCTGCTGGCAGAGCGCGTTGCGCAAACCTCGATGGCCGCGAACGATCCGATCCCTCCTCGTCCCCTTGCATCATGCACGTGAGCGCAACCGCGTGTCCCTCGACACCGAGCAACCGACCTGACGACGAGAGCGGCATCACCGGCGGGTCTGCGATGGTCACGCGTGGCTCTGTGGGGCTGGCCACCTTGACGCCTGCACCGCAAAACAAATCAACATGAGAGCCAAACCAACTGCCACTCACCACCACTGCCGCCGGCGAGAAGCGACATGGGATCCACGGCCTCGTGCGTCACGCTGGACAAGGAGGCCACGCCCCCGCTCTTGCTGCGCGTCAGCTTGCTGAACGGCGACGTGGGGCCCTCTTTCGAGCTGCCCTTCTTCTTCAGCGCCGGAGACGACGTGGGCGTGGCCTCCACGCGAACGCTGTTGCGGGACGGTGCCGGCGACACTACGGGACTGATGGGCCAGTCAGCCACACACAAACCAGCCAGCAAGCAAGCGATGGGAGACCTGGAGCCGCTGCTGAGGACGGAGCTGAGCGATGCCGAGGCCCGGATGGGCTTGCGCGTCTGGGACGGTGACGCCTCCACAAGCGGCGACGGCAAGCCCCCGTGAAGGTCTCTGCGGGGGGCGCCGCTCAGTGTGCAGTGCTTGCAGGGACTGCAGCCCGCGCTACCTCAGGGACACGGCCAAGGGCTTGGTGCTCAGCGCCAGCTCGTTGACCAGATCTTCCGTTGCGGGCCCTGCCAGACGAAAAGCGGCCATGGTTGAGCTTACCACGCGCAGCCTGAGGCCCCAGCGGACCACACACACCCGAGCCCAGCGCCTTGCGGCCCGCCAGCAACAGCGCCCGACACTGCAGCATCCACTCGTCGGCGGCCGAGCCGTCAAGCCGGGACTTGATGGACACCGCATGCGCCGAGATGGAGCGCTGCAGACAGCGGCGATCACTGCAGCGTGAGGCGAGGCGAGGGGAGGACAAAAAGGCCGCCCCGATCGGGCAGCCGACGCGCCATTACCTCGAGCTTGGTGTGCTCGTCAGGGTCCACGCCAGAGCGCGCGTACGCGAGCATCTGCTTGAGACACGCGGCCATGGCGACCAAAGTGTCCTGCAGCGCAGTCTCGTCGCCCGCCGCAGGCTCCATGCTCTGCAAGGAGGCGGGAACTCGACTGGGGGGGGCTTGTGACCGGGACGTGCCGCCACCTCAGGCCAGATTTGACTTTTTGGACCGACAGGGCCGTCTGCTGTTGTCGTCACCGCGGTGGAGTGGGAGCAAGGGCGCGGTTGGAAGGCGGCTGCAACGCACGCTGGGGTTTTGCGGGCGAAGGCGCCCGAATGACGACTGCGGCGCTGAAGGACGACGGTTGGGCCCAGCACGCAGCCTCCGGGTCGAGCCGGCACACGCTCACGTTGCTCGCGCAGAGGAATGGGCTTACGCGGTGGAGCACGGCACGTTCGAGGTTGCTTTCTTGGGGGCCTGCTGCCTGCTTCAGCCGCCGCGCTCACCGCTCCACCTGCCTGCGCGCAGGACGATGTACGTGGTGGCCCAATGTGGTGCTTGGCGCGTGCTCATGTTCCTTGCGCGGCGCCGAGCAGGACAGCTACGAGTTCACGGATGAGTCGGACGACGACGGTGAGGGCTCTGCTGCGGGTGCGCCAAGTGCTTGACGATCCGCAGACCCTGACGGCGAGCTGGGGCGCATCCAGTGGATCGAGCGCACCAAGCGCGACATTCGCACTGCGGTCCGCCTGAAAGCTCCCCCCGCGGCCTCCTGGAACTCACACTGTGATGTGCGCCCACAGGTGCCACACGAGAACGAGTTCTGGAATTGCTACGTGTGCAAGAATCAGTGCCTGGGCACGTCCTTCATCTGCTATCCAGGCACGCGCTCGAGCCTTGAGTGGGGACCCAGGTTTCGTTGCTAAGCTTGCTTTGCGCAGAGAAGAAAGAACTGGGCTCGCCCGCGGCCAACGTGCATGTGTTTGACTGCGCGCTGACGTTCCGCAAGGTGCGTGAGCCCTCCATGGTGGATGGATGCTCACTGCAGGTCTTGTCAGCAATTCGGCATTGTGTGGGATTGGGAGCTGAAGCCAGGAGTTCCCAAGCCGGTACGGTGTTTGTTTTTTGCTTCGCAGCTGCTCACGTGCATGCTGCAAGGGTTACGACATTGACGGCGAGAAGCAAAAGGATGATGCTGGTAACGTGCCTTTATCCCTCCCCTTGATGTGCTGGTCCTCATACGTAGCGCGCGCACACCCAGCCGCCGCCGACAACAAATGAACGCCGGGCCGTTGGATGAGGGGCTTGGGACGGGTGTTGCGGCTGTGGGCTGTGCGCGCTCGTGCCTCGTCCACGCTGCAGTCGCGGTTGGATCAGCATGCACCTGTGAGCGCGCGCGACGAGCTGGCCACGCAGCGCTTCGTTCAAGGCCCGTGCCCGCATTGCGCGCGCCCCGTGACCCATCCTGCCCACCTGTGGTGCTGCCCTGGCTGTGGCGCCGCGCGGTGCCCGTCATGCAGCGGCGCCACGCAAGCGTCGTCAGAGGCGGAGAGCAAGGTTGACGATGTGCGCTCTGGCAGCAGCGTGCGTGGACTGACTGCTGCCTTGGGCAATGGGTGCAGGCCCGGAGGGTGACGGCGGTGACAGCGTGTCCTGCGTGTGGCACGCGCTGGGGTCCCACAGCGTCGCCCACGGCGCAGAAGACAGCTACGGGCGCCGCCATGGTGGGGCTTGCGCTGGACGCGGTGCCGCCGCTGCTGTACCTGAGGCTGGCTGCGCACGCACCCGCTGCCGAGGCCGTGGAGTGGTTCCGGGCTGCCAACCGCGCCCCGGCACCCCAGGCAGTGCAGCAGTACACTGCGACCATGCGCGCCCTCAACTGGGTGCGTCTGCACGTGCCCGAGTACTGGCACAGCGCGGGCTACGATGCTGACTATGCGCGGGCGCACGTGTGCCGGCTGCACGCCGAGGGCCGCGTCGCTGACGCCGTGACCGCAGCCACTGACGTGTTTCCGGAGCTGTTCTGCAACCAGAGCGTGGTGCCCATTGAGGAAGACCCAAAGGTTGCGTCCCCCAGCGCATGATGCGCCGTTGGATGCCTCAACCCCCTCTTGTGCAGGCCTTTCGCGCGCGCACACGCAGGGCTGCGTCGGGCAAGCTCAGCAGCACGTTTGTGAACTGGAGCGAAATCGAGCAGTCTGTGCCCGAAGCCCAGCGCTGGGTCAAGCCCGAGAAGACGGTGCTGGACGTGTCCAGCGACGACGCGTTCCTGTTCAAGAAATGCGGTGAGCGGCTGCAGCGCTTTTTTGCCCGCGCTCAAGGGTGGAAACAAGGGGGCGTGAAGAAGGGTCGCGAGCGCTGGCGCAAAGAGAGCCAGGGCCGCATGCTGGCCGACTTTCGCTACGTCTTTGACAGCGAGTGGGGCGCCGCCTACTACCTGAGCCACCGGTGAACTTGGGTGGGCGCTTGTGCGTGCACTTGCTAACTGTGCGATGCACACAGGTACGAGCAGCTGAGCGACGGGTTCCCTCAGGCCGCGCCACAGCAGACGCTGACGGTGGGCACTGACTGCGTGCTGTTTGGGGGCACGCGGGTGGCCCCCGGCAAAGGCGGGCTGGCTGCGGCGGTGTACGTGTTCCGCGAGCAGAACGTGGTGGTCAAGCTGGCCATGAGTCAGCGCGTGGACAGCGCCTCCGTGCAGCAGCAGCAGGCCATGGCCACGCACTGGCGCGCGCTTGTGCTGGACGCGCACTCGCACGCAGCTGTGGTGCAGATGAGGCTGCAGGACCACGCCGTCGCTGCAGTGCAGGTGTGTTGGCTGTGTGTGTGTGTGGGAGGCTAACCGCATGCAAGGGGCCTTCGTGGTGGTCGCGCCTGTTCGGGTAGCCTGATGGAGCCCGCTTGTATTGCATGCGCCATTCGTGGCGAGCGCGTCCCGCGACCAAATGTACGGCCTGCATCGTCGCGCGCTCCCTCATTCGGCGGCGCTGCTGTAGCTGATGGACGAGGACGGGCTGAGCGTGGACGAAATAGCGTCCATGGAGGTCTGCGCACGTGACGGTGAGAAGGCTCGCACACAACGATCCGAGGTGGCCACCTTGCATTGCCCCTCGGCCAGAGCGGCGTCGGCGTCGGCGTCATCGTCCTCGCTGAACACAGACTCCAACGGGCGCTGCGCTCGAGGCTTCTTGTTGCTGATGGTGTGCTGCACGCCTGTTGCGCTGGCACATCAGGCACAACCTCTGGGGGGGCGGCCAGACACACGTTGCGCACCTTCTGCCAGCATGCGTCTCATCTCTGCGGGCAGATTCTCGATGCTCGTGTCCAACTGCCCACAGCGCTGAGCGTGGCAGCGGGCACAGTCAGACCAACACACGCACCACATCGCGCACGTTGCGTTCTGGTGACAGGTGGAAGGACTTTTGGTTGCGCCAAAACGCAACTGCAGCCTCGACGCGCTGTCCGCCTCGTCAGCAGCATTGCCTGACATTGCAGCGCCACACGCACCCGCGCTCTGCTCATCTCTGATCGCTCGCCCAGGTCCCTGCACAGCACGGTGACCCAAGCAGCAGCCTCGGCAAGCCGCTCACCGCGTGCTGTTGAGCGCGCTCTGGTTGGGCGTCAGGGTTTGAATGGCCAGCAGCCTGGGCGTCGAGATGACCAAGTCCGGCTCCTGGCTCTCGGCAAGCGGTGCCCGGGCCTGAGGCGGCCGTCAGATTTCGAAACCAGACGGACACAAGCAACGTGAGGCCTCAGGATGCTCTCGGCACAGCAAAGTGCGAGGCAATTTGAACGACGGGCCAAGCTGGCGGCGAGGCAGCAACCTTGACGTCCTGCCGCTGCTTGCTGGCAGCCACTGGCTTGGCGTTGCGCGTGCGGATCAGGAAGGGCTGCTGGCTGTTCTCCATGTCTTGCAAGTCCTTGAGGCTCATCGCGGGCTGGAAGCGGATCCCACCAAGTGTCTAGAGACACTCAACCCCCCAGCTCAATGTAATGTGTGTTCATCATGTGTACAGGTCATTGTTTGTCCTTGGCTGAATGTCCCCCGCGTCAGCATGGGTGAACTGGGGGGAGGGCCACGAACCTGACGTGGACGGGGCTGTCTCCTTTGCCCGCTTGCCCTGCCTCCACGTCAACGTGCAAGCGGCAACCAGGACTGAGCACGCACCTTGGCCTTGGTGGCCCTCTTGCCCTCCACAGGCCCCACGACGTCGTACAGCTTGAGCCGGGTGCGGTCCCGGCGCGAGATCAAGCCCACTGCGTCTAATGAGCCTGGGGAAAGGCCGGCCGTGCGGCGCAAAAGGCGCACCGTTCTGCATCTGCATGTTGTGGTTGGACACGGGCGTGGGCGCAGCTCGCGCGGTCGCAGCGCCGCCGCTCTTGCTCTGGTTGTGCTCCAGCCACGCGTGCGGAAAGATGAAGGACACGTTGGGCGTGGCCCACGCGCGGATGCTGCGTCCACTCATGGAAGGCGGGCGGTCTCCGTCGCGGCGGGCCGGGTGCGAAACGGCGAAAAACACGAAGAGGCCGTCCGAGGGCCGAAGGTGTGCTGTTGGCGACGGGGTTGCTGGGGTTGCCCGGCGGCCCACTCGCTGCCGTCCGTTTTTTGCGACTGACGATGAGGGCCGTGCTGCTGATCTTGTTGCTTGCCGCGGCTCTGGCGGGGGCTGTTCCCAGAGCGGGTGACTTCCTGGTCACCAGTCTGCCGGGTGTGCACGCTGTGGGCGTGGGCGTGGTGGGCGGCGCCTG
>CAZYYU010000103.1:0-10241 GCA_964651735.1 uncultured Gammaproteobacteria bacterium | reverse complement strand
CTCAACCAAGGAGACAACATGAAGTTCAGTCCATTCGTGGCCGCGGCGCTGGCCCGGCAGGAGGCGACGGCGGGCCCGGCCCCGCTGGCGTCGCGCGCCGCGCTGCAGCGCCTGTGCCAGGCCGTGGGCGTGCGTCCGGGCGCGCGCTGCGACGAGGCCGCCGATTACCTGAGCTACAGCGGCGACATTGTCACCTTCACGGAGCCCGCGCTGCGCCCCTACGTGGTGCTGGACCCGCAGTGGCTGTGCTACGCGTTCGCGTTCGTGGCGCGCTCCGACATGCTGGCGGCGGCCGGCGGCTGCTTCGAGAGCACCGCGCTCAGCGCCATCTGGCCGCTGTACGAGGTGCCCGGCGATGCGTACTCCTTCCTCATCGCGCTGTTCAAGCACTTTGGGCTGATGCACGAGCTGCGGCTGGGCAAGGACCGCGCCACGCTGGAGCTGCCGCCCTTCTCGGCCAACAGCGTGGCCCAGGCCTTCGTGGTGCCGTGCTTGCTGGCGCCGTCGTCCACGTTCCGGGCCGGCAGTCTGCTGAGCGACACGCAGGGACGCGCGCCGGCTGCCGCCACCATCATGATGCAGCGCCAGTACACGCTGCCCGCGCTGCCGGAGCGGCTGCGGCTGCAGCTGCTGTTCCGCCTGATGGACGTGACCTCGGTGCACGCCCAGGTGTGGCAGGCGGGCCTCATCTGCGGCCAGCTGGGCGGCGCAGACGTGCTGGTGGCGGAGTGGAAGCAGGAGCCGCCGCTGCTGCGCCTCATGTTCGTGTCCAAGGCGCGCGCGTCCATGGTCAAGTTCGTGCACATCATCATCACCACGGTGGAGGAGCTGCTGGTGCGCTGGTTCCCCAGCCGCGACTACGTGAGCTGCGTCATCAGCCAGAACGGCAGCCTGCGTCCCGTGAACGAGCTGGTGGTGCGGCTGCTGCAGACGCACGATGAGCGCGACCTGCTGGCGCTGGCGCCGGACCTGCTGGTGCAGCAGGGCGAGCGCGTGGACGCGGCGGAGTTCGGCCCCTCGCACGAGATTGGCGCGGGCTCCTTCGGCACCATCGAGCTGGTGTCGTGGAAGGTGGGGGCGCGCCCCAGCAGCCGGGTCTCTGTGTCGCTGACGGCCGCCGCTGTTGATAGGGGCGTCAGGTGGTGCTCAAGAAGCTCATTGCCACCGTGACCGACGACCCGGACGCCACGGCGCGGCCGTACAGGTGCCGGCGCAAGCGCTCACCGCTCACCGCTCACCGCTCAACCTGTGGCCGCAGGGACTTCCTGCGCGAGTGCTGGATGATGTCCATGGTGCGGCATCCGTGCGTGATCCGGCTGGAGGGCGTGTCGCTGCAGCCGCTGGCCATGGTGCTGGAGTACTGGTGAGCGGGTTGTGTGCGGCGGGGCCGGTGCTGACGGCGCTGCTCGGGCAGCAACGGCGGCGACCTGCGCGCGTTCCTGGACCGGCACGAAGGCCTGGACTGGAAAGGTGCGGTTGCTTTGCGCCCCCACACGCACCTGCACACCCACTCACGCGACGTGCAGTGCGGCTGGCGCTGCTGCGCGACATTGCGCTGGGCGTGAACGTGCACCACCAGCACTCCACGCCCATTGTGCACCGCGACCTGTGAGCCCTGCCCCGCTCGCGATTGTGTATGCGTGTGTGTGTGTGTGCGCGCTGACTTGGCGGTCGACGCTGCAGCAAGTCGCCCAACGTGTTCGTGGTGCTGAGCGCGGAGCGCGGCATCGAGGCGCGTGTCGGCGACCTGGGGCTGGCCACGCTGCTGGCCGGCGGCTATCAGGCCGACCTGGTGGACAACCCCACGTGGAGCGCGCCCGAGATGATTCGCAAGGCTGACCGCGTCACGGAAAAGGCCGACGTGTTCGCGTACGCCATCATCATGTGGGAGTTGCTCACGCTCAAGGAATGGATGGATGGATGGATGGAAGGGGGGTGGTTGTGTGCGCTGCAACTGACGCTGCGTCGCTGCAGTTTCCGTACGCCGACCTGATGGCTGAGTACGGGTTCGTGAGCAAGCTGTGCGAGGGCATCGAGCAGTGGAGCCTGCGGCCAACGCTGCCCAAAGAGGGCGGGCCGCCCAAGTACGTGGCGCTGATGCAGGCGTGCTGGGCACAAGAGCCGAGCGCGCGGCCATCCATGTTCCAGGTGCTGCACTGCGTGGCGGAGCTGCTGGCGGACGAGGAGCAGGCGCGGCCCAGCGCGGGGCCGCGGCTGTGCCAGCTGGCCGAGTGGGGCCGCGTGGTGGGCTGCTGCGGGCCTGTGTGCGTGTCGGGAGCGCTGCTGTACGTGTACTACCAGCCGTCGCGCCACGTGCTGGCGCTGGACGTGCGCACCGCCGCCTTCGTGCGCTGCTTCCGCACGCCCGAGCTGGACAGCCACCGCACGGTGCGGCTGGTGCCCACGCGGCCCGGCCACTGCTGCGCCGCCGCCATGGGCAGCAACCTGCTGTACCTGCTCAACGAGGATGCACCGCTCTTCGGCGCCACCGGCGTGTGTGAGCCGCAGCTGCTGCGCTCGCCCGACATGGCGGCCATCTGCGCGCTGTGCAGCGCCGACCACGGCGACACGCTGTGGGTGGTGGGCGCGTACTCCGACGACGACGGCCAGCCCGCCTACTCGTGCGTGGCCTTTGACACCGTCTCCAGGTCAGCGGCGCGGCTGTGGGTGGATTCCCTGTCGCTCAGCGCCGCCTCGCCAGATCGCGCAAGAAGATGACCACAGTGGGCGGGTTCATCACAGCCATGCTGAGCCCGCGCCCCAACACGCTGCTGCTGGCGCTGAGCAAAGGCCGCGCCTTTGCGTCCTCGTCGTTGACGCCGCGCAACTCCACGCCGCCGCCGGACCAGCGTATGGTCAGCGGCATCCGGGTGCGTGCCTGCGTGCGTGCGTGGGTGTGCCGCCTGAATTGGGTGAGGGCCGTGCAGGTGGAGAGTCTGGCCACCAGTCCGCGCGCCTCGCTGCTGGTCAACGCAGCGCTGGGCAAGCTTGAGTCGCAGCAGCTCATGACGAGCGACGAGGTGCTGGCGCTGCTGGCCAACTCGGAGGAGGGGCTGGGGCTGGGCCGCTCCAGCAAGGAGACGGTGCGGCGGGACGCGGGCACGCTCTGCACACCTCACCGCCCCACCCCCCCTGCTTCACAGAAGCGCAGCTCGTTGGCGCTGATGAGTCCCGTCAAGGGCGCGCTCACTGGCGTGGAGAACCACTTTGACCTGCTGACGCTGGATCTGGCCAACCTGTCGCAAGACCCGGTGAGTGGCCGCCGCCGCCGCCGCCGCCGCCGCGCTTGGCTGCATGTTCACAGCTGCTGCTGCAGACGAAGCTGGCAGGGTACGACGCGCCGCTGCGTTGCATGTTGGAGGTGGGCGCGGAGCTGTGGCTGTTGGTGGGGCTGGGCGACCTGGTGGTGGTGGACGCGGCCACAGGAGGTGCGTGTTGGGTGCAAGGTGCAGGCTGCGGGAATTGACCGCGGCCGGCAGTGGAGCGCGCGCGGCGCGAGCTGGACCTGGACTGCGGCAAGAGCGAGCCCGTGGACATGGTGCTGCTGCACGGCGGCCAGTGGGTGGTGGTGGCGTCGCGGACGCGGGTGCAGGCGCTGAGCACCGCGGCCGACTGCTTCAGCGCGGAGCCGCTGCTGCGGCTGCTGGGCGCGGAGCACGAGCACGAGATGCAGGCTGAGAGTGCGGCGCCGGCCCCGCCCTTTGTCAAGCTGGCCGCGGTGCCAGACGCGCCTCGTATGCAGGCGCTCGCCGTGGTTGTTGTGCTGCCGCTGACGGCGGCCGCAGTGTTCTTCCTGGCCACCAACGCGGGCGTGAAGCGGTGGTGCGTGTCGCTGGTGAACACGCCCAGCGCGGCCGACATCCGCGCGGTGCCCGAGGCACGCACCAAGACGGAGGTGGAGCTGCAGGAGGAGGCGCGGCGCGAGACGGGTGACCCTTTCGTGAGTGGGCTGGCCTTTGTCTGACTCCCCATTTGCAGACGCCATCGCGTACCGCCAACGCAAAGGCGTCATGCTCAACCTGGAGAACGTGCACTACACGGCCGAGAGCAAGCCCATGGGGCTGGCAGCCATGTTCGACGGCGCCAGCGACTCGGTGCGTTGCTCGGCAGCGGTGTGGCCGCTGACAGGTCGTTGCAGACGCTGGACAGCCAGCTGGACAAGGTGCTGGGACCGCGCAGCCACGCCGCCACAGAGGCCGCCGCCTCGCCCGCCACGCCGTCGCCGCCCGCCAAGGCCGAGCGCAGCAGCAAGGTGCATCAGGCGCTCGGCTTCCTGCGCCGGAGCAGGGCGTCCACGCAAGGGGTGCGGCGGCGCTTGTGACGGTGGCGATGCCGCTGCTCACCGAGCACGGCCAGGAGAAGGACAAGTGACGTGACTGCTTTAAGGTTTGGGCAGCCCCGAGCCATCGATGAGCGATGCTTGCGCGTCCTGTGCGCGCGGGCGGCTGAGAACAAGAACAACAACAACAACAGGAACAACAAGAACAAGCGAAGCGAATGAAGAGAAGGGCGCACCAGGTGGCGCGGGCCGGGGCCCACACGCGTGCACAGCACGTAGTTGAGGGCGTCGGCCTCGCGGGCCAAGCCCGTGGCGCTGAGCAGAGGTCAGGCGGCGCGGCAACGCGAGCCCAGTGCCAGCAACGCACCCGCACTGCAGCTCAGCTGGAGGCGGCACCACGGCGGGCGTGGCGGTGCTGTGGTCACGCAAGAACCGGCTGCTGCTGGAGGGGAAGTAGTACTCCAGCAGGCCCAGCACCTGATGAGGGGGGTTCAGGGCTGGCACAGCAGCGCAGCAGTGGCAGCACCTCCGGCTGGTGCTGCTGCAGCACGTAGATGACCGCGTTGGGCCCGGCGTCGAAGGTGTAGGCTGCGCGCGGCCCTGCGACGGCTGTGTGAGCGCGCAGCGGCGGCAGCGGCGGCGACGCGCCCACCGTCAGGATGCAGGCGGTTGTACAGCGTGAGCACGTGCACAATGCGGCGCGACACGTCCGTCATGTACATGATGGGCGGGTACGTGTCCAGGCACACGGCGTGGAACTGGTTGCTGTCTGCAGGAAGCACATCAGCGGGCAACTGACAGCGGCAGCGGCAGCGGCGGCCTGACCCTGCATAGTGATGGCGGCGAAGGTGGCAAAGTCGCGCGCCCGAATGGCCTGCTCCATCTTGCGCATGCGCTCGGGCACCACGCGCAGCCTGCAGCGGCCGGGGGAATTGAACAAGCACAACAAGCACACAAGAGCAGCGCACCTGGCTTCCATGAGCGGCGACGTGTCCATGGTGGTCTTCATGCCGGCCTGCGCGTCGGTCAGCGGGGCCTGGGGGCCTGGGGCCGCGGCCTCACCGTGGACGACACCGTCTTCTTCTTGTCTGACACCACCGCCACCAGCACCCGCATCTCGGGCCAGTGCGTCTCGGGCACCACCTGCACGGCGCGCGAGTCGCTGCCGTCCGCGGCCTGGCCCATCTCCCACTTCACGAAGCCGCCGTAGCTGGCCCCCATGTTCAGCGACCACAACGCAACCGCCAGGCCAAGCACACCATACATGGAGCGGCACGCAGAGCCAGACCCCAGCCGGGCCACATCGGACACGTCGCCTGCGCAGCGGTCCTCAGCTCGCTGCACCGCAACGGTAGCGATGGGCCCCGTACCCTCCACGTTGAACAGGCGGGCCAGCGTGGACACCAAGCAAGCGTAGCCCGACGCACTGTGCGCGCAGTTGCACGTGAACGAGCATGACACGCTGGCGCGGGCCCCCGGCCCCACCTGGAAGCCAGCCCAGCCGCCGTGGGGAAGTTGTTGACGCTCACAATGTGCAGCTTGAAGTGCTGCAGCTGCTCGGGGCTCCACACAGTGCCGTCAGGCGCTGTCACAGGACGCGCTCGCTTGCGCAGCTCCCTTGGCGCGCGTCAGGCTGCATCCGCGGCGGCTGCGAGAGGCCCACACCTGAGACACGCCTGCACGCGCGGGTTGTTGATGTCCTCCTCGTGTCCGTTGAGCCACAAGCGGTCGTGCTGGAAGGCGGGAGACACAGCGATGCTGGTGGTGGTTTGCAGCTCATCTTGAGGAGGGGAGAGCGGGTGAGCGCGGTGGTGCAAGAGCCCAAGCGGGACAACCTTGCGCCAGAGTGCCGCTGAGCGACGAGTTCACGGGCAGGATGAGAGCCTCGTCGCGCTTGCCCCAGTACTTGATGACAGCGATGTTCACCGGCGCCGTGCACGTCACCACACGCATCATGCTGGCGACACCTCTGCCGAGCTTCAAAACCGGAATGATGGGCCTCCTGCAAGCCATCAACCTCGAGCAGGTGAGCCAGTGCCCAGTGGTCCTGTGCAGGCCCGCACCTGCTGTTTGAGCAGCGGCTTTTGTCCTGGCGCCCCTGAGCAGCGATTGCCCGCATCAGTGCGCGCGCTCCACATGTCTCTCTGCATGAGGCGAGCCGTGCCACGTGTTTGGCACGCGCCACGACTTTTCCTTCCCGTTTCCTCAATCACCTGTGCGCAGGAGGCGCTGGAGGATCTGCAAGGCAGATTGGCGCTGGCACAGCAGGACAACGGGCGCGCGGAACAAAGGGTGCGCGATATGGAGTTTACTGCTCTGGCAGATATCGAAGAGGCCGCGAGAGGTGAGGAGCCAGCCGAGTCTTTCTCTCTCGTGATGACGACGTGTTGTGCCCACGCAGCCAAGGCACTGCGATGCGAGCAGGAGGCGCACCGGGCCAGGCTCGAGAAACAGGCAACTTGGGAACCTTTTCATTTTTGCGTCGTCGTCGTGACTGCCCCGTCAGATGGCCATTGAAGTGGAGCAGCTGGAGAACGCGGCTGTGCAGCTGGACACGGCAGTGCGAGCGACGCACCAGTGCGAGGCAGAAATCGCCTGGCTGGCCAAAGCAATCCAATGGACGGAGGCCGCAGTAAGCAGCTCGCAGGTGATCGCGCCGCTGACGAGGCGCACACAGAAGGGGGACCAGAACAGGGCCGTGCGCAAGCGCGTCGAGCAGTCCGAGGAGCACAAGCAGCGCCTGCAAGCCACGGCACACATTGCAGCTCTGCAAGCCAAAGTGAGTGCCAAACACAAGGAGGCGGCAACCCCGCAGGGCACTCACAGCACGTTCCTCCAGCGTGCAGCCATTGCAGCGCAGAAACAGGACCTGGAGCGACAGTCGCAGCAGTCCAAGAGCATTGCCAACGCAGAGAAGCAGATTCGCGACGTGGAGCACGCCGCAGCGCACAAGGCAGCCATGATCGACGAGCTCCAGGTTTGTCAACAGAGCCCCATCTTGTGTGCGCGCTCACCGCCACCACCGCCGCAGTTCCAGCTGGAGATTGGCATCGTGACGGACCACGAGCAAGAGCTGGCCAAACTGCGCGCGACTCTCGCAGAGCTGCAGCGCGCATGCAGCAGCGGCGACCTCGAGCGCGCGCAGAAGCGTTGCAAGGTAAGGTGCGGAACGGCAGGGCCTGCCGGCGGCTCACTGCAGCACACCCAAGGCGCTGGAGGCTGGCCATGAAGCTGCCAAGCGCAAGGTGCAGCAGCTGCAGCGCGGTCACTGAGGAGGAGCAGCGGCAGCGGCAGTGGCAGCAGGAGAGCTGCGCAGTGCAATGAAGGCGTCGCTCTTGGCCTGAACTTGCTGAGCGACGGCGGCGGCCTCAAGAGCAGCATCGAGAGCTGTGGGCGAACGAGGTTCAGCAGACATGGCGGAGGTCGCGCCTGTTCGCACCGAGACGAAAGGCGCTGTGGGCCTCGCGCAGGCCGGCACAAGGCAGCGCGCCGAACCAGCGCAACGGGGCGGAGGCGTCCTGGCCCGGCACCGGCTGTGGCCGCAGCTGCTCGTCCACCACCACGGCCGCCTCCATGTGCATGTCGTACTGCAGCGCCGTGATGCCGCTGGGCTGGCCTGAGAAGCGCGCCCTGCAAACTGGGGACGTGAGACGCGGCGAGGCGGCACCCCACCCACGTGCCTGGCGATGCCGGTGTGGCCGTCACGCAGCGCGCCGTGCAGCCTTCGCTGGCAGTCTGGCTTCTCATCAGCGCGACAGCAGTGCGCCCCGCGCCCGCCGCTCACCCAGGTAGCGGTCGTAGTCCTCCATCGTGCCCACGAACAGTCGCTCGGCATCGGCAGCGTCGCCATTGCCCTGCAGCCCCTGCATGACTGCGCACGGATTTGTCAAGGCACGCAGAGGGCCGCCACCATGCTGTGGCAGTACGTGTTCTTCAGCGTGTCCACCACGGCGGTGGCGTGCATCAGGTTCTTTTTGCGCTTGCCTTTCGTTTGCGCCGCGCCGGTGCGTTGCTGACGCGGCGGTGGCACAGGTAGAGCGAGCGCATCTCTGCTGTTGCGGCGCTGACTGTGCTGCGTTGCCAGTGCGCAGCGTGCCACCACGTCTTTCAACGGCTTCCTGCTGTACCTGCTGAGCGCCAAGCTCAACCTGCTGGCGCTGCTCAACGCCTGCGTATGCGTGCTCCTGCTGTTCGCGCGCGGCCTGCAGGTGCGGACACTGCGTGGTTACGTTACGTTCACGCGCGCGTCCTGGCCAGCTGCTGTTCCTGGGCCCGTTGCGCGATGCAGAGGTCCACAAGGCGCAGGAGAGGCTGCTCAACTTCGCGGTGTTCAAGATCATGTTCATCGCCGCCATGCTGGAGCACCATCTGGGCGAGCTGCTGCTGTGGTAACGTGGCGCTTTGCTGCACGCGCCTGGCCCGCACTCACTTTGGCACCGGGCGCGCAGGGTGGGCTGGTTCAGCATCATCGCGTTCCTCAAGCTGTTCTCGCTCCTGTGCCGCGACCGCTTCGACTACGTGAACAGCAGTGCGGCGCGCGCGGGCGGCGGCCACCTGGGACCCCTTGTGCTCTTGTTGCTGGTGCGTTTCCTGCGCGCACGCGCGTGCTTTGGCTCACATGCGACGCCGTTTTCTTGCAGGTCTTTGTGGGCAATGTGGCGCTGGCTCTGGTGGGCTGGTTCGGGGCAGCCGACGTGTCCCAGGCGCTGTTGCTGTGCTTCGAGTGCTTCACTGTGTTCGTGGACAGCAGCCACACGTTGGCCAAGTAACGCGGGCCTGGCATCGCGGCTGAGTGGCTGACGTCCACCAGGTACGCCATCCACGCGGTGGATGCGGCGCGCTACAACGGTCGCTGGGACAGCCGCGGCCACTACCTGTACTATGCAGAGTTCGTCTCGGAGGCCCTCATTCTGAGCGGTGCGCGAACCTGGCCCCCCCGTTGCAAAGCGGCTCACCCGCCCCGCAGCCACCTTCGGCCACTACCTGCACCTGCTGTACACGCTGGGCGTGTCCTTCACGCTCATTGACGTGCGTGGTCCCCCGCTGCTCGCGTGTCCCCCCGCCTCACCCACTGCAGGTCGTGCTGCTGCTGAACATGCGGTCAGTGTTCACGTCGCTGCAGCGGCTGTTCACGGCGTACCGCAACTTCGTGGCCATGGAGCGCGAGCTGCGCGAGCGCTACGCGTCTGTGGCCGCGGGCCCCGACGACCTGTGCGCCATCTGCCGCGACAACATGGACACGGCCAAGCGGCTGCCCTGCGGCCACCTGTACCACCTGGTTCGGGGCCGGAGCTGCGGCTCGCGCCTCGCACTCACGCACCGCCGCAGGGCTGCATCCGCTCGTGGCTGGAGCAGAACCAGGTGCGTGCGTGCGTGCGTCTGTCTTGCGGGGCACGCTCACCGCTCCCGCCAGCACAACTGCCCCATGTGCCGCTACGACCTGCGCAAGAACGCGCCCAACCCCCACCATCACCACCGCAACAACAACAACAACAACAACAACATCAACAACAACGACGCGGCCCCCAACAACGGCAACGTGAACAACGACAACAACGCGGAGGGCGCCAACGCCGACGACGGCGCCGACGGGCTGCTGGCGTGGATGGGGCTGCTGGCCGACGAGGCGGCTGAAGGCGCGCAGCTGGCCGACGTGGACCAAGTGCAGCAGCTGTTCCCGCAGCTCACGCGAGAGTTCATCGCGGCCCAGGTCTGGCCGTGCCTTGCCTGCGTGGCTGCTCACACGCGCGATGCAGCTGGTGCGGACGGGCTCGGTGGAGGTCACCATCAACGACCTGCTGGAAGGGCGGGTGGCGGAGGCCGCGCTCGCTCCCGCGGTGCGGCGCGTTGCTGTCTGCTGTGCGATGCCGCTGATGCTGGACTGCAGCTCAACATTGCGCCCAACCGGGCCGCGCGGGACCAGCAGCCCCCACAACAGGAACAGGAACAGGAACGGCAACAG
>CAZYYU010000102.1:2739-10263 GCA_964651735.1 uncultured Gammaproteobacteria bacterium | reverse complement strand
CTGGTCCGTGGCCGCGGCGGTTGTGCGCGAGCTGCTGGCGGGCGGCGCGGTCATCTCGCAGCGCTGCATGCAACCGCGGCCCATGATCGAGTGCACCGAGGGCATGGACGTGCAGGCATCACGGTATGGGCACGCTGGCCTTTACATGTTCACCGGGTCAAGCTCCTTGCCCTCTTTCTGCGCTGCCTTGATCTCCTTCCGCTGCGGGAACGTGTGAGAAGACTCTCCGTCAAGCCCTCATCATCAGACCTTGTCCCACGCAGACACGTTGCGTACTTCAGCCTGGGGGAGGCCAAGCTCGTCATTCGGTGGTACTTTCAAAACAATTTCGAGTGCTCACCGGAAACACACTGTCGCGACCAGGGTCCAGAACGATGAAGCAGACGCCAACCTGAGTGCCAACGTCAGCAGCGCTCACTGTGCAGGGAACGCATACGCCTCACCAGCACCATCATCAGCAGGTCGAGGAAAATGAACGGGTACTCCGTGGACGTGACGCCGGATGACCGGCCGCCTTGTGGGGCGTGAGGACACGGACTGTGCGCGCGTCTCGCCCACCGCACCTTGGAACTCCACCACGCGGTAGATGTTGCGAATCAGCACAAACAAGCACGTCAGCGCCTGAGTGCCTGTCAACGTCGCCCAGGAAGAACCCCTCGCAACGCACCAGCAGCAACCACGTCCACTTGAGCCTTGCGCGCAGCTCCTTGTCCTGCACAGCGGCACCGTGACGGGCACCAGATCAAGGGGGAGGGCAGCTCACCAGGAACCGCGCGTACACGTAGATGCACAGCAGGATGAAGATGCAGTTGAATGACAGCTGAAGCAGAATCCCGACCAGAGCAATGGTCCGGCCCTGCAATTTGGCCACCCAATCAGGCGCCTTGCTCACAAGCAGCCAGGCGGGTGCGAACCAGGTTGAACCGGTTGACGTTGAGAGAGCCGTCTGGATTGCGAGCGCCGCCCAGAATGCCTCCACCGGCACCCTGCAGCATGATGCACAGGATGTCGCTTGATCGTGCGTGTCAGGGGCACGCAAGATGGTGCAGCCCTGCTGACCTGCTGAACCAGATGATCGGCAGCGGCGCAGAAAACCAGCTCAAGAAGCGTTCCCAGCAGTTGGCGCGCTGCACCCCAGCGTCAAGATCGCACACACACATTTGCAACGCACCTTCTCGAACCCGGCATGCGCCAGCAGCCGCGACCCGATCGTGTAGTCCACGAGCGACACCAAGTTGGGTGCGAGGAACAAGATCACCTGGCAGCGTCATGAGAGGAGTGTGCGTGGGCCTTGGCTGTGCTCACACCAGCTCGGCCACGTAGGTGTTCAGCACGGGCATCGTGAGAAAGATCAAAAACGCGATGTAGCCGCCCAGCTCGACGATGCAGAAGGTGACCATGGCGGCCATGATCCAGAAGTGCGACATCATCATCTGGATGAACAGGATGATGGCCTGCACACGGGCTCTGAGGACGCGTGTCACAGCCCGGATCTCATCCAACCTGGATCCCGAACACAACGCATGCGGCTATGTACACGCCCTGCGTGGGCTGGTACTGGTAGAAGCTGAGCACCGTGGTGCCGGGGATGGTGCCGTTGGTGACGTTGAAAGACATGGCGCGTCAGAGCTTGAGTTCCGTCCCTCGATCACTGAGACGCTGCGGCTGCGACTGCGGGAGCTTGATCGTCGCGCCGCCCTCAAAAAAACTTGCATGCGGAGGGCCCGGAACGCCGTGTCCTGGTCGCGTTGGGCATCTCCATCAAAGTCTTGGTCGCCGTCGTCGTCGTTCCGTGGGCTCGTCGCTCGTCGTCTGTCCACCTGGCTTTCGCATAAGAGAATGGAGCCTTCCCACCACCTGCAGCTCCCCGCGCTGCACGACAACGACCCTGCTCTGCAACCGCTGACCAATGCGGGCCACTTTGCGCGCGTGGCCTACCCTGGGCAACCGCGCGTGGACCAACTGCTGCAGACGATGCTGGCCGAGCTGGGCGCTGAGGAGGAGTTCTTCACCACCACACTGCCCTTCTTCCAAGGGCTGATCAAGAGGCGCGCAGACTTCTTCCCTGGCGACAAAGGTGCTCGCCCCTGCCGCGGTCTGTGCTGCTGAGCTCTGCGTGCAGTGCCGCTGCTGACGGACCAGGAGACGGTGAGCGTGCCCAAGCATGGCGCCGCTACGCTGCTGGGCATGGCGATGCTGGGCATCCTGGACCGCGCCCGTCTCGCTTATCCCGCTGGCATGGCGTTCAACCGCTTCACGTTTTCGCTGCTTTGGGGCATGTCGTTCCAGGTGACGCCGCAGCTGTGTCAGGCGTGCGCCCTGCGATGCTCACAGGACTTGCAGGCCCCGCTGCAGAGCGTGCTGCATTACATGGTGCGCGTGGCGCGCAACACGTGCGCCGCAGAGCCGGTGCTGCTCAAGCGCTTTGCGCTGCCCCGCGAGCATGCCGTAGACCGTGCCAAGCGCTGCTGCCCCATCCGCGTCACGTCCACAGTGGGTGCGTGCTTGCTGGAACCAGTGCTGTTGCTCACCTGACTTGGGCCCCAGCCATCGAGGATACGGAGTGCGAGCTGCACGCTGACTTTGCCAACAAGTATCCCGGCGGCGGCGCCCTTGAGGGCGGCTGTGTGCAGGAGGAGATTCTGTTCGTGATCAAGCCCGAGTGCCTGCTGTCCATGCTGTGCGTGCGCATGCTGGACGACCACGAGGCATTCGTGGTGGAGGGCGCGGAACGCTTCGCCTCATACAAGGGATACGGGCGCACGTGGACCTTCAAGTGAGGGTTTCTGTTGCGGGGCGGGGGGCCATTTGAGTTGCCAACTGCGTGCCGTGGCAGGGAGGACTTTGTGGACCCGCGCGCAGTCAAGGCCGTGATCGGTAACTTGAGGCGCCATTGCCATGATGGAGGCGCTGAAGCACACGCAGTGGGCATCGACGCCAGCGTCAACCGCTTCACTGTTGCCGGCCAGTTTGAGGAGCCACTGTTCAGTTGAGCCCTCTTTGTCAATTGTCTCCCGCTTGCCTTTTGAACGGGCCCCCACGCAGCCCGCGACGTCCGCAAGTGCATGGCCGGCATCTACAAGTGCTCTCCCTCTCAAGCTTTGTGCGCCCCCTCAACCGCCACGACGCAGGTACCCCAACACGCAGTTCGCCACTGGCAACTGGGGGTAAGCACACGGCGACCTCGCGCACGCACTCAACCCAATGCCTTGGCACAGTTGCGGTGCGTTTGGAGGCGACAAGCACCTCAAAGCGAGTTTGCGCTCTGCCTCGACCCCACACTGCTCGCTCACCCCCCAACTTCAGGTCGTGCAGCAAATCATCGCCTGCTCAGGTGTCTGCTGCGGCGGATGGACGGCTTTGTTGCTCAGCTGTTCTTGTTGCAGCATGCGATGTGTCCATGGTGTACTGGTGCGTCTCCTCGTGGGCATGCGTGCGCTGCTATCTGATCCGCTCCGCAGTACGTTCGGGGACAAGGCTCTGGAGGCCGCCGTCGAGCAGTTCAAGGAGGCCTTTGCAGAGGCCACGGTGGGCGACATGCTCGACACCTACTGGGCATGCATCAAGGCTGGGGTCGTCAAGGGTCAGCTGCTGCACGCGATGATCGAGCGCCGCAAAGGCTGAGCAAGAACAAGGAGGGCCTGCTGTGTGTGTGTTTGGGATGAGTCTTCGCTCGTCATCCTTCAGCGAGAGGCCGCTCGGGTCTGCTCTTGCGCCCGTTTGCAAGCGTTGGGCCCACCCGCTGACAAATTGGCTTGCAGCGTGCCAGACCCCAACGCCAAGCCTGGGGTGGTGGTTGTGGTTCCCCCGACAGCGTAAGGAACAGCGCGGCCGGCGCGCAAAAAAACACCGCCCGCCCGCTCCCCTCAAGCCTCTCCCAACAGGACCGCCGCGACACAGGCCCCGCCGCCGCCGCCGCCGCAACAACAGCAACAAGTGCAGCAGCAACAACACGTGCAGCGTCCCCTGGTGCAGCCCGCTGTGCGTCCGCTGGGCGGCTTTCCCGGAGGCTTTGCGCCTCCAGGCGGCTACCCGGTGTTGCAACAGCAGCAACAGCAGCAGCAGGTGTGCCTGTTGGACGTTGTGCGCTTCGTGGTCTTTTTTGTGACGCGCACCAGGGCTACGCACCGGTCCCCCTGCAGGTTTGCTGCTTCCCCCTCCCTGCACGTCTCATTGCTTGTGCAAAGGCCCACCCCATGGGCCAGCTGGCTCCTCCAGGCTACGCCGCGGTGCGCCGCTTTGTTGTGTGACGTGCCTGCACTGAACGCGCTCAAGGCTCCGGCTGCGGCGCCGCAGCCTCCGCCCCGCCCTGCCGCCGCACCTGCTGCCGTGGCACCCCCTGCCCCTGTCCGCGCTTCCGCTGCGCCCGCTGCTGTTGCGGCCCCTGAGCGCGAGGCTACTCCGCCGCCCACCGCCAGCAGCGCCCTCGAGGAGGGCCGCGGCGAGGAGGAGGAATCCAAGGAGGAGCAGAAGCAGTCGGAGCACCCGCTGGAGGTGTCCATCGCCACGGACCTGCAGTACATCGAGTGCCTGCGCTCGTCCCCTCTGCACGCGGTCATCTCGCTCAAGGTGCACCAGTCAAGGGGGGCCCTTTGCCGCTTCTTCTTTTCTTCACGCGCAAAGCCGCCGCAGGCTCCGGAAGACTTCCCCATGCCCAAGACGCCGATGGACCTGGTGGTGGTGGTGAACCGCAGCACCAACGCCGACGTGCTGGCCAACTTCAAGCAGGCGCTGGAGTTTGTGACGCTGCAGCTGGGCCCGCACGACCGTCTCGCCGTCATCGCGGTGGACGCGCAAGCGCAGCTGGTGCAGCCCATGGATTACGTGGCGGCCAACTTTGACAGCGTGACCGCGTGCCTCGCCGCCATTGACTGCATCGGCGCCGGCAGCGGCCAGAGCAACCTGTGCGGCGGCCTCAAGGCGGCGCTGGAGATGGTGGAGCAGAGCAGCAAGACGCGCATCGCCGTCACCGCGGTGCTGGTCATCACCGACAGCGCGCCCAACGTGGGGCCCACCGCGCCCGACGCGCTGCTGCAGGTGGGAAGGTGTGGGAGGTTGTGTGTGAGGCCTGACGGTCGCTGGCAAGGAATGCGGGCTTGCCAAGGCGCAGCAGCGGCGCGATCTGCGCATCTCGCAGCGGCTGCCCGCCGACATGGACCTGCCCTGGGTGGTGCAGACGTTTGGCTACGGCGACACGCACGACCCGCACGTGCTGGCCGCGGTGGCGGACGCCGCCAAGGGCGTGTACTCGTACGTGCACGAGCGCGCGCTGGTGGCCAACGCGGTGGCCGACTGCTTCGGCGGCCTGGCTTCCAGCGTGGCCATTCGTCTGGAGCTGGCGATCCGGCCCGCGCTGGGCGTCGCGGTGCAGGCTGTGCGCACCGCCTACAAGGTCTGACGTTGTGTGTGTGTGTGTGGCGCTGCGACCCCTCATGTCCCGCACTTGGCAGGTCACGGAGTTCGACAACGGCTTCCTGGTCGACGTGGGGGACATCCACCGCGGCGAGGAGACCAACGTGCTGGTGGACCTGCAAGTGGACGCGCTGGAGGGCGAGCCGGTGGGCGCCGAGCAGCAGCTGGTGGACGTGCACGTGCGCTACCTGGACCTGCGCTATCGTGACACGCACGCCGCGCAAACGCAGCTCTTCACATCCATCGACGTGATGCGCCCCAAAGTGGTGCTGCAGTCGCAGCTGCCGCGACCGCTGCTGACGGCGCACGACATTCGTCACCGCGCGTTCGTGGCCATTCAGGCGGCCGTGGCGCAGGCGCACAAGTCGAGCAAGGAGCGCCAGAGCGCGGCCGCAGACTTGGCTCGTCTGGCACGCAAGGCAGAGGCCTCGGACGTGTCCGACTGGCGACTGGTAAGGCTGGCGGGCGCGCTGTGTGTGGTGTCCTGACGGTGGGATTGCGCGTCAGGTGGAGGGCGTGGCCAACGACCTGCTGGCGTGCGCGGAGCTGCTGCGCAAGGACCGCACCGAGAACCACCTCAAGGAGCTGCTCACGTGCAAGTCGCAGCTGGGCTTCGAGCGCAGCAACGGCTTCGCGCTCAACGACTACTTCACCACCGCGTCGCGCGCCGCCGCGCAGGTTTGTTGTGTGCTGCATGCGCTGAGCCGCGCTCATTCGCGCGCAGCTGCGCGTGGGTCGCTCGCTGAAGCAGGCCCTGTCACGGCTGCTGGACTCGGCCAAGCACGCGGACGTGGAGGTGTGCGGCAACAAGCTGCACAAGGCCGTGCTGGAGGTCCGCTGCCCGCAGCTGCTCACAGCCAAGGTTTTTTGGGGTTTTTTTGGGGGTTGTTTTCTCTGGTTCTCAAAAAAACAACAAACTCAAGATCGCCGACGAGGACAAGGAGGCGCTCCGCTTCGTGCTGCGATTCATCTACACCGGAGAGTATTGGAGTGGCTTGTGCGTTTTGTTGCTGCCATGTCTCTCAACGCCACCGCCCACAGATACGTGGCCACGCGACGCGGAATGCGCGACAAGCTGGTGGAACTCAAGGTTCTTCGCTGCGCAGTGGGTGAAGGGGGGTCTTTGACCTGTCTGGCCGCAGTTCCGCGTGCTTGCGTTGGCCAAGCAGCTGGAGCTGGGCGTGCTGGAGCTGATGGCGCGCAAGGAGCTCACCAACTACGCCAAGACCGACCTGCTGGTGGTGCAGAAGGCGCTGCAGGTCGGCGAAGAGTCCGTGGTCGACCATTGGCTGTGAGCAACGTCGTTGGTTGCGATGTTGCTTGTGCCAACGGCCCTTCCTTTCGCCAAGGTACTGGTTCGTGCACGAGCCCGACGACCGAGCCACGGCGCAGCAGCAGCAGCTGCATCTGGTGCCGCAGCTGCTGCCCCGCATCATGGCCGAGCTGCGCGGACGCAAGATGGCCAAGCCCGACGCCGAGGCCGCGTACCCCCACGACCTGGCCGCCGAGATTGGCACCCTCTTCACCTCCGGCAAGCTTTGCTGCTGCTGCTGCTGCTGCTGCGCGCGTTTGCCCGTCTTCTCATTCGAGCCCCCTGTTCAGGCAACCACTCCGACCTGACGCTCAAGGTGCTGTACCAGGGCACGCGCGTGGAGTTCAGGGTGCACAAGTGCATCGTGTTCTCGCGCTGCCCCTGGCTCAGCTACCAGGACGTGGACGGGCCGCTGGTGATCACGATCCCGCCGCGCGCCTTCCGCAACCTGCTGGCGTACCTGTACACGGAGCAGGCCCCGCGCAGCGTGCTGGACTGCCTGCACATTCTGGGCGCGTACGCCAACGCCGGCATCGACTCCATCGAGCTGGCCAAGGCGGTGGTGGACGGCCTCAACGCGGACAACTGCTACGCTGCCTACGAGCTGGCCTCGGGGCTGGGTCTGCGGGGCCTGGCCAGGGCAGCGTTGGACGTGATCGAGACCGAGTTCGAGAGCAACACGCGCAACTACATCGTCAGCATGCAGTCGCAGATCAACGGGCTCAAGAAGGCCGTGGCGCAGCTCACTGAGCGCGTGGAGACGTTGGAGACGGACGGCAACCGCGTGTCTGAGGTGAGGG
>CAZYYU010000102.1:0-2639 GCA_964651735.1 uncultured Gammaproteobacteria bacterium | reverse complement strand
CTCAACTCGCCGCAGGAGGGAGGCTCCGACGACGATGGCAGAGATTAAAAGAATGAGAAGAGACATGGCTGATCACTCCGCCGCGAGAGTGGCCAGGTGCTTGAGCATCACGTTGGCGGGCGAAACGCGCAGCTCCACAATGACGTTGTTCGCAGCCACGAACAGGGTGACGCCGCTTGAGCACAGCGATTTGAGCAAGATTGTGTGTGCGTGTGTGAGAAAGAGACAACCAAACCTGGAGCACCACTCTAGCCCGGTGACGCCTGTGAGGCCGCCGAGACGCAGCACTTGATGCGTCTGCGTGCTGCAGTCCACCACGTGCACCACGGCCGCGCGATGGCGGCTGCCTTCGGCGAACGCCAGCAACGAGGGCACCACAGGGTTCCAGCGCGCCACGAGCACGGCGCTTGACAGCAGCTCCGCGTGGTCCACGCACTCGTACACTTGCGGCGAAGGCTCTGCGCCGAACACGGCGCACCAGCCGCCGAAACTGCACGTCGCGAACACGTGGCTCTGGTGCGGGCTCTGCGCAAAGTGCGACACTGCAATGCCCTGCCGAAACACAAAAGGGGGGTCAAGAAAACCAGTCCCCCCACAAACACAAGCGCGCGCTCACATTGGGCAGCGCGGGCGGCTCGCGCGCAGGCTCGCCGTCGCCCTGCTGCAAAGGGCCACTCAGCGGCGACAGGCACGACCCCGGCCCCACTCTGACCGGCTCCGGCAGCAGCAGCGCGCCCAACACGAGCAGCGGCAAACGCGACGCGGGCAGCACGGACGACGCCTTCTTGCGCAGCGCCACGTCCTTGATCTCCAGGCCCACCACTTCGGGCGTGCCGCACACAAGGCGCACGTTGAGCGGCGCACTCACAGCCATGGACAGCACCGCCGTCGACACCACCTGCTCGAACGCGCTCAGCGTCACCGCGCTCCCGTCCGCAGCCAGATGGTACAGCGCCACGTGCCCAAAGCTGCTGCCCACCACCATGCGATCGTCCACAATGCGCACCGAGAACTGGTGCCCCATACGTGAGTGATGAGGACTCACCCACCAAAAGAGTGGCCGAACCACAGCCTCCCCGTTGCCCAGCAGCAGCGTGGTGGCGCCCGTGTGGCGGTGCTTCACCAACACGTCGCCAAACTCACTGCTCATCGCGATCCAGCTCAGAGTTACGTCGAAGCCGCGCACGTGAAACTCCAGCCTTTTCGGGCCCAGAAGGTTTGGTTCAGGGGCACGCAGCGCACAACAAATGACCTCACCGCCGGTTGCGGCTCTCGCCCGTGCCGAACGTGACCTCCACGCCCCACGGCGAGCGCACGCGCGCAGTGTGCGGGCCAATGTCATGAACCTTTGCGCGACTGCACTCAGGGGACGCATGCACGCACGCACGCATCTCCCACGCTCACCGACGAAAGCACCACCTCCGTGTGCAGCAAGGCAGACGCGCTGCGCCAGTCGGCCAGCGCTCTCGACGCCTGCCATTGCAGCCCACCAGAGCCGCTGCGCACTGCGTCCCCGCGCAGCACGCGAGCGTGCACCACGCAGGACCCTGCGGCCAGCTACGTGAAGAGCGCGACTTGAGGGCGCGTGGCGCCGCGCGCGCACCGTTGACCATGAAGCCCTCGTTGTCCTCAAAGTCGCGGCAGGTGAAGTAGAACTCGTCGTGCGCGCTGTTGGGGATGACGCGCAGCCCGTCGGCCACGCAGGGGTGCGGCAGCGGTGCAGGGTGGTCCGAGCGATCAAAGCGGTGCGACACTGTCCATTCCGAGGGCTTAGCAGTCGCCACGAGTGCACACAGCATCAGCGCACCCAGACCAACCAGCTGCCGTCCCTGCAGCATCTCCTCCTTGCTGGTGGTTGCCTCGCAAGTGGAAGGCGTGGGCCCCGCAGTGGAGCGCTCAATTGTGCGGTCCAGGTCCAGCTCCGCCAGCACGTGCTCCTTGTCGCAGAGACGTCGGTGGCACGCACACACAAGAGCAAGCGCCACTCCAGACCTTGACTGCCGCCTTGGCCGCTGCAAACTCCGCGGCCCCTGTGTTCACCTCCAGCGCGCGGTACTGATGTGCGGCGCTGCTATGTGCGACGGCGGTGTGGTCGCTGCCGCCGCGCAGCGCATACCACGAGGCGCCACCCAATGCAGCAAGGCCCAGCGCCCCCGCCGCAAGCGGCCACCACGACCATGCGCGTTGCTCGTCCTCCATGAGGACAGTCGGGGGTGACGACACCTCCACACGCCCTCACAAAAAACGCGTCCCGCGCTGGAGGGGCAGCCACCACCACCACCAGCCGCCATGTCCTCGCCGTACGAGGGGTGGGCTGAAGAGCAGCTGCGGCAGGAGTGCGGGCGGCGCGGCCTCAAGACCACGGGCTCCAAGGACGTGATGGTGGAGCGCCTGGACATGCACGACGAGCTGCAGCCCCGCATCGAGGAGGCAGCGGCGTCCCGCAAGCGCAAGGCCGTGAGCGCGGAGGAGCAGCAGCAGCTGGACGGGCAGTTGCGGGCCGCGTGCCACAAGGGCTCGTTGGAGGACGTGCGCGGGGCCCTGGCCGGCGGGGCCAACGTCAACGGGGCGGACAAGGACCAGCGGGCGCCGTTGATGTGGGCTTGCATGCGCCAGGACGACTGGTCCGTGGCCGCGGC
>CAZYYU010000101.1:1822-10309 GCA_964651735.1 uncultured Gammaproteobacteria bacterium | reverse complement strand
TTTGGCGTGGTTCATGGTGAAGGCAGTGCCTTGAGGCGTGCAGTGCGCGACTTGACAAAGTCGGCGTGGTTCGCGTCGTACGGCAACTGGGGGGGCCTTCGTCAGGACAAGCAGACCAAACAACGAGCGAGATCACCAGCGGGAACTGCGGGACCAGCTGCGCAACATTCACGCCGTTCATGCCTGCTCGAACCAAAGACCCAACGCACAAACAACGCCGCGGCCGCGCATTAGCCGCGCCCACTCCATCATCGCCGCTGCTCACCGAACTGGGGGCCCCCAGCACTCAGTGTCAAAAAGAGGGAACAAGCTGCCTCCTCAACCAGACCTGGTTCGCCACATCGACCTGCTCCGCAAGCGTGGTCGGCAGACTGAAGGCGGCACACAACCTTGGCAGCGCTGGTGCGACGTGATGTGACGCAACCGGAGCAACACACAGGATGTCTCTCTCTCTCACCGCCACGCAGCAGCGTCAGCCGGCTCTCTTCCAGCGTGCGAAAGGCAGCCAGCAGTTCCGGCAGTTGTTTGGCGCTGTACTGCGACCTGGCGGGGGGAACAAGCGCGTTGAGGAGGAGCGCGGTGCAAATGCACGGAATACAACGAGGAGGACCGTGTCTTGTTGGCGTCATGCACCTCCTTCGCGTAGCTGTGGCGCGCGCAACGCTTGTCACAGAGGACGGTGGAAGAGGAAAAGGAGGGGGCCAATGCTCACGCTTTGATGGCCTTCTGCGCCTTGTCCAGCGCCGCCTTGGCCCTGCTCTTCAGCTCACTCGCTGGACGCAGCCGGTGAGAGCAAGCAGAGCACAGCAAAGTAGGCGGACGGAACCTTCTGTCCCACTGACGTCGGCCGTCAGAGACAGCGGCGAGGAACCGCACCGCGCGCCCCAAAAGAGAGTCTTACGACGCAGTCTGAGCCCTGACGGAGGCCTCCACGGCCTTGTCGCACTCGCTGCCTGCGGTGGGCTGAGTGAGCGAGCGTCAACATGAAGCGACGCGGTACAGGCTTGATTCTGCGCCGCCAAAGCTTGCTGCACCGTCTTGGAGCCTTCCAGGAGGTCCTTCTGCAACAGGGGCGGCTGTGACCACGCAACAACAGCAGACGGGCGTCTCTTGCCTTCAGTTTGTACATCTCGTCCACAAGCCTCTTCTTGGTGATCTGCTGCTCCTGCAACAGATGCAGTGAGGGCGCGCAGCGGCGCAAATTGATGCCACACCTTGACCCAAGCCTCCATTTCGTCAACGGTGGAGTCAATGTCAGCGGCGCCCTTGGTGGCCTTATTGGCGCGCTCGTAGGCCTGCGCCGGGCTCCTCAGATGATCCCCCCGCTCCAACAGCCCCCCTCTGATCCCTTGCCTGGCGATTGCACAGCTCCCACACGGCCACCACAGCGGGCACGTCGTTTTGCGTCACGGCGCCGCGGTCGTCAAGCACGGCAGCCCCGTCCTTTGACCAGGAGCTCCCGTGAGGAAGCGCGCGCCTCGCACCCGATGGCCCACCTTGAGAGCCACGTTGGTGACGGACGCCAGCTTGCGGCCGTAGTCGTTCTCGGCGCGGCTCAGCGCGCGAAAGAAGTCAATCATCTTCTGCAGCGACTTGAAGGCGCCATCTGTGAGGGGACGGGCGGTCAGCAAGCGACCCGACAAGAACAAAAAAGGACACCGCCGCCCCGACCTGAGCGCTGCACACACGAGTCCCAGCCAAGGGAGTCCTGCCGGCGAGTGGTGGCACGGTCACGCGACGAGCCCGCAAGACAACCACGAGGGCTCACGTTGGAGCCCGACGACGCGTCCATGGGGATAGCTGAGGTGTGTGGTGCGCCTCCAAGACCTCCGCTCTGTGCTGGTGCTGCCCCCTCGCCCGACAACGGCCCTCAAACTCCTTTTTTGCGTCGAGGGCCGCGCTCGCCATGGTGATGCCGCTGCTGCTGCTGCTGGTGCTGTGCCTTGGCTGCAGCGCTGCGCAACCACTGGCCCGTCCGCTGGTCTTGCTGCACGGCATGCTCGCCACGAACGTGTCCATGGCCCCGATCGCGCAGTGGGCCCTCGCGCAGTTCCCGGGCTCGGTCGTCGTGAACGTGTACACTGGTCCCAAGTGGACGAGCATCTTTGGCGACCTCAACGAGATGACAGCGCAGCTCGCGACGCAACTCCGGGACGACGAGCGCCTCCGCGGTGGCGTCTTTGACGCGATCGGCCACTCGCAAGGCGGCCTTGTGCTCAGGGCCTACCACGAGCGTTACGCACATCAACCAGGGTACCCCCGCATCGCAAACCTCATCTCGGTGCGACGGCGGCGGCGGCGCTATGCTCCACTCATCAACGGCGCGACAGTACATGGGTGTGCAGAACGGCGTGTTTGGAGGTGCAGCAGCTTTGGCAGTCCCGCTGCAAGGGCCTAACACGTTTCCAGTCCCGGACATCAACGCCAACGACTCCTTTTGCCCGGAGCGGGACCCGCCCTGCCTGGTGCTGGCAGAGATGCTGGACCTGTTCCTGCGTGATCCCAACACCACGTAATCTCAGGTGGGAGGGCCCTCTGTGGCTGGCTGACCCGCCTTGTTTGTCCAGGTACGCTGTGCAGACCACGGTCACGTTCGGGGCCTTCTGGAAGGACCCGTTCCACATGGCAAGTGGCTAGCTCGTGCCCTTGCCAGCATTGGCTGACGCGTGCATGCTCCACAACAGGGGGACTATGCGCGCTTGAACGATTATCTCGCTGATGTGAACAACGAGCGCCCCGCTGCCAAGAACCCGCAGTACAAGAAGAACCTGGTGGGCCTGCACAACCTGGTGCTCATCTACGGCACGCTGGACGAGATAGTCATCCCGCAGCAGGTGCAGATGCACTTTGTTTGCTGCTGCGTGCTCACGCTGTTCAGTCGCCCATCTTTTCCTACTTTGCGCCTGGCAACATCTCGCAAGTGGTGCCTCTGCGCCAGTCGCCGCAGTACTTGGAGGACTGGCTTGGGCTGCAGACTCTTGACAAGACGGGCCGCCTGCACATGTACTCCGTTCCGTGCCGCCACACCAACGTGGCCTCTGCGGAGTGCAAGCCCTACGTGTGGCCCATTACGGTGCCGTTCCTCCAGCGGGCCGCTGGAAAGGCCAATGCGTGAATAAAGCGTGTCGTTGTGATGAGGGCCGTCTTGGCATGTCGCGCGCCCCTGGGGGTTTGCCTCACGTGGCGGCGAGCGTTTGGTGGCCATTATGCTTCGCGGCTGCCGCACCAGGACAGAGCGCTTTGGGCGCTTGTTGCGGACGCGGCGGATGTGCGCACGGCCGACGTTGCGAACCTGGCTCGCATCATCGATGCCAAGACCGACCTCGAAGTGGGCCAGTTCTTCGTGAATGCGACGCGGGTCACGGCGCCAGCAAGGCCCACCGAAGCCGAGCTGCTGCGGGAGCTGTGCTTGCGCATGGTCCCAGTGCTGCACACTCGCTTCCGCTACCAGGTGGTGCAGTCCCCTTTGCGGCGTGGTTGGTGCGGCTCATGTTCGCGCAGCAACGCACGTTGGTTCACGCGGTGCACGGTCTGGCCAAGCTTGAAGTCTGTCCGCCGGACTCCTTCGTCAGGTGTGTGTGTGGCCCCGCGTTGTCGTTGCTGCTCGTTGCTGAAATCCCGCGCCAAAACAGCATCTGGGCCCTGCGCCTCAGCAGCGCAGTGCCGTCGCTCACCGCCCACGAGCTCACCGTGGCCATGTGGGCGACAACCAAGCTGGAGCTCAGGGGTCCCGAAGTGGATGCGTTGTTGAACGTCATGACGGCCCGGTGTCTGCGGATGCTCTCGTCCCTCGAGCCCGGTGAAATGGCCAATGCGCTTTACGCTGTGTCGCGCCGCTATCCGGCACCAGCGCCGGCCAAGGGCGCCACAACGGTGACTGCCGCTGCGTTCACGGCCGAGTGGCTGCGGGTGGCCACAGCGAGCGCCCTCGTGGGCTGGAACGCGACGCAGATGACAAGCGCGGTCTCATCGCTGGCGCACCTCAGGCTGAGGGCCGAAGGGGAGGCGGTGGCGCAGCAGAAGTTTCCGCCGCCACCGCAGCCGCGGCGGCCCACGGAGCACAAGGCCTTTGTCATGCTGTGGGCCGAACGCTTTGCGCCGCAGCTTGCCGACGCCACCCCGCGGGTGTGGTGTGGTGTTGTGTGGTGGTGGTCTTCCTTGCTGTTGCGCTCAAGGCTATCCGCTCTGCCCAGGACCTGACGCATGCGCTGTGGGCACTGGGCCACCTGGGGGTCGATGCAGAGGTTGCGCGTGCTTTGTTTGCCGTGCGAGATTCTATCTCAACGCAACCACGTCCAGGTGCTGGGCCTGGACTTCTTTCGGACTTGGACGCGGCATTGCATGAGGCGCTTCTCTGAATTTACCGCGGCGGAGGTTAGTCTGCGCCACCAAAGCCCTTTTTTTGGCCCCATTTTGCACACTCCTTCCAGATGTCCACGTGCATGCACGCGCTGTCGCTGCTGGAGCTGCATCCTTCCATGTTGGACGCGTCCTTTCTGCGTGCGTGGTCCGTGACGTTTGCCGCGATGCTGCCCGATTGCCTCCCGCAAGGTGGTGATGTCATCCCCCTGTTTGGTCTCAATTCAACCTCTGCGTGCAGCGCTGTGCACCACGATTCACGCCCTGGCCCTGCTGGATCTGGGGCCGAGTGCGCTGGGCCGATCCCTGTTCCAGCGGTGGGCTGCCAGCACACGCGAGCACATGCACGAACTCCAACCGATCGGTTGAGGCGCTTCCTTCCCCTCCCTTTCCCCGACATGCGCGCTCACGTGCTGTCGCAAGGGTACGCCAGCGTGATCTACGCTCTGGCCAAGCTGCGCGTGGGGCCCACGCTGATTGGCGACGAGTTCTTTGCTGATTGGGGCCGGTGTAGCATCACGCAACTGGCGCACTTTGACACCGTGGGCCTGGTGAACGTGGGGTGGGCGCTGGGCAAGCTGCAAGAGAGTCAGCCGCACGCTGGGCTGGTCCTTGACGAGACGTTCGTGCACGCGTGGCTGGACGCCATTCAGGCGCGGCTGTCCCGCCTGGCGCCGCACCAGTTGTCCAGCATTCTGTTTGCGCTGGTCAAGCTGGGCGTGTGTCCGTCCAGCTTCTTGAGGCGATGGGAGGCGGTGAGCGCGCCCCGCTTTGATGCCTTTTCCAGCCGCGACCTGGCCACCACCATCTGGGCGCTGGGTCGCATGGGCGATGGTGTCCAGCAGAGGCGCGCCTTCTTCTTTCGCGCGTGGGCTGCGGCGGTGAGCGGCGGTCGTTTGGGGGCCGCGCGTTGTGGTGTCGCTTCACACGGCCGTGCCAAGGCCGAGTCTCGCCTTCACGAGTTCAACGCGCATGAGCTGGTCATCAGGTGCTGCGGCTCCAAGCCGCGAGCTGTCACTGACTCCTGGTTGGGCGCACGCAGCATCGAGGCCCTGGCCCGGCTCGGCGTGGGCCCCGGGTTGCTGGGGCAGGACTTCTTCCGCAGCTGGGCGCAGGCGTGCATGTCGCTCATGGACAAGTTCGACCCGCGCAACCTGCTGAACGCCATCTGGGGCTTGGGGCGCCTGCAAGTCGGCCCTGTGGTGCTGGGCTGGCCCTTCTTCGTCAAGTGGGCAAACCTGAGGTTGAAACGCGCGCACGCCACGCATAACGCTGCTGACTGGGTGTGCAGCATGCGCCACTACCCTAGCCTGGATGCTCAGCTGCAGAAGACGATGCGCTTCGCCATGCAGAGGCTCGAGCTGCGCCCTGAGTATCTGGGGGTCGAGTTCCCTTGGGCGTGACTGCTGTCTTCATTCCCGCTTCGTGGCTGCAAGCGGGTTTGGATGGGCACAGGAGGCTTGCAAGCAACGGCGCGCTGACCTGGCTCCGGCGCGCTGTGGGCCGGTGAGGGCGGCCGCGCCAACCGAGGCGGCACAGGCGGCGGCTGCTTGGCCGGCGACGAGGACACGTCTGTCGCGCTGTTCGAAGGCTGGGGTTGAGCAACAAAGAGCGCTCGTTTTGGACATGCGCACCCAGCGTTGAAGGCTTGTTTGGCGACTGACGCAGGCATTCAGCAGAGAACCAGAGGCGCTCGCCAACACACACAAACCTGTTGTCGCGTCGGCTGTGGAGGTCGGCGAATGGGCTGCTGTTGTTGATGGTGTTACAAAACGAGGCTTGCTGAATAATGGCCGTCACACCGTCCATCATGCCGTCGCCTGTTTCGGGGCAAAATGTAAGTGAGCGCAAAGCAGCATTCGTGCGCCCAACCCTCGCGGTCCAAGCTGCGTGTCTTGACCGCCGCCACGGCCCTCTTGGCCAGCCCTGTGCCGCACGATCAGCACAAGCACAGCAGCACAATGAGGGGCCACACCGCGCAAAGACTTGGAGTGCGTCGCCCTGGCCAGGAGCAGAGGTGAGCGTTTGGCACACAGAGGGAGAGAGAGAGTGCCTGGGTTCCATGCTGTGTGCTGCGCTGCCTAGGTCGTCCGTAGTGCTGCGCAGGCTCTCCGTTTGCAACACTGCCACCTCCTCGCCGTCATCGTCCTCCGTCTGAAGCCGGGTTGAAGCCACAGCAAAGAGCAAGCAGAGAGAGAGGAACTGCTACCTTGACGGACCCGGGAATGCGGAAGTACTTGTTGGGACGGCGTCATCATCACCGTGCACGTGGGCGCAATGGCTTACTTTGCGGTTCGGCATGACCATCTTCTGCAACAGCGCGAGCTTCATCTTCTCCACCAGGAACTGCTCCAGCTTGTCGCGCAGCGTTTGTGGCAGCACGTCAAAGCCGCTGTCCACCGTGAAGCGCAACGAGGGTTCCTTGTTTGGGGCAACACGATGTTGCAATTTGAATCGAGCGCACAACAACAACAACAACAACAGCCCCTACTTGGTAGAAGGACAGCAGGAAGCGCGAGGACGGAAACGGGTCGCACTCAAAGTGCATCTTGCCGTAGATGTCAAACACGTTGACCGTCATGTGCACGTCAAAGGTGGCAAAGCGCGGCCTGGGCCAGTTGACGACCACGGTGAGCGCCACGCGTATCACCAGCGGCTCTGCGTGCGACTGCCAGTTGATGAGCGCGTCGCACACCACCTTGCCCGCCTCCTTGGACGGCAGCAGCTGCGCAAACAGCACCGACGGTATCGTGGCCGGTATGTACAGGTGCTCCACCGTCAGGTCCTCAATGGTGCCGTCCAGGCCTCTGCAGCGCGCAACGCCCGGTGAACAACAGGGCAAGCATGCTGGACTACAACCTGGCCTCAAGCTTGGCCTGCATCTTCTTGGTCATCTTGCGGCGCAGCGAGCTCACAAACTCGGGCGACATGCGCATGTTCTGCACGAAACGCGCCAGCACGGCGTTGAGCCACGTGGCCGACTCGCGCTTCCGGTGCCTCGACGTGAGCACAACACGAGACCCACCCCCACCCCCCAGCCCACCTGGCCGCTCTCCCGCAGCAGCGTCAGATGCAGTGGGTCTGCCTGGTCGCCGTCCATGAGCGCGGCCTCCGCAGCCACGCGTTGGTTGTGCGCGTCGAAGGCAGCCTTCCAGGCGGCGCTCGAGTCGGGCCTGGTCACGAGGTACACGTGCTCCACGGACACCTTGTCGCTCGACAGGGCCAGCGGCCGCGTCATGCTGCTGGCCTTGAAGCGGCCCCGATCCACCTCCAGCACCGCCACGCCCTCCAGGTACAGGCGCGTCACCGTCTTGGCCTTGTGCAGAGACTCGTTGTCGAACAGCGTCAAGGCGTTGCGCTCCAGCAAGCAGTAGCGAGCGTCGGGCCTGCCTTCCGCGTACTGCACCTCCAGCCAGCCCTTGTGCAGCGCCAGCGTCGCGTCGTCCGCCAGGTCGTGCACTGGCAGCGGCACAAACGGCTGGTTGTTCAGCTTGCAGCACCACGTGACGAGGGCGTGCAGCCACAGATTGAGCCACTCGGAGCTCTGGAACGCCACGTACACGTAATCGCAGCCCAGCGCGCCCACGTACAGGCGCCGGTCGGGGCTGAACAGCTCCAGCGCGTGGCTGAGCCCGATTGCGGGCTGGGCCTTGCACACCACGCACCCCGTCAGGTCGATTGTCTCCGCTGGCGACCCGTCCTGACGCTCAGAGAAGTGGAGCCGCGTGCCTGTGCTGCTGTCAGCGGGTTGTGGGACCGCATTGCAGTTGCGCCTTCTCACCCTCCAGCCGCACCCAGCCAGCGCGCCTGGTCTTGGCCTTGCCTCCCAGCTGCAGCGTGGCCTTGGTGGCCCCAACCACTGCGCGCGTGCGGTCCGCCTCGCTCTCGCCATCCAGCGCGTGCTGCGCGCGCAAGTAGCCCTCCGTGCGCTCGCGCTCGCGCTGTTGCGCGTCCAAGGCCCGATCGTGCTTGTGCGAAACGAGCCGCAACACGCTGTACACCAGCCCCAGCGCGCCCAGCACCACGCCCAGGGCCAGCCCCACCACAAAGGACAGCAGCATGCTCGTGCTGGACCCTCAGCGGGGCCCGAAGTTGACGCGGAGCGGGATCGAGGGTCTTCGGTTCCGC
>CAZYYU010000101.1:0-1722 GCA_964651735.1 uncultured Gammaproteobacteria bacterium | reverse complement strand
ATGGACCGTGGCGACTTCAACGACCCGTCCTTGGAGCCAGCCTGGACTGACGCGGACCTGGCCTTTCTGGCGCGCTACACTGGCGAGCACGACCTGGACTCTCTTCGCGAGCACGTCCGCGGCGTCTACCGCGACACCAAGGCCCAGCTGCACGTGTTCCGGTGCATCCAGCGAGGAGAGTTCCTCAAGCCGCGCCTGCGCTTGCTGCCGTGCTACCCGCTGGTGCTTGAGACGCTTGCTTCGGACGCGCCGCCTGGCGTGCTGCTGGACGTGGGCACGTGCTTTGGACAGGATGTTCGCGGGCTCCTTTTGGACGGCGTGACAGTGGACCGCATCGTGGCCGTGGATCTGCACGACGGTGAGCAGCCAAAAAGCAGACTGGCCCACACACACACGCACGTCCCGCAGGCTACTGGAAGCAAGGGCTCGCGCTGTTCCGCGACGCTGAAGCGCTGCAGGATCTGGGCGTGTGCTGGTGCGACGTGACGAAGCCGGACGCGGACGCAGCGCTGCAGGCTGCGCTGCGGGGCCGCGCAGTGTCTGTGGTGAGCGCCGTGGCCGTGTTGCACACAATGGGCCGCGACCAGGTCAGCGGAGCAACAGCGAGGGGTGGCTGTGCTCACGCCGCCGGGGCAGGTGGAGGCTTTCGTGCGCCACGCCTTTGCGTGGCTGCGGGGCGGCGGCCTCTTCGTTGGCTGGTGCGCAGGTTCGTTTGGCTTTGCCTTGCTTTGCTTGATCTTGCGAACACGGCCCCCTTCGTCGGACCAGGGTCCACCGCGGCGGGCCCGTGGGCGGACGTGAAGACGCCCAAGGGCGACGCCGAGCGCTACCTGCACAACCGCGACTCGCTCTGCGCCCTGCTCGTCGCCGCAGGCTTCCAGGCGCGTTGTTTCCTTTGGTTTTGGTGCTTGTTGCTGCCGACAACTGGGCTCTTTATCCATCTTTTTCGTCGTTTTTTCTCCCCCACACTTTTGACTGGGACGCAGGACGTGAGCGTGACAGCGCGGGGCCTGGAGGGCACGGAAGCCGAGCAGCGCATGGCCGCGGTGCGCATCCAGCTGCTCTTCTTCGGCAGGAAGCCGCCGCAATGAACCTGCCGGCAACTGATGGGGGAGCGCTGCGCATCCAGCTGCTCCTCTTCGGCCGCCGCAATGAACCTGCCGGCAACTGATGGGGGAGCGCTGCGCATCCAGCTGCTCCTCTTCGGCCGCCGCAATGAACCTGCCGGCAACTGATGGGGGAGCGCTGCGAGGAAAGGGAAGCGGTTGTTCGTGCTTTGGGCAGGGAGGAAATGGATTTGCGGCTTCCAAAAAGAGTGCAGCGCGTTTTTTAGTGCAGGAAGAAGGCCTGACTTGCAGGCACTGTGTCGCTCTACTACAGATCCAGCTGATCCGCCTCAAACGAGAGAGTGTCGAGCTGCCTCTGTCCAACACAGTGACACGGTTGGCATCACGACAACGGGCTACAGTAGCAACTGACCGAGGCAGTGCCAAACACGGTGTAGGAGTTGGGCACGCTCCAAACACTGGGTTCACTGCGCAAAGAATTGTTGTCGCAAAAAACCTTGGAAAACGCAAGAACATTTCCACACAAACCTCCGCTTCGCAAACACGGCGGTGGCCAGAATGTGCACCAGCTCTGCAGTGTGCATGAATCTCGGGCGGGTTTTTGTTTGTTTGTTTGTTTGTTTTGTTTGTTTGTTTGTTTGTTTGTTTGTTTGTT
>CAZYYU010000100.1:0-10450 GCA_964651735.1 uncultured Gammaproteobacteria bacterium | reverse complement strand
GGAGCGGCGGCAGCAGCGGGAGCGGCGGCAGCAGCGGGAGCGGCGGCAGCAGCGGCAGCGGGAGCGGCAGCGGCAGCGGCAGCGGGAGCAGCAGGAGCGGCAGCAGCGGCTGCGGCAGCGGGAGCGGCGGCAGCAGCGGGAGTAGCGGCGGCAGCGGGAGCAGCAGCGGCAGTGGCAGCAGGAGCAGCAGGCGCAGCAGCAGCAGCAGGAGCAGCATCAGGCTGGCCTTGGTTCTTGAACAGCTGCAGCAAGGGAGCGCGCTGCTCCTCCGCCTTCTGTCGCATCACGGCCTCCTTCAAGCGCTCCTCCAGTGAATCCACCTTCTTTTGCTCAGCTTCCTCGCGGTCCTGCTTCCGTTTCTGCGCACGCACAATGGACAGCTTGGCCTCGTCCAAAATTTCGTCCAGCACAGCGCGCGGGGCGTTGGCCTCTCGCTGCTCAACATTGCGAACCGACTCCTGCGAGCGGGGCGTGAGCTGCGGCCACACGAGCCGCCTTTTTTGAGGGGGCCGGCTGCTTGGCGAAGCGGGACGCTACTTGCCTCGAGGATCTTCTCGCACACCACGTCGCCCCGGCACACGTCTGGAAGCGAGCAGCAAAAAGAGAGCCGTGAGCAAGCCTCCGCCCCCACACCAGCCCCGCCAAGTACCGAGGCCACGTCGCGCCTCCCGCACCACGGCGCCATTGTCAGGTTGGCCCTGCGTGGAGAGCTGAGCAGGGCAGAAGCAGCAGCCACACGCCCCGTTGCGCACCCATGCCGTGGGCAGCAGAAGCAGAAGCACCGACGCCAGAAGCGCCAGTTGCAGGACGCAGCGCATCCAGCCCCTCTGCACGGTTTGTTTTTTTCACTTGACGTCGAAGACTGCAGCAATCGACAGGTGGTCGGACGGGAACTCGAGCAGCGGCAGGTGAGTAGGCTCCAGCAGCGCCAGCGGAGGCATCTCCAGCAGCGCAACAGGCTTGGCGCCCTCCTGGTGCCAGATAAAGTCGATGACACGCGTGACCACCTGCAAAAAGAAAGCGTCAACAGCAGCGCCGGCACCAGAGCAGCGGACCTTGTCACGCCACTTGGACGTGGTGAAGGAGCCGTCGCTGTTGGGGTAGGCGGAGTGGAAGCCCCGACCCTGCAACGCGGCGTCAACGGCAAACAGGCAAGCACGAGCCAAGAGCGACCTGCATCACAGAGGCGCACAACGAGCCAGGCGTGTCGTTAAAGTCGCCCACCACGAAGCAGAGCGCGTTCTCGGCGTTGGTGCTCCTCAAGTGATCACACAGGTTGGTAGCTTGCACGCGGCGCACTTCCTCGAACCCTTCCTTGGCCTGCACGCCCCGCCAATCAGCAAGCGAAAGCCGGGGAACAGAAACAACCCTGCGTGCAACAGGCGTCTCAGCGCGCAACCACTGGGCATCAATGCCCATCACTTGAGGTGGACCCCGGCAAACACCAAGGGACGCCCGCTGCCCACATGCAGAAACTTGGCCACCAACGCAATCTGGCTCATCCCATCCCCGAGCGCGACGTGGTACGCAGGCGAAGCGAGCTTGTAGCACCGCTCATCCCAGAAGAGCGCAACCCCGTCGCGATCCCCGTCCTTGGGCGTGCCCAGACGCGGGTCGAGGTCGGGCCCCAGCTTGGAGTGCCAGGCCGCTCCTGTCTCCTGATGGCCCGCACACACCGCCGCGCGTATGTCCTCGAAGTGGTCCACCTCCTCCAGCGCAATCACGAAGCCGGCACGCACGAAGCGCAGCACCTCCGCCACGATGAGCGGGAAGCGGTGCTGCCAGCGCTTGGTCTCTTCTGGGCAATGCGGAAACGCGTCGCTCAAGGCGTCGGCCAACGTATTCCACTGAGCCACGCGCACGCGCCCGTCGTCCCAGCGGGCCCAATCCACGTCACGGTCCAGCGGGGCCAGAAGCCGCCTGTCGGCGAAGAAATGACCCCTTTGCATTTTCGGGCCGCGCTGATTGCGCGATGGATGATGATGATACTGACGATGACACGCCAGAGTGCGCGCGCGCGGCTACTTCTCCAAGCCTCCAATGGGGTCGGCCAAGAACACCACCACCTGGCCGGGTCGACGTAAACGCGCGCGCGGTCTGTGCACAGCGAAGCTCACCTCGTGAATGAGGCGCTCCACATCGCGGAACACGTCCATGTTGGCCTCCGTTTGCGGGCGCAGCTTGGACAGCGCGTTCTCCAGCGGCAGATTGACCTCGCACTTCAGGTAGATCTCGTGCGTGGTGCTAATGTGCTGCACAGAGGCTCAGCCAGGATGTGCGACACACACACACGCCACGCAACACACCTGCACGCACTGCAACAGGTTGAGCACGTCGCAGATGTAGCTCTTCTCCTTCTCGCTGATGGCAAAGTGCTCGCCGCGTTTGGCCTTGTACCTGAGCAAACCCAGCAGCGATGAGACGAGCGCCAAACGCGAGTGAAACAACCCCCTCATCAGGGGGGCCTCGCTCTCACAGTGCAACGCCGTCCAGCAACAGCGCTCTGGCCGCAGCCTGGCACTGCGAGTCCAGCTGGCGCAACCACTGCGTGGGCAGCACCGACTTGTCGTACTGCAGCGTCGTGCTGTTGCGCTGCCCGCTCTGTTCGTGCAGAAGTTGGGCAAAACGACTTGGAGGGCACTGCTTCGCACCTTCATCTCGCGCAACAGAGGCGCGGCCTTTGTGGTGGAGGAGTCGATGAGGGACGCTGGGTATGGACGTGAAGCGGTTGCCGTTACCAGCTTGTTGCAGCGCTGCAGCAGACTCATGACCTCGGCGTACGCGCGCCGGAATGCGGTGTCCACGCCACGACCGCCTGTTCGAATGGGGCGGTGTAAAGTGTTTGGCCCGCGAAAGAGAGGGACCACTCACCGGGCAACTGAGCCCGCGCTGCCTCCTCGTGAAACTGCTTCACCACGCCGAGCACCGCCGCCTTCATGCGGTTGATGCGCAGCAGCTTGGCAAAGCGCAGCAGCTCCGTCTTGGTGTAGTGCTGTTGCGCGCGTCAGCGCCTTTGGAGCGGCGACGCAACCCCGCACCTTGGCGGGCTGCACAGCATTGGCAGCGCTGTTGCTGTCGCCAGCCACGGTCGCGCCCTTCAACAGAGGGAATGAGACCAGATCGGCGGCGCAATCCACAAACAAACAAGGGAGGGAGGGAGTGCCTGCGGCGGCATGGGCGACTGCAGCAGGAAGTTGGAGTAGTTGCCGCTGAGTAGCGGGCTGAGGTGATGCTGCGGGCTCTGCACTGCGCTGTGCGCCAAGCCCTGTCATTCGACACGTCAGCGTCGGCGCTGCAAGTGCAATCACCAAACCTCTGCAACGCTCTGCAACGAGCGCTCCTCGCTCCGGTCGTGCAGCGCCACATACGTGTCCGGCACCCAAGTCACGCCTGATGTGTGTGAGCGGCGGCAACAACAACAACAGGGGACTCGTTACCCAGCTGGGAGTTGTGGAAGCGGATCTGGTAGCGATCAAAGTCCGACTTGACCACCACGCCCGTGTGGAACGCGCGTTGCTCCTGTGAGAGAGAGAGAGATGGAGAGATGGAGACGAGATCAAACCGGGGGAAATGCCGCCATCAAACCCGCCCCTCCAAAACCAACCTTGAGGAACACCACCACAGTGCAGCCCTCGGCCACCCGGCCGGCCACGCTGAACAGATTCAGCCCGTGGGCCTCGCCCCTGGTGGCTGCGCTGCCGGCGCGCACCTGGGCATGCAGTTTGTTGCTCCCAAAGATTTTGCTCTGGAAAAGTCACGCACCAGCCTCACGTCGTGCCGGAAGCTCTCCAGCTTGTCTTGCTCTGAGCGAAAGAAGGCCGCAGACAGACGCCGCGGTTTGCCTGGCTCGATCACGTCAGTGCGTTGCGACGCTCATGATGTTTTTTGAACTCGTGGTTGTTGCGGCGCGAACAATCGCACAACAACGCTGGGTCTCACCGAGCTTGCGGCGCACCACGGCCCACTCGGTGCCGCTCAGCTGCGGCGTCATTTGGAAGGGGAAGTTCAGCTGCACAGACAGCAGCGACGAGAACTCGTTCATCGCGAAGTATTCGTGCTCTGCAGGCCGTGAGTGGTCGAGCACCACCCAACCACCCATCACCCTCGTTACCCAGATGCGAGTAGAAGAACTCGTAGAAGCAGTACAGCGCGTTGTTGTTGGCGTTGGCGTTGGCGTTGGCGTTGGCGCCCTGTTTGCGCGCGTGTGAGGACGGGGGCCGCCGATGCACACCAAAGGAGCGCCACCTTGGACGGCGAAGAGTGCCCGTGCGAGCGCTTCGAAGGGACACTGCAACAACCCCGCAGCGGTGAGAGAATGGGGGAAAGCAAGCCATCAAGCACACCGCCCCAACCGGGGCACACCTCTTGCGGTGTCGCGGCTTGGGCGGCACACCCTTCAGGAAGTGGCGCAGCTGCGATTCCATGTGCTGCCAGCACAACGACGGATCGATGAGGTGGCCCTCCCACAAGTGCAGCAGGCACCCCCACGATACCTTCTCGGCCTCAGTCTTCGCGCTGCCAAACAAGGACGGCGTGGACAGCATCGCAGCCTGGCAGCGCGAGGTGAGCGCGGCAGTGCTGGGCGCTGTGCAAGCCTCATCACCGCATCGTCCAAATCCTCGTCGTCATCCTGCCAAACGCACACACACACAACACGTCGTCGGTCAACCAGTCGACACGCTGCCCACGCACCATGAAGTCGTTCTTGTCGCTGCTACCGCCCTTGCTGCGTCTGGGCGACCTGCTCTGCTTCTTGGGCGACCTTGAGGCGCTGCGTTTGGGCTGCGCAGCTCGCTTCACTGCATCGGCGCGTTGAGCGGCAACAGACAAGCAAGCACAACGTCGTACGGACGGGCGAGTTGACGGAGGACGAGTCTCCCAGGCCGCGCTTCTTGAACGGCATGCCCGTTCCCGCGTCCACTCCCTCCTCTCCCTCGAGGCCAGCACCGTCGTCGTCATCATCGTCGTCGTCGTCGTCGTCCCCGTGGCGGTGAGAGCGACGCCCTGCTCGCTTTGACTGCAACGGCGTGCCCGCACCGGACGAGGGCTTGTCTTGCGCTGCGCGTGGGAACATGGGCGCGTGAAAACCCCCCAATGCGCGATTGTGCAGCACTCACCAAACTGCTTGTTCAGGTTCTTCTGCGCACTCGAGCCCTTGTTGTTGGCCCGTCAGCTGCGGTACAAAGCGGTGACGAGACCATCTCACTCTTCGTCCTGCGGCTTTGCCCCGACCAGACGACGGCATCGAGCCGCCGCTGCAAATGCATCAACCACCACCAAAGCGCACACCCTGTCACGGCCTCACCGTTTGCCTCCGCTGCCTCCGCTCGGCCCCAGACTGAACACGTCGTCCACCATGCCCTTGATGACTTGATTATGCTTGAGGAAGCATGTCTCGCACTCCCGCGCTGCGGGGACCCCAGTCAGCGCATTGCCTGGATCGTGGCTGCATGCGCACCGGATCTGCCGTTGCCCAGCTCCTCTGCAATCAGTGCCCAGAGCTGGTCCTTGCCCTTGTGGCGGAAGAAGGCTGCGCGCGAACGTCAGCCACTGAGAGGTCAAGTCACAGCCCGACGCACAAGCCGCCAGGTTGGACAGCTCCTCCCGCGTCCAGGAGCTGCGCGGTCCTGAGCCTACGGCACGCACGCACTGCGCAAAACGACGCAGCCTCACTCCACCAACGGCGTCTCGCGCCCCTAGCAGCAGCAGCAGATGAGCGTGCGCACGCAGCACCCCTTGGAGCGCGCACCGTCCGGCTGCGCTTGGGCCGCGACGACGGCGTTGCCTCGTCTGCTGGGTCCGCAGCCAGTGAGCGCGAGAGAATCCAAAAGGACACGCCCACAAAAAGGCCGCCTCCTCCGGGGCGCACGTGCAGGCAGCGCTGTCCAGCGTCCCTGCTCTTTGACTTGCTGTCCGCCCAGAGGCCAGCATGGGCGCGGCGCGAGAAGCAGCCCAAACTCAAATCAACGGCCGCCTTGCGGTCCGGCGTCGAGTGCAGGCCAGCCACCCATGGCCTGAATCCCAGTTGTGCCCCAAAAGCCGCCCCGAAAGGGACGAGAAGGAGCCCGCAAAACGAGCGCACTCGCGCTTCCCCTTGCCTTGCATGTGTCCCCAGCGCCCGGCAACAAGGCCCCTCAGAAACGCCCCCACAAACGCGGTAACTTCAGCGGCGCGAAAAGTCCGTTCATGAGGGGGAGGGGGGCAGGTCCCGTCAGTCGCCCCTTGGCCTGCACCCGCACTGCACCGGCAGTTGGCTAAGCCCGGCGTTGCTGCGACGTGTTGGCGTGGCTCGGCTCCACACGCACTCCTCCACACGGCGGCGCGGGGCCCGACCTTGCTTGCTGCGTCACCAACGACGCTGAAGGCGACGCGAATCGCCCGCTGACGAAGCAAGTGTCGTGGTTGTCGTCGCGCCGCTGCTGTTTGGCTCTGCATACTTCCACGTGAGTGTGAGGGGTTGAAACATGGAGGAGACAGCGCGTGTGAGCGAGCTGCGTGACCTTGGCGAGCTTCTTGCGGCCATGCATGATCCAGGTTCGTGTCCCTGTTGCTGTGTTCGGTGGCAATCGCGTCTGACTGCTGTGCAACGCCAGCTCGCGGTGCGCACTGTCCTCGTTGTCGGGCTTTTCCGGTTTTCTTAAGCCCCGTGCCAGCGTCCAAGGTCCGCACCGCGTTCTGTTGCGTGGTCGACCTGGTCAAGCGACGTCCCGGCGTGGGGCCATGCACTGCTGGTCAGGCGCGCGTTTCCGACTTTTCCTTGCTGACGCAGCACCCGCCGGCAGACAACGTGCTGCTGGCCACGCTCGACAACGACGGCATCGCGTTCAGTGCCTCGTTCAAGGCCGAGCAGCCGATGCCCGAAGCGCATGTCATGCAGCAGTTGGGCTACTTGGCCGTTCTCATGGCTGCATCCGCGACGGTTGCCTCGCCCAAGCAGTGGCTGGCCCGCCGCAAGACGCTGAGGCTGCCGCCGCAACTGGTGGACATGATAGATCGACTGGTGCTGGACTCCGAAGGTTGCTTGCCTCGAACACTGGCCGTTTTCCCGTCTCATTCCTCGCCAGTCCCTGCAGCGGTTCCGTGCGACTTTGAGCTGGTGCCGCCAAAGCAAGCCCTTGCAGCCTGGGCTCGGCACGCTTCGGCGGCGCGCAAGGTCGTTCTGGGCGTTGTGCTCGCGCTCCTGCTCGGCATCGCCATTGGCAGGCTGACTGCGTCTCGCGGCGGTGGGGGCGTGTTCCACCCTGGGGCTCTGCACGCAGAACTTCGACAGAACGTGCTGCAGCTGGAGCGGCGCTGCCAGCACGCCCAGCCGCAGCAGGAGACCTTGGCGATGCAGGCGCGGATGCGTGAGCTGGTGATGGAGCAGGAGCGCTTGGCAGCCGTGGCCAACCAGTGGCAGCACCGCGCGCTGGAAGCAGAGCGCACTGCGGCTGAGCTGCACGTGCATGCCAGAGCCGTGGGCACTGAGCTGGCCACCTGCGTGGGCGACGTGAACCGGCTGCGCAGCAAGGAGCGCGCGAACCCGTCCGAGGCGGACTTGCTCGCCTTGGTGGCGCAGATGGAGTCGGGCTCGGTCATGATGCAGTGGCAGCGTCGCGCCCAGGCCGCTGAGACGCAGGCCAGGGCGTTGAGCGCGCAGCTGGCTGAGGCCAAGCAGCAAACGGTTGCCTGCATGGAGCAGCTGCGCAACGTGGAGCGCGCCGGCCCGTCGGTGGACTTGGCTGCGGCACGGGCGCAACTGGAGTCCGTGACCGGTGTGGCCAGGCAGTGGCAGCGCCGCGCCCAAGAAGCCGAGGCGCAGATCAAGGCGTTGAGCGCGCACCTGGCCGAGGCCAAGGAACGCGCTGAGCAGCTGCGCCTCAACGTGCAAGTGCGGCACAGCGACCACCAAGCGTGCGCCAACGAGCTGTACCGCTCCAACCAGGACCGCGCGCGTCTGACCAAGAACGTGGCAGGTACAAGCGGCGCCGCTCGCTTGCTGGTTCTGTTGACGTGTTCTGCAGAGCACGAGTCCAGCCTGGCCCATGCGCTGCAGCAGCTGGACGCCGCAAACCGTCAACTGGCACACCTGCGGGGCACGCGACGCTGAATGAACGCGGCGTTGAATGTTATTGGTGCGCGCGGCGTTGACCCATCACAGGCGGAGCGCGGTCATGGCGCACAGGCTGCTGCTGCTTCTGCTGCCTCTGCTGCTTCTGCTGGGGACGAGCGTAGCTGTTACGAGCAGGCTGCTGCTTCTGTTGGGGACGAGAGTAGGACGCGGAGCTGCTGCTACGAGCAGGCTGCTGGCGGCGCTGCTGCTGCTGCTGGAATTGGCGCACACGCTGCGCCAACGCCTCGGGCGTCACGTCAGACGGCTGCAGGCGGCGGTCGAGACGGCTGTGAGGGTACACCATGTACTCTGGTGCGCGGGGCATGGGGTTGGTTGAGCAACAAGACCAACGGCCGGCCCTGCTCACCGACGCCGCTGTCAACGCGTCCCATGTTGGGGTTGCGCACGTTGGGAAAGTGCAAGCGCGCAGCCACGTCGTGAGACACCTCTCCGACCTGCGTGTGCGCGCGTCAGACACAAGCTCCGTCAGCACCCGACTGCGCGAACCTTGGTGCGAGGGCCCACGTCGCCCACAATGGCCGGCGTCTCGCGCCCCTTGTAGCGCACCATGGCGTAGTCGCCCGGACGCACGCCGTACTGCTGCATCATGCGGGGCGGCACCACCACAAAGGGCGTCTTGTCGGCGTTGAGCGCCTGGCCGCGGCCCACAGTCAGGCTGGTGGTGGACTGCGCGTAGGGGTCGTGGTAGTGGGGCCCGCTGCCGTCCACGTCAATGTCGGCCTTGCCTCTCCAGTAGAGGGGCCCGCCGCTGCGGTCCTGGCGTGCCGTCGTGTAGCCGCGCAGCGGGCCCAGCGACACTGCCCTGGACGGCACCTGGAAGCCAAGTCCAGGCTGCTGCTGCTGCTCGCGTCGCGTCCTGCTGTTCCAGTAGTCACGCGTCGCATCCTCGCGGGACCTGTAGGAGGAGGGCTGCTGCTGCTGCTGCTGAGGTTGCTGCTGCTGCTGCTGGGGTTGTTGTTGCTGCCACCAGTTGCGTGCGCTGGCCCACGCGCTGCGGGCGCGGTCCTCCACGCCATCCACTGCACGCTTCACAGCGGGCACCGCCTGGTTCTGCCACCAGCTGGCTGCGCGATCCTCGGTGCCAGCCACGGCACGGCCGATGGCGGGTGCGGCTTGGTTGTTCCACCAGTTGCGCGCGCCATTCTCCGCACGCCTCACGGCGGGCGCGGCTTGGTTATTCCACCAGTCGCGTGCGCGGTTCTGCGCGCCGTACACCACGCTGTCAGCGAACGAGGACAGGCTGGGAGATTGGTCCGCGGAGGTCGGGGGCGCACGGCGCTGCTGAGAGCCGGACTGTGACTGCGGCTGCGGCTGCGCCGCAGAGGGATTGCGGCGGCGAGAAGGGGCGTCCCTGCTGGGACGATCGTCCTGCTCCTGCGCCGGCGCTGTGGAATGTTGACGGCGACGGCCCGTGCCGGCAGCGCTCTGGTCCTTGCGCTGAGGCGATGCCGACGGGCTGGATCCATCGCGTCTCTGAAACTCGGGCGCGTTTTGCACCACGCTCTGGGGGGGCGGCATAACAGTCTGCGCAGTCTGGCCGGGAGCCCAGTCCTGGTCAAAGTGCGTGCAGGGCACGCCGCGACCGCATTGCTTGCCGCTGTCGCCCCATTGCTTGATGGTGGGCTGCAACAGGCGGGCGTCAGCAACAAAAGAAGAAAGGCTGGGACGCGCCGGACCTGGTTCCAGCCGCCGAAACGTTGGAAGTCCTTGAAGGTCTTGGGCGTGCGATCGTAGCGCGAGTACCAGAGCGGGATGGAAGGGTCGGGGTGGAAACCCGTGCCCATGGTGGAGTGCCACATGGTGCGGTCCGAGTACACGCCCAGAGGAACGCCGTCCTGCCGAGCGCTTGAGTGCGCGAGACAAGAGCCAAAAGCCCCACCTTCTTGGCTTGCTGCACAATGTCGTTGAAGAACTTGTGGTTCTGCGCGAGGTCTCGCTGCCAGTAGACGCCGGGCTTGGGCTGCTCAATATCGAGCCAGACGCGCGCCGGCTTGATGCCGTGGGCTGGGTGGCGGGATTGAGCTCAGGAAGGAAGCCTAGGTGGTCATTACCCTTGTTGTACGCCTCCATCTCCCTCAGCTGCTGCGCGCCGCTCTTGCCCGAGCGATCGTTGAGGAACATGTACTCGCCCGTGGAGATGCCAGCCGCGTTGAGGTTCTGAATGGAGCGGGCGGCGTTTTGGTCCACTGCAGCGGCGACGGCGGCGGCGTGGGGACACGGGACAGCAAGAACAAGCAAGAGAAAAACCTTGGCTGTTGCTGCGGTAGCCTCGAACGATGGCGAAGTTGGTGCCTGATGCAGCGAGGTCCTGCGTGCTGCCGGTGAGCGCAACGCGCG
>CAZYYU010000099.1:0-10532 GCA_964651735.1 uncultured Gammaproteobacteria bacterium | reverse complement strand
AGAGAGAGAGAGAGAGAGAGAGAGAGAGAGAGAGAGAGAGAGAGAGAGAGATGATAGTGGCGATTACGACCAACCTTTGGCCTCCGCAGTGAGCAAGTAGGGATACCGCAACCACGAGAACACAGCCTGGTATTCGTGAACATCCCCAAATTGAGCGCAGCCAACAGCACGTGCCTGGCTCGCCATGAACTGCGTGTACTCCTGGACCAAGTTGATGTGGCTGCTGAGCGCCGCGTTGTAGAAGGCGTCCGGCGGCACTTCGCGCACACTGTGCAGCCGTTCCAGCGCCATGGCCGCGTTGACGGCCTTGGAATGGGCCTGGACCTCAGCGTCAGCGCGAGCAAGTGACCGGGGATCGCCAGCAACCTTGCCCGTGGTCACGAGCCACTCCACGTAGCGCTGGATCGTGCTCACGATGACCATGTACTGCGTGCCGACGAGGTCAGCCGGTGCGCGCGTCACCGCGCTCGCACCTGGTCAAAGGGCAGCGCGCTCCACCAGTGCTCCAGCGTGGCGCGCGCACGCTTGCCCAGCCCGATCAGCGACACCAGCAGACGATCGATGATGACGTGGTACGACTCGGGCAGCATCATGTTGGGGTTGCTAAAGGCCAGCAGCCAAACGCGAAGGCATTCTGGCAGCAGCAACGCGTCACTCCCTCATCATCCGGGCCCCTCGCCCACTCACCTGGCGACTTGGACGAGCAGCTGTCCAACATGTTGCGGATGACGCGGCTCCACGCGGCGGCCAGCGCCTCCATCACGGGCTTGCCGCCCACGCTCTGCAGCCGCTTCATGGCGGCAACGGCGCGCCCAAACTCGATGCCGGGGTTGTCCTCGCTGTTGGTGGAGAAGCACCGCACGGGCGCCAGGAACGAGCCGTTGATGGTGGCGGGCGAGGCAAACGCCGTCTCCACTGCGCGCGCCAGCTCCGCCGCGTTCACGCCCTGCGAGGGGGGAATCGTTTGGCTTCCCCCCAACCCCAACGGAGCCCTCCCCCCGCCAACCTGTGCATCGTCCGCGGGAACCAGGCTCTCGTCGAAGCGCAGCACGCCATCCACGCGGTGCTGCGGTGCCTTGCCAAACACGGCAAAGGCGCTGAACGAGCCCGCAAACACAGCCTTGGCGCCACGCAACGACTTTTGCGGCAAATCAGGCGCGCACGCACGCACGCACAGCAAGAAGGGAGTCTCGCACCTCAATCAGGGTCGGCACAGGGCCGGCGCCGATGCCAGCGCACGCCGACTTGTGGCCGCAAGCGTAGACGCGGTCGTCGGCCGCCACGAAGAAGGTGGCGCGCCTGCCCGCCGCGACCTGGGCCACCTGCGTGCCCAGCAGCTCCGCGACCACGCGCGGCGCGAACGACGCGGGCTCGCTGGTGGCGTAGCCCAGCTGGCCGTCGGCGTTCTTGCCCCACGTCAGCACACGACCCTCCTGCGGCGGCGGCGCCTTCTCAGTTGCGCTCGGAGTAATTGTGAGCCACGCACCGCCGTCAGCGCCACGTTGTGTTGCGCGCCGGCGACCACGTCGACGATCACGCCCAGCGACGGCAGCGTGGGAGAGGGCCGGTAGCCGTCCGCGCCCCTGGCCCCCAGCTGTGCGCGCGCACACGTCATTGCTCAGGAGAGGGCCCTCGACGAGGCGCACACACCTGCCCAAACGAGTTGGAGCCCCACGTCCAAATGCATCCGCTGGTGGTCAGCGCCAACGAGTGCGACTCGCCGCACGCAATCTTGGCAATGGGCGCCCCGTAGATATGCGAGATCAGGCTGGGCTCCAGAGAGCCAGTGACGTCGCCGTTGCCTTGGCGGGCTTTGCGTTGAGTGCTGACGCGGTGATTCAGCGCAGGTACCTATCCAGCCGTCTCCGCTGCCAAACAACTCGCCCGTCCTGCACAAGAACAGCGTGTGGGCGCGCCCGGCCGCCACCTGCACCACGTGCTTCTGCGCCAACGCTCCCTTGACCAGCTGCAACCGGCCGGCCGTTCAGCGCACTGAGTGCAGAGCGCAAGCGGCGCGGCGCTCACTTTTGGCTTCTGCACTGGGGCTCGGTCGCCCGTTCCGCATTGGCCCTTACGCGCGGTCACGAGGCGCGACGCAACCACGAGCACACACCTTGTCACTTTTGCCCCACGCAAAGCACGATCCCACGCTGGTGCACACCACGCAGTAGTCCTCTCCCACCGCCACGTCCCTCACAATGAATGCGTCCAAACTCTGGATGCAGCGCGGAATGGACGAGGCTCCGTCGCGCCCCAGCTGGCAAAAGTCGTTGCTGCCCATGGAGTACACTGCACAACGGCGTCAGCGAGACATCTCCCGTCACTGCGCGTCGTCTCACCAGCGCCCGACTCCATCAGCACCAGCGTGTTCTTGAAGGCCGACACTACTTTGCCCACATCGCGGTCGCTCAGCGCCTTGACGGCCTTGGGAGCCTCGGAACCCTGCGTTGGGGCGCATCAGACCAAGCACTGCGTCGTTGGCTGTCGCGCACCTCATCTCCGAGCCCGGACACGCCGCCAAGCCCAAACGCCACAAAAGTCTTCTCCTCCAGCATCCGAGGTCGTTTTCCGTCAATCTCCATGCACCGCGGCGTCCGTTGCCACTGGCCACACCCAGCCACAGTGAGTACGCGGCGGCCTGGACCCAGAAGCGGAAAACCGGAAAGGAGGAACGCAAACGATCCAAGCGACGCAGCCACGGGAACGCCCCACTGTGCGTGCGCAACACACCGTCCACCCAATGCTCGATATAGCCCCTCTGGACCGGATTGTTTTTTCCGCACGCCCCAGCACGACCAGAGGAGGGGCCGGGTCGGGGGCCCAACAGCACCTTGCAATCCATGTTCGGCCTGGTCACGGGCTGCTATGCCCAGTTCTTCGCGGCGCGCGAGCACGGGCTGCTCATCCTTGGGCTGGAAGGCAGCGGCAAGGTCCTCAGCTCTCTCCAGCGCAGCCCACGCAACGCAGTCACACAACGCGCGTGGCACGGCGGCTGCGTCCACCGTTTTTGTTCCTCGCATTAGCGCTTGCGCTGCTCACACACGGCCTCGCCTCCTTCCAGACGTCGCTGTTGGAGGCCCTCAAGACGCGCTACGGTGGGGTACAGGGTAGACAAGTCAAGCGGCTTCCCCTTCAGCACCTCACCGTGCGGCGGCCGCTCAGGGCTGCCTCCCGAGAAGATCGTGAGCACCGTGGGCTGCAATGTCGGGCGCCTGACGCTGCGGCGCTGCAAGGCCCTGGTGTGGGACCTTGGCGGGCGCCAGTCGCTCCGCTCCATCTGGGAGAAGTACTATGCGGACTGCAAGGTTGCCCGCAGGCTGGCTGGCTGGCTGGCTGCAGTAGCGCACTCACGGCTCCCACCAGGCCGTCATCTATTGCGTGGACGCGGCCGACGTGGTTCACTGGGCTGAAGCAGTCACCGTGCTCAAGGAGCTGCTGCGCGACGCTCGGCTGAGTGGGATCCCCATTCTAGTGTTTGCCTCCAAGGTCGACGTGCCTGGCAGCAAGCATCTGGACGAGATGCTCAGCTTTTTCAACTTGCGCGAGCTGGTGAGCTCGCTTCCCGCCAACGGCTGCCGATGCTGCTGAAGACGCGCAGGGCGAGGCCACGGCCAAGCGCTGCCACTTCGTGGCTGCCTCCTTTCTGGGCCAGCATCCCGGCGTGGCCGAGGGCATGGAGTGGCTCGAACGCGCGCTGGAACAGTCCATGGACTACTGACCACCCCTGACTCTCCACCGTTGGGGATGAGGCGCGCCTCGCTCTCGGCTGCGTTGTGCACATGCTGACGTGCACCCGCTCCCCCATCGATTGGTCGAATGAAAGCGCTTTTTCGATCGCTACTTGGCGACGACGTTCATTTGTGCAAAGCGCGTCTTGTCCACGAGCTGCAGCGCCAGCAAGCGTCGTGCAATCTGCGCATGCGTGACAGGACCGTCCCAGTCGACACGCACGCTGAGAAGGCGCCCCAGCTCGTGCGGCTGGCGCTCGCGCAGCTCGTGATACACGCGGCGCAGCGACGCATCCTCGGCCGCGCTGAAAACGCGCTCGCCCACCGCTGCAGCATCGTCTGGGGCCCTGTCAGGTTTGGCCCGCTTGCTGCCTGCATCCTGCGGTGTTGTTGGCGCCTCAGGCACGCCGAGCGGCGGGGCCTTGTCGCGACGGACGGGCAGCTGCGCGACGGGAACGTCTGATGACGACTCCACCTCCTCTGCTGGCGGCGGCGGAAAAGCAAGTGCACGCTTCGGTGTCGCCTTCTTGCTGGCGGGCTTGAGCTGAGCAATGGGCACGTCCGACGACGACGACGACTCCTCCAGTGCCACGTGCTTCGGTGTCGCCTTCTTGCTGCCGGACCTGAGCTGAGCAATGGGCACGTCCGACGACGACTCCTCTTGCACTGGCAACGCAGCGGCGCGCTTCGGCGTAGTCTTCTTGCCAGCGGGTGTGAGCTGAGCAATGGGCACGTCCAACGGCGACTTCTGCAGCGCGCCTTCCTTCGGTGTCGTCTTCTTGCCAGCGGACTTGAGCTGAGCAATGGGCACGTCCGACGACGAGGACTCCTCCACCAGTATCACCATGTCTGGCGCCGCCTTCTTGCCAGCGGGCGTGAGCTGTGCAATGGGCACGTCCAGGGGCGACTCCTGCAGAGCGCCTTTCGTCGGTACTGTCTTCTTGCCAGCAGACGCGAGCTGAGCGATGGGCACGTCCAATGACGAGGACTCCTCCAACAACGCCACACGCTCTGGTGCCGCCTTCTTGTTGGCAGGCTTGAGTTGGGCAATGGGCACGTCGGACGACGACGACGACGACGCTGCGTCCGCCTCTGCGGTGCCGGGCTCCAGTGCTGGTCTCTTCTTGCTGGCGCGCGCATCCTCGTCGCGGTACTCGGCGTCCTCGCCCTCATCATCATCATCAGACGGCACCCAGGCGTCCATCTCGCGTGCATAGCGCTCACGGTCATCGCGCGCCTTGGCCTCGTACTGCGCCCGCACTTCTGCTTCCACGCCTTCCCATCGCTGCCGACAGATGGGCTCAAACTGCTTGACCGTCAGCGCCTTGTCCTTGGCCCGCTCGTCGGCGAAGAACCAGCGATAGGCGCTCTTGGGCTTCAGAGGCGGCCGTCGCTTGGGCTGCTTGAGCAACAGCAGCTGCTGGCGTCGCGCCTCGTCCTCGCGCGTGCTGGCCGCGATCAGCTCCGGGTCCAGCAGCACGTCTGCATCGTCGTACAGGGCCACCCCGTCGTCTGACTCGGCCGCGGGCTCCACCTTGCAAGGCCAACAGTCAGCGAGCGCAAACACGGGACCAGAAATCCGAACCTCGTCCTGCCCAGCGTGCAGGTGCGCCTCCTCGTACGCCAGCCGCAGGTTCAAGTCTGCAAAGTCCTGGTTCTCACGCAACGAGCGCCAGAACAGGAGCGCGCCAAAGATGTGCGCGTTGGTGCCTGTCCCCAGCGCGTCAGCCCCTTCACCGCTCCCCCGCCACACCGCACCGTTCTCGGTGAGGCGCATGAGCTCCTCCACAATGCGGCTTCCAAAGTCTGCCAGCTCGGCCAGCGACGCGCGCATATGCTCGCCCTCACGATGGCGCTGCTCCAGCAGGCGCGAGAAGATGAGCAGCACGCGCGCCTGACAGAAGATGCCCGGCAGCGCGGCGTTCACGTCGCCGGCGCCCGTGCGGATCCGCTCAAACAGCCGCCAGATGCTGCGATTCAGCTCGTCCGTGTTGGTGTCGCACTCGTCCAGCAGCACCGTGCACACCTCCACCACCTTGTTGTGCTGGAACTTGCGCACGTAGTCGCTGAGCCGAAAGTCCTGCGTCTGCAGCTCTGCAAAGTCGTTGAGGCGTTCCTGGCGGTCGCGCTCCTCCTCCTGCTCCTGCAGGCGCTGCTCCGCGTCCTCGCCCTGCCCGGCTGCGGGGCCCTCCTCGTCGTCCAGCCTGTTGGTGGTGGAGTGGCCGCCCTTGCGTTGCTTTCGCAGCACCACAAGGCCGCGATCCAGCTCCTCAATCTTCTCCAGAATCACAAACGTCAGGTCCACGGCGTTGATGAGCGAGATGAGGTAGTGGCGCGGCATCTTGGACAGCACCACGTGCTGCAGCAGCCACGGCAGCCGATCCAGAAAGTGCTGCCTGTCCAAGAAGATGCGGTACAGCGTCTTCTTGGCCTCGTAGCGCAGCTGCATCGTGCCTGGCAGCACGACAACGCAAAACCGTGAGCGCCGCAAAGCACAGCGAGGCACAGCATCTCGCACCGTTGCACAGAATGTATCCGCACGTGTTGAGGAACTCGCGCAGCGCGCTAAAGATGATGTGCACGTCGCGGAACGCCACAGGCTTCTGCGTGAGCGAGTGTTCCGCGCGCTTGAACAAAAAGTCCACCGTGGTGGGGTTCAGCACAGCCTCGATGTGCTCCAGCGTGAAGGTCTGGTGCTCCACGCGCCGCGGCACCGCGTGCATGATGGGGTGCTCCAGCCGCACATCCGCAGGGTCCTCCACGAGACGCATGGCCTGCGGTTGGCCGCGTGAGGAAGCAGAGAAGGATGCCCACAGCTCACCTGCAGCTGCCGCACGTAGTCGAAGCGCACGAACCACGCAATGAGGCGCACGTAGCGGTTCACGTCCAAGTGGAAGGACGGCACGTAGGCGGCGTCCAGCTCCGCGTTGGAGATGGCTGCGGCGACCTCGTGCATCAGCACGGAGAACACGTGGTTCGTCATGAAGCGCTCAAAGTACTGGAACAGATGCGCCCTGCGCAAGCAACATCAGAGCAGCCAAAAAGAACAAGCAAGCCGCCGCTGACTTGAGTTCCTTGGTGGCGACGCGGTCGGTCCTGTCCCAGGGCGCGGGCATGCGAGCGTGCGGCTTGATCTTGGGCGCGCCGCGAAGCGGCACCACCAGCTGCGAGGCCTGCACCACCTTCTTGGTGCCATCGGCCTCCGTGGTCACCAGCAGGCCGCCTGCGCATCGTCAGGGGGTCGATGGCGGGAGAGCGGTTGCGTTTCTCCCGCCACGTTCACCTGCCAAGGGCCCGCTCAGTCGGAAGCGCTCCTGCTTGGAGGCCTGCTTCTCCTTGACGCGCAGCGATCTGAGCCGCGACGTGGACTCCGCCTCCACGGCCTTGGACACGGCGGTGGCAACAGGGCCGGCCTCCTGAAAGACATGGCTGGTCAAAAGCGCTCGAACAACCACACGGGGGCAACCACCTTCAGCGCCTGCGAGGAATAGTGCGCAAAGCACAGCTCCTCGGGCACAAGCCCGTCGCACAGCAAGTGAAACGTGTTGCTCAGCAGCAGAGCCCACTGCCTGTTCTGGTCCGTGTCGATGGACTGCGCGATGATCACGAACACCTCCATCACGTTCTCCTTGTGTGTTGCAGATGAGAAGGCGGAGGAGAAGAGCACACCAGACAAGCACACACCTTGAAGTACAGCTTGAGCAGCAGGTCGTCCAGCGACGGGTTGCTGGAGCAGCGAATGTGCAGCACATTGTGAAACAGATTGAGCAGCGCGCCAATGGTGGACACGTCTTCCTTGGAGCGCTCTTCGCGTGACAGTGGCTCCACAAGAAAGCCCATCAGCACGGCCACAAGGTCGCCGGTGGTCACAAACAGCTCCTTGCACTGCTGCAGCTTCTCCTCGTGCTCTTGCATGCCGGTAAAGGTGCGCGTCACGGGCAGCGTCAGCGCCATCAGAATCTTCACGATGGACAGACACAGCGGCTTGTCGCGACGGTATGCCAGCAACAGCGGTACTAGGTCCGACTTGTTTGGGGGAGGGGACCTCAGCCAACGTGTGGGGCGCAACCCCGACAGGACACACCTTGGGAATCTGCCAGCGCACCAGCTGGCTCATGGCGGAGAAGCCTCCAGCCCGCTGCTCGCGCCTTGAGGGCAGCACGTGAGCGTGGAGGCCACACCCACTGCCAAGCCGGCAACCTCAGCGTGCGCATGATGGCCTTGGAAAAGTCTGCCGTCCTCAAGCGTGAGAGCAGCCGCTGCCAACCGCAAGACGGACCACGCACACAGACAGTTCTCCCCCTTGCGATACTCGTAACCCTGGTCCAGCTGACCATCGACCGCGTCCTTCTCGCGCAAGCCCGACACGAGCTCCAGCAGCTCCGCAGGGTTGACCTGCACCTCCTCCTCCATGGCAGCAGCCGCGTTGCAAGCCACTCCCTCGCTCGCTTGCGCTTCACGTTTGGCGCCAAAACCCGTTTGTGCACGCCCACGCGCCAAAGGGTTGCCGCCGCGCGTGCCTGCGCGTGCCAAGGCTCTTGGATGGCCACCCAAGCGGCCGGCCCTCTGCAAAATCTCTGAGTCTGACAAGGGTCGCCGCGCGGACGATGGACCTGCAGACTTTCGCCAAGCCGCTGGCCTACAAGTACTTCTTCCTCAAGGCTCTACCACTTGCGCTGTGCGCCGGGCTGCGCGTGGAACACATCAGCGAGGCGTCGTGCGTGGTGTCCATCCGGCACGGCTGGCGCAACACCAACCCCTTTGGTGCGTCGGTGCGCTGATGCTGCTGTCGCAGTGGGTCATCGGGCGTCTGTTGCAGGCTCCCTGTACTTTGCGGCGCAGGTCAACCACAAGCCCGACCTGCAGCCTCTGCTCATCTTGATCAGGCCATGGCAAGCGAGCTTCCGACGGGCGCCTTGGGGATGGCGGCCAGGGAGAACCACAGGCCTCGCCCGAAGATGCTGGTGTCCTCGATGAGCGCAACCTTCTCCAAACCCGCTCGTGGCGTGATCCGGTACCCCATCCGCGTGCTGCTGTGCCTGTGCACTGAGCCCAGCGCGCTGGAGGTTCGAATGCCATGACGGGCTGGCAATCCGGGAGGCCGTCGCTGCAGCAGTCAAGGAGAGCACGTCCAAGGTGACCGGAGGGGGCGGGGCGGGCGACTGAGAAGCGTACCCATCCTGCTGCTGGCACGCAGAGGGTCCTGTGCACCAGTATCGGCACAGACGAGGCGGGCGACCAGGTCCCTTTCGCACTTGCTGCTGTTCCGTTGTTGAAGGTTGTGCTCGCAGGTCAGCCGATTTGAGTACGAGTGGTGGTACAGTTCGCGCAAGACGTGACGCAACGTTTATGAACCGATCCTTCACTTGCGCTTATCTCCACGAGCAGCACGAGGGGGGTTTCTTCGCGGGGCGACGTCAGATGGCGGTCTGACGGTCGCCTTGACTGGCTTTGCAACCTTGACGGGCTTCGGCTCCTCTTTCAACACCTCCTCCTCCTCCTCCTCCTCCTCCTCCTCCTCCTGATCCTCCTGATCCTCACTCTGGCGCTTGGTCTTGGAGCGTGCGCCGCCGCGAGATCGCTGCTGCTTCGACCTTTGTGCTGCTGCATGTCCAGTGCGAGCTGGCTGCTCTTCCTGCTCCTCCTCCTGCACCCTGTCGTCCGCGACATGTGCTGGCGCGGTTGCCTTGAAAGCAAACGACCCATCTGCAACCGGGGACCAGATCTGGCACAGTGCGTCGTATTCAGTTGCCTTGGGCTGGGCGCCAAGCTTGTCGACGATGGAGTAGTAGCGTCGAAAGCAGTCTGCAAACTGGGGGCCAAGGTGCATGTAGGCCGCGCGCTGTGCCCACGGCATGGCCCTCCACTTGCCCTTCTCGGCCGCCAGCGCGGCCCGCCACTTGGGATCCTTGGGGTCGCTGGACGACGACGTCTGCCAGATGGTGCGCCCTGTGGCGGCCCACATCAGCACCTGCCCCAGCGAGTCCAGGTCGTCCTTGGGCGTGGGCGCCATTCCCGTCAAGCAGTCGGTGCCTGACCAGAAGTACGAGCCGGGCGTGGGGTACTTGTTGCCCTTGTGGCCCTGCAGGTACGTGGCCACATCCAGGTCGATGAGTATCACGCGGCCATTGTCCGCGACTAGAATGTTGGTGGGCTTGACGTCGTTGTGCGCCTGCCCCAGCTCGGGCTGCATGTCCGGCAGCGCCACTGTCACGTGCACGGCTTGCAGCGCGCGAATCAGCGGCAGCGCCAGCCGCGCCACCTGGCCCAGTGACATGGCACTGCCTCCCGTGGCATCCAGCAGCGTGCGACCGCCATCCTCCATCACGAAATAGCACAGCTGAGAGCCGTTCCAAACGCGGTGCCGCTGCAGAATGGCGGGGAACGTATCGCAGGCCACGAAGAGCTCCTCGGCACGCTTGATGGAGCGCTCAATGTACAGCGACTCGTTGCGCACGCGACCCGGGCTCTCCTCGCTGGCCTTGAGCACGCCGCGCCTACCATCCGTGTGCCGCACGCGCTGCACCAACACATCGGGCACTGAGGGGAACTTCTTGCCGACTGCCGTCCATCCGTCGACACCCGAGCCGGCCAAGGCCCGCTGGAACGCTTGCATGCGAATTCAAATCACCCTCGGGATCACGCCCCCTCAGCCACAGCACCAAACGCGAGCCCCTCTGTACAATGTACCCACAAGACTGCAGTCAGATTCTGAAGCGGCCGTGAGCGCATTTTTGGCGATTGCCTCTGGGGGCCAGATTGGCACCAACGCGCTCAACGTGTCCGCCAACGCCATGGTGGTGC
>CAZYYU010000098.1:0-10907 GCA_964651735.1 uncultured Gammaproteobacteria bacterium | reverse complement strand
GTGGACGCGACCTCGTGCACACGCATCACCAGCGCTGCGCCGCGCACTGTGCAAGAGATTGAGAAGGTCATGGCTTGACCCAGGATGAATGGCAAAAAGTTTTGCGCGCGTGGAGGGCCGTTGCCGCGATGGACGGGCGATTGCACGCGTTCCGCACTGCCGACGAGGCCGCAGACGCAGTGGCTCAGCAGCTGGCTGCTGCCGTGAAGCGGTTGGTGGTCTGGGCGCTGCGCCTGCGTCCCTGAACCACGGCGGACGCCACCAAGGGGCGGCCCAGTGTGCATCGGGCTGGCCACGGGCTCCACGCCGTTGCCTGTGTACGCGCGGCTCGCTGCGTTGTTGAAGGACGCCGACCTGAGCCGCGTGCACACCTTCAACCTGGACGAGTACGAGGGATTGCCCGCCTCGCACCCCCAGGCAAGTCACTTGGAGGAGGCAGTGCCGTGGGACCGTCCCACGTTCACGCGCGCGCACCAGAGCTATCGGTACTACATGCACGACGTGCTGTTCCGCCACCTGCCGGGGCTGCCCAGCGAGAACGTGCACTTTCCCGAGGCAGGCACCGACTATGACGCGCTCATCGCCCGCCACGGTGGCATCGACGTGCAGCTGCTGGGCATTGGGACCAACGGACACATTGGTTTCAACGAGCCGGGCAGCGAGGTGGGGCGGGAATGCTGGTTGCCATCCCCCCTTGACCACTTGTGCAGCGCCACTCTGTCACGCGCCGCGTTGAGTTGTCTGCCGAGACGCGGCAGGCCAATTCACGCTTCTTCGAGGGTGATCCTAGCAAGACGCCGTCGCACGTGAGCCACACACACACACACGCACACGCAGCACCAGGAGTCTCTCAAAAACGTGGCGCAGGCCTTGACCATGGGCATCTCCACCATCTGCGGCGCGAGACGCGTGCTGCTGATGGCAACCGGGTCCTCCAAGAGGCCCGTCATGCAGGAGCTGTTGACGGGCAGCAGCGAGTTCCGCGACGCCCTTCCAGGTGCAGGCGCAGTGTATGTGTGTGCACGCGCACGCTCACTCGGCTTCAGCCTCCTCGCTGCTGCAGCACCCCGACGTGCACTTTTACGTGGACGAGGCTGCGTACGATGCCAGCAGCAAGAAATGAACGGTGTTATTTCCCGCTGCTGCGCTGCGGTGGGTAGGAGGACTGCGACAAGCGTGCTGCTTCCGACCCTTGCTCTTCGGGTGGCGCAGTGGTCACTCGGTTCGCTTGAAGGGACGAGCCACGATGCGCCCATCAGCGCCGCACGACAGGATGCAGTTCTTCCAGAAGGCCACGTGCATCACGCCAAACGTGGACACGGCGCTCTTGAGGTACTTGTTGCCGTCGGCGCGCTTGGCCAGCTTCTGCGTCCTGTGCGTGTCGGGAAACGACTGACGCAGCGACAGGTCGGCCACGTTCCACACTTTGACCGCGCCGTCCGTGGAGCCGGTGGCTGCGCGCCGCAACAAAGTTGACGAGTGAGAGCGCGCGAAAAAAGCGCACTCTGCCCAGCTCACCCAGCAGCCCGTTTGTCTCGTCCACCTCAATGGTGCGAATGTTGAGGTCGTGCGCAGCCACGGACGCAATCAGGCGCCGCTGCCGCATGTCCCACGCGCACAGCTCGCCGCCCTTGCCGCCGCTCCACAGCACGTGGCTCCTGGTGCTGTAGCACAGAACGGTGGCGCCCTGCATGGAGCTCAGAGCGCACACGGGAAGAGCCCGCCGCCGCCACCACCACTCACCTTGGGATGACAGTCGAACACAGCGACGCACGACTTGGGCGGCGCCATGAGCGTGTCCCAGACGGCCAGGTGGAACGATGCGCCGCCGCTGCTGTCCGCGCCGCCTCGCCGCGACAGCCCCGCCGTGGCAACCAGGTTGCCCGTCTCCAGGAAGCACAGGTCGTGCGCGCGCTTGGAGTGGCAGGGGATGGTGGTGAAGGGCTGGTACGAGGCCACGTTGGAGTCAAACTGCCACAGCGCCAGCATGCCCGCCTCGTCCACGGCCCCGAAGCGCGTGCCAGAGGGCGAGAAGCGGAGCGCGTTGACGCGCGGGCCACCCGCAGGGCGGTACAGCGTCAAGACCTCGGGGAAGCCGCACTGGTACAGCTGCACCGCGCCGCTCACGCTGGCCGTGAGGTAAAAGGGCATGGCAGGATGCGGGGCCAGACACGTGGGCACGTCGGCCTGCGCGCCCCCCAGGAACGAGTCGGGCGGAAACGCGGGAGCAGACACGCCCAGCAGGTTGCCGCTGCTGCTGCTGCTGCCTCCGGGCGCGGCCGCGGCCAACGAGGTCAGCGCTGCGATGGACATTTGCGAGGCCGACTTGCGTATCAGCTTGCCCAGCGGGGACGCGGCAGCTGCGGCGCCGCCGCCAGTGGCAGCGCTGGTAGCCGGGGAAACGCGCATCGGGCTTGGCTGTTGTTGCTGCGCTTGCTGCTGCTGCTGCTGTTGCTGGTGTTGCAATGGCAGGCTGAGCAGCGCATCCACTGGCAGCTGCGCAATGCCCCTGTGCGTTCCCACCACCACAATGGGCGCGTCGCCCGCCGCGATGCAGAAGCTCTGCACCAGCTCCGCGTCCTGCACCAGCGTGGTGGGCGCCCCGAACTTGATGTCCACGTTGCTGGCGGCGGCTGCTGCTGCTGCTGCTGCTGCTGCGCTCGACAGACTGGCGGTCGCGCCAAACTCGATGCCGGCCGTGGAAGTCGCGTCCTCGAACAGGAACGGAATGAACACGCGCTGAAACAGCGCGCCAAACGCGTCGTTCTTGGAGCCCAGGTCCGAGTCCTCGATCAGCGGCCTCCACCGGTCAAAGCCGCTCTTCCAGCCCGTCTCGCCTTGCATGGCGGAGAAGGACAGCGTGGCGTTCAGGTGCGACTGCACCGCGCGGTGGCTGCTGCGCAGCGTCTCCAGCAAATCTCCGTAGTATTGCAGCAGCGACGAGAGCACGAGCACCGCCGGAGCGCTGTTCTCCGTCACGAGCCTGAAGACAGCGACGATTGAGAACGCGCAACAACAACAGCAGCAGCAGCGGCGGCGGGCGGGCGAACCTGGCAACGAGCTTCTCCAGCGAAGGGGGCTGCTGATGCTGCTCGTCTGCCAGCGACGGCAGCGTCACGACGCACAGCTTGCGCATGAAGGCGTTGAAGGCAAGCGCGCGAATCAGCTCGGCAAAGAACTGCTCGAGCGCCACTGCGTGCTCCGACGGCTTGGCGGCATCCGCGGCCTCCTCCTCGTCGTCGTCGCCGCCACCGTCCTCCTTGCTCTTGGCTGCCACTGCCGTTGCTGCCACAGCAGCAGCGCGCGCTGCCACGACAAAGGGCGTGCCGCTGCCCGGCGCGAATTCCAAAAGCTGCGTGAGCGCGCCGTAGTCGCTCTCGATCCAGGACGCGAAGAACAAGCCCAACAGGATGGCCACGGTGAAGCGAGGCGCAATCTCCGAGTACGCGGACTCGTGCAAGGCCTCGTGCAACACCACGGACAACTCGCGGATGCGACGAGCCTACGCGCGTGCTGTGGAATGAGACAAGACGCGATACACGTTGAGCTCATCGATCACCTGGAACAACACCAGCTCCGAGGACGACTCCGCGTGCAGCGCTCCCTCGATGGCATGCAAGATCTGGCCCGAATAGGCGTCGAAAAAGTCGAGCCGCAGCGACGGGTCAGGAAGCAGCGCAAAGTCAAAGCGACACATCTGGCGATGGTGCACGAACGCACGCACGCGCGCCACCAGCGCGGCCTCGTCAAGCGCCAGCCGCTGCGCCACGAAGCGGGCGCTGTCCCGCAGGAACTGCGTCACCGTGGCCCACTCACCGCGCTTGCACAGCGCGCAGCGCTCCGCCACCTCGTCCTCCAGCCCCAGCATGTAGGCCACGGCCACCTTCCACTTCATGGCAACGTCCGTCTCGTACTGCTGCCTCAAGTCGGCCTCCGACGCAGCAGCGGCAGCAGCTTCAGTAGCGGCGGCCACGTCAGCAACAGCAGCAGCAGGGGCGGCTGCTTGAGCGGGCAAAGCCCACGAAGGAGTGGGCAAGTTGCCAAAGCCGTCGTCGAAAGCGCCAAACGACATGACCGCCTGCTGTTTGGGGGCGGCGGCGGGCTTCTTCCTGGGCGGTGGCATCAACATGCTGCGCATGAGAGAAGGGGCGGCGGTGGCGGCGGCGGGGGTGACGTCAGCAGGAGCGGCGGGAACAGTGCTGGCGGGAACAGCAGTGGGAGGTGCGTCGCTGCTCGCGCTGTTGTTGTTGTTGTTGCTGCTGTTGTTGTTGTTGTTGTTGTTGTTGTTGTTGTTGTTGTTGTTGTTGTTGCTGCTGCTGCTGCTGCTGTTGCTGCTGTTGTTGTTGATGAGCCTCTCGAGGCTGTGGATGATGCATCCAGAGTTGAACGTGGCAAACACCGTCTTGCGGCGCATGCTGACTGCTGCTGCCACGTCGAGCTGGCGCATCTTCTTGAGCTCGGCGCTGGACTGCAGCAAGTGCTCCGAGTAGTACATGATGACGGGGTCGAGGTCCGCCCCGCCGCGAATCAGCGCGTAACGCTTGGGAGCTGCAGAGCCGCTCGCCGCACCCTCTGCCTGCATCAGAGCGTGCATGGAGCCCACAAAGTCGCCCAGCAGCCAGCGCGCCACGCTCAGCAGCCAGGGGCTGCGCGTCTCGTTGGCCAGCGGCACCACGTGCTCCTGCGGGGAGCAAAGGCGATGAGAGGGGTGGTGAGGATGAGGGCCGCGGCGCACCTCAAGAACCCAGCGGTAGTTCTCGCCGTGGGTGTGGCCCTCCACGAGCCGAGCCACAGTGAGCGCCAGCTGGTAGTCCTGCTCGTGCTTCAGCAGCAGCTTGAGGCAGTCGCGCAGTTTGCCGGCCACCAGAAAGAAGGCCGCGGCCTGGTTGAACTGCTGCTGCTTGAGCAGCGAGTAGGCGTTCTTGAGCGCGGCCGTCTGCCACTTGTCGGTGGTGAAGTCGTTGAGCAGGAACTCGGCGACCTTGTCCTTCTTGGCCACTTTGAACATCTTGCTCAGCACCACCGTGCGCTTGAGCGCCACGTACAGCAGCAGACAGTCGAAGGGATCCTTCTTGAGCGCGAACTGCGACTTGGCCACGCTCTCCACCACGGCCTTGAACTTGTCGGGGTTCCGCAGCCACAGCGGGATGCCGTACGTGCGCAGGTCGTCCCACGCAAAGGCGCCGCTGGGAGAGATGTGCGTCAGGAGAATGTCGTGCGCCTCGCTCTGCAGCGCCCAGGCCCAGTTGGAGATGGCGAATGTGGCGCCGCTGCTCTTCACGCGGCGCAGGAACTGGAACATCTTGAGCATGATGAAGTAGCGCTTGCCGCTGGCGTCCAGGCCGCCGCCCAGCTGCAGAACCTGCCGGAACGTGTCCACCACGGCCAGCAGGTGGAGCTGGAACTTGCTGGGCACGCCAGGCACGCAGGCGGCGCTGGAGATGAGCTCCGAGAGCTGCAACGCGTCCCGCGCATCAAACACCACCGCCGCCCCAGAGGCATCGTCTTCAGCGACGTCGAGGCTGCTGCCGGCCTTGGTGATGTGCAGCACCTCCTCCAGCGAAAGCGTCTTGACGGAGCCCCTGTGGGCGGAGCGCAAGTGGTCCAGCACCGCGCGCAACACCGTCTTGACCACATGAAACTGGGCGCCCATGATGAACTCGAGCAGCATCTTGGGGTGGTAGATGGGCAGCGGCTGCTGAGCAAGATCAGCGGCCCGGTAAATGGACCAGCATTGCTCGTCGCGCCACCACTGTGAAGGAGAGGGTGAGGCGGCCGGTTGGTTGCAGTACGGAGCAAAAAAAAACCTTGGTGAACACGACAATCTCCTTGCTGGTGCCCACCAGGAGCGTGCCGTCCGTGCCCACAAAGCACAGACACGAGCAGCTCGAGTTGAGACCAGAGTACGAGGCAGCGTCTGTCCACGCAATGGCGAAGGAAGCGACCTCTTTGGAGCCCGTCTCGTGCACGATGCGCAGCGCCTTGTCCGCACCCACCGCCAGCACGTGGTTGCCGTTTTCCAGCGGAAGCCAGTCAAAGGCCACAGCGGCAACCACTGTGGCCAGGCGGAACTCCAACGCCACGCTGGGCGCGCAGCTCTCCAGCTCCCAGATGGCGACCTCGGACACGCCGCGCACCTTGGTCGCGAAGCGGCCGTAGTACGCCACGCGAATGTCGTCAAGCGCGCGGCCCTGCTCGTCAACCGCAATGATGGCAGCGAGCAGGAGCTCCACGCCACGCACAGCAGACCGAGACAGAGTCCAGAAGGAGACCTGGGGGGGGCCGAGGCGGTGAAGAGGAGTTCAAGGGAACGAGCCACAGCGCCGCAACCTCGCCCTTGTCGCTTCCCGTCAGCAGGTGATAGGGCAAAGCCTCGTCGAAAAGCGGCGTGGCAGGGCACAAGCACGTGTACGCAGTAGCGGCGCCACCGCCGACCGCCACGGGCACCTCCTTCAAGTCCGCAAAGCCGCGCTTGCGTGACGCGGTGAGAAGCACCAGCTCGCCGCTCGACGTCAGCGCCACCAACACCACGTCGTCCAGCAGCGCGTGCGGATCGTCCGCCAGCGCCACCAGCTTGACGATGGAGGCTCTGGGACACGCGACCTTGTTGCTGCTGCTGCCTTGCTCGTATGCGTCCCGATGCTTGGCCAGCGTGTGAAACTCCAGCGACGGCGGCTCATCCGAGAACACCGCCAGCAGCGCCTGGCCGGGCTTGGCCGCGAGCCAGCATGCGGCGCGCACGCGCTTGAGCTCAACCACCTCACTGAGCACCACGCTGGGATCCACCATGGTGGAGGGCGCGCATTCCCACACCACGCCGTGGCCGTACGAGTCCACCGTGAACACCAGGGGCGCGCTGCGGCTGGGCACGCTGCTGCTGATCTTGCCCTTGTGGCCCCAAATGCTGCCCACCAGGTGGCGCGTGATGCGGCCCGGCGTGCGCAGGTTGTAGCGCCAGGCCGAGATGCCGCCCTTGCGCGTGGCAGTGTACAGATTGAGGCGCGAGGGCCCGCGCTGGTCGTCGAGCACGTTGGCGTGGCCCAGCGCGATGATCTTGAGCGGCGTGCGCTCCTGCGATGGCAGCGATGGCAGCCGGTTCCAGATAAAGACAGTGGGGAACTTCTGCGGGCCCTTGTCGGAGCTGGACAGGTTGAGCACGCCCCACACGACGACGGCGCCGTCGCCCTCCACGCCCACGATCCAGTCCTCGGTGACCACAAGGTGGCGCGGCTTGGCGGGGTCAGCAGCAGCAGCCGCCGCCGCCTGCAGAGCGCGTGGCACATCCCTGACGCGCAGCCACGTCACCAGCGTGCCTGGAGCCACGTCCACCACGTTGGCAATGACAAAGTCGGCGAAAACGCCGTGGCCGGGCTCCTCCTGGCGCAGCACCTCGATCCAGAGGCGCGTGACGTCATCGCGCGCCTGAGTGAGCAGCACGTTCTTGACGCGCTCGCTGCTCATCGGGCCCTGGCGCCATGACAGCGACTGCACGCCCCGCGGGTGTGGCAGATACGTGAACTGGTTGGGCGGCGAGTCCAGCGCCTTGGCGGGGTCCCAGCGGTCGGCGGGCGCGGCAAAGTACAGAACCTTGACGAGGCGGTCGTGTGCGCCACACAGCGCCAAGTACTTGTCGTCGGGCGAATAAGCCATGTGCAGAGGCGGCGTCACCAGGGGCAGCGTCCACAAGGACACCAGCGACGCAGCGCACTGGCCATCCTTGCGCAACAACGTCACCTGGAAAAGCTCCAGCGACGTCCCAGAGGCCACCAACAAGGCCTCGCGCTGCTGACGCCAACAGCACACGAGCGCACCGCCAGCGGCGCAGGGCACAAAAGCCAAGAGCTCCAGGTGAACGTCTTCTGCGGACCCGTCCTGGGGCTGCTGCTGAGGCTGCTGCTGCTGCTGGTGATACACATACACGCCCTTGGCTGAGCACACGGCCAGCTTGCCCGCGCCCGACCAGCAAAGGCAGCGCACGTCGTGCTCGCGGTCGTGCGGCGGAAGCTCCACTTGCTGAACCACGTTGAGGTCCCGCGTGGCCACCACGACTGTCCAGCCGCTCACGTAGGCCTGTGGGGGGCTTGAGCGCGGAGCCTGCAGGAGGCGTGTGCGGCGCCCCGCTCACTCACCAACACATCGTTACTGGAACCAAGGCGTCCGTGCGCGAAGCAGCGATCCGAGCAGTTGGAGGACCCGCAGACGGTCTGCCGAGGACGCAGCATCGGAGGTCCCTCCCAGCTAGGGCTGCGCTCCCGTGCCCCTGCGCCACGCAAAAAAACACCCAACGAGCAAAGGAGTGCCGTGCGTGTTTGAACACACAAGCCTACTCCGAGGAGCCGCGCGTGGCGCTCGCGGTTTTTCCGCTGGCCGGCCATGTCGAACGAGGGAGACACGAAGCGTGTGGCGCGCTCCAAGATGCTCGTGGCTGCGGGCGGTGGTGCGTCCGCGGGGCCGCACGTGCACCACCGCGGCGGCGATCTGCTGAGCGCTGCGGTGCGCGCAACGTCCTCCGCGGCGGGCGGAACAGACCGTGCCACACACGCTGCGCCCACCGTGCCCGTCATACCCATGGCAGGGGCTCCGCTGGTGTCGCCGCGGCCCCCGCCTTCGTCGCCGGGCACGGGCAAGCTCATCACGGTGGCGGCGGTGCCCAGCAGCAGCAGCGGGTCGTTGGCAGGGGCAGCGGCGGTGGCGCGCGAGCCCTCGCCCTCGCCGCGAGGTGGCGCAGACGACGTGGCGTCTCCGTACGACCACGGGCCCTCGCCCTCGCCGTCACCGCGCAGGTCGCCGCCAGGCCACAAGGACACGTCGCCGCGCCGCCAGTCGCTGCACAGCCAGCCCACGTTTGGCAGCGGCGGCAGCGGCAGCAGCAGCGCAGATGGGGTGCTGCTCTCGCCCGCGTCCAAGGACCGTCGGCTGTCTGCGCGCCTGGTTGGCGGCGGCAGCAGATCGCAGACGGCGCTGGACAACCCGGGGCCGCTGGAGCAGGACAAGGCGCAACTCGCGCTCGCCAAGGAGGCAGCAGATAAGGCAGAGCGAGCGAGAGAGGCCAGCAAGAATACGTGGCGCCGCACGCCCAACCCGCTGCGCAAGGACTCAGGAGACCCGCCAGAGGCGGCAGCGCCCGCGGGCTCGCTCGAGAAGACGGCCGGAGGAGCCTCGTGGAGTTTCCTCTTTGGCAAGGGCGGCAACAAGCCTGACGATGCGCCCGCGGCTCCTCCAGCAGCAGCAGCGGCGGCGACGGTGCCTCCTTTGATGCGCGGCGTAGTGTTGGACCCTGAGCCTGTGCCGCTTCCTGGTGAGAGAGCGTTTACTGTTTGCACGCGGCATTCGCTCACTCGCACCCTGAAGGGATGGCAGAGAAGAGAGTGTCGACGAGGACGGAGCTGTTCAAGCGCGGCAGCGACAAGGACCGTAGCACTGGTGGCGGCAGCAACAGCAGCAGCAGCAGCGTCGGCAGCAGCAACAGCAGCAGCAAGGCCTTGACGGGGGTTGGTGTTGCCGGCGCCACCACCACCACCACCACCAACACCAACACCGTGAGCAAGGGCACGCCCATCAAGAAGGACGCGATTGCGCCGCGCGGCTCGCACCAGCAGTTTGGGGCCGCGCCCACCGCCAAGCGCGGCTTCTGGGGCAAGCTATTCAACCGTGGCGGCGGCGAGAAGGAGAACGGCGGCAAAGGCGCAGCGTCAACGGCGCTGCCCGTGTCCAAGACGGCGGCGGTGCGCAAGAAGGCCGGTCCCAAGCTGGATGCCCACGATCTGGAGGACCGCGAGGCGCAGCTGGAGCGTGCGGGGTTTGCGCAGTTGCCAGGCACGCTGCTGTCGCGAGCCAAGGGAGGCGAGCTGGACAAGAAGTTCATCCTCAAATGGGAGCAGTTTGAGTTGCAGAAGGAGATTGGAGAGGGGGCATACGCGCTGGTGTACCTGGCCAAGGCCAAGATGGCGGACGGTTCATTCAAGGAAGTTGCTTTGAAGGAGCTCAAGGTAATTGAGGGAGGAGGGGGGTTCTTTGTGGTTTGTTGCCTTTGTTGATGAGAACGCCGCCTCTGCCCTGCGTTGCACACATCAACGCCACTGACGCCGCCAACCTCGAACCAGGTGCTGGGCAACGAGTCGGACCCCGATCCGCGGCTGGAGCTGGAGGCCACAGCGGATGCCATCAGCGACTGTGGGTTCCCTGCCGTGGCCAAGACGCTGCGCGTGGCCGCGCAGCTCATCCAGCACCGCGAGTTCTACCAGGGCGCGCGCACGCTGCTGCTGGACCAGCTCGACAGCTTCCGCGCCGCCGCCGACATGGACGACGAGGCCTGCGTGCTCATCGTGCAGGTGTGCGCGATGTTGGCGTTTTTTTTGATTTTTTGGCTGCGTGTTGTTGTTGTCGATGTGGGGTTGTTGCGGGGCGTATCGCGTTGCTGATGCCGCGGGTTCCGCAAGGTGTTGGAGGCGCTGGCGTCGCTGGGGCCGCCCAAGATGCACGTGAAGAAGGCCGGCGAGGGTGTGGGCGTGCCGCAGCGTCTGCTGAAGGACGTGATGAGCGAGGTGGAGGTGCTGAGCAAGATGTGGCACAAGAACATCGTGGAGTTCGTGGGCTGCTGCCTGGAGCTGCCGCACCTGGCCATTGCCATGCAGTACTGCCACAAGGGCCCGCTCTCGGAGCTGCTGCTGGACGACCAGGTGCTGCTGGGCTGGGACCTGCGCATGAAGTGGGCCAAGGAGACGGCGGAGGCCATTGCGTACTTGCACAGCCTCGACCCCAAGATCATCCACAGAGACTTGTGAGCGTTGCTGTTGTTCGCGAGGTGCTGCGATGCTCAATGATGTTTGTTGTTGTTGTTGTTGTTGTTGTTGTTGTTGTTGTTGTTGTTGTTGTTGTTTGTTGTTTGTTGTTTGTTGTTTGTTGTT
>CAZYYU010000097.1:9327-10987 GCA_964651735.1 uncultured Gammaproteobacteria bacterium | reverse complement strand
TTGACTGCGTTGATGCGCAACCTGCATTGTGTTTGCCGGCACCGGTAGTGTCACGTTCAGTCCCTCAGGCTGGTGTTCAGTTCTGCGCGGTGCTGCAGTCTGCACTGAAGCCCAGATCACCACCGGCCTGGTGTCATGTCCTGTTGGCAATCGCTATTGCAATTCGGGCTTGTTGCCAACGACAATGCGCCGGTGGTTTGTGCTTGTCACAACCCGATGGGGTTTGGTGTCCACGATTGCAGACGTGATAACTTCAGCTCGTGTGCCGTGCGTTCGTTGTAAATGGGTGATTAGCGAAGATGGAGGTTGGAGGGCGTGTCTTCCTGGTGACGGGCGGGACGGGCTTCCTGGGAGCGCACCTGGTGCCGCTGTTGCTGCAAGCTGGAGCGCGTGTGCGACTCTACTGCCGAACTGAGCCGCCTGCGCCGAGTAAGCAGCTCAACGCGCCGACAAGCGTCCCTCCCACTCTCCCTGTCCACCGCGCAGTCCCTGCCAACGTGAGCGTCGCGCTGGGTGCGCTCACAGACGTCGCGTCGCTCGCCGCTGCTGCTGTTGGTTGCCATGGTGCGTCCATGAGTTCGCTGTGGGTTTCCTCTGACTCGCGCGCGCCTCAGGCATCTTCCACTTGGCCGGCATGGTTGTGCACAGTCGCAACTTCGAGACGGTGCTGCTTTGGCCTCAAGACTTCTGTTCTCAAGGCGCAGTGACAGGAGGCCATGTACCAGTGCAACGTGGAGGGCACTCTGAGCGTCATGCAGGCTGCGCTTGATTCCGGCTGCAAACGGGTCCGTCTCTGTGCTGGTTTCTGCTTGCTGATCGTATTTCAGGTGGTTTATGCTTCGTCGTCCGGGGTTGTTGGCTGCTCGCTGGACCAAAGCTTTGTGGCCACAGATGCGTCACCTTATTGCGAGCATGTGGTGGCTGGGTGGCCATATTATGCGGGGAAAATCGAGGCTGAGCGACTGGCCAGGTCAATCAGGCGTGCACCGTGGTGGCGCTCTCTGATCAGCTCCGTGCAGGGCCTTTGCTGAGCGCCATGGAATTCATCTGGTTTGCATGCGACCCTCTATGATGTGGGGCCCCGGTGACGACCGTTTTCGCTCGACAAAGCTGGTACACCTGTTGTTGTTTGGTGCATGCACAGGGCGAAGTTAGAGGTCCATGACGCCGTCTCTCGCAGGTCTTGTCCTTCTTGACCCGGCACGTTCCTTTTGTGCCGCCTGGCGGAGTGTCTCTGGTGGACATCCGGGATGTGGCTGAGGCCTTTGTGCGCGCCATGGTCCTTGGGAAGCCAGGCAGCACGTACTTGCTCACAGCGCTCAACTGCTCCACGTCCGACCTTTTTCAGTTGCTTGAGAGGTGAAAACCAGCGGCTGTCCTCTTTTTGCGTTGCTCAGTGCTCTCGAAGCTTGACCGGGGTTCCAAAACCGAAACTGAGCGTGCCGGCATTTGTGGCCCGAAACGGCGCACTTGTGCTGGATTTCGTCAACCGTCGGTTGCGCGGCAAGTACGATCCCTCTGTTGATCCTGTGCGTGGCGAGATGAGTTGCCATTGGTGGAATGTGCAGCCGCGAGCGGCGCAAGAGGAACTTGGCTTCAAGCCGCGTCCAGCAAAGCAGACCATCATGGACACAGTTTCGTTCATTCGGAAAATCCATCC
>CAZYYU010000097.1:0-9227 GCA_964651735.1 uncultured Gammaproteobacteria bacterium | reverse complement strand
ACAACCCGTCCTCCGTCCGGCAACGCGCGTTTAGTTTTTGAGCGAGAGTGCCGGAGTTGCAACACGGAGTGAAGGCGGACTGGAGTGCGCTTCCCTCCTGCAGTGAGTTTTGAGGCTGTTTGCTGCTTCCCGTGATGATGGTTGGTGTTGTGGCGTGGTTCCGTGTCTTTTGTCCGGCGCTCCCGAGCGCTGGACTTGCCTGGCGAGAAACCGAACCTCTTGGCGCATGCTGTGGCAATTCGATTTGTTGATTCTCATCCGGCCTCGTTCGTTTTGCTGCTCTCATCCGTGCTTGCAGATGGAGGAGGACTTCTTCGCGACGCTTGACGATGCCGAAGAAGAGCTTGCGCTTCAGATCTGGCGCGGACTAGCCGAGTCGGACGCCTCGTTGCGATTTGTTGACGCTCTGGAGTCCGTGGCACAAGGCGTGTCCACGTCGTCGGGAAGGCACGCCGGCCTGTTGGTGCACGCGCTTGAGGTGCCAGGACCCTCCTCACATTCTCCACATCCTTGGCGCGGCTCATCGTCACCTCGCAGTTCTTCCTGGAGAACGTGCTGCTTGGTGACGAACTGCACGCTTTCGCCCTCAGCGAGTGTCCAGAGAGCCCAGAGCGTGTTTTGCGCGGGTTTTGGCGCGCCTGGCAGGCTGCACGCGCCACCTGTAAATGGGAGCCGCCGCGCCCCAGGCCCTGTACGTTCGCGGGCAACGTGCTCGGTGTTGCGTTTGTCTTCGGCGGCCAAGGCCACAACTACTTCTCGTCGCTGAGCCGGCTGTACTCGACCTACGCGTTTTGCCACGAGTTTGTCGACGGTCTCCTGCAAAATGTGGCCCAACATTCGGGGCTTGACTGCGTTTCCTGGCTGGGCGCTGGCAAAGAGCCCGAGGCACACGTTTTGATGCACCCTTCGACCGGGCTACCGCTGGTTGGGGTCGTGCATTTCGCGCACGCCTTTGTGCTTTGCTCGCTGTGGGGCGTGGATCCAGGCCACCTGTCTTCGCTTCCTGGTGCGACCATGATTGGCCACAGCTCTGGTTCAGTCAGCGCCTTTGCCGTGGCGGGCTCCAAGTCGTGGACCTCGTTTTTTGCCCAATGTCAGGCCGCGATTGCTTTGCTTTGCCGTGTTGGGATCAGGCTGTCCGAAGTTTGCGCTCCTGTCGCCGAAGGGTTTGCCATGCTGGCTGTGACCGGCCTCTCAGAGGCCGAGCTTGCGCCTTTCCTCGCTGCGGAGCCGCGCCTGTCCATCGCTGTGCGCAATTGGGACACGTCCTTTGTGCTTGCAGGGGCGGCGGACGCTCTGGCCACTCTGTCAGCGGCGCTTGAGACGACTCAGAATGCTTCACAGCGCTTTCTGCCCGTTCGCGTTCCATTCCATTCCCCGGCGTGCGCTGCTGCGTTGCCGTTGGTGCTCGGCGACATGAAGCAACTTCAGCTTTCGTTTGCGGCTCCGGCTTGCCGCGTCCTCTCGTGCTTTGACGGGCAGCCCCTGCTGACCATGGACGACGTTGTGGCGCAACTGATCAACAAGCCCGTGGACTGGGTTGCAGCGTGTCGCTTTGCCACTTCGCGCCACGTGCTGCTGGATCTCGGGCCGCGGTCAACAGTGGTGGCGAATATGCGGCAAGGCTTCTGTGGGCGCATGATCGCGGCCGACAGCTTTCAGGCCAAGCATCGGGTGCTGGGGCGCGACGCGCTGTTTGCAGCCGAGATATCTCTTCCTGCTGGATCTCTGTCTTCCTTGGAGCCTGTGCCCAGCTCGCCCCCTCGCCCACGGGTGCTGACGGACACGACTGTGATCAAGAAGGTCATTTCGCGAGGCTTCTCCATGGTGGCCCTTCAGAGTTCGCACGCCGCCGTTCCAGATGATTTTCAGATGGACTCGCTGCAGAGCCTGTCCTTGGTCGGCTTTCTGGAGCGAGAGCTTGGCATGACACTGCCTGCCAGCCTCTTGTACGATTTTCCCGACCCGGCCATGCTGGCTGCCCACTTGAAGAAACTTGTGGCCTCTGTTCAGCCGGCGCAGAGCCTGCTGGGCGCGTCTTCCCTCAACACTAGCGCACGGCGCCCGAGCGACGTGGTGGTGTCCGGGGCTGCAGGCCGCGCTCCGAGTGCTTCCAATTTGGTGCAACTTGCACAGCAGCTTTCGTTGGCCTGCGACGCTGTGATGCAGAGTCATACGGCACGCGCTGGGTTCACGGGACTCCACTGTGGATTCCTCCCGCAAATCGATGCCTTTGACGCGCCGTTCTTTCATCTGTCCCCTCGAGAAGCCGCGTTCATGGACCCACAGCAGCGGTTGTTGTTGGAGGACACGTGGCATTGCCTCGAGGACGCTGGTGTCAAGATCAAGGACCTGGGCGGCGCCTCGACGTCTGTCTATGTCGGCATTTACAACGACGACGCCAGAATTGTCCAGTCAGCGTTTCGTGAGACCCCACCGCACTACGCCACCTCCACATCCAACGCCATCGCTGCTGGCCGCATCGCCTACTTTTATGGCTGTGTTGGACCCGCCCTCACCATTGATACCGCCTGTTCATCGTCGCTCGTCGCTTTCCACTATGCTTGCTCCAGCCTGCAAACCGGAGAGGCTGCCTCTGCTCTTGCCTGTGGGGTCAACGTCATTTTGTCACGCATCTTGAGCGACTCGTTCCAGCGCCTGGGCATGCTGGCCCCAGATGGGCGGTGCAAAACCTTTGACGCGCGTGCTGATGGCTATGTGCGAAGCGAGGCGTCGGGCGCGCTTTATTTGCAACTTGAGGATGACCTCCAAGTTGGCCAGCGTTGCTGGGCTCGCGTCCTTGGCAGCGCTGTCAACCAGGACGGAAAGAGTCAGGGCCTGACCGCTCCCAACGGCTCAGCGCAGCGAGCGCTCATTGCATTTGCACTCTCGAGGGCAAGTGCAGCCCACCAGCCATTCTGCTTGCTCGAAGCGCATGGCACTGGCACGGCGCTGGGGGATCCGATTGAAGTGGGTGCACTCTCAAGCGGATACCAACAAGCGCCAATGGCCAAAGTTATTCGAAGCTCGAAAACGCTCTTTGGCCACGCTGAATCCGCAGCTGGCTCCCTTGGCCTCCTCTCGACCCTGCTGTCATTGGATGGGGGCCGCATCTACCCACACTTGCACTTTCGCGAGCTGAACCCGCTCATCGGCGCAGCCATGATGCAGCAAGGCCAGTTCTGCATTCCAGCTGCGGAGCCCATCGAGTTGGGGCTGCGCCAACCGCGCCATGCAGCAATCAGCTCGTTTGGTTTCAGTGGCACCAATGCACATGTTCTGGTGGCTGGCCGCGATACCGACGTTGTGCGTGAGCAGGCAGACCCTGCCTCTGTGTTTGGCGCTGGCTTGTGCGTGTTCATTTCCGCGCATTCTGCCGCTGCACTTTCGGATGTCCTCAAGCAGTTTGCGAATCACTTGATCTTCTCGATGCGCCAGCCGGGACTCAGCCTGATGTCGCAATCCCACTCATTTGTGCATTCGAGTCGCTGGGCTCTGGTTTCCCACTCTCCGTCGGCCATGGTGGGGCTGCTTGCCGAGTGTGGCCGCGAGCCTGAATCCATTGCACGCTTTCCGGGCTGCGCCAGCCTTGAGGGCTCCAACTACGAAGTGGTGCTGGCCGTCTCGCTGCTGAGCAAGGCGCACCTCCAGCTTGTCCGCGATGCCATCTCTCGGGAGCCGGTTTTCCGTTCTTCTGTGGCGGAGCTCAGTGCGTCCTTGGCGCTTGGGCAGGACGCCCTCTCATCGAGTGAGCTGGAGCCGCTCTGCCCGTCTGCTTTCGTTGCGATGCTGGGCCTCTGCTACTGCACGCTGTCCTGGGGTGTCGCTCCACAAATTCTTGCTGGATCTTCCATTGGTGAATTCGTCGTCGCTGTTGTGGCCAAGATGATCCACGTGCGAGATGCCGTCGCTGTGCTGCAATCCCACACGTCGCGACTCAAGCCGTCTATCAAGTACCGTGTGTTCCAAGGGGTTCCGGGGTCTTTGCAAGTCCAGCCTCAGCTGTCCACGCGCCTCCCATTGTTGCGCGCTGGCACAAGAATGTGGTTTGAGCACGAAGTTGCCGACTGGACGAGCGGTGATGGCGCGGTGCTGAGCGTGTTGCAATCCACGCTTTTGGTGCCGCCGTCTGTGGAGGTCTGGCTGGCGTCGGTGTCGGGGCCTGTGAACGAGGGGAGCGTGCGCGCTTCTTGGTTGAGCAATTGCCTCTTGTCAATGGAAGCTTTCCACCGCTTTCCCGGGGTGCACGGCCCTCGCCTCATCCTGGAGATTGGGAGATCGCCGCTCATCGCTCGTTTGGGAGGCGGCATTTTGAGGCGCGCTCTCGTTCCCTCAGCGTTGACTTTTGGGCTGGCTCCGTTTCGGAGCCAATGTCTTGCAGTCGCTGGACGATTAGCAGAGCAGCGAGCCTCGCTGTCATCCTGGCACAACCCATATCCTTTTGAGAAGCGCCCATTCCCACTGGAGCTTGGAGTGCCATTGCAAGAGGATGTTGGGACCCGGCTTTGGATCGAGCAAGAATTGGTTGGCCCCAGCGATGTGCCGCCGAGCGCTTCTGTGCCGGGAGCGCCATCAACGTTGAGCACCAGCCACGTGGAGCGGACTCTCGGTCAGCTTGTGCGCGAGGTGCTGGGCGTGAGTGCAGACGAAGCACTTAACGAGCACGCGCCCTTGCTGGAGCTGGGCTTTGACTCTCTGCTCAGTGTTGAGTTGCGAGGGCGCCTCGGGCTGGCACTTGGTCTTGAGCTTCCAGCAACGCTCGTCTTTGATTATCCGACGCTCAGCCAATTGAAGCGCCGGCTGGCAGAGCTTGTCTGCTTTGACGCGGGAGCAGGAGGCTCCTCCGCCTCTGCTGTGATGCGTGGGCCCCTTCCTGATTGTCTCGTGGCTGTGACTGGAGCTGCTTGTCGGGTCGACGGTGCTTGGACGCCGCGTGACTTGTGGGAGCTGTTCGAGCGCGCTCACGATGGCGTTGCCTTGGTCCCTGCTGAGCGTTGGAAATGGGAGGATCTTTGGGATCGTGGCGTTCCGAAATGGGGCTGCTTCTTTGTTGGTCTGGACCAGTTTGACGCGGCGTTCTTCGGCATCTCCCCTCGTGAGGCGTTGGGACTTGACCCCCAGCATCGCATGCTGCTTGAGTGCGCTTGGGAAGCAATCGAAACGTCAGGCTGCGACCCCTTGTCTCTGCGCGAGCTGGAGGAACCCACTGGAGTTTACGTCGGAATTGCTGCAAGCGAGTATGCCAAGCGCGCAGGATCTGGCGCAGTCCCCACGTCAGTGTCCACCAGCACAGCGGCAGGCCGCATCTCATACGTGTTGGGCATCACTGGCTCTGCTGTCTCGATCGACACTGCGTGCTCGTCCTCCCTTGTGGCTTTGAGCTTTGGTTGCCGCTCAGTGGAACATGGCGAGGAGCGCAGCGCAGTCTGCTTGGGCGTCCTTGCATTGTGTGCTGCCGATATGTTCATCTCGCTTCACCAAGCCGGCATGCTCTCGCCGGACGGACGCTGCAAGACATTTGATGCGTCTGCCAATGGATATGTTCGGGCTGAAGGCTGTGCGGCGGTGTTGGTTGAGCGTCGTGAATCACTCTCTGGAGCGCTGATTGTGGGGCACTCCGTGAATCAGGACGGCCGCAGCAACGGCTTGACGGCGCCCAATGGCCCATCTCAGGTCAGGCTCCTTCACAGAGCCTGGGCTGCCGTCGACCACCGAGAGCTGGGCTATCTGGAAGCGCATGGCACTGGCACTTCTCTGGGCGATTCGATCGAAGTCCAGGCAATTTGCCAGGCGCTCAGCGGGCCTGCACAGCGTAGTCCGCTGCTGGTTGGCAGCTCCAAGGCGAATTTCGGGCACGCTGAAGCTGCAGCGGGCATGCTGGCGCTTCTGAAGTTGCTCTTGTGTCTGGATCACGGAGGGGTTTCGAAGCAACTTCATTTCAACACGCTGAACCCGTTCATCGGCGCTGCTCTGATGGAACACCTGCCTTGCGCGGTTCCCAGTGAGGCTGTGGCGTGGAAATCGACAGTGGCCAGGATGGGTGGCGTCAGCGCATTTGGTTTCAGCGGCACCAACGCGCATGCCATTGTGCGCTGGATTCCACCTCCAAACCCGACTCCAGAAAGCCTGCCGCCCTTTGTGATCTCCGTGTCCGCCAAAACGAGTGCTGCCGCGCTTCAGCTGTGCCAGCTGGCGACGTCAGCGCTGAGAGACGGGTCTTGCTCGCTCTCGGACCTGTGGAGAGCGAGGCGTGCCAAGTGGAATGTTGCCGTGTCCATCACGGTGGCGGAGGCGAGCAGCTGTCGCGACGTCGTGCGATTGCTGGAGGCAGCTGCGCCCTCTGAGACGCAAGTGGCTCACAGAGACTCAGCCATGGCAACGCCGGTGGCCGACTGGCTGATTTCTGGCCTTCCGACGTATCCGTTTGAGCGTTTGCGTTTTTGGGAAACAGGTTCTGGCGTCGAGCATGGCGCCTCTCCCGTCGCAGTGCCGGACCTTGTCCACGTCCCCACAGTTGCTGCACCTGCAATCAGTCACTTGTTTTCGGACATTATCCTGGGCATCGGCCAGTTTGCTGCGTGGCAGGATCAGTCCTTTGCCGAGCTTGGGTTCACCTCGATTACTGCAGTTCAGCTGGTCAATTTCCTGAACAACGCGCTTGGCTCTCGTCTGCTGCTGAGCTCCGCCACGTTCGACTTCCCATCACCTCGCCTGCTGGCCTCGCACATTTTCTCGACGATCCCGGAGGCTGATGCGCGGCGCAGAATCCAAGAGGCTCAGACCGAGCACCTGCACAGCAGCTCCGACTTGCACCCAGCCGTGCTGTACGTGCCTGCGACCGCTTCACAAGCTGGGCTCTTCGTTGACTGGCTCATGGACCCGCTCTCAACTGCCTACACTGTGGCCTGGGTCGCTCCATGGGCTGCTGCCATGGATGTTGGGCAAGCTCTGGTGCAAGTGATGGATCAACACGAACTCTTGCGCGCCACGCGCTGCCTGTACTTTGCAGACCACTCGTTGGTGTTGTTCGAAATTTCTCGCTCGAGTCGTGTTGAGATGCTGCATCCCGCCATCTCGTACCAGCGCGCTCTAGCGCTGCCGTGGTCGCTCTCTTCTGGTCCTCTGTGTCGCGCTGCCTTCCTCTGCGAGACTCAGGAGGCATTTGTTTCGTTTCACCACATCATCATCGACGAGATATCTGCGAGAATCGTGATGACGCAGTTGAACCAGGTGGCGTTGCCACACCATTTGCCCGCGCCCCTGCCGCCATCTGCTCGCTTCTCGGACTTTGTCGAATATGAGAGGAGCATTCTGCAAGAGCAAGAGAGCGCCCTGTCAGATTGGTGGAGGACTCAGCTCGCAGGATCAGCTGTTCTGGTTCTGCCTTTCCTGAAGCTCGACCAACAGCGCGGCTATGAGGCAAATGTTCGCATCCTGGTGCCCCCTTCGCTGCTGTCTCGGATCCGGCTCCTTGCAGACCAAGGGAGGGCGACCGCGTTCGAGACTTGGCAATCTCTATTTGCGTGGTGGTTGTCAACTGCCCACGGAGCGCGAGACATTTTGGTCGCGGGCACAGTCTCGCGCCGTGATGAGGCCAAGTTTGAGACCGTGGTGGGCTTTTGCCTGAACACCATCTTGTACCGCTTTCGATTTTCAGGCGACGAGAGCGTGCTTGACGTCTTGCAACTGGGAAAGCAAGTGTGCCGCGAGTCGCGCATGCATTCTGCGTACCCCTTTTCGAGGATCTGCCAAAGCGCGGGGCTCAGTGGAGGCGATGTGTTCAACCTCAACTTCAACTACACGACGGGGCAGGACCAACACTATCAACTGGCCTCGCACGCACAACGCCATGCAAAGGGCGCGCTCATGCTGGAACTGCTGAACGAGGACTCGGGGGTATTTGTCAACTTAGCCTACGATCAGAATCGTTGCCAGCCCACCGACGCGCGCGAGTTCCTTGAGGCGTTCTGGCAATTCGTATCGAACGCCACTGAAACAATTCCACCTCGATTTCGACAAGTCAGACCAGCCGCAAGACAGCATCAGGTGGAGGAGTGGAACACGAACGCGCTGGCGCTGCTGGAGGGGACGTTCCAGGGCGTGGTGTCGCGGTGCGCGTTCGGCAACGGGCGCGTGCGGAGGGCGCTGGTGGACGTGCGAGCTCTGTGCGGCGTGGGCCGGGTGGCAGCGGTGAACATGCGGCGCAGCGACGTGCTGGTGTCGCTGGTGTACTCGATTGTGTGCGCGGGCGCCGCGTTTCTGCCGCTGGACGCGCAGTACAGCGAGTCGGTGGTGCTGTTCCGGCTGACGGACGCGGCGGCCAGCGTGTGCTTCGTGGACAGCTGGAAGCGGACGCAGTGGCGCGGCCCGATGGCAGTGGCCGGGGCCCTTGCACGCTGGCGTGTGGGCGGCGCTGTGGGCGATGCGCGCGGCGAGGACATGGGCTACCTGTACTACACGTCGGGGTCCACCGGGAACCCCAAGGGCGTGAAGGTGCTGCAGCGCAACGTGCCCAACTTCTTGCAGTGGATGCACACGTCGGCGTTTCAGAAGGGCGCCCGCGACGTGATCCTGCTGCACATGTCGATTTCGTTTGACCCCACCGTCCACTACCTTTTCTGGGCGCTGGTGAGCGGCGCGCGCCTGTGCGTCGCCAGTGATGGGACGGAGCTGTCTCCTGCTGCAATGGCGAGCACGCTGCGTGCCGGCGAGTGCACGTCCGCGTGCTTCGTGGCGTCGCACTTTGCGAGCCTGCTGGCGGAGCCGGAGTTCCAAGGCTGCCAGTCGCTGCGGCTCGTGATGACGGGAGGCGAGGCGTTTCCGTGGGACTTGTTCGCGCGCGTGCAGGCCGGTGTGGGCCAGCGCGCTGACTTTGTCCAGTGGTACGGGCCAACCGAGGCCACGGTGGCCTGCTTCGCGGCAGAGGCCACGCGCGAGCGGCGGCGCACTGACTGGTGCATCCCGCTGGGGCGCCCGTGCGTGAACAGCAGTGGGCGCGTGAAGGGCGCCCGTGACGGGACGCTGCTGCTGGGCGGCGCGTGCGTGGGCGGAGGCTATCTGAACATGGGCGCCGCGACCGCAGCACGCTTCGTGTACGACGAGCAGCTGAACGACGGCGCGTCGCGCGCGTACGACAGTGGGGACGTGGCGCGCCACTTGCAGGACGGGCAGATGGAGTACCTGGGTCGTTCGGACGACCAGGTGAAGATCAACGGGCAGCGCGTGGA
>CAZYYU010000096.1:0-11025 GCA_964651735.1 uncultured Gammaproteobacteria bacterium | reverse complement strand
GGACAAGGCGCCCGGCAAGACGCCCGGCAAGACGCCTGACAAGGTGGTCATGTGCACCAAATGGCTGCGTCGCTCCTTACCGCCATGATTGCAGGCGGACAAGGCGCCCGGCAAGACGCCCGACAAGGTGGTCGAGCGCGCCAAATGGCTGTGTTGCCTTTGTCACTGACGAGCTGCTCAGGCCGCGGTCGCCAGCGCTTCTTCTTCCGCAGCTGGCAGCAGTGACGAGGGCTCGTTCCGATGCACGTCTTGCGGCAAGGAATTCCCGCAGAAGGTTGCTGGCGCCGATGGATGGCGTGCGCGTTTGATTGACTGCAGATGATGCGCAGCGGGGTCTTTCGGTCCACGCGGGGAAAATGCATGGACCTGGCTCGTCTGAGGTGCTGCTTGAGGTGCGACTCCTGCGCGGCTGCTCGAGCGGCTCACAGCTGCAAACGCCAGCGCGTACCCAAGCGCGCGTCAGACGCCGAGGACGCAGCGCCCACTACCACCACCAAGAAGCACAAGGACGCGCCGCCTGCTGCGTCGGCCTTGCGCGACGGGGATGCTGACTTGCCCGCTGCGACGCCATTGATCCGCAAGCAGAAAGGCGGCTCAGCGCCTCCTGCGGTGCCGGGCCCGGGCAAGAGGGACGCTGCTGATGACGACGACAAGGCAACGGCAGCGCCTTCGCCGCCGTCAGCCAAGAAGCACAAGAGCGACGACAATCCAGTGTCTGCTGCTGCGCCCGCCAAGCAGCGCGACGACGACAACGACGCTGCAACCTCAGGCAAGAAGCGCAAGGCGGGAGACGCGGTCCCGCAGGCTGCAGCTGCGCCGTTGTCGTCAGCGACCAAGAAGGCGTCTTTGGCTCCACCGACGCTGGAGCAGCTCCAGGTTGGGACAGGGCGCTTCGCGAGGTGGCGGTACGCACCTCATCGCTCACGTGCGCTCAGGGCGCGCTGCGGGACCTGTTGTCGTTCGAGAAGCACCTTTGGCCGGTGGGTTGACCGCGCTCATTGGGCTGCGCTTACTGGGGTTGCTGCGTCACAGGAAGTGCAGGCGGTGACGGGGGCCACGCAAGCGGTGCGGTCCGAGCTGGAGACGAATCACAAGGCGGTCTGCAAGCAGGTCTCTTTGGGGCGGAATTGTTGTGGCAGCGGCCTCAAGCGCTTCCCCCCAGGTCGAGGCTGTGCTGGAAGCGGAACCGCGGTTGCTGGGTACTGCGGTGCGCTCGGCTCTCGACATGCTGCTGGAAACGTTTTCCCTTCGCTTGGAGGCGAGCCTGTGGGCTGTCGCGGTGCGTCTGTTGGATGCCCGCTCTGCTTGCCCTCACTGGCGCGTGCCAGGGCATGTACGGCATCGCTTTGGTTCGGCTGCTGGCGTTTGTGGCGCACCACTTTGAGGGCTGGCCGGAGGACTTGCAGCGCAAGCTGCGCAAGAAGTTCAGGAGGTTTAGCGCGGTATGCTGCAGCCTCTGTTCCTCTTGCTGGCGCGCGCGCACGCTCACTGAGCGCTTCCCCCTCAGCTGGCGAGCACCACGGAAGATGGCAGGCCGTCCCAGCTGGCCCGATATTTGGCCACGAACGCGTGCGCGCTGCCGCAATGAACGAGGCGTGCGAGGAGGGGCTTGGCGCGCCGTTGTTGCGGACGGGACAGGCGGACACGGCGGAGAGGCTGGGTCCAAGCGCTTGTGCCTGTCGCGACTCGCAGCCCGCGCACCGCGAGCCGCACACTACCTTCCCTCTCGACCCACCCCCCATCCTCCTCGCTCGCCCGCTGCCTTCGTGAACGGCCATGGCGGACCCGACGTGGGATGCCCACACCCACCAAGTGGCGCTCGATGCGCTGCTCAACGAGGGACGCGCCCCCCAGTTCGGGGCACCCGAGCGCGGCCCGCCGCAGCCCCAGCGTCCCTCGCAGGGTGTGGCGCACATGAAGGAGAAAAAGGAGCGCGAGCAGCAGGAGCGCCGCCGCCAAGAGCTGACGGCAGAGAAGGCGGAGAAGGAGAAGCGCCGTCAGGACGCGCTGCGTCAGCTGGAGATATGGTCGGAGGCCGACAACTTGCTCAAGCGGCCCAGCGAGTTCGTGTGCAAGATGAAGTTCTTCAACACGCTGCCGGACCCGCCCGCCGAGCCCAAGGTACGCTTTTGTTGTGCGCATGGGGTGAGGGGTGGTGGCGCTTTGCTGAGGAGCGGCCGCGCAGTTGCTGGACATTCAACGGCCGCTGGAGCGCCTGTTCCAGTACGCGCCCACGTCGCTGGAGCGCGACTATCAGCACGACATGTTGTTGGACGCCACATTGGGCATCGTGGTGGACATGGTGACGCCCGCGGCCTACGCACTGCCCGAGCCGGGCGCCGCCGCCGTCAAGCTCGCACCTGAGGATGAGGCGTTGCTTGCTCCGGAGAAGGAGACACTGGCAGGCAAGGACCGCCGCGGCCAGCGCAAGAAGGCCAGCGCCGTGCCGTGGCTGCGCAAGAGCGAGTTCATCACGGCCGTGTTCGACGAAAACCTGTACAACCAGTCGTCGGCGCATCAGAGCGACATGGTGCATGCCGCCACCACCAAGAGCGCCAAGGGCAGCCTGGACGCGCGCACAACGTTTGCGCACGCTGGCGTGGAGGCCGTCAACAGGCAGTTTGAGAGCGCGAACCGCAGCAGCGCGCCCCTGGTGCACCCCAGGGACCCAAAATTGGTCGCCACGTCCGTGCAATACGTGCTGCCCACGTACCAGCACCTGGCCGCGCCGCTGGTGCACTTGCTGTACGAGGAAAAGCCGGCGGCAGAGCTCGACGGCGCGCTGGAGCGTCAGCAGGCGATGCTGGTGCTGAATCCGTTTCCCGGCAAGAGCCAGGAGTTCTGGGCCGCGCGCGTGTTGCCTGATGGGCGCAACGAGGCTGATGCCGAGGTGGACGCGCTGTTTGGCGACGGTGGCGGCGGCGGTGGTGGCGAGGAGGAGGAGGAGGCGGAGCGGCTGCAGAGGGAGGGCTTGCCGCACCACTGGACAGGCGCATACGCGATGAACAGCGCGAAGCTCTCGGCCAAGGACGGCAAGTACCTGTTCGTGTGGGGCTCGGGCGGCGGTCAGCGTGACACGCTCGAGTACGTGCCGCTGCGCTTCAAGATGGAGCTGCGCGACCTGTCGCACGACCTGCGCGGCCAGAGTGTGGGCCGCATGGCCAAGCGGTACCGCGTTGCGCGCGCCAGTGACGACGTCCAACTGGAGGATGCGCGCCAGGTGGCGTTCAACGAGCTGTTTGGCGAGGACAACGAGGACGAGGAGGCTGCGAACGAGGATGGAGTGGTCCCCATGCAAGAGGGCGACGACGACGACGACGACGACGAGGTGGATCTCAGGGAGCTGGAGCAGGCACCGTCGCAGCAGGTTGAGCCTGAATCCGCCGCTGCTGTCGACGCAGCACTTCAGACCGAGCCCGAGCCCGAGCACCAGGACCAGCAGGATCCGGACGAATGAGCCGGGTGTCACCAAAAAAAGCCAAAAAAACTCCCCAGCAGGGCCTGCCCCCTCGCGAGCGGAGATGGACGAAGACCCAGCCTCGCTGGTGGTGCGATGGCGCAAGGCCTCGGCCCAGGGCAACGCTGCAGCCATGCACAATATCGGTCTCAGCTACGAGACGGGCCAGGGCGTGCCCCAGGACGAGGTGGAGGCGCTCAAGTGGTTCTTGCGCAGCGGCGTACAAGGCCACGCCGCGGCATTGCAGAAGCTCGAGCACTGTTGCGGCGCGCACCAGTCTGCGGCTCTGCTGCGGGCAGCGGTTGCGCTCGGCGACCGTGCGGCACTGGAGCTGGTGGTTGCGCTAGAGGGCATCCAACTGCACGAGACGGTGCAGGGGGACGAGCGCATTCTTGACTACGTGCTGGGCAAGGGATTTGCAGCGGGTGCAGACGTGCTGATGCCTCTGTTTCTCGCGGCTGCGGCTGGTGGCCAATACGACGCGCTGCGCCAGCTGCGTCAGGCAGTGTCTGACTTGCCGAAGCACTCTGCATTGTTCTTGCGCGCCGCTGCCCACGTCAACAGCAAGCAAGGTGTGTGTGCGCGCGCGTCGTGCGCCGCTGCATTGTGCTCACTGCTCGTGGGGCCCCCTGCTGCACCACGCAGCAATGGAGTTTGTGGTGGCTCTCAAGAACCTGGACTTGGGCGTCCCTGTGCAGGGAACGCAGCGTGTGCTGGACTACGCGCTGGAGCTCAAGGCCGCCGCGGCTGCCAGCGTGCTGCTGGGCCTGCGCTTGACCAAGACGATGCGCGTGCTCTTCTTGGGCAGGGATGCGGCGGGCAAGACGCTGCTGCGCAAACAGATGCAGGGCCGGCCTTACGAGCGGGTGCCCACGCCGTTCGTGGAGATTGACAGCGACTGGTCGGTGAACGGCATGCAGCTGTTGGCGTGGGACTTTGGCGGGCTGGCGGGATACCAGGGCACGCAAGAGCTGTTTCTGGGCGAAGAGGTGCGCGCGGACGCGATGACGGTGGCGGTGCTGTGCGTGGACGTGCGCCAGCAAGATGCCGACGCGCTGCGTGCCCTTGTGTTGCGTTCGATGGGCGGTCTTTGTCAAGGCGGCGGCGGCGGCGGCGTCAAGTTGACGGTGGCCTTGGTGGGCACGCATTGCGACGCCGTGGAGGACGCGCGCCAGGCTTGTGCCACGCTCGCAGCCCACTTCCAGGCGGCCACGGAGAGCGAGCCCAGCTTGGCGGGCAGACTGAGCTTGCTGCGCGACGGCGAGGAACTGGTGTGGCTGCGTCGCGAGCCGGACGTTCAATGCGTGCAGCGGCTCTGCAGCGCCATTGTGGAGCACGGGCAGCAGGCGGGTGCCACCCGAGCTGCCGCAGCGACGGCGACGACTGGCCGCACTCTGCACGATACGCTGGCACTGGCCGCCGCGCTGTCCAAGCACAAACCACCGGGCGTGGCACTGGTGCGCGACTTGGGCGAAGAGAACGCGGCGTTGCGCGACGACTTGGCGCAGCTGCACGCCAGTGGTTTGGTCTTTTGCAGGCCGGGCGCACGCACTGTGTGCACCAACCTCAGCGTGCCGCTTGAGCTGCTCAAGGCGCTGGCGCGGCACCAGTACGCGAGCTGCGAGCCCGCAGAGTGCTCCGAAGTGGGCTGGCTGTGGAACTCCAAGTCTGGCCTGTACATTGAGCACAACGAGCTGTGGGACGCGGGCACCAAGGCGCGGCGGCTGACGCTGCGTGGGGCGCACGTGACGTCGCTCATGGTGGCGCCGCCCACTGCGCAAGGCCTGGAGTTCACGCTGGTGCCGCGCGACGGCCAGCCGCTCACGCTGCGATTCGCCAAGACCGAGCAGGGCAAGCGCTTCTTGGCGTGCCTGGTGCTCAACCGCATGGAGAAGGCCTCGTTTGCGTACAAGATCTCGGACAGCCGCGTGCGTGCCGAGCTGGAGCGGCTGTTTGCGGGCGCGCCTGAAGGCCGTGCGCTGGCACTGCTGGTGCTGCTGTCCAACGCGATCCTGGTGCGCTACCACTGCACCACCGTGTTGGACGTGCACGGCAAGCCGCTGCTGGACGCGCAGGGCATGCTGCGGCTGGAGCCCCAGTACCTGATGCCGTGCCTCTTCCCTGCCACGAGTGGTGTCAAGGCGTTGCACTGGGACGAGTGCGATGCGCGGCACGCGCGCAAATACGTCGTGGCCAAGGGCGCGTCGCGGCTCCAGATGCAGCACGCGGTGCTGGCCCTGGCAGCGGTGTTGGGCGACAGCGTGGTGGACGAGCGCTTCTGGCGCGACGACTGGAATCCCGCACAGCCCGCCGGAGCTTGGCAGAGCAGTGGCACGCGCCAGGTCTTCTTTGAGTGCCGTCTCAGCCCCGACACGGGCCAGTGGTGCATGTACGTGTTGCTGGGCGTGTGCAGTGCCAAGAGCGAGAGCGGCCTGACGCAGCTGATTGTGGGCGCGCACCGTGCACTGCTGCGGTGGTGTCGCGACGCTGGCTGCACGCTGGACTCGGTGTGGGTGGCCACACGCGCCGACGCCGCGACACCCGAGCTGGCCAGCACGTACCAGGGCCTGGAGAGCGGCGCATGCAGCCTGGTGCAGGTGGCGGAGGTGACGGCCAAGGACGTGCCTTGGCTGGTTCCGGAGCGCTCCGGCACTGCTGAGAGACTGCGGGCAGCAGACGAGGCACGTGATGCACTGTGCATCTGGTGCGCCTCCATTCGCAGCACGCCCAAACAGGCCGCATGCAAGCACGCGTGGTCGCTGAGCGCGGGCCGATACGTGGCTGTGGCGCTGCTGCACGCCGCACCGGGTCGCTGTCACGTGCTGGCCGCACGCGACAAGAAGGGCGGCACCCTCTGCGCCATCAAGGTGGCGCCGCTCGCAGCGTGTTTGCGCGAGCGCAACGCCTTGGGCAGACTGCAGGCGGCCAAGTTCAGCGGCCGCATGCGCACCGTGCGCCTGCTGGGCACCGACGACAGTCATGGTGTGCTGGGCGCCACCATTATGGAGCTGCTGACCGGGCCGTCGATGGAGGGGCTGCATTTCCAGGACGAGCGCAGCCATCGCGTGGACGAGGCGCGGCTGGCGCGGGGCTTCTTGCGGCCCGTGTGCGAGGCGCTGCAGCAGCTGCACGCGCTGGGGTTGTGGCACCTGGCACTGTGCCCGGCGCACCTCATGCGTGCCTCTGACGCGCCTGACGCCGACCTGGTGCTGCTGCAGCTGAGTTCGTGCGTGATGGACGCGGACGGACGCCCCAAACAGCTGAGCCAGGGCAGTCCCTGGGCCGCGCCGGAGCTGCACAACGGCATTGGCCCCACCGCCACCAGCGATGTGTATGGCGTGGGTGCAATGGCTGTGCAGCTGGCGCTGGCGCTCAGCGACCAGCATTTGGCCTGGATGCGCGACGATGGCAGCGACTTGTTGCTGCTGCTGCGTGGTGCGGGCGTGTCGGAGGCGCTCTGCCTGCTGCTACAGCGCATGTGTCACGCGGATCCGCAGCAGCGACCCTCATTCGAGGCCGTGTGCAAAGACCCTGCTTGTCAATAGAAGAGGCCGCAGAGGGCCAGACATGGACAGTGCCCTGCAACTCAAGCGCTTGCAGAAGGAGATGCGCAAGCTGGCGGAGCAGCCGCCAACCGGTGCGGGCGGGCGGGACGAACGGGGTCTTTGGATCTGCTCCTCAGCCGTGTGCAGGCGTCGTGTGCTATCCTGGGGGCGGGGGCGACGACCTCAAGACACTGGAGGCCAAGCTGACACCCATGGGTGCGTTGCCCGCCGCCGCAGCCTCGTGCGTCTGGGGACTGAACGCGGCGGCGAAGAGGGCACGCCGTACGAGCAGGTCGCGTGTGTGTCGTTGCACCGTCGTGTGCTCAGGCGTCGCCACCAAAGGGCTCATTCAAGCTGGCCATCCTGGTGGGCGACCGCTACCCCAACGAGCCGCCCAATGTGAGGAGCGGCGCGATGCTTCTTTTTGGCGCTCAAGCCTGGGCCCAGGTCCGCTTCGTGACCCCAGTTTACCACCCCAACATTGACAGCGAGGGGCGCATCTGCCTCAACATCCTCAAAATGCCCCCAAAAGGCGTCTGGACCCCGATGTACGACATTGGGGCAGTGCTGACAGCAGTGCAGGTGCGCTCTGCTTCCCCCTTCTTTCCTCGCGCTGTCCATCACAGCGCCATGCCAGATCCTGCTCGCCCAGCCCAATCCAGACGACCCACTGATGAACGGCAAGCGCGTCCATGTGTTGCGTTGCGTGGCTGAGCGTGAGTGACAGACATCACCGATGAGTACCGCACCAACTACGAGCAGTTTCTGCGCAAAGCACGGGAGCACACTCAGGCAAGTGAGCGGCCGAGTCAGAAGGGAGCGCTGACGCCTCGGGTGAGCAGCGCTATGCGCGGGACGCTGCAGCAACCAGCCAGGCGCCTGTCTTGCCAGAGCCCGTCGTCCAGCAGCCGCAGCCGCAGCCGCAGCCGCAGCCAGTGTATAGACTGTGCTGTTGGCGGCGGCCTGTGTGTTGCCTCAGCGCCGCCTTGACAGCGAGGCTCCCAAGAAGGAGCGGGAGCAGATCACGTCGGATGAGCAGGCCCCTCGCATCCTACCCGTCATACGCAAGAAGATCAGGCTCTTCTGAGGCGCGGCGGGAAAACGGGCCGGTTTTTCGCGCTCTTGTGGAATTTTGCAGGAGCAAGAGGGGCGCACGGGTTGGCGCTTCAGACATCACCGCACAGCTCGGGTCGTGTTGCAAAAAAAGCAAGCTCCAGCAACCAAGACAGTCGGGCAGGCGGCGGCGAATCCGTGTCCAGCATGGAGCAGGATGCGCTGCGTGCCAACAAGGTGGGCAGCCCGGCACAAGGCCGCGTTTTGCCACCGGCGCGGCTCATCGGCGAAAACCACCCCGCGCAGGAGGACCCGCTTGGCTCGGCGCTGCGCATCCACCGCTACCTGCGCGAGAACAACAGCAAGCCCGACGTGGTGGCCAACGCGCTGGCCAGGTGTGTTTTTGTCTGTGCTGCGGCAGTGCGGCTCGGCTTTGTTGCTGCCTGGTTTGGGGGATGGGGGTTGGGGGGAGGCGCTCATGGCTGGTTTCCGTTCCAGCCTGGCCCAGCTCAGCGAAGGCGCGGCAAACGTGCAAGTGAAGTTGGTGCGCGTTGCTTTGCCCCCCGGCACACAACGCACACTCTGACACAGCTGCGCAGGAGATCGCTGAGCTGCTGTGCGACTGGCTGGACTTGGCGTCGCAGCTCGTGCTGGACATTCTGCGCAAGACGGCCGTGCCCCAAGTCAACAGTGAGCTCCTCCTGTCAACCAAGCGTGTGCGTGTGCGTGTCCTGACGCACCGCATCGCGCAGCGCACGAGGAGCGCGTGCTGATGCAGGCCATGGGCAAGTTTCTGCGCAAAGTTTGGACGCCTCCGCTGCGCTTCCCGCCCTCGCTGGTCATGAATGTGATCCTCGAGTGCTGCCAGGTTTCATTTCTTCTTGTGTGTTGGGAAGGGATGTGCAGCGCTGACCGCCCCACCCGCTTTCTGGTGCAGCGTTTCGGGCACCGTTTTGTGGGGCCCGACACGTTTGTGTTTGAGACGGAGCGCTACCTGCACACCGCGTGCCAGCTGGGCAAGGGCGCAGAGGGCGCCGTGCATTTGGGCTTCCATCTGGACACGGGCCGCGCGGTCGCCATCAAGACCATCCGGCTGGCGCTGGTGGAGCAACCCGGCTTCGAGGAGAAGCTGACGCGCGGCATGGAGTTCATGATGAGCGCCAACCACGGCAGCATCGTGAAGCTGTTCCACGTGGCCAAGACGGGCAGCTGCTGGTACCAGTACTTGGAGTACATCGACGGCGGAGACTTGCAGATGTACATGCGGCAGCACGGCGCGCTGCCAGAGGCCAAGGCCAAGGTGCGGCGGCTGCGAGTGGAGGCCCCCCTTTTGCGCTTGCTCATGCATACGCGCAGGAGCTGTTTCGCAAGCTGCTGCAACCGGTCACGTTCCTGCGCGGCAAGAACATCGGGCACCGCGACCTGAAGCCGTCCAACTTCATGCTGACGCTCAAAGGCGACGTGAAGCTGGTGGACTTTGCCACCATGCATGACGGCGCGCTGGACCAGGACCTGACGCACACCTTCGTTGGCACGCCCATGTACATGGCGCCCGAGATCTGGGCGGGCTCGGCCAAAGCCTACAACGTGGCCAAGGTGGACGTGTGGTCCATGGGCGTCATTCTGTGCGAGCTGGTGTGCGGCAAGGTCAGGCGGCCCTCGTCCAGGCCGCGAAAGCACTCACGCGCACGTGCCCAGGTGCCCTTCCAGGGCGAGACGCCCGACCAGTACCTCAAGAGCATCTTGGCCACGGCGACCAAGGAGCTGGAGCTGCCTGGCCACCTGAGCGCTGAGCTGCGGGACGTGCTGAAGCGCGCGCTGCAGATCAACCCCACGCTGCGCATCACGTGGGACGAGCTGGTGGGCCACCGCTGGCTGGCGCAGGAGTCGTCGTTGGCAGCCACCGCACGGGCGAGTGGCTTGCCCGCCAACGTGGACGCGGTGTTGCGGCTGGAGCTGCAAGTGGCAGAGCTGGAGGCCAAGTGCAAGCAGCAGACTGAGTTGGCGGCTCACAAGGACAAGATCATCGCCAGCCTCACGCAGGAAATTGCCGCGGGCAAGCTGGTGGATGCCGACGCTGAGGCCAAGAACCGACGGCTGCTCAAGCTGCAAGAGTCGTTCTACGCTGCATCAGAGGAGGCGGGTCGCGTGCGCTCGCAGCACGAGCAGCTGCTGCAACGGGAGCAGGACACCGCCAGGGCGCTGGACCAGTTGCGCGTCGAGCACGCCGGCCAGAGCACGCGTCTGGCCTCAACCGAGCAGCAGATTCAACGCCTGCAAGCTGAGTTGGTCGCGGGAGCCGATGCCCTGCATGCGGCGGAGCAGCTGGTGCAGCAGTTGCAGGCGGAGAAGCTCGCCGAGGCCGAGGCCCGGGAACAGCAGCTGCAGCGTGTGCAGGCGGACAAGGCGGCCGACACGGCGGCGATGCAGCAGCAAGTGCAGCAGCTGCGAGCAGCGCACGCGACGGAGACCGCCGCTCTACGGCAGCAAGCGCAGCAGCTGCAGGCGGCCCAGGCGAAGCTGGAGCACGAGTTGCAGGCGCTGCACCAAGACGCGACAGCCGAAACAGCGACCCTGCGACAGCAAGTGCAGCAGATGCAGGCGCTTGCAGACGAGCTGGCACAGCAGGGCGAGCAGCGCAGGAGCGGTCTTGACGCAGACCTGGCCCGCCAGACCGCCGCCGCCGCCGCGTTGGAAGCCAGCCTCGCCAAGGCCAAGTCTGAGCTGGCAGCGGCGCAAGCTGAGAGTGCCCTGGGCGTCACGGTGTGCTGTGTTGCGTTGGCTGGCACGCTGAAATGACGCGCCTCGCAGGCCAAGGCCGAGCTGGCTGAAACGAGGGCTGAGCTGGAGCGCCTTCGCGAGGAGCGCAAGGCCGAGGCAGCCAAGGTTTCTGGAGCGGTTGGCTGCGTCGTGGTCACGTCGTTCACGGGGGCTCTTTGCTGCAGCAACAGGCCGCGGACGCTGCTCAGG
>CAZYYU010000095.1:0-11152 GCA_964651735.1 uncultured Gammaproteobacteria bacterium | reverse complement strand
TACCTTCTTCACTTGCAACTCAGCAAACACGACGTTGGTGTCTCGCTTCAGGGACTCAGACCGCTCAGCGCGCGCGCGCGTGTCCCTGTGGAGTGTGCGGCTGTCAGCGCGGGCTGCAAAACCTCGCGTGTTGGCCGCCTACATCAGCTCGAAGCGGTACATGTTGGCCAGCGACCCGATCTGGCCCAGGTTCTTGAAGCCGTGCGACGCGGCTGCCGCAGGTGGGCGTGGTCAGGGGCGAAAAACGCAGGCCGCGGTCGGGGCTCCAACACACCCAGCTCCTCGACGTCCACGCCGGCCTTGACCTGCCACGCATGGCGACGCTGAGCAGCGCCCCCGGTCGCCGCGTCGGTGCAAAACAAACCTCCACGGCGAACACGGCGGCCTCAACCACGCTCATGGCCAGTAGGAGCCCAACGCAACACACCACAGCAAGCCCTCGCATGTCCTTCGTTTTTTTGCGGTTCGCCGTTCGCGCACAACGAACCAGTTCCGAGAGGGCTCCAGCATGGTGCGTGACATTGCATTGCTTGCCGTGCTGCTCATTCTGGCAAGCAGGCAACTTGGCTCGTTTACGGCGGCAAGACCGGCTGTACGGCGCTCTGTTGGGGGGCCCCTGTGGTTGTGTGCGCTTGATGCGGGGCAGTGCTTCTGACGCTGGCACGCCAGGGGTTGGTGGGCTGCTTATCGAGGCGCTGCGCAAGCAAGGCGATGTGGCCGTGGCGGGCGATGCGCGACTGGAGTACCGCGAGGCGCTGGAAGCGTGCGTGACGGGGTCGGGGTTGGGGCGTGTTTCGCGCTCATGAGCTGTCCGCACAGCGAGATTGAGCGTGTGAAGCCAACCTACGTCGTCAACGCGGCTGGCAAGGTTGTGGGCGCCTCGCACCGTGCTGTGGGGGCACCGCTCATGCGAGGGTTGCAGACGGGGCGGCCCAACATTGACTGGTGCGAGACGCACAAGGTCGAAACGTTCGAGGCCAACGTGCTGGGCGCCCTGACCCTCATCAGCGTGTGTGAAGCACGCGGCATCCCGCACCTGCTGTACAGCACGGGCTGCGTGTACACGTACGAGAAGGAGGGCCCGCATGCCATGGGCACGGGCATCGGCTTCAAGGAGACGGACATGTGAGGACGCGTAGCCCTTGCATGAAAGCACTCACTGTTTGCTTTTGCAGGCACAACTTCAACGCATCCTACTATTCGCACAGCAAAGGCCTCTTGGACGAGATCATCAGCTCCACCAACTTCAAGGTTTGCGCTGTCTATTGGCTCCCTGCGCGTCCCCCAACACACTGGTTTCCCCGCAGTGCTTGCTGACGCTGCGCGTGCGTCTGCCCCTTGGAGATGACTTCAACCACCGCTCCCTCATCACCAAGGCAACGTGCCCTTGGGTGGATCGCCTCGCCGCGCACTCAACGCCACGCAGCTGCTCGCGTACGACAAGCTGGTGGACATTCCCAACTCCATCACGGTGCTGCACAACATGCTGCCCATCTCCATCAAGATGATGCGCGACGGCCGCAGGGTTTGGGGCCGCTCTGGCGTCGTGCTTTCACTGATCGATTTTCGACGCCACCGCAGGGCATCTACAACTTCACGCAGGACGGCACCATCTCGCACGGCGAGCTCATGGCCCTGTACAAGGAGATTGTGGACCCCACCATTCAGTGGTCGCACTTCTCGCTCGAGGAGCAGGCCAAGGCGAGGCTGTTGCATGGCGCAGGCCGCGCCTTCTCACGCTCCGTGCGTCAGGTGATTGTGGCGCCGCGCTCGCAGTGCCATCTGGACGTATCCAAGCTCAAGGCGAGTCCGGTCTTTGGTGCAACCCTCGCGCCTGACGGTTGGCCCCCCAAGGCCGAGTATCCGGAGCTGAAGACTGCGCGCGACGCAGTGCGTGAGGCCTTTGTCATCCTGAGGCAGCACGTCGATAACGGCGCACCGCTGCCCCCGAAGCGCAACGCCACAAAGTGAAAACAAGCCGAAGGGGGTTGATGGAGCTGGCGCCGCTGCCATGGGAGAGCTGCGAGGAGCGCTTTCGGTCCGTGCTGGGCAACGTGCTCGTGCCGCGGCGCCACAACGTGGTCTTCGACGCTGTGACGCGGGCGCTCAACGCGCGCATCAAGTGCGGGGAGCTCCTGCTTGAGTGGCGGCCGCGTAGCGTCACTCACCCCCCACGGCGAGCAGCGCCAAGGACCGCAGCACGTTTGGGCAGGGCGTGGCCTGCTCGCTGTGGGCGCTGCGCTTGGAGCTGATGGATGCGCCCGCGCTGGACGCGGACCTGCCGCAGGCGCTGGTCAGGGTGCTGCTGGACCAGATGCTGTTCGAGCTGGAGGTGGGCGACGACGAGGCGCGCGAGCTGTGCGCCGCCTGCTGCGCCAAACTGGGCAAGGACCCGCGCTTTGCGCGCTTCTGGCGGCCACGCTTCTGCAACCTCGTGATGGAGTGCGCCCGGTCACCGGGCATCAACCACACGCTGGCCGCGTGTCCGACGCGCTTTTTGGGTCCGCTCTTCGTCACCATGGAGAGGGCGGCGGCGCAGCTGCGCGATTCGGGCGCGTCAGGCTTCAAGGACCTGGTTGGGCGCACGCCAGATCACCTGGTGGGATTCCTGCGCCACGGAGCGCCTGCGTACCGCGTGCTGGACATGGTGCTGTTCCCGACCACGGCCAGCACGGCCGCGGCGCTGTCGCAGGAGGTGGCCAACGCGCTGGCCGCATCGTGTGAGCGCGACCCCGAGGCCGTGCAGCCCTACCTGAGCCGCGCGGTGGAGGCGGCGCTTGCAGCTGCGCAGGCCAACAAGGCGCCTCTGACGGATGTGTGGACACTGGTGACGTTTCTGCAGCAGCTGCTGGGAGGAAGCGGCGATGCAAGCGCCGCCGTGGTGCACCCGCACATGGCGGCTCTGGTGCGCGCCACGCGTGGCTTGCAGGGCGTGCCAGCGCGCAAGCCTTGGCTCCAGGGCCTGGCTGCAGCCGCATGCAAGGCGCGCTCGCTCACGGCGCCTGCCATGCGCACGCTCGCAGCCGCGCTGGCCGTGGACCAGTCGCTGTGCCTGCAGCTGGTGGCAGAGGGGGCGTTGCTGACGAAGCGCCTGAAGAAGCACAAGAGCGCTGACAGCGCGCTGGCCGCGTCGGAGCTGGCGTGCGCATTGGTCGAGGCGTATTCTCAGATTCGTGCGTTACCAGAGTTGCTGTCAGCCGTTTGCACGCCGCCCGCTAGCGGCAGCAAGGGCGCCTCCACGCGCTCGATGCTGGTGCGCGATGTGCTGGGCCGGCCCGAAGCCGAGGCAGTGCGCCGGGCGTTGCGGGATGCGTTGCGCGCGTGCCTGCCCGCGCTGGCCGGTGCTCTGGCGCTGGTGCCGTGGGACGCGGTATCGGCGCAGCTGGTGTGCGACGTGCTGCGATGGGGTCCTATCGGCCCCGAGGCCGTCAGCGCCGGCTGGGATCCGTGCGTGTGGGCGGCCGCGCTGTGCAGCCACGTGGGGGTCGCGCTCGCGCAGCAGCGCTGGTCGGAGGCGCATCGCGTGCACTGCGCGCTGCTTGACGCCGTGCACTACCGTTGGAGCCCGCTGCAGGCCGCGGCGGTGTTGCCACGCGCGCCGAGTCGTGCCTTTTTTTGCCTGGTGACCGGCGACGCCATTAGCGTGGAGCGCCTCCAGCAGCGGCCCGACTGCGAGAACCCTGCATTTCTGCGCTACTGTTGGTTGCGCCTGCGTCTGGCGCGCGACTTTTCGCAGCATTGGCCCCTGGACACGGCGGACGCGGAGGCGCTGAGCCTGTGGCTGCTGCAGCAGAGCGAGCCAGGCGGCGTGGATTGGGCCGTGCTGCTGTGGGCCGGGGGCGTGGCTGCGCTGCAGATGTGGATGCGCATCGCGGACGAGGGCTCGGGAGGCTTCTCGGTGAGCGCGCTGGACGCAGCCTGGCGCCTGGAGCCTGAGCGCGCCGTGGCTGTGGCTGAAGCGCTGCTGGAGTTGCCGCTGGCGCGCGCCTGTCGTCTGGCGGCGTTGCTGCCCATGGACCTGGTGGCGCTGTGCGGTGCCAGCGAGGCCGACGCTGCCACCGCGGTGCGTGCGCTCACGCGTGTGGGACGGGGCGCTGTGCTGGCTGCGCTCGTGGCCGGCCCTGCGCCCGTGTGGAGACGCGTTGCCACCGCGCTATGGGTGCGGGAGAAGCTGCTGCTGGGGCCTGAGGTGGCCAGCGTGCTCGCGGGAGACGCGCAGCAGCAGCGCATTTGGGATGCGGTGCTGCGGCTTGCGCGCCCCGAAGTGTGGGCCTACGCTGCTGCGGCGGCCATGCACGGCCCGGAGGAGCAGTTGGCGGCCTGTGCGCGCTTGTTGGTTGCGGCGGGTCCTGCGGCCTGGCGCGAGGAGCAGGGTTGCTGGCAAGCGTGGAGCGCGGTGCTGGCTCGCGTGCAGCAGTGGCCACTGTGGGTGCAGCACGTGGGCCCCGCGGTGGGCAGCGTGTTCGGCGCGGCCTGTCAGGACGGCCAGTGGGGCGTGCTGGAGGCGTTGCATGGGGCGCTGCATCGGCTGGGATGCGATGGCTGGGCCTGCGCCGCTCGTGCCACGCTGGCGCTGCTGGCGGGCGGCCGCGTGCCCGAAGACGCAGCGCCTTCCCTGCTGGCCGCTGCGGTGGGACCGCACTACGAGGTTGCACTGCAGGCCGCCTTGGGCGACCGCTCGTGCCGCGTGCTGCGCGCCGCGCTGGAGTTGGGGCCGGCCTTTCACGACGTGCCGCTGCTGCGAGACGCGCTGCCCCGACTGCTGGAGCTGGTCCAACAGCAAGCAGGAGGGGCAGGAGGCAGCGCGCTTGCGTCCCGCTGCGTCGAGCGCTCGATCCGGCTGGCCCCTCCCTACAACGCCACTCAGCTGGGGACGCGGCTGCTCAGCGCCTGTCGTCAAGACTCGCCTGCGTCTGTGCGCGCCTGCATGGCCGTGCTGTCCGCTGCGCGCAAGGTGCAAAAAAATGCGCGCTTGGCGCTCGCAACTTGCGCTCATGTGAGGACCCGCGCAGGTTTGCCCCACATTCTGGTACCAGTGCGCCGGCCTGGTGGGCGGGCTTCTGTCGCGAGCCCTGCACGTGGTGAGCCGGCTGCCGGAGGGGCTGGACGCTGCCGCGCAGGACGACTGGGTTGCTGCGGCGCGCGCCGTGGGCCGCGAGGTGGGCGCTGGCGGCGCGGATCTCAAGGTTCTGCCTCTGCTTCGCGTTGATCGCCACGCGCTCACGGGACTCGCTGCAGAAGCGCAAGCACTACTTGGCGTTTGAGCTGTCAGACTGGCTGTCGCGCGACGAGAGCTTCGCTGCGCTCGAGGTGCGCCGTGCAGTGTGGAGTGAGGGCCTGGTGAGCTCCATGGAGGCCGCATGCTTCTCGGAGAAGGACATGAAGGGTCAGAGGCGGGGCCTCGCTGCTTTTGTTGGCTGACCACTCGGCGCAGAGTCGTACGGGCTCGTGCGTGGCGGACAAGGACCGCGCCACGAGTGGAAGCGATACCGCAAGCTGTACAAGCAGCAAGGTATGGAGGGCCTCCTTCTTTGATGCGCGCACTCATCGCTGCACGCAAGACGAGTTCAAGGGCAAAATCTAGCCGAGCCACCCGCATAAAGGGGATGGATGAACGCTGGACAAGTCGCGGGGCCTTGGCCGCGTGTCATGCATGCGCTGCGATGGTGCTGTGGAGCGAGTATCTGCTGCCCGGATCGACGCCGTTGCCTCCCTTGACAAGGCAGCCTGCGGCATCGCTTGCCACTGCGTGCCTGGTCTTCGCTGGCGCTGCGGTGCTGCTGCACGTCGTGGGCGTGCTCGCGCCGCCTCGGGGCTGGCCATTTGCGGTTGGAAACGCCGCCGTGGCCGTCGTGGTCCTGTACGCGGTGGGCGTGCTCTTCGGGTGCCCGCTGCTCAGCGTCGACTGCCTTGCCTGGGCTGCCTACTTGGCAGTGGCTTGCTCGTTGCACGAGCGCCGCAAGTGGGTCAGCACGCTGGTGCCGAAGCGCGGAGGGCGCGATTGGTCACGGGGCGAGGTGCCCGTCATGGGCGTGGCGCTGGCCTCCAGCTGGCTGGGCTGCTTCGTCATTCCGCTCGACTGGGACAGGTAGGCAGCGGTGGCGGGCAGACGCGCACCAGCTCATGCGCTTCTGCGTCAAGGCCCTACCAGCCCTTTCCCATTGGCTCCGCACTCCTGACATCAGCCGTCACTCCAATCGCAGTTCTGTGCCTGCCGTGGATTCGGTCGGTGGTGGTTTCCCCCACGAACCTGTGAGCTCCCGCGCTCGGCACGACGACGTCATCGAGAAGCACACGCATTTATGTACAGAGCGCTCTTCGAGAGATCAAGGCTGCGCCGTCTTGTTCTTCATGATGCTGTTTTTTTGCAGCGTGTGAGCTCCGCTGCAAGAAGCAGAGCACCAAGGAGTGTTGCATACCGCGCCGCCCAGTCAAGACCCTCCACAAGCCCGTCGCCAGTCAGCGCGCCTGTCAGCAGTCAGACCGCAGCATTCAACAACCAACACGAGCAGCATTACAAGTGCCCTGCACGTGCCACTGCCGGCCCCGCATGCCGCTGAGCTGCAGCTTGTCCGCCACGGTGGCCAGAGGAGTGGCTTCGGGCAGGTCCTTTTGGCGAGTGTTGTTCAGCCAACACGGCGGCAATGGGGCGGACACACACACACCTGCTTGTTGGCATACACCAACACCACGGCATTCTTCAAGTCCTCGTCCTTCAGCATGCTCTGCAGCTCGGCGCGCGCCTCCTCCAGCCGGCCGCGATCGTTTGAGTCCACCACGTAGATGAGCACCTGAACGCCCCACGCGTCAGGTCCTCGCGTCCAACCAACCCTCACGCGCCACACGTACATCAGTTCCCTGGAAATAGTGCCTCCACAAAGGTCTTTTTGGGGGAGTTAGGAGGCACTTCCAAAAAGGACAATGGAGGCAGCCCACCGGATGCGGTCCTGGCCGCCGACGTCCCACACGTTGAACTCGATCTGCTTGTACTGCAGTGCGGGATGGGTGTGAGGAACCGGGGGAAGCTGCCAACCAAGGCTGCGGCACCTCCACAGTCTCCACGTTGAAGCCGACCGTCGGGATACTTGACACAACCTCGCCCAGCTTGAGCTTGTACAGGATGGTCGTTTTGCCGGCAGCGTCCAGCCCCACCATCAACACGCGGACGCGCTGCGACGTCCAACCAAACAACGAGCTAATCCACGCTCCCTGCCGGCGGGGCTGAGCACATAAAGCGCCAGGGCGCAAGCAGCGGCCTCACCATGATGCTACTGCTTCTGTCTGAGACCCTGTCTCACGAAATGCGATGTGGTCTGGCCCCGCCACTGCTGGATGACATCAGCGAGGTGGCGACGTCGCTTCCTCGAACTGGCGACGTCGCCCATTTTCGGCTGAACGGGGGTTGGGGCCCTCAGCGATCCCAGCCACTTGCGTCCAGCAACCCAACACTCTGCCCATTGCGCGAGGCCCCAACGTGCCACCCCTCGCGCGAACTTGGAAAAGGCTTTTCTTTTCGCGCTGCGTGCACTGCTGTGCTCAGTCCAGCTTTGCGAGGAGGAGAGGGCTGTCGAGAGTGCAATGCTTGCAGCGCTTTGACCGCGAATCGATGGAACCAAAGCAAAACGGGCACTGCACACGATTCAGCACACTGAGGAGGAGCATGGCACGCTTGCGCACGCACCTCAACCATGACAGGCACATACGGGGCAGACTCGCGCAGCAGCTGGCGGCGCAGCTGCAGCACACGACTGTAGCCGAGCGTCACCAAGAACAAAATCAAGGCGATCAGGACGAAATTGATGACTGTCTGGATGAAGTTGCCCCTGGGCCACATGTGCAAAGTGAGGGGCCATCAGCAACGAGACGCCAAACCCACCATCGCCACACCACAGCCTGGTCACTCAGGGCCTCCGCGACGGTGGTGTACGTCGGAGGCGGCTCAATGGCTGCTCAAGAGAGAGACCATCAAGAAGTGATGGAAACGCAGCAAGAAGGGCAATGCGCACGCTGTCCCGTCGTCTCGTTGTAACAACTGTGTCCACAGCGAATGATGAGGAAGAGCTGCGTCAGGTCCGCTCCAATCGCCGCCCCAATGGGAGGCATGATGATGTCATTGACGAGGGACTCGATGACGGCGTTGAACTGCAAGCCCATGATGAAGGCCACGGCGAGCTGGAACACGTTTCCTTGGCTGAGGAAGTCCTGCTCCAGACGGCTCAGCCACAACCGCTTGCACATGCAGCCACAACGCGCGCAACCACTACAGCAATGCAACCACTGCACGCGGTGCGCCAAGGGCCGTGGAACACGCAAAGTCCGCCCCGACCTTGAATTCCTGCCACAGGGCCCGCAGTCCATGGTACGGAGCGGCAACCTTGCTTCAGGCGATGGCGTCAGCGTCGGTGAAGCACGCCAGGGCTCCTGCACGGACCTGCGGCGACAGCAGCCCGCTTTGCCCACAGCAACTCCAGCGTCATCAGCCAGGTCCACCAGCTCCACGGGCTGGCTCATGGGCCACTCGCGGGCGCCACGCGACCCTGACCCCAGCCCAAAAAAGTCTTCACTGCTTTGCAAGCCACGTCAGGAGGCTCTCGAGGTCGCGCTTCAGCCACTTTGCGTTGAGCTGAATGGCCTCCACCGTCTGCTTGACAGTGCGCTCGGTGCCTGCGGGGCGGGGGGACACTTTGAGAGGGCCGGGAGAGGGAGAGCAGCACAACAAAAACCACCAAAAGGAGATCAGACATTTGTAAAAAGCGATAGTTTTTGCGTGATGGAGACCACGCCAGAATCAAGTGAAAAGCATCACATCTCGGGATGCAAAGAAAAACGGGGGGGGAAAGCAGGAGGGACCTGCGACGCCGCGCTGCTGATGGAACTTCTCCACCTCCACGGCCTTGTCGTCAGACGCGAAGCCTTGCAAGAGGCAGTGAGAGGCAGCCAGCAAAAAACCCGCCCGCCAAGTTACCGCTCACGCTCTTGATGATGCGGGACAGCAGGAACCCGCCCTCGTACATCTGCACACAAGAGGTCAGGAACGCAGAGCGCCGCAGCCAAGCACGCAGACCTTGGTGAGCGCATCCCAGCGCTCCTGGATGAAGGTCCAGGCGAGCGCACGGCCAAAGCGGTTGGCGGCCACGCCTCCGATGACGGAAGCAGCGTCCTGCGAGCGCACCTGGGTTGTGGGGTTGTTGTGAGGGGCAACGCTGGCCACGGCACGGCCCACAACGTACCTCGCCGCCCAGCGCAAACTCGAGCACGCGCTGCAGCAGCGCCGGGTCACTGGCTGCGCCCAGAGAGGCCAGAATGCGGTTCTTCTCCTCGGGCATCTCTGCGCCGCGCATTCAGCACACGGCAACACAGCAGCAGCACGCATACCGCTGGTGCGATACAGCTGCAGCAGCTGGTCCAACACTGTGGCGTCCGCGCCGGATGCGCTGCAGGCGTGCGTGGGTCAGCAACGGGATGCCATCACCGGGCAACCACGCACCGCAGCACAATGGCATAGACGGTGCCGCGCAGGTCGGGCGACAGCGAGGAGCGGTCGGCCAGCAGCTTGGCGAAGCGCACCCTGGCCTCCTGCAATGGCACGCGCCGCATCAGCACAAAGGCAGCGGACCGTGCGCGGTGGGCGGGACGCACCTCCACCACGCCCTTGTCGCCGTACTTGGCGGCGCGGCCCAGGGCCAGCGAGCGCAGCATGGGCGCCGTGTGGTGCTCTCCTGGCTTGGCGTCCCAGCCCATGTCGTGCGCCACGGGCGAGTACAGCTTCTGGCAGAAGCGCTCAAAGTGCGGGTAGGCCTCGGCGCTGTTGGACAGCAGCGTGTCAATCTCGCCCAGCTGCAAAGAGCGCGGGTGAGAAGGGCTTGGCGAGTGAGAGAGAGCTGCGATGCCTTGGTGCTCAGGTCGGCCCACACGGTGTAGTCACGCTCGGCGGCGTAGGCGCTGATGAAGGACAGAGCCACGCTGGCCTCCACGAACCCTGCAACCATTCCACGCGTCAAAGAGACGAGCGAGCAAGCACGTTGGGCGCACCAGCTTGGCAAAGCGCCAAAATGTCGTTGGCCAGGCCCAGACGATCGGTGGCGGCCAGCGATTGCTTCAGGATGGCCTCACGCAGCCTGGTGCATCCAAGCTTGAGACACGCCCCCACGCACACAGCCCCTCCTTACGCGGCCTGCATGTGTGCGGGGTACAGAACGCGGTAGAAGCCCGTCTGGTCGTAGTTGAGCTTGATCCACTCGGAGCCAGCCGCGTTGACGGTGATGTTTTGCTGGGCCTGTTGGCGGCCTCCCAGCGTGAGCCACAACGCAGAAGAGGGAAGGATCAGGGCCTGGCCACCTGGTCCACGATGAGGGGCGCCGTGGGCGTCGCAGCCGTGCTGGCGGTGACCCACGACAACGGGCACGACCACAGCTGCTCCCCTGCACCGGCGTGAGTGGCAAAACCCTGCGCCAAACAGAAGCGAGACCTGCAGACGGGTCCGTGCCACCGCCTTGCAGAAAGCGGCGCTGCGACAGGCGAAACGTGCGCGCTGCCTGGCCGGCCTGCGTCGTCTCCTCCACCGTCAGCACCGGGTAGCCCGTCTGCTTGATCCACGAGTTCATCACGCCCGCCACGTTCTTGCCGCTGGCTGCAAGTGCCAGGTGAGCAGGGCACACTCGCAGCAGGCCCAAGCAGCAAACCTTCAGCCAGCGATTCCCACAGGTCGTTGGTGACAGCGTTGCGGTACGCGAACTTCTCCAGGTAGCGGACGAGCCCTGCAACGCCACCACCGATTCAGTGAGCTGTGCGGTGTGCGCATGTGTGTGTGGAGCTGCTGACCCTGACGGAACGGCTCCTTGCCCAGCCAGCCCTGCAGCATGCGGATCACAGCGCAGCCTTGTTTGTGCGTGCAAGTGAGTGTGTGCGAGCGAGTGAGCGAGCATGCACCACTGCAAACCTTTGCTGTACGAGATGGCATCGAAGATCTCATCAACATCTGAGGCCTGAAAAAAAAATGCTGAGAGAACATGTACACATGACACACGGCACACACCTTGTACACAGGCACTTCCACCGGATGCGAGGACACCAGCGAGTCCAGGTCAAAGGCACGTCCTGTCACACACACACACACACACACACACACACACACACACACACACACACACAC
>CAZYYU010000094.1:0-11163 GCA_964651735.1 uncultured Gammaproteobacteria bacterium | reverse complement strand
GACGACGACGACGAAGAGGAAGAGCCGCCGCTGCCGCTCGAGCTGGAGCCGGAGCTGCCCCCTGGAGGCGGCGGCGGCGGCGGCGGCGGCGGTGCAGCGGGCGCCGGCAGCGTCACCACGGTGGTGGCCACTTCCTTCATGTGCAGGCACAAGCGCGCAGAGATGGCGGAGGCCAGCGTACGAAACGTGAACGTGGCAAACTCCTGCTTCGGGTCCATCTCCATGGCCTTGATGGTGCCGTACACGCGCATCTGCGTATACAGCGCCTCCTCGCTCAACGGCAGCGTGGCCTTGAACGTGGCCGGCGTGACTTTGAGCTTGTACGAAGGCTTCAGGTGCTGCATGTCCTCCAGCCAAGGCGTGCCCTCCACCAAGTACACCTTGCGCTTGCGGCCGCGGAACTTGTTGGTGTGGAAGTACGACACGGCCTGCTGCGCGCTGACCAGGTCGCGAAAGTAAACGAGCACGCCGCCCTCCTGGCCCCGACAAGCAGCGGTGAGGGGTTCGGCGGTGGTGCAAAGCATGGGCCTCCACACGGAGCCTCAGACCCTGCAGACAACCGTTTTGAGCGAGCGCCGCCACCCCCACGACCACAAGTGCGAGCGCCACCAACTTGAAGCGCGGGAAGTAGTCGCATGGCTCCACACCCGAGGCCTCCAGCTGGCGCTTGAGGTCCTCCAGCACGCGGTCCTCGTGCCAAGTGAAGTCGTAGCCGCCCAGGCGAAGCAGCCAGCGCAGCGCGTCAATGGCGGGCGCGGCCAGGCGCAGCGCGTACACGTCCGACACCCACGTGCCCACCGCGTTCTTGGTGGGCACGGGCACGTCGTAGCGGTGGAACAGCGGCCGACGAGCCAGCGTCAGCGGCGCAAAGCGGGGCCGTGGCCGCATCGCAGCCCGCAACATCTTGCGGGCCCAGCTTGCGCGCACCCACCAGCACGAAGCCCACCCACCACTGGCTTGGCCTTCATTGCCGCGTCGTAAAACTGACGCGCAGCGCGTGGAGGCTGGGGTTGTGAGGGTTGGGCCTGCGTGCGAGCGAGCAAAGGCCGTGAGTGACAGAGCACGAGAGGGGAGGGGTGGAAAGAAACCACGCGCACCGATTGTGACAGCAGGCAAGGGCGGTGCACGCCTCGCCCACCGAGCTCATCGTGATGTAGCCCATGGTGGGGTTATCCGGGGTGAACTGGAACGCCACCACGCGCCCATACTTGCCAAACACGTCACGCAACTCCTGCTCCGTGTAGCCGTGCAGGTAGGCCAAGTGCAGCTTGGCGCCCGGCACGCACATTTGCTGCGCGTAGTTGGGCGAATGCACACCCTTGAGGTAGCGCCACATCTTGAGCGTGGAAAAGTCGCGCGCAAACTGGTCGTTGGGGGCGATCTGCACGGATGCGAAGGAGGCCGCGACCGGCCGCACCGGCTTGCCAAACAGCTCCACGCCCCGGCACAGCTTCAGGCACTGCTGCGCCTCCTCGGCGCACGAGTACTCCACCATGGCCACGTTGTCCTTCTTGTGCATGAACTTGACGCGCACCACGTTGCCCCAGAACCCAGCCAGGTTGAAAACCCACATGAGCGCCTCCTGCGACTTATCAATGCCGCCAAACATGACCACGGGGCTGCCTCCCATTGCGACTGCGGTGGTGGCGGCGACGGCCGTGGCCATGGTCAAGGGCGTGCCTGCGTAGGCACCGCGCTGCAGCACGGGCATTCCAAACTGCTGCTGCTGCTGCTGCTGCTGCTGCTGAAGCAGGCCTGGAGGCTGTCCATAGCGCGACTGGACATAACCTGAACAGCAGAGACATTGAGGCTGTGGGCGCCTCATCAACACAAGACCCACACTGACCCAGTTGCGCTGCAGCATGCGCTGCCATGGCATAGGGCGTGCTGGCAGCAACGGCGGCGGCGGCGGCAGTGGTAGGTGTGGCGGCGGTGGGCAAGTTGGGCTGAGCCGTCTGTGTGTAGTCGCGCGACCGAGCGGCGTTGGCGGGGTTGATCGTCAGCTGCTGTTGCTTGGAGAAAGCCGTCAGAATGAGACCGCTGTTGTTGTTCCACAGATGGTGGCGATACAGCGCTCTCTGCGCCTTGATCGCGTCCTCCAGCGTTGCGTACTCAACCATGGCGTTGGTGTGGCCGTCCTTGTCAAACAGCACGATGCGGAGCACAGGCCCAATGTACGAGGTGAGGGCGTAGATGGCGTCCAGCGTGACGGGGTACTGCTGCGTGTTGAGGATGTTGAGCACCACCACGGGGCTGGGTGTCCCTGCAGCGAGTCAGCGGGCGCGCGGTGTGCTGCTGCGTCGTCGTACCGGCCAGCTCGTTCAGCGCCTGCTCTAGGTTGGCAATGGATCCGTCGGGCCCGATCTGCAGCACTTGGCCGTGGTCCAGCGTGTCGTTGGTGAAGCTGCCACGGATGAGAAGGCGCGCGCACCCACGGTGTTGTGGTACCTTTTGGAAACTTTGACAGAGCGACCCCCCAGGCTGAGGGCGGTGCTTGTGGCGTAGTCCACAGCCTGCTGCGCAATGGCGGGTGACGGGAACTCCAGGAAGGCCTGGCCCCTGTGTGGCAGATGCAGGATCTTGACGGGCTGAAAGGCCAGGAACAGCATCACCTGCGAACAGAGCCGTGACAACGAGCGGCGTGAGGCAAAGCACGCACCACATCTTGCGCCTTGAGGTCGTAGCTCAGGTTGCGCGCGAACACGACGCGGGACGTGGCACCGGGCACGGGCGCAGCAGCCGGGGGCGCAGTCACCGTTGCCGTCCCCACCTGGGCCAAGTAAGCGCCATCCGCCTCAGTGCCCATCACGACGGCAGCGGCCGCGGCCTGCGGTGCCTCCGAAGGCTCCTCCCCAGCGCTGGCTTCCGTCTTGGCACGCTTTTGCGGCTCCTCGCCGCCGTCCTGCTGCTGGCGCTGCGGGCCTGGTTGAGATAGACAGAGAGAAAGAGCGAAGAGAGCGAGAGCAAGAGCGCGGGGGCAGGGAGGAGGCGCGGGTGAGCGGGCGAACAAGGCCGGCGCAATGCAGCCAAAAACCAGGTGCTGCAACGCAACTTGCTCAGCGTGCGAGCCCTCCATGGCCAGCGGACGACCCGAGGCCCTCCTGCTTGCTTGGGCGGGCTGGGGTGGGTTACTTTTTGGGTTTGCGCGCGCGCCGGTGGGTCGCACATGACGGACTCCCCCGCCGTGGGGAAGAAGCCCGTGAGCAAAAGCCAGTTTCGGTGCGTGCGCGTTGCTTGGGGGCGTGAAGGGAGCGCAAAAACGCGCTGCGGGTGGCCACTGGGGCTGCAGCATGCAACGCGGCGCTGTCTCGGTCGGGCGTGCTGCGCGCGGCGCGGCGCGAGTTTGTTTGGCTCGGGCGCTCGGGCCAGTGTTGCTCAAGGGCGGGCTGCGCATCCCTGCAGGGACCGGGACGGCCGCACCAACAAGGCTGTGCGGGCCAAGTCGTCGGAGAACCTCAGGGCCGAGGCGGACAAGGACGTCGTGTCGCCACGCAGCGATGGCGAGGACGAGGGTGCGGGTCGCGCTTCAAGCGGGGGGTGTTCCCCCCGGCCCGCCGCCTCCGACGCTGCTGCTGCTGACGCGCACGGCAGGCGCTGCACCGCTGGACGAGCACGTCAACTGGGCCAAGGACAAGTCGTTTGCGCCGCGACCCGTCACAGAGCTGGTGGGCCTGCGCGAGGGGGTGAGTAGGACCCCCAGCTGGGTCGTCGCGGCTTTGCCCAGGCGTTTTTTCTCAACGCCGCCCCACCCCCAGCCCCGCGTCACCTCCTTGGAGGAGGCGCTTCGCATGCAGCTCCAGATTGTGCGTCCTTGCAGCCCTTTGCACGCTTATCTCATCGCCGCTGCAGTTGATCAAGTCCAACCAAGAGCTGAAAGGCCAGCTGAGCGCCAAGGAGGCCGAGAAGAGCAAGGTCGGGCCGCAGCGGGGAGGAGGGGCCTGTGGGCGCTGACTGAGCGCCGGGGGGGAACCCACGTAGGCGGCCGAGGCCAAGGGCGGAGACGCGGAGGCAGCCGCCAAGACCAAGAAGCTGGAGTCGCAGGTTGGTGGCCCTGTGCGGCGTGGTGCGCGCTGGGCGCTGAGTGAGGACGCGGGTGCAGCTGAAGCAGGCCAAGCGAGACATCAAGCAGCTGGAGGACCAGCTGGCGGCCGCGGCCAAGGGCCGGGTGAGACCGCCTCCGCGCTGCACCGTCTCTTTGCCTGCGCTCGCACTCACGACGCTCGGTGGCGCCCCCAGAAGAACTCGGAGGATGATGATGAACTGGACTTTTACAAGAAGATGAATGAGAAGAAGGACGCTCAGGTTCGGTCCGGTTTCCTTTTGTTGGTCTTCCCCCCCACCTCACGACCGTGTCCAGATTACGGCCCTCAAGACCAAGATCGAGACGAACGAGGACCTTGTTTCCACGCAAAAGGACTTGACGGTCTGCGGCGGCACGTGAGTGGTTCCTGTTGCGCAGCGCTGAAGGCTGCCTGGCTGCAGGAGATGACGGGGGCCAAGGAGCGAATGGAGGTGCTGTGCGATGGTGCCGTGTTCGGCGTTGCCGGCTGACGGTGCGCAGGCCCGCGTGATCAAGTTGAAGGAGCAGAAGACCAAGCTCAAGGTGCTGCGGTTATTGTTTGTGCATGCGTGCATGCCTCACACGTCGTCTCTTCTTCAAGGCCGCCCACGCGCAGCTCAAGAAGGACAACACCAAGCTCAAGGAGCAGCTGCAGGCCGCGTACGAGCTGCAGGTGGGCCAAGGTGGTCGCTGCATGCTGGTGCGGTGAGCTCACCCATGCATGTCTGGTCGCCTCACGCAGGAGGAGCTGGAGTCGCGTGGGGGCAAGGGCGCCAGCAGCAACGCTGACACGGTGCTGCGGTGGCTGCCGCGCACGAGGGGAAGCCCTGCTCACTCGTTGGCAGGCCGTGCTCAAACTGGAGTTCGAGATGAAGCAGCTGAAGAAGGAGCTGGAGGAGCAGAGGGCGGCGTTCGAGGCGGAGAAGAAGCAGCTGGTGGCCAAGGCGGCGGCCGTGGCGGCCACGCCCAGCAAGGCCACCGTGGCCAAGGAGGAGTACGACGATCTGGAGGAGGAGAACGCCGACCTGAAGAGCGAGCTTGCGCGCACCAAGAAGGCCCTGGACACCATGGTGCGTGCCGCACCCGCGGCGGTGTGTTGCCGCCTGACGCAGTGTGCAGGCCCACGAGGTGGTGGAGCTCACCGCGGCGTCCAAGGCCGGCGGCGGTGGCGGCGGCGGCGGCGGCGGCAGCTCTGGTGCGTGATGCTGCAGATGGAGTCGGGGTGTGACGGGCTGGCTGACACGAGGCCTTGGCAGCCGACGTGGCGCGGCTGGAGGGCGAGGTGAGCACGGCCAAGGCGGCGCTGAAGAAGTTGGACGCGGAGCACGCAGACTGGAAGCGGGAGCTGGAGGAGCTGCGCGCCGTGAAGAAGGACCAGACCACCAAGATCAAGCAGCTGCAACGCGAGGTGGACGATCTGAACCAGGCACGGCGGGCTGGGCTGTGGTCTCTGGTGCTTGCTTCTGACAACCGCCTCGCTCAAGGAGGCGCAGACCAAGCAGCGCGAGTACCGCAAGCAGCTGGAGGCCACCAGCGCCGCAGGTGCGAGGCGTGGTGGTGACGGCAAGCTCCCTCACAGCGTTGCCCGGCAGCCGGAGGCGGCGCCGACTCGGTGCTGTTGCGGGATCTCAAGGACAAGGACGACATGATCGAAAAGTTGAACGAGCAGATTCGGGAGATTACGGAGCTAGCCGGAGCCGACCCGGAGGAGCTCAAGTTGCGCGCGCCGGCTGGTGGCGGTGGTGGCGGTGACGGTGCGTGCTCATGTGCGTGCCAGGGAGGCGGAGGAGGCTCGCAAGGCGGCCGAGGGCAGAGTGCGGGCGCTGGAGTCGGAGCTGGACGCGCTGGAGAAGGTGCGGCGGGCGCTGGTGATAGGGTTGAGGCGCGCGTGACGCCGTCGGTCGGACAGGAGCTGCGTCGCGCCAAGGAGGGGTCGTCGTCGGCCGCTGCCAGCGAGGGCCTTCGCGCGGAGCTGGCGCGCGTGCAGGACGACCTGAGCAAGGCCCAGGGCAAGATCGCGGTGCGCCATTTGCTGCTTCGTGCACGTTGCTGCCGCCCCCCTTGTCACTGCGTGCCGGCAGAATCGCGACGCAGAGCTGGCCAAGCTGAGGCAAGAGCTGGGCGAGGCCACTGACAAGGAGCTGCAAGTGCGAGACGAGTTGAGGTGAGTGTTTGTGTGTGTTTGCCCGCTGCCGCGCCTGAAGACGTTGTGTGTGCACAGGAGGCTGCGGCGTGCTGGCGGCAGCGACGAGGGCTCCGGCGGCGGCGGCGGTGGCAGGGCCGAGGAGCGGCTGAAGGAGCGAGCGGACACGCTGGAGAAGGAGCTAACCGAGCAGCGGTACGGCGACGGGTTGCGCGCGCTGTGATCGCCTGTCACAGTGCCACACAACCACAGGGCGCTCGTGGACGGCCTCAAGGCCGCCGAGCGAGAGCTGAAGCGCAGAGTGCTCGAGCTGGAGACTGACCAGGGCTCGCTGGAGCGCGACGCCAGGTGTGCTGGCCCTTTTTGGAGGGGCGGATGTTTGCTGGCTCATGCTCCCGCACAGGAAACACGAGCGCGACGCAACGCGCTCCAAAGAGCGGCTGACGGTGCGTGGGTGGCCGCGCGTGCTGGTGCTTTTGCTGACAAGCACACAAGGTTGTGGAAAAGGAGCTGGAGGAAGCCGAGGCCGTGCGCCGCGAGCTGGACAAGGAGAACCGACGCCTGAAGCGTGAGTTGGAAGACACAAAAAAGTGACAGAGGTGCCGGAGGGGTGGGGTGGTTGCCAGCGCTTCGCCTGGAGACCCTTGCGAATGTCGCGCACAACGCGCCGGCGCGGCCGCAAGGCATGGGCGTCTTGCGTGCAGCCGGATCAGCGAGGCGCGCTCACCCTGCCGTTGTGTCTGTGTGGAACGCAGGCTGCACGTCCGGGCACACGGTAAGGACATGCACATGCGCACGCCTGAGCTGACCCGAACGAGCAGCGCTCAGCGCGTCGAGCCTGCAGCGCCGCAGGCCCGGGCTGAAGTGGACGTGGTCTTTGACGACGACGACGACGACGACGACGGAGACGGAGAGGTGCCTGTCCCTGTTGCCGCCGCAGTTTCACCCACCGCCGCCCCCCACGCTCGCAGGATGCGCCCGACACGCTGACCATGGGTGATGCTCAGACACTAGCACAGGCCAAGCAGCAGGAGGTTGGGGGCGCGGTCCCCTGTCACGTGGTGGAGGCGCGCTCACTGGCCCTTGGCCAAAGGATGGCGAGGTGCGGCGACGGCTCAAGACGGAGAAGCGGGAGCGGCAGCAGCGCTTGCAAGCGATTGGGGTGAGCGTGCGCAGTTTTGGCATGGCGCCTCGACTTGATGTGATGATGATGGTGATGATTGATGATGATGCGAGCCAGGAGTCACGCAAGGTTTGCGCTGAGGGCGAGGGTTCCCCCGCATCCGCTCACTGGCAGTTGCGTAGGCGGAACGCGAGGTGATGCACAGCTGGCGCGGCGCCGTGGGCTGTGCGTGACCGTACTGCAGGCGCACCAGGAGAAGAAGGCTGCCGCGCAAAGCAGGGTGCGTGCGTGTGCAGCTGTGCGCGCGGGCGCGCTGAACACTCTGCGCAGGCCAGCGAGCCCGAGCCGCGGGAGCCCGACGCGCTGCCGCAGGCTGTGTTGGCCGCCATCTCGTCCCTAGCGTCGCCCAGCGTGTCGTCCCCGGTGCTGCCTGTGAGTTGCTGCTGCTCTGGAGCGAGGCCCCTTTTTTGACGTGGCGCACCGCAGGCCAAGAAGGAGGGCGCCGCCAAGAAGGGTGCGGCTCTTCGCTTTTGTTAGCCCTCTATCCCATGCATGCACGCACGCAGGCAGGAGCACGGTCAGCTCGGCGGCCTTGAAGCGCAGACTGAGCGAAGTGTGGGACCAGAGTGAGACCGTTGCTTCTTGGGCTGTTGCAGCGCCTGAACCAGCCTTTGCAGCGGGCATCAAGCTGCAGGTGGCGCGCGAACAGGACTACGTTGAGGTGGACCTGGATCCGCAGATTGAGGTGCGTGTAGCGCAGAGCGTGCGCGGTGTGCTGCCTCAGCGGAGCGTTGCAGGAGTTTTACAAGCAGCGCAGCGCGAGCATCGCTCGGGGCTCGGTGCGGGCCCCCAAGCACTCTGCCAAGGCAAGGGCGGGGGGTTCTTTGCCTTCAATCAGTGGGCGAGGCACTGAAGGCGCCCCGCATCGCCAGGCGAGCCGCTCCAAGAGGACCAAGAAGAAGAAATGACGGTCGTTCTTATGAAGAAACACGCACCGCCCGTTCGTTGTGGGCTGCTGCGCGAGCGCCGCACGTCAGTCGGCACCCCCCACGCCACCGGCTGGCGGCGAGCAGGCGACCCAGCGAGCGCACAACGACCGTCACACGGTCTGCTTGCGGCGGCATTGCGTGCAGCACCAATGCTCCGGCACGCGGGGCAATCCCATGCAGGCCACGTGGAACCACTGCCGGCACACGGGGCACTCCAGGCAGGGCTCGTCGTCGTCGCAGGGCTGCTGGCACGAGCAGTGGCGGCGCGACGCCAGGCAACGCTCACAGCAGTACCAGTTGTCTTCGCCGCCGCCGCCAGCTCCATCTCCATCATTGCTACCGTCGGGTGCAGTCGGCACCACGTATCGCCGACACTCATCGCACTGCACGTAGTGCAGGAAGTCCAGCGCGTCCGTGGCGCACTCGCGGCCCGTGTCGAAGGCGCCCGTGACGCACTGCGCGTCGAAGGCGGACGTGGCCTGGCCAAAGGGCGGGGAAGCGTCAGCGCGCGCAGCTTGCCACGCTCACAGCGCGGCCTTGCCTCGCCGCTCCAAAACAGGCAGCCCTCCTTGACGCGCAGCGCGTGCACGTGGTCAAAGGTTGCGCCAGCCGGCATGTAGGAGTACGAGCCCAGGCTGTAGGGGTCCGTGTTCCAGCGCGTCACGCGCTGCTCCAGCAGCTCCTGCAATCCGGCTCAGTGTGGCGAGACGCGGCGGCCCGCTGAGGGGCTTGCCTCCCGCTTCACGTTGGCGGTCCCGAACACGATGAGCAGCGTGGCCAGCACCTCGTCCACCACCTGCTGGTCGCTCATGGTGTCCATGCGCAGCGAGAAGGGGGGGTTGAGGTGCGCCACCAGCACGCCGGGCTTGCCGTAGCGGTCCAGCGACAGGAAGCGCAGCCCCGTCACGCCCGCCACCTGCCAGCACATCACGTCAGCGCGGCAGCGCGCGCCCGAGCCAGCCGCAACACGCCTGGAAGTAGGGCGAGCCCTGCAGGGGCCAGAAGGGCTGCGCCCAACGCATGACCACCTTGGCAGCGTGAGAGGGGAAGGCGCCGATGCAAGCCCCTCTGCACCTTGTTCTCCGAGCCCATGGCCAATGCGTGGATGGCATCGCGCTTGGCAGCGCTCAGCGCAGGCACGAACAGGATGCTAGACTGCGAATCCTGGCTGGCGGGCTGCATGCTGTGGAGGGGGTTGCGTGAGCAACGTGACATAACCAACCACAGCGGTGCTCCTACCTCAGCTTCAGCACGCCCAGCGGCACCGTGATGAGCACGCAGTCAGCCTGCATAGGTCATCGGTTGGTTGGTGGGTGGGTTCAGTGGTTGGTTGGTTGGTTGGCTGCAATTCAGGCTGGCCGCACTCACCTCGATTACTTCGCCGTCGCGGCAGTACACGGTGGCAGCGTTGTGGTCCCACACAATGGTGCACACACTCTTGCACAACCTTACGTCCAGCCCGTGCGCCAAATGATGCACCAGAAAGCTGTGCGTGCGTGCAAGTGTGTGGGCAGCACACAAGGACAACAGCCGTCACCACACCTGTAGCCCCCCACCACAAGCCCGTCCTCGTCCTGGCGCGGCTCCACGCGCCGGCCCTTGCGCGGCCGCGGCTGTTCCTCGGGCACTGGCGCATCATCTGCATTGTTCCTTCGTGCAGTGAGCGTGCATGGGGGTGCGCCGCACTGCCCTTCAGGGGTACCCTGCTGCCAGGGCTGCGTCGTCCAGCGCGTAGGATGGAGCCATGGTGCGCAACGAGACGTGGTGCAGGTCCCCGGAGTAGCCGTACACGGTGGAGAGCAGCCGCTCCAGCACCAGCCGCACCGGCGAGCCAGCGCGAGCGTGCCGCAACCGCCGCCGCACCGCCTCATCCGTGGCCAGGAACTGCGCGATACACGCGCTCAGCGCATCAGGGTGTGCAAAGGGAGCCAACCTGGCCCACGGACAAGTCTGCCGAGCCGCTGCGGTTGATGTCGTCAGCCTTGCGCGCGAGCTCGTCGCGGACCTGCAGCATGAGTGCGTAGGCGCTGTCCACATCGGCGCGGCTGATCTTGATGGTGCGGTCGCCCCGCACGCCGTACCACAGCCCGTTGCACAGCCAGCCCTCCTGGTAGCCACCGTGCTCGCGCCGCACGTCAACACCCAGGTCCAGGGCCAGCTTGAGCACAGCGTTGTCTGGGGCTGCGGGCACAAGGCAGGGGGGGTGGTGGGTCCTCGGGCAGCGGGGCGAGGCCCGACTCACCGTTGCAGCCGTGGATGTAGCTGGCGCCCAGATCGACGAGCGAGCCGTCCCCTGCAGCGCCAGTGAAGATCTCCAGGCGCTCTCGCTGCTGCCCTCTCAAGGTCCCACCTAAGGCCACGGTGTGCACGCGGCCGCCAACACGGTCGCGCGCCTCCAGCACCACCACCTCCAGGCCTTGCGCCTCCCTCAGCAACTGTGCTGCCGCCAGCCCGCTGGGCCCGGCGCCAACCACGACCACGCGCCGGGGTCGCATGAGGGAGACTGCGCCTTCTTGAAGTTTTGCTTGGATGAGGGCCGTGTTCGGACCTGAGGCGGTGGACCGATACGGGGGCGTGACGGTGGCAGTCACTGCAGATGGACTGAGCGCAGCAGACTTTGGCGGCGCGTTGCAGGAGGCGCTGGGCCGGTGGGCCGAAGCGGGGCGCAAGGCGGGTGCCACCGCTGCATGGCCTGCACGCGCGCCGCTCAAGTCGCGACCACTGAGCAGGGCATCTGGATCACAGTGACGCCGGAGCAGAGCGCTCTCATCCCGGTCCTGGTGGCCGTAAGTGCAGCCAAACAACGCACACAGACACTGCAGAGCAGTTTCGTTGAAAGCAGGCCAAA
>CAZYYU010000093.1:0-11174 GCA_964651735.1 uncultured Gammaproteobacteria bacterium | reverse complement strand
AACGACGAACAACACCACACGACGCACAACAACACACGACGAACAACCGAACGGAGCACGAAGCAACACACGGCCCTGGCTCCGTTGACGAGCGCACAGCCCCTGCATCACGACTGCGACGCGTCCTTCCACGCCCACAGAGCTCGCGCGCGTCCATCGAGGGGCCAGGTGGCGCTCAAAACCCGCCCACTCGTGTCTGGCCGCCCACGTTGTCGACCGCGCCCCTTCACCGCCAGCCAAAACCCAGCAATCATGCAGAGGGCCGCCCCGCCTCCGACCGACCCGCCCGGCCCCAACGTCAAGGTCTGGGTGGGCAAGCTGCCCGTGACCGTGAGCGAGGAGTTTCTGGAGAAAGTCATGGGCGTCCTGGGCCGCGTGGTGGAGTGGAAACGCGTCACTGACCCGGTGTCGGGCAAGCTCAAGCCGTTTGGCTTCGTCACCTGGGACTCGCCCAAGGCGGCGCTGCTGGGCATCAAGCTGCTGCAGGCGGGGGCCCCGCTGTTGCTTGCGCGCGGAGGGAGCCGCTAACCGTGCGCCGTGCAGGGCCTGGGCATCGACGACAGCCAGCTGGAGCTCAAGCCCGGCAAGGGACGCCTGCTGTGGAGGCCGTTTGCCTGTCGCGTCAACGGGGTGTTGTGCAGGTAGCAGCGTGGCCGCCGCGTTTCGCACGGCACAGCCACCTGACGCACATGGAAGGTGTCGGAGACGGCGATGGACGCGTGGCTGGCAAAGGGCGGCCAGGTGCAGGACGCGCTGGTGGAGCAGTGCCGCGCCAAGATCATGCAGATGCTTGCGGAGCGCAACGCTGCGCACCCAGAGCGGCTGAAGGAGGTGCTGCGTATGGAGCACGAGCGGCCCGACGGCCGCGGCTTCAAGCGCGTGCGCACCAGTGAGTTGGCCTTGTGTGTGAGGGGCTTTTGTTTTGCTGTGGTGACGGCGGGGGGCTGCGCAGCCAAGGCACCGGAGGAGAAGGTGGCCGACAGCGTGCGTGAGAAGCAGGACGCACTGCGCCGCAAGCGGGACGCGCGCCGCCGCGAGCGCGAGCAGAGGGACCGCGAGCGGCAGCAACAGGAGGTGCGGGGGGCCGCGCGCGCTGCGTTGTGTGACGCGGGCCGTGCAGGCCGCGGCGGCGTCCGCGGAGGCGGCGTGGGTGGAGCGCGAGCAGCGGCTGGAGCAGACCCGGCTGCGCCGCTCAGCGGACCAGGAGCACGAGCGCACGCAACGGCTGCTGGAGCTGGCGGACGCGGCTGACGGGTGCGTGCAGTGGCTGGCCATTGGAGGGGGGCGGGGATGTGGCGGGTGACGGGCGTGGCAGGTACGTGGGGCGGCGGCAGCGGGTGGCGGCCACGCGGCTGGTGCGCGAGCGAGAGCACAAGGACGACTCCGCCTTGCGCGGCGCCCGAGTATGTGCACACACACAACACACACGCACACGCACACGCGGTGACGGGTTTTCAGGTGCATCTGCACGGGCCGGCGATGGACGTGGCCGCGCTCAAGGGCGACGGCGGTGCGAGTCTGTGTGGCGCGAGGGGCCCTCACACTGACGAGTGATTGCAGGGGCTGACGACGGCCGCCGCAATGACCGCGACGACGGCTCCTCGTACTCTGACGAGTCTGAGGTGCCGGCACCTTGTTGTTGGCGTTTGTGTGTGGTTGGCTGAGTGGCGGCAACAGGACGCAGACATGCCCAGCAACGCGAGCAAGGTGTCCTTCGTGCCTGCCGGCGCCGATGCCCTGTACCGCCGCAAAGTGCAGCCTCAGGTCTGCGCTGCTCGCAACGCCACTGCACGCGCTGACGGCTGTGCAGGACATGCAGCGCATCGTGGAGTCCATTCCGGTGGAGCCGGCGGCGCTGTACGCGTTCCCGCTGGACTGGCCCTTCCTCAACTCCATCGCCGCGCTCAACGACAACGGTAGGCCGTGCGTCGGACGGACGTGTCTGGCGCTGAGAGCTGCTGCAGGCCAGATTCGCGAGTTTGTGAGCAAGGCCATCGCCGACCTGGTTGGCGGGGACACCAAGGTACGCCGTGCACACCCCAGTGCGCAGCGCGCCCACCTTTGCGCAGGACATGGTGGACTTCATCATGAACATGCTGCGCCGCAGCTGCCAGCCCGCGGAGCTGGAGCAGAAGATGGCGCTGGTGCTGCAGAGCGACGCGCCCAAGTTCACCATGAAGCTGTGGCGCATGCTCGTCTACCACCAGAAGTCCGAAGCCTTCCAGCGCGAATGAAGCCAAAAATCGCGCTTGCTCAGAGTGGTTCGCACCCATGAAGCGCGTGGCATCGCTTCCGGACACGGCGCAGCTGCAGCGCCAGGACCCTTTCAGCAAGATCAGGCAGCTGCAGACGCCCAGCGAGGGCGACCGCGGCATTGGCGTGGAGGCCAAGTGCGGGGCGGGCGGCGTCAGGGCGGGTTGTGCGGCGCCCTCACCGTGTCGCAGGCGGAGCCCGCTGCCCAAGCTGCTCTTGGCGCTGATGTTCCCGTTCGTGCCAGTGTGGGTGTACGCGCTGTGGCACATGTTCAACGCGGCGCTGCTGCTGCTGTACATGACGCTGCTGCTGTGCTACTTCGTGGTGCTGGGGGCCTACATCGTGGCCGAACTGAGCATCTGCCCGCCGTGGTACCAGGTGCGCCGGCCCGCGCGCGCGCGCGCGAGGGGGGAACAGACTCTGCCTCACTCGCTTGGCTGGCCAGCAATCGACGCCCGAGAAGGGGCTGCCCATGCACGACCTGCCCGACTACTGGCAGGGCATCGTTCACGGTGCGGGCGGGCGCGCCCTCTCCCGTGCCGCACACACAGTGCGCTGACGTCAGGCGCAGATCCGCTGCAGGACTTCCAGCTGCCGTTTGAAGAGATTGAGTTCCGGAACGCCGACGGCATGACGCTGAGGGGCTGGTGGGTGCCGGGACTGGACCCGAACCCGGACCTGGCAGTGGTGCGCGTGGTTGCGTGTGTGCGCTGGCAGGGTGGGGGGCCGTTGACGCGCCCCACGCTGCAGGTGTTCTGCCACGGCGGCGGCCGCGACCGTCGCGCCTGGCTGCGCCACGTGCCCATCTTCCACCGCGCGGGGCTGCCCTGCCTGCTGTTCGACCTGCGCGAGCACGGTGCCGGGGCGGGGCGGGGCTGGGGAAGGGCGCTGTGCGCCGCTGACGGTGGAGGCCAGGCATCAGCGACGGCGCCATGCGCGGTTTTCACTATGGCGTGCGAGAGCAGTACGACGTGCTGGCGGCGGTGCGCTACGCAGTGCAGCGAGGGCCGCGCCACGTTGTGTTGTGCGGAACCAGGTGTGTGCTGAGTGCGTAGACGGTCGCGTCCGCTGAGTGCACCGGTGTAGTGTGGGCGGCGCCTCGGTGGTGTACGCGGCCACCACCGACCCCAGCAACGTGATCGGCGTGATCTGCGAAAACCCCGTGGCCCATCCCGAGACCTTCATCGGCGACCACGTTCGCTCCGTGTTGGGCAAAGTGTCGCCTCAGGCACAGTGTTCACGCACCCCCACACACGAACACACCACTGACTTGGGCTGCAGTGGTTCTGGCCGGTGTGCCGTGTGTTCGCGGAGCTGGCCACGTACATGTTCTTGTGGCGCATCGGGCTGCTGTGGCAGGCAAGTGCTGGCGCTGCAAGCTTCTGCACCGCTGACGTGCAGCGCCCCTGTGCACCGCAGCGCAAGACGGGTGCCGCGTCGCACCGCATCCGCTCATTGACGGTGCCAGTGTTCATACTGTGAGCCAGGGGCCTCGCCACGCATCGCCCTGCACCGCCTCACCGCCGCCCCACAGCCACGGCACGGCCGACGAGGTGACCCGGCCTTGCACTGCCAGCGCCGTCGCCGCCGCCCTCACTCGTGCCTGGCGGGCAGGTGGTGCCGCTGTGGCACGGGCAGGAGATGTACGACAACGCGCCGCCGGCGCTGCGCTCACTGTGGATCGGCGAGGTGAGGCACGCTGGGTCGCGCTGCAACGCAACGGAGGCTGAGGCGGCAATGGCGGGGGGCTGCAGGGCGCGTGGCACTGTGTAAGGCGGGCCCGGATGCTTGCTTGCTGCGGAACGGGGCTGACGAGGGGGGGTTGTTGTAGGCGCTGTACGATCGCTTTCCCGACGAATTCCGCGAGCGCGTGCACGAGTTCCTGCGCCGCTGCCGCACTACTGCCAGCAAGTGAAGAGGGGCTGCGGGTGCCGCGGCGTGCCCTTGTCCACAATGCACTGGTCACGCGTTGTGCTGGCCGTGTACTGCCTGCTGGTGGTGCTGTACGCACTTCTCAACGGTGCGCTGCTGCTACTGCTGCTGCTGCTGCGGCCCTGACCCGGGGGGCGGCGCAGTGGGCTTTGACCTCAACGTGGACCTGCACATCACGGTCAGCAGCGGGCCAGCCACGGCGGCCCCCGGCGTGGTTGCCAACAACACACCCCCGACTGGCAAGGGCGGCGCGGCCATCGCCAGGTTGCGAGTCTGCACTGCACGCGAGCCCTCACGCGCGCGCGCGGCACAGCGATGTGTTTGTGGTGGTTGGCAGCCTGCCCCATCTGCCTGCGGTGGCGGCGCTGACACCCGACGACGTGGTGCTGGACTCGCGGGTGGTGTGGCTGTGGCGCATCAAGCTGGGCCTGGCCACGCTCTTCTGGGTCTGCTCGGCGGCTTCCTCGTCGTGGCGGTGCCTCTGAAGAATGTCTGCAGGGCCTGAGCATCGGCGACGTCATTATCACGCAGAGCGGGCCCGTTGTGACGATTGTGCAGCTGGTGGTTGTGGTGAGGCCAGCGGTGTCAACTTTTGTTCGCTCTCAGCACGGGTGCCGCACAGCCCGTGCTGCTGCTGCTGGGCCTGGCGGCCATGCTGAGCAACCGGCCCAGCGAGCCCAAGGCCCACAAGAACGAGGGTGAGCTTGTCTGATGCAGTGCTGGCTGGGGCGGTTGACGGGGTGGTGCAGAGGCCGCCACAGTGCTGGCGGTGGCGGGGGCGTGCAGCGCGCTGGGCGCCGTGGCGTACCTGGTGGCGGCGGCCATGGACGCCTCCCAGTCTGGTACCGTCGCCAACACACGCCATGGTCCGGGCTGACTGACGCACTGCACGCAGCTGCAGCCGGCTCAGTGGCGGCCGTTTGGGACCACATCACGGCCCTGTTCCTGTACCTCTTCGTGGCACTCTCGGTACGTTGCGCGGCGTGTTGCGTCGTCCCTGCCCCCAGTTCACGGGACGCGATGCAGCCCGCCGTGTACCTGCGTTGCCGGTGGCAGCTGTGCGAGCACACTCGCGCCGACTTTGTGCTCACACTGCTGGCCACCCTCAGCCTGTTTGTGGGTCTGGTCATTGCTGTGGGTGCGGTGTGGCTCGACGGTCATGCGTGGCTTTGCATTTGTAACGCTGTTGTTGCAGTGGTGCAGATCATGGCGCTGGTCACGGCGGTCAGCGCAGTGTCTGTGTGCTACTTGATCGCGTGAGTTTATCGTGCGGGCCTCCCCTCCATTCACCCGTTGCGCGCTCAGATACGGGCTGTTCTCGCTGACAAACTTTGTGGTGTTCGTGGTGAACATCCAAATGCGCCAGTACCTGCCCCACGCCTACAAGCCCTTGCACAACCGCCACCACAAGTCGTCGCGGCGGCACCGGCGCGATGAGATGCACCCGGCGCCGCTGCCTGCGTGCGTGCCCTTTTGGTCCGTGTTTTTGCGCTGCTCTCACGGCCCTTCCCCCCGGCAGCGGCAGCCTGCCTGCACCCCCGCCCTACCAGGCGCCACCCTCGTACCCGCCGTCATACCAGGGCAGCAGCGCGGCCCCAGCTTCGTCGACGGGTGGCGCGCACGCGTTTGATTATGAAAAGCAGTGAGAGGGCCATGCCAGCCCGACCATGGACGAGCGATGGTTCAAGCTGCAGTTGACGGGGCTGACGGTGGAGGGAGGCCACAGCCCGCACATTCGCATTGACGTCAAGGGCAGCAACCAGAACGCTGCCACCTTCTGGCTGCAGCACGAGGGCAGCCTGCAGCGCGCGCCATGCTATGTGGGCACTGGGCCGCTGCGCGTGCGGTGAGACGGCAGGCGGCTGCATGGGGGGTCTCCCTCCCTCACGCGGCCCGCGCAAGCGTCTTCTCCAAGTCGCTGGTGCTGCAGACGGACCTGGGCGTGACCACGCTGTACGACCACCTCTCGCACACGTGGGACGAGCACCCGCTGCAGGGTTGAGAACGCCCGTTGTCCACCGCGCACGCGCCCTTGTCTCCTCATCAGGGCGGCGGTGCAGGCACGCTAGCGTTTGGCAGCCGGCTGGCGGGCCCTTTGGTGAAGATTGCGTACAACATCACGCCCGTGCTGTATCGCTGGCACCTCAAGTGGCTCGAGGTGAGCTTGGCGCGCGTGTGCCGCGTTTAGTCAATCGTTTTTTATTGTCCGAGCAAGGTCCGCTGCCTGCGCCAGCACCACAGCCACTGGGTTGGCAAGGAGCGGCTGCACATGCAGCTGGGCAAGGAGGACAGCCACGACTTTGGGCTGTTCGCGCCGTTTGATGTGAGCTCGCCGCAGAGCCACCACGTGGTGGAGGTGGTGGGGCCGGCGGAGGCCGTGTTCAGCGTGAGCCGGGCCTGGCACGTGCCTGGCAGCGCGGAGCTGGGCCGCGTGCAGCTGCAGCCGCGAGACGACGGCACGCTGCTGCTGCGCGCGGACGACGAGCACGAGCTGCGCTGCTGGGGCGGGCCGCAGCAGTGCACGCTCACGCTGGGCCGCTGCTACGCGCTGACGCTGGAGGCGGTGCGAGAGCAGCTGGGTCGCGGGCCCGACGATGGCCCCGCAGCCCAGTACGGCCCGCTGGCCGACCCCTTCAGCGCGCCCTCGCGCGGCAACCACGTGGCGGTGCTGGTGGACGGCCTGCAGACGTTTGAGCGCTACTACCACGCGCTCATGGGCGCCCAGCACTCCATATCCATCCTGGCCTGGGAGCTGTCGCTGTCGTTTGGCCTGATCCGCGTCGACCGCGCCACCGCAACCAAGTGGGAGGCGTGACACACGCACACACGCACGCACGCGCTCACCTCCTCCTCGCCTTTTGCATTGCAGGGCCCCACACACCACACCCGCGGGCGCGCGCTGGATCTCGCTCGATGACGTGCTGCTTGCCAAGGCGCTGGCCGGCGTGCAAGTGCGCGTGGTGGTGTGGCGCCACCAGCTGCTGACGTACGTGAACCGGTTCCTGTACCTGGGCGAGGTGACGATCGAGGCCGAGGTGGCCAAGCTGGGCGCGCGCGGCCGTGCACTGGGCGTGGACGTGGTGCGGCTGCACACTGGCGCCGGCGGCTCCGCTCGTCCCGGCTCGGTCCACGCCGACCCCAGCTCGGCGGCCGCCGCGCCCTGCATCGTCGTGGTCATCGCCGGCAACCCGCGGGGCGTGCTGTCGTCGCACCACGAGAAGCTGCTGCTGGTGGACGCGCAGTGCGCGCGCCACGCCGCGGCCTTTGTGGGCGGCTTCGACATTGCGCGCGGCCGCTACGACCAGCCGCTGCACCAGATCCCGCTGCCGTACTTTGAGCTGAGCCGGCCGCACGGTCCCGCTCCGCCGCGCTACACCGGGCCCGAAGTGCAGCCGGTGCTGCGCCGCATCCGCTTCCTGTGGCACGACGTGCAGCTGGAGCTGGCGGGGCCGTGCGTGCAGCAGCTGCACCTGCACTTTGCGCAGCGGTGGCGGCACGCCTTTGGCTGCGGCGTGGGCGCGCCCGAGGCCCCGCCCATGCTGGCGCAGTGCCGGCGCCCCGGCCCGGCCCCGGCTCCGGCCCCGGCGCCGGGCTGCACGGTGGAGCTGGTGCGCTGCTGGCGTGGTGTGCTGGCGGACGTGCAGCGGCTGTTCGAGGCGCACCGCCACATGCTGCGGCGCGCGCGGCGCTCGCTGTACATTGAGCACCAGTACCCGTTCCACAACTGGGCACTGACGTACGAGCTGTGCCAGGCGCTGCGCGCCAACCCGCAGCTGCGCGTGCTCATCGTGACGGCCGTCAAGACAGACCTGCCGTCTGGCATCGTGGGTGAAATGGTGAACTGGAGCCAGGACCACATCACGCAGCACCTGCTGCACGTGCACAGTGTGGCGCCGGAGCGCGTGGCCGTGTACGGTCTGTGCCGCCAGGACGACTACCGCGCCCGCATCAAGCCCATCTACGTGCACAGCAAGCTCTGCGTGGTGGACGACGAGCTGCTCTTCACCGGCTCCGCCAACATGGACGACATGAGCTTCTTCTTCTCGTCGGAGATCAACCTCAACGTGTACGACGCGGCGTTGGCCAAGGTTTTCTTTGGGGACGTGTGGCTGGCGGCGTCGGCTGACGGCGGGGCCAGGGCACGCGGCTGCGGCTGTGCTCCGAGCATCTGGGCTCGCAGTGCCCGGACTCGTTCGAGGCCACGTTTGCAGCCTTTGAGGACAAGGGCCGACAGAACCTGGAGGCATTGCAGGTTTGCGAATGAGGGTGCCCGTGAATGGTTTGCGGTGACTTGAGTGACAGGCGGGGCGAGGGCTGGCGGGCCGGCCCGTGTTCATGGCGCCCAAAGAGCGGCTGGACTTGCTGCTGTCACGCGTGTACTACCCCAGCAAGCTGTCCAAGGCGCTGTACAAGGTGGGCGTGGACACCGAGGACTGGCTGCACCTGCTCATGCACAGGCTGCCGCTGCCGCGCTTTCTGCGGTCCAAGCTGTAAAGCCTTTCACTGCGGGTCCTTACAGCGCAGCGCGATGAGGGCCGCGGCCTGGTCCGAACCCACACTGGGCTGCACGACCTGCGCCGTCGTCGGCGGTGAGCGGTGCAGCGGGGCAACGCAGCGAGCCTTGCCTGCACTTGGTCGCCGTACAGTGCTTGCACGGCGGCCGTGAGCTGCGCCGCGTACAGTGACGGCGGGCTGCCGGGCGGCCGGCACAGCGTGCCACCGGCCAGCACCAGCGTCCAGCGCGGCTGCAGCACGGCCCGCCGCACCACCGCCTGCACCGCGGCCAGCAGCGCCTGCACCGCGGCCGCCACCGCGCCCAGCGCAGCGCCGTCGCCCTGCACCGCGGCCTGCATTGGTGGTTGTCGGTGGGCATTGGACGCGCGCAGGCAGCAGTGAGGCGCAACCTGCTCCACGAGCGGGGCCAGCGCCGCCACGCGCTGCCAGTCACCGGCGTGCTGCGCGCCGTAAGCCCATTGCACCTGACGGGCCCAGTCAATGCATAAACGTGCGCAAACAAACGCCAACCAGGTCTTGAGGCGAGTTGCAGCCGCAGTGCCTGAGCAGCGGTGCACTCAATGCAGTGGGCGGGCTAAGCTCGTCGTACGACCGCATCACTGGACCGGTGTGTGAGCTTGGAATCGATCGCCAACACTCGCTCACCGGCCTGCAGCGCCGCCAGCCCAATGTCGTACCCGGCGCCGCGATCTCCCAGAAGCGGGCCCCATCCCTGGCTGCGCACTCGCCGCCCGTCTGCTCCAACCGCCAGCGCAATGGTGCCGGTGCCACTGATGACCACTGCCCCTTGGAGCAGCCCCCCTGTGCCAGAGGCGAGCGCCACCACCGCGTCGTTGGCCACCTGCACCGCGCACTGCTCGCCCAGCAGCGACGCTGCCAGCGCCGTCCACCGCACCCGCTCCGGCTCGCGATCCACGCCCGACAAACCCAAGCACGCGCCACGCACCACCCGCCCGCCCAGCGCGCTGAGCACCTCGCGCAACGTGCTCGCCAGCGCCTCCTCGGCAGCCTCCCAGCCCACGCTGCGGGACATGAGGGCCGGCGACGGCGGGCCGGCCGCGTTGTCACCTGTTCTGGTTGGTGGAGGGCCCTAGCGAGCGTGCCAGCACCGTGCCCTCCTCGTCCACAGCGCACACGCTCACTTTGGTGCCTCCGCCATCCACGCCGATCCACGCAGAGGACATTGGGGCGCCCCTCCAAAGCTTTTCCGGGCAAGGGGCCGCTCGCGGAGCACCCCCGTGCGCGCGTATGTTCGCGGTTCAGGTCCTGGGCCGCCCGCCCAACGACGGCGACATGTTGCGGCGCACTCAAAGTCAGCCGTACGAGCTGGGCTCTCTGGACGGCAGCGGCGGACTGCCCCATGCGCGCGCTTTGGAGCGCCAGCTGCGCGCCCTGCAGGCAAAGGCCCCACCCCCCTCCCGGCCAGCACGCGCGCGCGTACACTCACCTCGCTGCAGCGCCACGTTGCAACCATCAACGACCGCCTGGCTGTGTTCGAGGTTGGGCCGTGGCCGCCACTGCTTTGGGCTCTTACCGCGCTCCAACCCCGCGCAAGGACGTCAACGCTCGCTGGGGCCTGCGCTACACAAGGTCGTCCCCTCAACTGCGCTCCAACGCTCACCCCCCGCTCAGGCGCCTGGCCATTGTGGGCAACGGCTTCATGGGCTTGTGGATCTTCTTCTACCGCATGTTTCGGTTCCTGCAGCAGCGCCGCAGCGTGCTCCTGCAGGCCATGCTTCCACAGCTGCGCATGCCCGCTTCGCGCAAGCCCTCACACGTCAACTCCATGCTGTACTCGGGTGCGCTTCCTGCCCTTTCAATCAGCGCTGCTGCTGCTCACGCCGCCCCTGCACCAGGCGTCCTGCACGCCATCTCTGGCTCCTGGGTCTTCTTCGTCGCTGCCAGCTTGCTGTGGCGCACCCCGTCTTGGAACCGGTTCGCTGGCGCCACCCTGGGCACACTGTGAGGGGCCACCGCTGGCTGGAGGTTGCTGACGCTGCTTCAGATACGCCGGCTTTTTGAGCATGGTGGCCGGCGTCAGCACGCGCTGGCCCTGGGTCACGCTGCTTGCCATTGCTGGCAACCTCTCGTACCTGGCCACGTCCATGCACGTGTCGGGCTCTGTTCTGCCTTCGTTTGATGATGTTGAGCGCGCTGCTCAGTCCAACGATGACCAGTACGACGCAGTGGACGACGAGCTCACTGCATGATTGTAAAGAATGGCTTGTTGCATGGCGCAGGAGGCACTGTGGGTGCCGACGGCGTGGGAGCTTTTTTTTGTGCAACGTTATTTTTTTGGCGATGCTGCGTGGCCCAGTGTGTCGCTGAGAGAAGCAGCGAGTTTGACGACCAAAAGAAACAAAGAACATGCGCATTTTCATCTTGACCAAGCAGTTTTTGCAAGCAGCTCGTCCGAAAAACTAGCGATATAGCTCAGGGGAAGAGTGGTGGGCTCATAACCCACAGGTCGATTG
>CAZYYU010000092.1:3841-11316 GCA_964651735.1 uncultured Gammaproteobacteria bacterium | reverse complement strand
CTGGCCAAGCAGCTCAAGGACACGCGCCTCAGGCTGCAGGCGGCCGAAGTGCGCGCCAAGGAGAGCGAGGCCAAGCTGGCCAAGCTGATCAACGCCGTCAAGGACGACCGCGCGCAGCGCGCCAAGGAGCAGCAGACGCTGCTCAAGGAGAAGGCCGAGGCCGAGAAGCGAGCCAACGAGGCGGAAGTGGCGCTGCTCAACGTGGTTGACTCGCTCAAGGAGAATGAGCGCAAGCAGAAGGATCGCTACGACGCGGCCATTGCCAGCACCACCAAGAAGGCGGAGGCCGCAGTGGAGCGCGCCAACAAGCTCGAGGAGAAGATGAACGGGCTGCTGATGATGATGCGGGTGCGGCGCGTCAACTCTTGCTGGCCTGTGTGTGTGGTGACGACCGCTGCAGGAGGCAACCAAGACGGGCAAGCAGGCACCCGAGATGATGTCACGCGTGGCAGAGTTGGAGGCCGAGAACGCGGCACAGGCGCGCCAGATCCAGGAGCTGCGCGTGGCAGTGGACGAGGTGCAGCTCAAGGTGACTGCGAAGCCAGGTGGAGTGAGGTGAGGCTTGACGAAGCAGCATTCCAGGCCAAGGAGAAGATCCTGGACGAGAAGCGCAAGGTTGCGTGTTGCCACTGCTTGCTGGCGCCGCTCAACTCTGCCAAGCCAGGCCAAGACGGTGGGCGGCACCGTGGAGGAGCTGACGCAGACGCTGTCGAGCGCGCTCGACGAACTCAAGGTTGGGGCTTCGGCTGCATCGTGTTTCCATTCTGACGCGGGCGGCGGCGCGCAACCAAGGCCACGAAAGAGGAGCTGGAGAAGCTCGAGGCGGCCAAGACGAGCGGCGGCGACGTGGAGGAGCTCAAGGTTTTGGCGCGCTTCGTTGAGGCTTCTTGTTCACGTGCAGCCGCGCACACACAGGCCGACCTGGCCAAGACCAAGGCCAAGTTCAAGAAGTCTTTGACGCGGCTGAAGGAGACGGAGAAGAAGCTGGAGGACTCGGAGCGCACGGTGAAGCAGTACGAGGAGAAGACGGCGCAAATGGTGGAAATGGTGCAGAAGAGCCGCGCCGAGGCCACGGAGCGCGTGGAGACGCTGGAGCGCGAGTTGCACGCTGCCAAGGCCGCTGCGGGCGGCGCTGTGGGCGCGTCCGTGGCGGGCGGCAGCGACGTGGCCGAGATGAAGGAGCGCCTGGACGACGCGCTGGAGCGCGCCGAGTTCGCCGAGTCCAAGCGGCAGCAGATGCAAGAGAAGATCAACCAGCTGGAGGAGAAGCTCTGGGCCACCGAGAAGAACCTGTGGGACACGGAGGACCGCGCCGACGACACCATCAAGAAGCTGGAGGCCAAGCTGGTGGCGCTGCAGGTTTGTCGTGCGGAAGAGCGTGCAGCGTGTGTGAGAGTCACGTTTGTTGCAGGAGCAGCTCAAGACGGCCGGTGCGGGCGCGGGCGGAGCCTCTGCGCTGGAGGGCACCGCGGGCGCTGCCACGGGCGACGAGGAGGTGCGCTTCAGCGAGGCGCAGGAGAAGGTGCTGGTGCAGATCCTGCTGGACAGCAAGACCAAGATCAAGACGCTGGAGGAGCGGCTGCAGCAGACGGAGGAGGCCCTGGCCGAGGCCAAGCGACGCGTGGCCGAGCTGCAGGCGGGCGCCAGCGAGGCAGCGTCGCTGCGCACGCAGTTGGCCGCGGCGGAGCGCAAAGTGCAGCAGCAGCAGCAGCAGCTGGCCGCGGCGGCCACGGCCCCGCCCTCTGCAGAGGGCTTTGCACCGCCGCCGCCCCCGCCGCCGGGAGGAGAAGGTTGGCCCGCCCTGCTCGAGGGCCCGCCCTGCTCAGCGTCACGCGAACAGGAGGACCGCCCCCGCCTCCGCCGCCGCCGGGAGGGGAGGGCTTCGCGCCACCGCCGCCACCGCCGCCTGGAGGCGAGGGCTTTGCGCCGCCGCCGCCGCCGCCGCCGGGAGGCGAAGGTTCTTCTTTTGAATTATTGGCGCCGTCTTCTTTGGCTGATCGTCGCGTTCACCAAGGAGGACCGCCTCCGCCGCCGCCCCCGCCTGGAGGAGGACCGCCGCCGCCGCCGCCGCCGCCAGGTCCGCCGCTTCTCCCTTTTGGGTTCCTCTTTGCGTTCAGTCTCGCGTCCTGCAGGCTTTGGCCCGCCGCCGCCGCCGCCGCCGCCCGGAGGTCTGGGGTTGCCTCTGGCTGCTCTTCTGTTTCGCTCAACCTCGCTGTCGCGCACGAAGGAGGACCTCCTGGACCGCCGCCGCCGCCTGGCTTCGGGCCTCCGCCGCCGCCCGGGTTCGCGGCGCCCGCACCGCCTGCCAAGAAGAGCATGCCCAAGCCCACCGTGCAGATGAAGGGCATCAACTGGCAGAAGCTGGCCAACCGCCAAGTCAAAGGTTTGGAGGAACAAACGCTTCTCGGTTGTTTGCGCGCTCATCGTCGCTGCAGGCACCATCTTCGAGGAGATGGACGAGACGGAGCTGGTGGACCAGGCGTACCTGCCGCTGGCCGAGGTGGAGGAGCTGTTCGCCGCCAAGCAGGTGGAGGAGAAGGCCGGCGCTGCGGGCGCGGCCGCGGAGCACAAGAAGCACCAGGCCACGGTGCTCATCAGCGCCAAGCGCGAGCAGAACATCAGCATCTTCCTGCGCACCATGAAGCGCGAGAACGACGAGATCCACGACGCCATTCTGGAGATGGACGAGGAGCTGCTGGCCGCCAGCGTGCTGCCCATGATGATCGAGTCGCTGCCCACGGAGGAGGAGACCACCATCCTCACGGGCTGGCAGAAGACCAACACAGACGTGGAGTCGCTGGACAAGGCCGAGCGCTTCTTCGTGGCCATCCAGAACATTTCGCATCTGCCGCTGCGTCTCAAGACGCTGCAGTTCAAGCTGACGTTTCCGGAGCGCTTCGGCGACCTGCGGCCCAAAGTGCTCAAGGTGACGCCCTCGCTGCGTGGCGCCGCTGCCGCCGCCGCGCTGACCCCGCGCTGCACCCAGGTTGCGTCGGCCATCAAGGACGTGAACACGTCCAAGCGCTTCCCCAAGTTCATCAAGATTGTGCTGGCGCTGGGCAACTTCATGAACGGGCGCAACGCCCGCGGCGGCGCCTACGGCTTCAAGCTGTCCACGCTGACCAAGCTGGGCGACACCAAGACCACGGACAACAAGAAGACGCTGCTGACGTGGCTGGTGGAGATGCTGGAGAAGAAGGACCCCGACATGCTCAAGCTCACGGAGGACCTGGTGGCCACGTCCGGGGCCGGGGCTGTGCCGTTCCAGGCGCTGGGCGCCGACGTGGCGCAGATCAAGCAGGGCGTGACGTCCATGCAGAGCGCGCTGGAGACCGTCCCGCGAGCCGGTGACCACTTGCTCTCGGTTTGGCTTCCCCGCTGAGCTCCGCGCCACGCAGGTGGCGGCGACCGCTTCCACGCAACGTTTGAGCGCTGCGCCAAGGAGTTCGCGGTCCAGGTGCAGGAGCTGACCGAGTCGTACGAGTGCTCCAAGAAGGACTTTGTGGCGCTGGCCACCAAGTTTGGAGAGGAGGTAGTGGAGTGGTGGTTGACGGCATGTTTGCGTGACGCGCGCGCGCGTGTGTGCACAGGCCGACAAGATTCAGCCCGAGGAGTTCTTTGGCACCATCGCCGAGTTCGCCAAGCAGTTTGACGCCGCCAAGGGCGAGGTGATGAAGGGCCGCGAGGTCAAGATGAAGGTGGACCCCAAGCGCAAGGAGCTGCTCAAGGTTGGTGGCTGGGGGCGGGGGAGGTGCTTGGAGCGCTTCACTTGCAACGACAGGAAATCGAGACGTTCGACTCTGGCGGCAAGCTGAAGAAGCGGGGCGCGCCCAAGCCCGCGGCGGAGAAGGAGGCCGAGTCGTCCGTCGTGCTGGGCTCCATCGGCGCGCTGGCCACCAAGATCGCGCAGGAGCGCAAGGAGCGCGGCATCAAGGAGATGAAGGTACTCGGGAGGCCGCGCCGCTTGTTGCTCAGCACATTCCGCGCAGAAACGCAACACGAAGCCCCAGGCGGGACAGAAGCTGGACCAGATGCTCAGCGACCTCAAGACGCTCGACGTCAACGACTTGCTGTCGGGAATGTGAATGTAGTAGTCCTCGCCAAGCCCTTTTTGAGCCAGTGGCAGCCGAGGCGCGGCCCCCCCGCTTTGGTTAACGAGCCCCAAAACACTTTCTTTTTATGCTCGCGGCTCACAACGCGGTAATGTTGAATGTGACGGTGGCGCTCAGCGGCAGTGCTCCGGCATCAACCCAGATTGCATTCTGCGGGCAAACGAGAGTCCCTGCCAGTGCAAAGCTCAATCCATGCCCGGGCAAACCAAACAAGCGACCACCCCCACCCGGAGCAGCGCATCGCGACACGGTCGCGGGCTGGCCGTTGACGGTGGCTGCGAGGCTGGAGCGCGAAGCAGCCCACGGCCCGCGCACTTGCAGGCGGTGCGCTCGCGTGGATGGGAAGCCGGGCAGCGCTGCCGTGGCAGTCACCACGCACACCACAGCGTTGGGCGCGGCCTTGCAGCGGGCCTCGGTCACGGCGCGAACCGCGTCACTCATCGCCTGATACGCGGTGGTGGTGCCGTCGTCCTCATACAGCTGGCCTGAAACGAGCGTGAGACGGGGCTGGCCCCGCACACGAGAACGGGGCATGCCTTGCGCGGTGGATGTTGTGCTGTTGGAGCCGGCCCAGAGCGTCCAAGTGATGGGCGGCACCACGTCCGCTGCCGTGCCCGACGTCTTGAGCGGCACCACCACGTTGGCTGGCACAAACAGCGGGATCTGCCACGTGGAGACCTTGAGCGTCTGCGTCTGGTTGCCTGCAATCTCGGCGGAGCCGTCCCAGCTGCAGAAGCAACATGAGCAAACCAACAAAATCAACGCCATGCGGCTGCTGCTTCCACCACCTGAACCAAGAAGTCTTCGACGGCGGGAACCACACCGTCTTGGCCACAAGCTGGCCGGGGCCCGACGTGATGACGGAGATGGGCGCGGCGATCGCGTCGCCAAACATGTACTGGTGCACGAATGCCGCTGCGTACGCGTTGCTCTCCAGCGGGTAGTCGACGAACATGGCACGCACAATGCTCACTGCGCTGTACGTGGTGCGGGCAGCGTGCGTGTACAGGTACGGGACGAGGGCCGAACGCAGCATGAAGGCCTGCAGCAGCTGCGGGAAGTGCAGCGGGAAGCGCCAGATGCGCCGCTCGCAGTGGTCGCAATGCGTGCGGAACACGGGCGACACCACGGCAAACTGCACCCAGCGCAAGAACAGCTCGGAGCCGGTGTAGTTCTTGGGGTCGGCGTCGCCTGCCAGCAACGGCGATGAGGGGACGAGCCACCAGCGCCGGCAACCGACGAGCACTCGCCTGGCGCGCCCTTGCCGTGCTGAAAGCCCCCGACGTCGTGGCTCCAGTAGCCGAACAGCACGTTGGCAGCCAGCGGCGTGGTCTGGATGAGGAAGTCGAGCGTGACCTCGTGCTGGAACGTGTCCCCACTGAAGCCGATGGGCAGGCGGTGCGACCCCAGGCCCCCGTAGCGCGACAGCACCAGAGGCCGCACTGCACCGGCGCCAAACGAGCCCGGGTTCGTGTCGAATGCGTAGTTGCTCCAGCCCATCTGGTTCACGCCCCCACAGCCTCCTGCAGCCCCTCTCGGTCACAGAGCAAACAAAAAGCACCAAAGACCGCACCGTAATCGGTCCACCACCAGTCGACGAGGCGCAGGGGCTGCGCGTTGAGGTACACGTCGAACACGGCCTTGGCAAACGTCTGCGGCGATGCAGCGATGGGTCGCGAGTCAGAGCGCATCCCCCCACCCCCTCATACAGCGCGGCGGACCTGGTTGTTGAACGAGCACGGAATGACCTGCTTGCTGGCGGGATCCACGCCCATTCGCGTCGCGATTTGCGCGTACCGTGAATCACAGTGGTCTGCGGTTCCCATCAACAACATGCAGCAGCAGCAGCAGCAACAAGAACAACGACGCACCCACGCCCGACTGAGGGTGCAGGTTGAGCGAGAGGGCGAGCGGGTGGCCCAGCGGGTTGCTGCTGGTGTGGATCCACTGGCAGAACGCGGTCGGGTCTGGGAAGAGCTTGGTGTTCCTGCGTTGCATCGCGCGCGCAGTGAGCTCTGAATGGACGAGCAAACAACAAAGGGAGCGCACCCTTAATCTCGGGTTAAAGAGCGTGGAACAACTTGTGACACTGCGCTCACAGTCGAAGTTGCCCCTTTGTGCCAAAGAAAGGCAGATGAGGGTCCAGAATGCGGAGCTGACGCGCTGCGCCCATTACCAGCTCTGGCACCCAGATGAGGTCGGCTCGTTGTGCCTGGATGAAGTGAGCGCCGCACAGCCTGACAAAATGAGGCGCCTCACCAGTCCATGTCCAGCACCAGCACATCCAGCGGGATGCTGTAGTTGCTGCATGAGCACGAGCGTCAGCAAGCATATGCGCACGCCGCTGTGGCCCTCTCGCCTGTATCCGTCCAACACCTCGCTCACGATGCTGGCGGCCGAGTAGGGATAGTAGCGTGACCACCACACTCCCAGAGCACGTCGGGGCGGCAGAGCAGGGCGGCCAGCCACTGCGCGGCGTCAACGCAAGCAGCACCCAGCCCCGCCCAGCCAACCCATCATGTAGTCGCGCAGCGCCCGCTGGTAGTCCAGGCCTGGCGCAATGAGCAAGTACAGGTCGCGCACGCTGGAGCTGGCGTTCCACCACGGCCACGAGGCGTCGACGGTGCCGGGCACGAAGCGGGCCACAAACGTGTCGTCAATGGTGGCCCAGCCGTCGCGCGACAGCAGCCCCGGCTGCATGGCTTGCCAGAACTGCGCGTAGCACTGCATGGGCGTGCTGTAGCAGTCCAGCGCCTGGAACGTGCCGTTGAGCGGCTGCGAGGGCTGCGAGGCAGGCGTCCACACAAAGGGCGCGCCCGCGGCCGTGCACTGCACGCTCAGCCCGTCCAGGGGGTCGCGCCGGCCCTGCACCACGCCGTACGTACGCGCCGCGCTGCGCACTACGCTGCCCGCCGAGGCGAGCGGCCAACAAAAAGGAGAGTCCGTGGCGAACACCCACTTGTTGCACGCCGCATCGTCCTCGCAGATGGCGCAGCACTGCGCGGCGCTGGAGGCGGCAACGCCGTTGGGGTAGTTGGGGCTGCGGACTGCGCGCGTCACGTCCGTCTGCGCAGACTGCGAGCAGCCCAGAGCCCTGTCGCCGTCGTCCGGCGCGCGGTACTGGATGACCACGTCGCTGCCCACCTGGATGCGCAGCGTGCCGTTGACGCTGGAAGTCTGGTGGGGCACGGCGGGCGTGCTGCGGGAAACGAAGGTGGTCGTTGCCCTGTCGTCGGCGCCGACCTCGAAGCGGAACAGGTACGGCGTCAGCAGCGTGATGCGCACGCCGTTGCCCGCGCCGACCACGTTGGCTGCATTTGGCGGGGCCAAGCCATCCAGCGGCGCGTCAAAGGGAATGCGGTA